>CATNCF010000036.1 GCA_950097145.1 uncultured Lachnospiraceae bacterium
CAAAATTATCTATCAATTACCATTGCCATTCCTTTCAATTTTCTTTGCATTTTTCTGTCGTTTTTTCAAATTTGTCCATATTTCGTTCATTTTTTGTTCATTTTTTTACAATCAAGCAGTGCATATGTACAAAAATAATTTACACGTGCTCCTTTGATCCAATAATTTTTACAATTGCGTTACCTAATATTTTCCACCAGAACCAATTTCGTTTTTACCCTGGGTGACACATTTGCCAGATTATGTTATATTCATATCAGGATTAAGATCTTCATGTTCGAAACAAGAGACAGAAAGGAGGCCGGTATGCCTGCAAAATATATACACCTCGCAAACTTATTAAGAAACCTCATTCTTCAGAACACTGGAAGCGGCGTCTACAAACTTCCGTCAGAACATGCCCTTTGCCAGCAATACCATGTGAGCCGCCAGACTGTCCGGGCAGCCCTCTCCATGTTAACGGAAGAAGGCCTGATTGAAAAACGGCACGGCAGCGGCTCTTTTTCCACAGGTCTTGGAACAATGGCAAACACAATTGCACTCATTGTCAATAACGCCGAAGAATATACCACCCCCGCATTTCTCTCTAATATAAAATCTGTTCTGGGGGAAAAAGGCTATTCTACAAAAACCTTTGCCACTCATTCAAAAATCTCTGCGGAGCGGGAAATTTTAGAGGAACTAAGGAATACCCCTATCCGGGGCCTGATCGCAGAAGGAACGAAAACAGCGCTGCCCAATCCCAACCTGGATCTCTATGAAGCTTTGATGGAAAAAGGAATTGCCGTGCTCTTTGCAGGAGGACGCTATCCTGCTTTCACCTCTTCCATATACATTCAGGATGATAATTACTACGGCGGCTACCTGCTGTCACAGCATCTGATACAAGAAGGGCACGTGCAGATTGCAGGAATATTCAAAATGGATGATTTGCAGGGACTGGAACGCTATTCCGGTTTTGCCACTGCACTTCGTGATTATGACATCCCTCTGACAGACGAGCTTTTGATCTGGTATACTGCTGAACTTCTTGAGGCATTGCAGACAAAATCAGACACTGGCTTTTTCTCTCCTCTGCTGCGGCGGAATAAAGGAATGTATTCTGCCGTGGTCTGTCAGAACGACGAGATCGCTTACTGGCTGATCCGCGAACTAAGTTATGCCGGCATCCGTGTACCAGAAGATGTCTCTGTGGTTTCCTTTGACAATAGTTACATGAGCGACTTATGCTCCGTTCACATTACTACTCTGGCGCATGACAGCCAGACCCTTGGAACTGCTTCGGCTTCTGTCCTCCTAAAAATGATCCAGGGGGAATCCGTTCACTCTGAAAATTTAACCTGGAAACTATTGAAAAAGGGGAGCGATGCTCCCCACTAGAAATAGCTTTATGGTTTTATGCCGCTGCGGTACTCCCGGGGTGTGCAGCCCTGGGTTTTTTTAAATACAAAACTGAAATAATGAGGATCTTTAAACCCGACTTCCGCGGCAATATCACCGGACTGCCGTTCTGTCTGCCGCAAAAGCACCTTTGCCCTTTCCATGCGCTTCTGCGTTATGTATTCCGTAAACGTCATCTCCATCTCCTGGCGGAACACCGTACTGAAATAATTGGCGCTTACTTCCACTGCGCCCGCCACTTCATTCAATGAGATGGACTCATTTGCATAATTTTCTTCGATATATGCCATTGCTCTTTTAATCATCTTCTTGCTCTGGCTCTCCATGACACGATTGCTCAGCTCCAGGGCCCGTCCCAGCAGCTCCAGCATATAAAACCGCATATCTTCTACATTCAGGCTTAAAATCTGCATATGATCTGTATAAGTATTTTCCAAAAGCTCCTTCTGGGTATAACCCAGCTTCTCCACAAAAGAAATAGCAGTAAAACGAATGCTCAGCATCAGATAATCCCGAAATATTTTAGACTCCAAGGCATCCTTCTGGCTTTCCAGATAACCATCCACAAAATCCTCAATCTCTTCCACCTGTCCATTTTCGAGAAAATTCTTAATTACCTCCGGATCCATCTTGGCAATATCCACATCCTCTAAGGATTCCCCACCCTGTGGCACAAACTCTGCCGTCTGTATCGTTAGAATATGCTGAGAGGGCCTTAAAAAACGGCAGGACATCATATGATTTACCTTACTGTATACCTGAGGCAGCAGGCTGAGACGCTCTACTGGTTCCCCTATGGCACAGCACCACTCCAGTTCTTCATCATTCCCAGAGCAGATACGAATAATATTTTCCTGGCACTTATTTTTTAGTTCCTCCATCTGTTCTTCTTCCCCTTTAATAAGAATCCCATAAGTATTCACATTCCAGCGGAAAATCAAAAACTCCGGATATCTGAGAAAATACCTGGTAATCTCTTCCCTCTTGCCAGCCGCAAGACGTGATTCCTGGGAACGCTCTTCCGTATTTCTCTTTTCTCTCAGGCTCACCATAGCAAGATTATAAAAGGCCGCGTCCATTTCCAGGGACAGTTTCTGCGCCTCTTCATAAATTTCCTGAACAGAAAGCTGCCCTTCGAATACTTTTTCAAAAAAAATTCTTCGGGAGAACTGTTCGTATTCCTGCATGTCCTCCTTAAATTTTTCCAAATAATTCTCCTGCTCACGCTCGTTTTCTATTTTATCCCGTATTTCCTGCAGCGCCTTCTGCAGAGAAGACCGGGTCACTGGCTTTAAAATATATTGTTCTACCCCGGCACGGATTGCCTGCCTCGCATACTCAAACTCACTATAACCGCTGATGATGATAATTTTCATCTGCGGAAATTCCTGGCTTACAATGCCAGAAAGCGCCAGCCCGTCCATAAAAGGCATTTTAATATCCGTAATCAATACGTCCGGCTTCACCTTCCGTATCAATGGAAGCGCCATCTCCCCGTCGCTTGCCTCGCCTGCAAACTGATACCCGTACTGCTGCCACATGATACTGTCCCGCAAATTCTCTCTGACAATATTTTCATCCTCCACCAGAAATACTTTTAACATTTTGATTCCTCCTTGCCAAAATTAGTGGTCACATGGCTTTCACTTACAACATTTCTATACCCCCCGGATTTCTTTTGAAAAACGAACCTCAACTCTGGTTCCCTTTCCATATTCTGAATCTACTTTGACCCCATATTCCTTCCCAAAATATAATTTTACCCGCTCATGAACCGCAGTAAGCCCAAATCCTACCCGCCCTCCCTTCTGAAGAGCTTTTTCCAGCTTTACTTTCTGCTTCGGCTCCATTCCTCTTCCGTTATCTTCCACCACTATTAATACATCCTCTCCCTGTTCTGAACAGATAATCCGTATTTTGCTCTTCCCGCGCTTTTCCCTGGTCCCGTGGTACAGCGCATTTTCAACCAAAGGCTGTATGGTAAGTTTCGGCAAACGGATCTCTTCCAGTTCTTTGGGCAGCACAATTTCATAATCCATGCTGTCTCCATAACACATTCGCTGGATATTCATATAACTTCTCGTATGATCAATTTCTTCTTTCAGACGGATAATGTCCTGCCCTTTGGACAATGCAATTCGAAAAAACAGGGACAACTGGCTGAGCATTTCCACAGCTTCCTGCTGCTTTCCCGCCTCTACCAGCCACACAATTGCATCCAGTGTGTTATAAAGGAAATGAGGATCCACCTGCACCTGAAGAAGTTCAAGCTGTCCAAGCCTGCGCATCTCCTTTTCTCTTTCCAGTTCCCTTCGGAGTTCCTCCAATTCCTTTTGCATCTCCTTCATTTGCTGTGAGAATTTCTTTTCATTATTCTGGTTTTTTTTCATCATTGCGCTCTTTGACCTTTCCCGGCATACTTCTACAGTTTAAAGAATTTCATTTCTTCATCCATCTGCCCTGATAATCCTTTCAGGCCGTTTGCCGCATCTGCCAGCATATTTATGGTAGCGCTTAATTCCTCCATAGAGGCTGTTGTCTCCTGTGCTGAAGCAGCATTTTCCTCAGACAGTGCAGTAAGGTTCGCAATTACATCCACCACTGTCTTTCTGGATTCATCACATACTTTTGTCCGTTCCTCAATCATGGCAGTATCTTCTCTGGAGCTGTTAATCCCATGTTCCACATCCACAAAATGTTCCTGGGTCGCCACAAGTTTCTGCCGCTGATCCGCAATAATTTCCTCTACCTCCTGCATAATTTTTACTGTCATCTCAGATTCTGTTACCAGAGCCGTAATCACATCCGTGATAGTCTGCGCAGAATGGCTGGATTCGTCTGCAAGCTTCTGTATCTCAGAGGCAACCACCGCAAACCCTTTGCCAAATTCTCCTGCCCTTGCGGCCTCAATACTGGCATTTAAGGATAACAGGGAAGTCTGAGCAGCGATGGAGGAAATAATATCTACTGCTTCCCGGATCTTCTGAGCCGATTCATTCGTAGCATAAATCTGAGCGCCGATTTTATTGACTGCTTCATTGGTTTTGTCTGTAGACTCGGCAAGGTGCTGCATAATTTCTGCAGAGGTATCCCCAGCCTGCTTCATAGCGATTGACGTAGTGTTCAGCTTATCTACTCCTCCCGCAATATGTTCAATCATGGAACCCATATCCATAATCTGTCCTGAAGCGTGTTCAATTTCTTCTGCCTGGGAAGCCGCGCCTGTGGAAATTTCCTCCACTGCCCTGCCTATTTCTCCTGCATTGGCATTTACCTGCTCTGCCATTTCGTCCAGTGACTGGCCGGATTTCATAAGTTCATCGGAAGAGTGTTGGATATTGCGCAGAATATTGGACAGCTCTGTCACCAGATAATCCAGCGCCCTTGCAATTTTTCCCAATTCATCCTTTCGCTTCTTTAATTCTGGTTTGATGGTAATGTTCAGTTTTCCTGCAGCGAGTTCCTCAATTACGCTTTCTTCTGCCTGAATGGCATTATCCAGCCTTCTTGAGAACCATACCACTGCAATAACGCCTGCAACAATAATCGCCAGGCTCATCCACACTACTTTTAATATCTCACTTTCAATGTATTCACGGATACCGCTGCTGGGTTCCCCTGCAAAAATCATACCTATGATACTTCCGTCTGAATTTGTCAGCGGAATATAACAGCAAAAATATTCCTCTCCATTCAGTTCTATATCCATATCTATAAACGTATGTCCCTGATCCAGAACTATTTCCTTCACATGTTCTGCCGCCTGCGTTCCCACCATGCGCTCTCCAGTTTCTTTGTCTATCAGTGTTGTCGCCCTTCGGACATCGCCATAAAACAAAGTGATATCAATCCCGGATTCTTCCGCAAATGCTTCAAGATACGACAGTTTATCGGAAACATTCACCTTTCCCTTATATAAATCCCCTTCATGCAGACGGTAGTCTCCTTCTGCTAATGCATTTAAAGACTGATTCACCCCGTTTGTAATGTCTGCAAGCCGCTTAATTGCTTCATCTTCCATTCCCTGCCGGATTACCCTTGCTGAATAAACTGTACTTGCCAGCGCCATAGCCAGCAGCGGCGCCAGGGCAATTATCAGAATTTTCACCATTATGGTGATTCTTATTTTTGGATTTCTCTTTTTTTCCTCCATAACTCTCATTCCCTTCCGTTCTTTTGCATGAATAATTCCCTTCTCTTTATGTCAATTAGAATTATACCAAAAAACCAGCAGTCATGCCACCATTAAATAAGTTTTATACAAAGTTATGGAACTCCCTCAAATCGCCTCAATCCATTTGCGCAGCTCTAACACCTTAGTGTCAATTTGCTGAATAAGATTTGCATACTCTTTCAGCTCCCTCCCAATATTTTTCGCCTCACGATTTTCCTTCTTGTACTGAAGCTGATAATCAAGGCCCGCCCAATAATCCATGGCAGCCGTCCGGAGCTGTACCTCAATTTTAATCCAATACACCTCCTTCTGAAAGGAAATAGGAATCTGAAAAATCAAATGCAGGCTGCGGTACCCGCTTTTTTTCGGTTTTTTAATATAGTCCTTCCGCTTTAAGAGCCTCATGTCCTTCTGGCTGCAGAGCAGTTCCGCAACCTGATAAAGATCATCGGTGTAAGTACACACTGCACGGATTCCCACTACATCATTGATATGATCTCTCACAGATAAAAGATTCTCTGGAAGCCCCTTGCGCTTTAACTTCCCCGCAATACTTTCATAAGATTTAATCCGGCTGGACATGCTGTGGAGCACCTTCCTTCCAAACCGCATCCCCAGCTCCGCATTGATAATTTGGAGTTTTGCATTCATCAGGCTGATACCGCATTCACACTTTACTACAAATTCCTCCTGCTGCAAATATTCCTTTAAATCCATTATATCCTCCTTGTTTCCAATACTCTTTCTTAACAGCCGGACAAAAACAGCCCGGTATCTTCCCTTCAGGAAAAAGATGCCGGACTGTGTTTCTCACAGGCATATTACAAGGCGTGTATAAAGATTCCGCTTCTTAATTTTGGCTCAAACCAGGTAGATTTTGGCGGCATCAAAAGTCCTGCGTCCGCCACAGCAAATAATTCCTGGATGGAGGTTGGATACATAGCAAAGGCCGCTGCACAGTCTGTCTCACAGCGCCGCTTTAGTTCCTCCATCCCCCGGATGCCTCCCACAAAATCAATTCTGCTGTCTGTCTTTGGATCTTTTATTCCAAGAACAGGGGACAGAAGCTTCTTCTGCAGCAGAGATACGTCAAGTCCCTCCACCGGGTCATCCGTGCAGTCCTCTGGCCGTATTCTGCATTTGTACCAGGTTCCTGCAAGATACATGGAAAATTCGCCCTTTTTTTCAGGTTTTACATTCTGAACATCCAAAGGTTCCACTTGAAAAATTTCTGATACCTTATCTAAAAATGCCGTTTCCGACATTCCATTCAAATCCTTGATAACACGATTGTAATCCATAATCATAAGCTGTTCATCTGGAAACAGCACGGAAAGGAAGAAATTAAATTCTTCGTTTCCTGTATAATCTGGATTTTCTTCCCTGCGCATCTGCCCCACTCTCACTGCTGACGCTGCTCGGTGATGTCCGTCCGCAATATAAATTTCACCGATAGATGCAAACGCTGCTTCCACGGCATCGATCTGTGCCTGTTCTGAAATCACCCATACTTTATGGCGTATTCTGTCTTCTGACACAAAATCATATAACGATTCTTTCTTTTTTACCACATCCACCACCGCATTAATTGTCGGATTGGAACGATATGCAAGAAAAATCGGCCCTGTCTGGGCATTACAGATATTTACATGGTTAATCCGGTCCTGCTCTTTTTCCGCCCTGGTATTCTCATGCTTTTTAATGACGCCCCGTTCATAATCATCAATGGAGGCGCAGGCTGCGATCCCCGTCTGGATCCGTCCATCCATAGTAAGCTCATATATGTAATAACAGTTTGTCTCCTCTTTCACAAATGCTCCGTCTTCCACCATGTTCCATAAGGTATCATGGGCCTTCTGATAGACCTTTGGGTCATAAGTATCCACTTCGTCTCCCATCTGGGTTTCTGCCCTGTCAATCTTTAAAAAACTCTCTGGATTTCTCTCAACTGCTTCCTTTGCCTCCCTGCGGTTATAAACGTCATAGGGAAGGGCCGCTATCTTATCTGCTTTCTCCTGGTTTGGCCTGATTGCTGAAAACGGTTTTATTCTTGCCATAATTCTTCCTCTCTTCTCTCAAATTCTGTCTTCTATTCCATTGCGGGCACAAAGTTCCTGTACACAGCAGCGCTCACAATAAGGCTTGGTTCTGGCTGTACAGACATCTCTGCCGTGGTACACCAGACGGTGGCAGAAGTCGCTGCCTTCTTCCGGCGGTATCAGCTTCCATAATGCCATCTCCACTTTTTTCGGTTCCTTAATTTGATCCACCAGGCCCATCCGGTTCACCAGGCGAATGCAGTGGGTATCTGTAACAATCGCTGGCTTATGGAACACATCCCCCATAATCAGGTTTGCACTTTTTCTTCCCACACCCGGAAGCTTCAGCAGCGCATCAAAATCCTCCGGTACCCTGTCATTATATTGCTCATGCAGTATTTTCATACACCCGCTGATATCCCTTGCTTTGCTCTTTCCAAGTCCGCAGGGCCTTACAATTTTCTCAATCTCCTCCACCGGAGCTTCTGCAAGAGATTTTACGTCCGGGTATTTCTCATACAGCCCTTCCACCACCACATTCACCCTGGCATCGGTACACTGGGCTGCAAGACGTACGCTTACAAGAAGCTTCCATGCCTGATTATAATCCAGAGTACAGCCTGCTTCCGGGTATTCCTTCTTTAATCTTTGAATGATCTCTAACGCCAGTTCTTCTTTGGTCATTTAAAATTCCTTTCTTTCATTTTGCTTGCTAAATTATAACACATCTCTTGAAAGATAAAAACCCCTCTTCCGTTCTCTCCTGTTTTCCTATATAATGGAACTATCACAGAAACAGATAAAATTGAGAACGGAGGCATTTATGAAAAGAAAAATTTTCCAAAGACTGACAGCTCTTGTGTGTTCCGCAGCCTTGCTGACAGTCTTCCCCCCCACAGGACAGGTCCATGCAAAAGATACCCCGCCGGAAACGCCGCGGGTATCCGTGCACGACCCATCCATCCTGAAAACAGACGGAACTTATTTTCTCTTCGGAACACATCTCGCCGACGCCAAATCCACCGATTTGATTCAGTGGACGCAGATAAACCCGGATTGGAACGCAAGGCCGCAGGATAGCTGGAAACAGGATTCCGTGTACGGAAATGTTCTTGAAAATTTAGCAGAACCCTTCGCCTGGGCAGGATATGACGATGGGGATGTGAAAAACGGCGGGCTTGGCGTCTGGGCTCCAGACGTTATTTACAACCCTGACTACGAGTGGAACGATTCCACAAAAGGCGCTTATATGCTTTACTACAGCACTTCTTCTACTTGGAGACGTTCCTGTATCGGCTATACAGTTTCCAAAACCCCGGAGGGACCTTATCAGCATATTGACACCATTATCTATTCCGGCTTCACCCAGAACGGAGCCTTTGATCATGGTATGAACAATGGAGAAAGCAGCCGGAACACCAAATGGGACAATGATTACCTGAACTTAAAGGAACTCATTGACAATGGGACTATTACAGACGTCAGCAGCAAATGGTTTGCCCAAAACGGGGACTGGAACCACAATTATGGTCCAAATGCCATCGATCCCACTGTATTCTTCAGCAAGGAAGGAAACCTGTACATGGTATACGGCTCCTGGTCCGGCGGACTGTTCATCCATGAACTGGATAAAGCAACCGGAGCTGTAAAATATCCTGGAACAGACAGTACAGAGCCTGTTTCCGGCAATTTTACAGACCGTTATTTCGGAACTCATATTGCCGGAGGAAACCACCAGTCCGGAGAAGGCCCTTACATTTTATACGATCAAGAAACGGATTACTACTACCTGTATGAGACTTATGGCGGTCTGTTGTCCGGCGGCGGCTATAACATGCGTCTCTTCCGATCTAAAAATGTATATGGCCCATACATAGACGCAGCAGGAAGAAATGCCAAAGACAGCGGCAGCAACAATGACAACTATGGCATCAAGCTTATAGGAAATTATGCCTTTCAGGGACAGCCAGGATACCGGGCAGCCGGACATAATTCTGCCCTGATTGACGACGACAAGAACCGTTATCTCTTCCATCACCAGCGGTTTGATATACCAGGAAACCAGCACGAAGGACATCAGGTACGGGTGCGCAGGCAGTATCTGAATGAAGACCTGTGGCCTGTGCCTGCAGTCTATGAATACCGCGGAGAAGAAATCGGACATTATACGGACAAGGAAATCATCGGCAGTTATGAACTTATCAACCACGGTACTTCTACAAACGGCGACATGATTCCTTCCCAGAGCCTGGATTTATGCGCGGACGGGACTGTGATCGGCGCCATGAACGGAACCTGGAAAAAATCCACTGGGGCAGGCAAAACTTATGATTATATTACCCTGACCTTAAATGGACACACTTACAAAGGAGTTCTGTATAAGCAGTTTAACGAGGCCGCTTCACCTGAAAAAGTCATGACATTTTCTGCAATTGGAGACAATAATATTTGTCTGTGGGGAAGCCGGTCTGCAGAATCTAAAACACTATCAGGAGCATTGGTTTACGGCCTGGATTTTGAAACCCCAGCTTCCAGTGGCAGCCTAACCCCGGTAAGCGGTTCCAAAAACCCTGGCAAAGCCTCTCTCGTTGGAACGGCTTCTATTGTGAAAGATTCTTCCCGAGGAAATGTCCTGCAGATCCAGAACCAGGAAGGCGCACAGGCCGTTAATTATCTGCGCCTGCCCAATGACACTTTGTCTACGGTGACGTCTGACGGTTTTACCGTCAGCATGTGGGTAAATGCTGGAACTGAAACTTTAACAAGAAGCTCCTTATTTGAAGCAAACGGCGGCGGCAGTGAAAATTCTCTTCCCATGACCCGGATGAACACAAACATGGCCTGCTGCATCAATGCGAATGATTATCTTGAAAGCAACGCCTGTCAATATACCCGGAATGAATGGCATCACCTTGCTTACTCTGTACATTCTCTGGGAATGAGAATATATCTGGACGGCAAATTGATAAAATCTATTTCCAAGGATTTAAGCAAATGCCTGGACGCCTCCCAGGAAGGCTCCATACAAAAAGCAGTGAATGTATGCGTAGGTTCTGGATTATTTTATAAAAATGAAGATGTGCGGAATGTAAAATTTGATGACGTGGCAATATACAATTCCTCCCTTTCCCAGCAGCAGGTTTCAGAACTATACGCTGCGGATACCACTACAAAAGAACCTGTGAAAAAATCTGACCAGAAAATTTCCGTAAAGTCTTCCTACAGTAAGACATACGGCGACAAACCTTTTTCCCTGAACGCGAAGCTTACAAAAGGAAACGGCTCTATTACTTATCGTTCAGAAAATACCAGCGTGGCTGCTGTCAATTCTAAAACAGGAAAAGTCACCATTAAAAACACTGGAATTGCCAAGATTACCATCACTGCTTCTGAGACTTCTACTTATAAGACCCAGAAAAAAACCGTAACCATTAAAATCGCTCCCAAGGCAATTACCTTATCTTCTGCCAAGAGCAAAGGCGCAAAAAAAGCAGTGCTCAAATGGAAGTCAGCATCCCGGGCAAACGGGTACCGCATTCAATATGCTTTAAAGAAAAATTTTAAGTCTGCCCGCAGCATTATGGTTTCAAAAGCGAAAACCAAGACAACTACCATTTCCAAATTAAAAAGCAAGAAAACTTACTATTTCCGTATACAGCCCTATAAAAAGTCTGGGAAGACTACGATTTACGGCAAGTACAGCAATGTGAAAAAAGTGAAAATGAAATAATGAGAATGAAAAGAACCTGCCCCATTAATTTTTCAATGCGGCAGGTTCTTAATTTATAATACAGTTAACATAGACTCAGATTATTTCTCTTCCGGCGTATGCCATACCCATTCTCTTACTTCCGGCAGATCCTGTCCATAAGCTGCAATATACTGATCATGTGCTACCAGAGTATCGCGCATTTTCTGAAGCAGGTATGCACCGCGGTTTCCAAGCTGTGGAAGCTGATTTACAATATCCATTACCAAGTGGAACCGGTCAATTTCATTCTGGACACGCATATCAAATGGAGTCGTAATGGTACCTTCCTCGCAGTATCCATGAACATGCAGGTTGCGATTATGGCGCTCATATGTAAGCTCGTGTACCAGAGTTGGATAGCCGTGGAATGCAAATACGATTGGCTTATCTTTGGTAAATAATGCATCATAGTCCACATCTGTCAATCCATGAGGATGCTTGCTGTAAGGCTCTAATTTCATCATATCTACCACGTTGATGAAACGAATCTTGACTTCTGGCAGATTGTCGCGCAGAATGGTCACTGCAGCCAAAGCTTCCTTGGTAGGCGTATCACCGCAGCATGCCAGTACTACATCAGGCTCTTCGCCCTGATCATTGCTTGCCCAATCCCAGATACCGATACCCTGGGTACAATGCTTCACAGCCTGCTCCATGGTCAGCCACTGATGGCTTGGATGCTTGGATGCAATAATTACGTTTACATAATTCTTACTGCGGATGCAGTGGTCAAAACAAGATAACAGACAGTTTGCATCTGGCGGCAGATACATACGGACAACGTCTGCTTTCTTATTGGAAATATGATCTAAGAATCCCGGATCCTGATGTGTAAATCCGTTGTGATCCTGCTGCCATACATTGGAAGTAAGAATCAGGTTCAAAGAAGCAATCTTCTGTCTCCAGGGAAGCTCATTGCAAACTTTTAACCATTTTGCATGCTGTGCGCACATGGAATCTACCACGCGGATAAATGCCTCGTAAGAAGCGAAGAATCCATGACGTCCTGTGAGAAGATAGCCTTCTAACCAGCCTTCGCACATATGCTCGCTCAGATAAGCATCCATAATTCTTCCGTCTGTTGCAAGATCCTCATCTGCATCATGATAATCTGCATTCCAGTCTCTCTTCTCTTCGTCAAATACATCATAGAGACGGTTGGACATAGTTTCGTCCGGTCCAAAGATTCGGAAGTTCTTTGCCTCTTTGTTCAGTTTAAAGATATCACGGATAAATGCACCCAGTTTCAGCATATCCTGAGCTTCTAATTTACCGGGCTCTTCCACCTCGACACCATAGTCCCTAAAGTCTGGCAGGCGCAGGTCACGCAGAAGCTTACCGCCGTTGGCGTGTGGATTCGCACTGATTCTGCGGTCACCCTTCGGAGCCATTTCACGAAGCTTTGGAATCAAAACACCATTCTCATCAAACAGTTCTTCTGGATGATAGCTTAACAGCCATTCTTTCAAAAGATCAAGATGCTCTGGTTTATCCATTGTAATCGGAACCTGATGTGCACGGAAGGAACCTTCTACCTGAAGTCCGTCCACTACCTTAGGACCAGTCCATCCCTTAGGAGTGCGAAGTACAATCATTGGCCAGAATGGTCTTTCCGTCTTGCCGTCTTCTCTTGCTGCTCTCTGGTTCTCCTTAATTTCTTCAATACACTTGTCAACAGCTTCTGCCATCTTACGATGCATATCCATTGGATCGCTGCCTTCTACAAAATACGGCTTCCAGCCGCAGCCATGGAAAAAGCTCTCAACCTCATCATGAGAGATATGGGATAATACCGTAGGATTGTTAATCTTATACTCATTCATGTGAAGAATTGGCAGAACAGCGCCATCATTCTTGGCATTCAGAAATTTATTAGAATGCCATGCAGTTGCCAGAGGTCCTGTCTCAGCCTCACCATCTCCTACAATTGTAGCCGCAATCAGATCTGGATTATCAAATACTGCGCCAAATGCATGAGCAATCGAGTAGCCAAGCTCACCGCCTTCATTGATGGAACCAGGAGTCTCCGGTGCAACGTGGCTGGAAATACCGCCTGGGAAGGAGAACTGCTTGTTCAGTCTCTTAAGTCCTTCCATATCCTGGCTGATATTCGGATATACTTCGCTGTAGGTTCCCTCCAGATAAGAGTTTGCCACAAAGAAATTTCCGCCATGGCCAGGTCCGGAAATCAGGATCATATCCAAATCATATTTCTTGATGGCACGGTTCATGTGCGCATACACAAAGTTCTGCCCTGGTACTGTACCCCAGTGGCCTACAATTTTCTTCTTCACCTGATCTCTTGTTAACGGTTCCCTCAGCATTGGATTATCCAACAGATACAACTGTGTAGCAGCCAGATAGTTCGCTGCACGCCAATAGGCGTTCAGGTCTGTTAAATACTCCTCTGACATAAATAAATCATTTGACATAATAAAATTCTCCCTTCTCGCGTTTTATACGCGGGTTATGTTTTTATTATACTATAAGATCCGCAAAAAAGGAATTGTTTATTTTGTGGATCTTTCTGCACTTGTGACGCCTCTGCCCTGCTTTACTTTACATAAAAACGGTAAATCGTCTTGGTGGTAAATACATCTCCTGCCTTTACAATTGGAGACGGCACATTTTCCTGATTCATGGCATTGGGATAAAACTGTGATTCCAGACAGAACCCGCAGCGTTTACAATAAGCCGCGCCGCCTTTTCCTGTCTGGTCGCCGATAAAGTTTCCTGCATAGAGCTGTACTGCGCAGCAGTCTGTGGATGCCTCCATAGCAATTCCGGTTTCTTCACAGTATGCATTTGCCATCACCTTCATCTCACCAACCTTGTCGCTGAGAATATAGTTATGATCGTACCCTCCGGTAAACTTCAACTGTTCGAAATCTGCCTCAATATCTTGTCCAATAGGCTTCATGGCACGGAAATCCATAGGCGTTCCTTCTACAGGTGCAATCTCACCTGTGGGGATAGATTTGGAATCAATTACTGGATTATAAGAATCTGCCAGAATCTGCAGCTTCTGATTCAGAACGGAACCGCTGTCATGTCCTCCCAGGTTGAAATAGGAGTGATTGGTAAAGTTCATGATGGTAGTCTTGTCTGCTTCTCCCCGGTAGCTGATCTCCACTGCATCCTCATCTGTAAGAGTATATGTAACTTCTACCTTTAGATTTCCGGGAAATCCCTGCTCCTCCTCTGTGCTGAGATGGAAGAAGGTGATGCTGTTATCGGTACGCTCCTTAACCTCCCAGACCACACGGTCAAATCCATTGGGGCCGCTGTGAAGATTATTCTCATTTTCATTTGCTGCAATCTTGCAGAGCTTACCGTCAATCATCATCTGGGCCTTGTCAATCCGGTTGCCGTTTCTTCCGATGGTAGCGCCAAAGTAGCAGGTATGGCTGTCATATTCAGCCGCATCATCATATCCTAATACTACATCGCGTACAACACCGTTTTTGTCAGGAATCAGTACAGATACCAGGGCTGCACCATGGTCTGACACCTTAATTACGGTATGTTTCTTGTTTTCCAATACATACAATGACGCCTGTTCCCCACGTTGATTTGTTCCAAATGCCGATGTTTCCATTGTTCTATTACCTCCTTTATTAATCCATGTAAGCAAATCTTATGTTTATTCTATACTGTTATTCCAACAATTACAAGCTATTTTTCATCTATTCTGCAATGAGTTTATCAGACTTCAGAATGTGGTTGGACAGCCATCCAAAGAGAAACTCCATCAGCTCCTCCAAATATTCCTGCTGATTATCATCGAGCTGTTCCAAATCCAGCTCTTCTAATTTTGATACAAAAATCCGGTGCGCTCTTTTCTGGGCCTGCAGCCCTGGATAACGGATGTTTTCCATATACTCTTCTTCATCCTGAAAATGTTCCTTGGTATATTCTCTCAGTTCATTCAAAATTCCTATAATCTCATCATATTTATCGTGCAGAAGTTCTGCTTTTACCAAGTCGTTCGCCCTTCCTATAATTTCAAATAATGTCTCATGTTCTCCATCAATCAGGGGAATTCCGGTCAGATACTTTTCTGAAAAGGCACAGGGATTTGCCTGCAGCCTCCAGTCTTCCACGGGCGGCATCTTTCCAATCATGATATCACTGCCCAAAATATGCTGGTACAGCCATTTTGTGAGATATCCCATCAATTCTTTCAATATCTCCTGTTGTCCTTTTATGTCATCCATATCAGAAAATTCCATGCTATTAATCTTTTCCCGGAATATGAGATGCTGCTTTTTCTGAAGATCCAGTTCCGGGTCATTTATGGCCGCCATGTAGGCTTCCTCGCTGGCAAAGTGGATATCTGCATAATCTTTTAGCTCTTCCAGTATCTGATGCACCTGATGATACTTATCATCAAGAATATCATTATTCAGCAATTCCAGAATTTCATTAATCAGACCGAACAATTTCTCATGCTGTTCATCAATCTCCTGAATGCCTGTAAGGCAGTCCTCTGTAAACTGATACATACCGTTCCTCCTCTATCATGTCGTTTTATATCTTGATTGTAAAATAATTCTGCTGCAAAAGCAATCCCAGGAATAGATTTTCATCATATCTTTTTTGTAATGAAAATCTAGTGGATTCCTGCCTGACAGATTTCTTGCCTTATAAGCAAAAAAACTGGCACAGATGACTCCGTGCCAATTCTTTCACACTTATTTTTTAACTTTTACAGTGATTGTTTTGGAATAAGTTCCAAATACATTCTTGCCGCTGACTTTACAATAAGGCCAAACTTTCACATACAGTTTCTTTACGTTTTTCTTCGCCTTAATAACCGCTTTCACGGTCTTTGCCTTCTTAATTGTCTTTACCTTTTTAAATCCTTTTGTCTTCTTAGTGGAAGTATAGACTGCATAGCCTGACGCCCCTTTAATCTTCTTCCAGGTAACTGTGAGTTTCCTCCCTTTGGAAGCTTTCACTTTCACCTTGGGGACAGCCAGAACCTTCACCTTTGCATATTTCGTGCTGAGTATGCTGCTGCCTGCCGTCTTTGCTTTTGCCACTACTTTGTAATAGTAGGTTTTTCCTGCCCCTGCCTTTTTATCCACATAGGAATTTTTCGTACTGCTGCCAATGCGCTTATAACCGCTTGACGCCTTGACGGAACGGTATATATCATAACTGGACGCGCCGCTCACTTTGCCAAAAGAAACCTTTACATATTTCTTAGCGCTCTACTGCACAGCCTTTACGGTAGAAACAGGTTTCAGCCTTACCGTCACCTTAAGTTCCGCTTCTGTATTAGAGCCATCCTGCGCTTTTACTGTAATCACAGCCTGGAGGGCTGCATAACTTTCCTCTGTATAGCTGCGCTGATTTTTCAGTTTTGCTTCCTGAATCTTATCTTTCAGCTCTCTAGTATCAGCAATCTCGCCTCTCAGCATCTTGATATCCCGCTCAGAGAGAGCATAGTTATAAATTTTCATATCATCCAGCAGACCCAGATAATATTCTCCCTCACCCCAATTTGCCTTGCCAACCTGGAGTACGCTTTCCGTACCTAAAATTCCGGTAAGAGAGCCATTATTTGCTGTTGTTGCTTTCAGTTCTCCATTCACATAAAGTTTCGTATCGTCTGCACCATACACTACTACAACGTGATTCCATCCCTCTCCACAAACTGCTGACGGGCTTTCCTGCCGTCCATTAAAGTAGCGTTCTGAGGTAATATTCTTATTATTTTCCAGAATTCCCAGATAATACTCGCCTCCGAAATTCTGAGGTTCTGCACTAGGAGCCGCATAGAATGCCCAGTTGGTGTCCGTCCTTCCCGCTTTGCTGTAATAAGAAACAGTCAATTCCTCAGCTCCTGTAAGCAGGGGGCTTCCGTCTTCCTTAGTCACATTCAGCCAGGCATCTTTACTTAAGGATAATACCTTCCCCCGCTCCGCATCTTCTACAAATTCCAATGTACCGTTTTCCGCCGCTAATGCACCGGAACCGTTCAGTCCGGTTTCTGCATCATCAAAAGTAAATTCTGCCAGGACAGTCTCTGCATCCTCCAGCTTTTCCTGATAAACCTTTTCTGCTCCAATTAATGTCTCTATGTTCGGAACAAGTTTTTTCTCTTCTTCTGTCAGGCTCTCATAATTTGCACGGATTTCTTCCAGAGCCTTTCTTGTATCCACAGTTGCTTCTATTTTTTCTCCGATAGCATCAATGCCTGATACCACATTTTCAATCTTTGCCACATTGATAGCGCTTCCCAGATATGCGTCTGCTTCTGCCTTAATTTCTTCTGCTGTCAGGACTTTGCCCATAATCTTGAAATTGTCCAGATAACCTTTATAATATTCGCCCGTTCCCCAGTTGCCTTTTCCAATCTGAAGGACGCTGCTGTTTCCAAGAATCCCCGGGTTATTGGCGTCGCCCGGCGTCCCTGACAGGGAGATATCGCTGGCCTGTTCCGCTACTTGTTTGCCATTCAAATAGAGAATGGTCTTATCCTTGGCATACGCTACCGTTACATAAATCCAGTCAGAAATCTTAATATCATCAATCTGGGCGGAATCCGGCCTGCCGTCCGTATTCATAAACCGCTGTGCCGTAATACTTTCCTCAAATTCTATAATTCCCAGATAATTTTCCTGATTTAATTCCTGGACATCTGTATTCGGCGCCGCAAAGAATATCCAGTTGCTGCCTCCTGTCTCCGGATGTGCCGCAAAAGAAATGGTCAATTCATCTCTTCCTGTCAGCAGACTGCTTCCGTCAGCTTTCTTTACATCCAGCCAGCTTCCAGTTCCATCCAGATACAATGCGCCGTTCTTAATGACATAAGAGCCTTCCGCCACTGCCTGGCCGCCTATAAATCCATACTCATTATCATCAAAGGTAAATTCTGCCAGGTAGTCAGGAATTTCTGCTTCTGCCGCTGTCAGAACTGACAGATTTGTAACACTTTCTAATTCCTCTTCTGTCAGCAGGCTGCAAATCTGCCTTGCAAGGATGGCTTTTCTGCTGCGCTCTAAAGTCCCCTCTGCTGTTTCAATGGCATTGATTCTGCTGACTGCTTCCGTAATAGTTTCTCCCTTCTTAAGCAGTGCGCTGCAAGTCTCACGCAGGGCTTTCGCCTTTGCTATTAAATCTGCATTTGCCGCTTCTTTATTCTCATTCAGTGTTTTGCCTCTGACAATGCTTTCGCGTAAGGCTCCCAGGTGTTTCCCGTATATACTACTTCTTGTTCTTCTGGTACTGCCGCATGCAGTGCTTCGTCCATGCGCATCCATGCCTGAACTCTGCTTAGCGCCGTCTCTGCGCTGTTTACGGCTGACTGCAGAGCTTCTTTATCTGCAAGGACAGTCTTGGCTGTCTGTAATGCAGACTGGTATTCCTGCCAGCGTTCTGGTGTATAAATCTCCTCCGTTTCTGCACTCTGGCTGTCCACTGCCTCTTGCAATGCAGTCTTCTCTACAAACCGCAGAACGTCCGCCTTTACTTCTTCCTCTGTAAAAGCATGGGAAAGAATTCTGTAATTGTCTATCATCCCACGGAAGTATTCACCCGTCTTCCAGTTTGCCTTGCCAATCTGGCAAATGCTGTTTCCGCCAAGGATCTCACTCAACGGGATATTATTATCTACCCTTCCTTTCTCTTCCCCATCGTCATATACAATGGTTTCATCCTCAGAAAATACAATGGTAAGATAATGCCAGGAGTCTTTCTTTGTCGCAACCCTTGGATAGGGGGCATGTTTTCCCTGATTCTTAAAGCGCTGCGCCACAACTTCTCCGTTGCTGTCCATCACTGCCAGATACTGCTCATACTCAAAAATCGGGCTTTTACTGTCAGGCGCCGCATAGAACACCCACCCGGTTCCGCCTTCCATTTTCACCTGCATGGTAATGGTCATTTCCTTTACCAGGCCGCCGGGAAGCAAAGTTCCTCCGTCCTTCCCCGTTACTTTCAGGAAGTCCCTCCAGCCGTCTAAGAATAATGCCTTGCCCCCATCGTGATCTACCAGCTTATGGGGGCCGCTGGCAACTGCCATACCGCCGGAAAATCCAGTTTCCTCATCATCAAAGGTAAACTCTGCCAAAACTTCCGGCAAATTGGTATATGCATATTCTGACGCTTCTTCCAGTATTTCTTCTGTTGTCATCACATGCCCGGTAATCTTAAGGTTATCCACTGCGCCCTGGCAGTATTCCCCTTCTCCAAGGTTTGCCTTGCCCACCTGCAGAATGCTGTTTTCATTCACAATATCAGAAATGGGATAATCCCTCGCCGTCCTTGCCAATTCCTGTCCATTGACATATAAAATAGTTTCTTTTTTGGAGAACGACACAGAAACCTGATACCAGTTTCCTGCTCCTACGATATCACTAACAGAAGCAGACGCCACCGATATTGTCCCTTCTTTGCATACTTCCGCTGTTACCGTTCCGTTTTCTTCCTTCACGCCCAGATAATTTTCCTTTGCAGGATCTTGATTTTCTCCATTTGGGGCCGCATACAACAGCCAGTTTTTGCCCCCGGCCTTCGGCCTTACTTCAAAGGACACCGTAAATCCTGACATCCCGGCAAAAATACTCTTGCCAGTAAGGGTCCCTAAGGTCTGGAACTCACCGCTGCCGTCAAAAGACAACGCCATGCCCTCCCCATGGCGGACCAGGCTATAGTCTCCATCCAAATAGGCATAATCTGTACGGAACCCACTGCTGCCGTCGTCAAAAGTAAACTCTGCCCCTATTTCATCTGCTTTTTCAACCCGCCATCGCTGATTATCATTATTGTAATTCCAATAAGCGCCTATGGCATCATTCCACCACTGGATGACCCTGGCGTTATCCGCATGATTGTTGCCCTCTAAGGAAAGCACATAATAATTCATGGACGGAACAATTCGAAAGGAACCATCGCTTTCTGCCAGAAAGGCAAAACTCTGTGCCAGAGCACGGGACGGATCCGCCTCTCCTGTGCCGATCTGGGTTCCATTCAGATAATTTGTACTATATGTAAAATCTGTGCCCCCTATATTCCGTATTCCGGTGCCTTCATCATTGACCTGCATCAGTTTCCCAGTCATCAGATTGGTGAGGGTATACTCTCCATCTCCCTTATTTTTTACAATCCACCATTCATCTTTCCGGCTTCCTTTTTCTGCCGAAGCAAGGTTGCCCTCCTGGTTCACCACAAGAGATTTCCCACTTGCTGCAGATACAATCCAATATACGCCGTCTGTCAGATCACCCTCAATCGGCTCATCTTCCACCCGGGTATCCAGATTTGCATAAGTCACCCCATACCATCCCAATTCATCATAACTGGTACGGCCGGGAGCCCCTTCAATATATCCTTCACGAGATATCAGTTCTTTCACACTGGGCATTTCCAGCCCCTTACGGTTGGCGTAATGGTTATACATCTGGTGGTAAATCGGACGCCAATTTCCTCTCTGATAGTCGATATTCCCAATATACCAGATAATATCAGGTTTTTTTCCCTTCCGGTACTCATACCAGTTCGATGGAAGATCATTCCTGCCAAGACTGTTATATGCCGCTATATACTGTGGCCTTCATAAAACGGTTATCCGACATACCGTACAAGTCATCTCCCTGATTCCACGCCGTCTCCATAATGACACCGCACAGCATCAGTCCTAACACGGTATGCCCCTGGTCGCGGACAGATTCCTGCCACTGGGCAAACCCCACGTCCCCTTCCTGGACACCATCAAAAACATACGGCATGGTATGATAGAACGAACCGTTGCCCTTTCCGGTCTTAAAATAATTTAAGGCACGTTCATAAATATCTTCCCTGTCACAGTACACACCGATAGAAATCATGGAAGCCAGATTCGCCAGCTCCCAGTTTGCCCAATAATTGCCAATATAAGCGTCATTGTGTCGGATCATAAAATCATCGTTCATGGGATAAAAGATATTTAATAACAGATTCTGCAGAGCCTCTGTGTTAAAATTAGGATGATCCCGCATTATTTCCCCAATATTGGCCATCTGATATCCCTGCAGCCCTGCGGCAAGGAAACGGTCTGCATTTCCTCCCAATGATTTCATAGTGGAAGACCAGCCGTTCATAATCCGGCATGCCGCCTCTCCATGGGCTTCATCTCCGCTGATTTTCCAAATCAGGGCGTTCTGGTAAGCACGGTTTAAATCAATACGAAGCTGGTTAATATTATCGCGCCCGCCTCTAAATACATGCTCCACTGGACGCCCTCCCCAGCCTGGATTAGAAAAACCATCCCACCACAAAGCATCCCAGGTGGCCCGGTTTGGCTGGACATTATTATCAATATTCTCCCTCATTTTGTTAAACCCTTCCTGGGTATGCAGCAGCCCTGGGTGTTTAAATCCGCCGCCAGAAGCCCTGGGCGTCTGGGCTGTCTGGGCGCTGTCTGTTGTTTCCTTTGCCGCCTGAACTTCAAATCCCGCAAGCGGCAGGCTCCCCGCCAGCATCATCACTGCCAGGAGCAGTGATACAAGCCTGGAAGCCATCCCTTGTTTCGTTCCCTTCCTTCTTCTCATCTTTCCTCTCCTTCTTTAACTGTTATGGGCATACTATAGACATAATCCACATCAATGCTCATGGTAATTTTATTATAGTCTCTTTTTTCAGGCAAAACAAATCTTTTTCGAGCCAAATTTAAGCATTTTCGAGCATTTTAATTTCCGCTTTAACATTGTCAACTCAATAGCAGAAATAGGTTGACAATCAAACAAATAGAATTTATAATACACTACAGAATCACATAACTTCACTATGAGGAAAAATATTTTTACACTTAGAAAGGAACACAAACAATGCAGACATCAAACAATCTTAACACTTCTTCACCCGCAAGACAGCCCTTTTCTGTGCGGCAGCTTGCCGTTACCGGCGTTATGACTGCTGTCACCTGTATTCTGGCGCCCTTTTCACTCCCTATTGGCCCAGTGCCAATTTCGCTCACCAATCTGGCCATTTATTTTTCTCTGTTTGTGCTTGGAATGAAAAAAGGGACTGTTAGTTATCTGGTTTATCTTCTCATTGGTTTTATTGGAGTCCCCGTATTTTCCAGTTTCACCAGCGGACCTGAAAAGCTCCTGGGTCCCACCGGAGGATACCTGATCGGGTTTATTTTCATGGCAATTATTGCAGGAGTTTTTATTGACAAATTCACAAATAACCGGATCATCACTTTTCTTGGAATGGCGGCCGGGACCATCGTGTGTTATGGCTTTGGCACGGCGTGGCTTGCCTATCAGGCCCATTTAAGCTGGAAACAGGCATTGTTTGCCGGAGTAATTCCTTTTATCCTGGGCGATGCCGCTAAAATGGCAATAGCGGCATGTTTGGGGCCTGAGATTCGAAAGCAGTTAATTCGCGCAGGTTTATTTTTCTAAATTATAACCACATTTCAGACAAAGTCAGGGAGCCGGGCACTGAATTAATCCAGTGTCCGGCTCCCTGTTTGTTCTATCTTGCTCTTGCCTTTATGGCCAAACTATAATTACCGCTTAAATTCTTGCTGCTTTTCTGCTTCTCATAAGCACAAATCTTATAATACCATACTTTGGAGCTTGCAGGCAGTTTCTCTGTATACCCAAGCTTTGAACCGCTTTTAATAGTCTTTACAAGTTTATATTTCCCTGATTTCGTCTTACTTCTATAAACCTTATAGCCGGCTGCCCTTGGAATTTTCTTCCATTTCAGGCTGACCTTCTGGCCTCTTGCAGAAGCAGATAATTTCGGCGCTTTTGTCTTTGCAGCTTCTGCGGTACAGAAACCGCCGGAAATTACTTTTCCAGACTTCTTAATATATGCCTTCACTTTGTAATAGTATGTCTTGCCTGCTGCATGTTTTAACGTACAGGAAGTAGTTTTGCCTTTCTTAATGTCTTTTACAAGAGTATACTTCCCATTCTTTTTTGTGCTGCGGTAAATCTGATAACCGCTTGCTTTACTAACTTCTTGCCAGGTAAGAGTTACTTTGGAAGTACTCTTATACTCTGGTGAAAAATCTTTTACCTTATTAGGGCCAACCGATACGCTGATGACTGGGCTGTACTCTCCATAAGAGATACTGCCGTCTGCAGCTTTCTTATATGCACGGATTTTAAAAGAATGTTCCGTAGCATAACCATAGTCTTTGCTAACCGAAGTTGCCGAAGCAGATAAATTCTTAATTCTGGTGGTCTTTCCGCCTTTCACTTCATAGAGCATATAACCATCTGCTTCATCGATCTTATTCCAAGAAAAGGCAACAGATTTAGAACCGCTCTTTACAGACGCCTTTAAATTAATGGATTTTTTAAACAATTGATGTATCTTCTTTATCTCCACAGGCTTTGTGTCTGCTGCCAGGCCTTTCATGGCAGCAACGCCATTGGCGTCCATATATTTTACCATAGGTTTTCCATTATCATCCAGCTCTCCCGCTGATTCAACTTTAATGGTGTATTCATCACTGGTAGGGGCAACCGACAAGACTCCAATCTTTGCAGTTTCACTGCCTCCAAAAATATTTTTGTCTTTCTTGCCGGATAAAATCAAATCCACCAGATAAGTTCCATCCTTTTGGGGAATTACGGCTGCATCCTTGATCTCACTGTTTACAGAACTGTCAAATGTAAACTTAGGTGCATTCATAGTCCCGCTGCTTATAGAAACACTAAGCTGCATCCGCAGAGATGTAATCACACCTGATTTTCCCTCCGGAAGATTTACGGAAACGGTGACGTCATTTTCCTTTACTGTCAAATTATTATCTGCTGCTTGCGCAGTCAGTGGAACTATGGTGAAAAGGAAAAATGACACCAATATTATTTTTATCCAATTTTTCATTTTAACCTCTCCTTGTACCATCACTTATTTTCATTGCCTTTTACTGAAATAGAGGGAAGGGTATCTGGAACAGTAATTAACTTTGTATCACTGACAATCCTTTCTCCCTCAAGCGTCTTGGCGTCATCCACACGGAACAATTCTCCTCGGACTTTGATGCCTTTCAGGGCATCTTCATTCCACTGTCCTGGTTCCACATAATAAACCCATGTTCCTTCTGTAGTCTCGCCTTCATTTCCTTTTTCAGGCAATTCTGCAAAAATCACCTGGCCGGCCTGAACGTTTCCATCCTTTTCTCCTATTACATTTCCCTCAGAATCATAAAGGACAACCACGTTATATGCCCAGTTTCCGCGATAGGTTCCGGTAAATATCAGAGAGCCTTTCTTAATGACGTCTTCTGGTTTATCTCCATACTGGTAATCTGCCGACAATACGCCGATGGCATTTCCGCCGTCTGCCGACTCCATAAATTCCAGATTATCTCCAGAAGGACCACACAATTCTATCTCCCTGATGACAATCTCACCTGTCTGTGAAATGGTCAGCCTTACATATCTGGCGTCATAAGTTCCAATAAAGCTGTCTCTTGCTTCCTCCTTCACGGAGTCAAACCAGATTGTCTGCTCTTCTTCTGCTGCTGCTGTTAGGCTGGTATCATCTGTCTTTACTTTTGTCCAGGTATTTCCATCTTCACTGATTTCAACGGTCACTTTCTCAAGCGGGCTTCCCTGATATTTCAGTGATGTCACCTGCTTTGTGTTGCGCATATCCACAGTAATCACTGCAGTTCCGCTGCTGGTTCCAGTATAAGTGCCTGCCTGGGTTCTGTCGTTATCCAGAACACGATCAATGCTGTGTTCTTTCTTTGCAGTAACATTTCCCGGCTTAGTGTCATAGCCGCTGTCTGGGTCATCCTCAGAAGTGTCAATGATCTTATCATCCTGGGAAACCATATTGGTCTCAACAGTCCACTCTGTTTTATCCAGCGCACCGTCTGTCTGGATTTTTGCTGAGCCTGCGTCTGCCGGATTTGAGTAGTTCATATACTGATCTACGGCACGCACTTCATATTCCATTACCCTATTGTTAATCGTGGAAACGGTATCCACATAAATAGTAGATTCTGCTGTATCAATGGGCACAAAACCAACTACTTCTGTCTCCTTTTGTCCATTGGCCGTCATACTGCGGCTAATCTCGTAACCCAGAATCAATTCTTTCTTCTGGCTGGTGCTGATATTAATTTCTACCTGATTAGACTTTGCTGATGCTGCCGCTGTCACGACATCCTTACCCAGAATCGTTTCTCCATCCTTCTCGGGATGATCCATACGATAATCCCGTGCTTCATTTGTGATATAGTAAAGCGCTTTTGTATCTGGCTCTCCATACTTGCCGGCGTATGCAATGGTTGCCTCATCCGGAACCATGCCCCACCGTTCAAAAAATGGAAGAATATTTTTTTCTGCCGCCGCGCATGCCAGGCGCATCAGATTTTGATCTGTTCCGCCATCCAGAGTCAGTCCTTCCTGAGGCGCTTTAGCAGGATTTCTGGAATAGGTATCTACTCTTGCAAAGAACAGGTTGTTAAACTGATCTTCATAATTATCATAGATATGCTGGTCATCTTTGTTATCATCAAAGGCAAGATGAAGCTGCCAGTACAATGCAAGCTGTGTAAATACATTAGAGGCGCGACCGATAGAACCGGAAGTTACCTTCTTATATACATTTTCCTGGGTAAAGCGTCTCGTACCTGTCAGAAGCTGCGCAAAGTAATTATTTGTAACTTCTGCAACTGCATAGCTGCCCTGATTAATGTTATGGCCAATTTCATGACCGATGCCCCATCCAAATCCTGACATGTCGTTTGGAGCGCTGGCCAGAGGGGTAGAGCCCCATTCAATTCCGATATGGTTGCCGGCTGCATACATGAATGCTCCTGCAAACATTCTCATATACCGAATGTTCAGATGCTGTGATGGCAGAGCATTATTGCCTCTGTCCGTTCCTGCTTCATCACTTAATCCCTTATGCTGATAGAACAAAGTCATAGCCTGTTCCATACCTTTCAGCGCATTGTCAAGCTTCGTTGTTTTATCTTCTGCATTCTTAATTCCTGCCCATACTTGAGTTGCCGGAACAGAATACATCATTTCACGCATCATGATATCCGTCGTATTGAGGATGCAGTTTGTCTGATCATATGCATAATCTACATTCGTTTTTCCTGTATGCTGTTTTTCATGCTCTGCTTCCAGAGTCTTCACATATTCTTCAAGTTCTGTCACATACGCCTGGATTGCCGCTGTACGCTGTTCCCCAGTCTTTCCATAGACGCTGAGCACTGGAATATCGCTGCCGCCGTTGATACGGACAGCATATTTATCTGATGCGCTGTTTCCAGTATAGCTTACATAAACCTGACCGCCGTGTTCAACCGTACCTGTGCTAAGGCTTGGAACTGTAATTTCGTTCCGTCCCACCTTCAGGTTCTGGGCGCTGGCAACGAAACTTGCCTCTGCATGGTTCTGTGTAAATACGATCTGGAGATTTGCAGCATCTCCCCATTTCTTGGAATTATGCCCTACATAAACCAGCAGTTTTTCTCCGGCACGTGCTGTCTTACCAACAGGCTGCCACGAATTCAGCCCGCCGAATCCAAGATGCCTGTCTTTTTGACCTGTAATCTGGTTCTCCACTTCATATGCCGGATCCAGTTTAGCGTTCAGAATATCTCTTGCATTCTTTAATTCCAATGTAAGCTCTTCGTAAAGCAGATGCTTTTCTCCACTTGCTTCATCCACTGCACCTAAGCGCGCTTCCAAATCATTTAATACTGCTTCCGTTACATCTGTCCTTAAGGTAATATGCATCTCATCTGTATATAATGCCATAATATCATCTTCCAAAGAATCATACTCGTGGAAATGAATCTCTCCCACCATCATGTTAATTCTCTGATATCCTGTTCCAAAAGAAAGATGAACCTTATTGGCAGTAATCGCGCTGTCCAGTTTTACAATATAATATGGATTATCAAATTCATCCGTTCTTGCAACCAGACGTGCCGGAACTGTCTTTTCTGTATTGGGATCTTCTGCTGTCCAATAACCCACTCTTACCTGGCTCATCGCCGCCTGCTGATTCGCTGCTGTATAAGTAATGTAACTCATCTGGTAATTCTTATCTAAAGTGATGGTCATTCCTCTGTCATTTGCAGGATAAGACACACCGTCATCCCAGTCTTCCTTTGTCCAGTAGGAACTATAATCATCATCCACCAGTCCCCATGCTGTCTTTCCTTCTGTATCAAGAGGACTGCTTTCCATATGAGCGCCGCCATGTCCGCCATAAACTGCGGCTGTAATATGGTTTGTCACCTTGCCGGTACCATTCGAAGTATTAATCAGCCGATAGCCAGGAAGCTTAGGCGCAACGCCTTTTGCCGCCGCTACATGGTGCAGGGAAGCGGCTCCCCATCCCATTTCATTCCATCCCTTTACATAGACTTCATACTCAACGCCTGACTCCAGGGACATAATCACATAACTGTTTGTCGGGATCATTCCGGTTCCTTCCGGCGTCTCCGTAAACCCTTCCACGACTGGTCGGAATTCTGTATCAGCTTCTTTTGCTTTCTTATAATATACCATGTAGCCGTCAGAATCCTCCATATCCTTCCAGGATACTGAAATAGAGCAGAATCCTCCTGTTGCCTTTACATAATCAGGCGCGTCAGGTTTGCTCTGAGGCTTCACTACCCCTGTTCTTTCTTGGGACCAGGGACTGCTCCAGGCTCCATTGACGGAACGTACCTTTATGGTATATTTGCCATTATAAATTAAGTCCTTATCTAAAATACTGGTAATCATATGCTGTGCATTGGATACCCGTACGGTCTGGGTCTCAGTCTCTCCGCCTTTGACAGGACCGGATACATATACTTCATATCCAGTTACATTATTCTGAGGAGTCCAGGTTACTGACAATGTTTTATCTCCTGGTTCCACATCCTTTATTTCTGGAATGTCAAGCTGCGGAGCTGGAATTCTTTCTTCCATATTATTGACAAACTCCACCTTGGCAATGTTTACCAAAGGCTCTGTTTTTTTGGTTCCAGTAATTTTGATCAGCACGCGTTTTACTGCAATCTGCGTTCCAAAATCCAATACCAGGGAACCATCTGGCTCTGTCTGTACAGATGCTGCTGCCCTTGCCATGCGGTAATTAGCCGCGGAAGCCTGTGCTGCCGCTGCCAGAGAAACTGACATGGTCTGTTCCTGACCATTTTCATCCACATAGACAACTGTCACCTCACCGTCTGTAATCTCACTGGAGACTTCGTCTCCCTGCTGCGCCTGTGACGGAGCGCAAATTGTCATTCCCTGCATCTGTGGGATCAAATCATTATTTTCTGTATCTCCTGCCAATGTATACGCTAATGACACAGGATTATCCTGAGAAATTTCTTTTTCAGAGTCTGCAGGTACCAACCCAAGGCTTCCCTGATGGTTTAAAAATGCTTCCATCCCTTCTGTCTTGGTGCCGTCTGTCGCCTGAAGATCACTGAATGGAATCATTTTCTGTCGTTCAATGGCAGATTCTTTTGCAGCTTCTTCCATACTCTGGACAACGCACTGCAAATCAGCGATATCTGTCTTGCCGTCTCCATTTACATCACATTCCGCGCTATCTGGCTGATTGCGGATTGCACTCAAAACTGCATCAACATCTTTCTTATCAATGACTCCATCCAGATTTACATCCCCGGAGCGGAACCATCCCCGCGCCGCCTTGCCTTCCAAGGCAGTTTCAGCGGTACAAACCCTTATTTTCTTAATATAGCCCTCTTCCATTTGCACAGACTGGCTGTATTCTGCAAACTTAGCCGCCTGAATGCGGACCGTATAGTTTCCTGGTGAAAGATTGAACCTGGCTGTCTTGAACATGCCATCCGTAAAATCCAGTTCCTGTGTCTGTACCGTCTCTTCACTGCCAGCGCTGACTTGTACTTTTACCTTTCCTTGAACCGGAAGTACTGATGAAGTAATTTCAACTTCAAGAACACTTATCTCTTCTGGTACTGTAACCTTCGGAGGAGCTTCATCCCCATTCACTTCTTCCTGATCTCCAGGATGTTCTGTTTGTTCACTAGGCTGCCCTTCTTCTATTTGCTGGAACTGTATATCCTCTGTTTTTCCTTCAGCCTTCGTGTCTTCTGCTTCCCCCGGTTCTTCCACTTGTTCTGAGAGTTCCGGGGCGTCTGCAATGTCTGCTTCTGCTTTTTCCACATCTGCATCACTTTCTGTCCTCTGTTCTAAAACAGCAGGCTGCTCTTGTAAGGACGCACCGTGAACCAACATGGCATTGCCGGTCCAGACTTGAAAAGTCAGGCATAATGTAAGCAATAACGCCATTACTTTTTTCATTTCTCTCTTTTCCTTTCTGACAAATTTTAACTAATTATAGTTCCACAGCCTAACAATAACATCTTTTGGTAATATATGCAATGAAAAAAAATCGTTTATTCTAATATTTTTCATAAAAATGTAGAAGGAGATGCAGCTAATATGTCAATGAGAACGAAAAACTTAAAAAGCGCATTGCAGGCTCTGCTCTACATTTATTGTATAAAACTCCAGATTATTAAAATCTGGAGTTTTCAGACTGTAGACAAAGTACTATATTTATGACCGCCTCTCTGATATAATGGAAGATATCAGAGAGGCGGTGTTTTTTATGATGACAAAAAAGATAGATAAGAAGCGGGACCAGATGATGGTCTT
>CATNCF010000037.1 GCA_950097145.1 uncultured Lachnospiraceae bacterium
GAAATTTTTAAACATATTGGAAAGAAATGGAGAGCAGAGGTGTTTTGTATGAATGAAAGATTAACATGGGAACAGATTCAGGAGAAGTATCCCGACCAGTGGGTTGGACTGGTAGAAGTGGAATATGAGCCAGATAATGATGCAACCATAAAGTCTGCGGTTGTAAAGTATACAAATAAGTCGAAAAGCGAACTGACCCGAATGCAAATCCAGACAAATGGAGAGATTTTGGGAAGATATACAACGCCAGATAATGTTTTTCAACTGGGAGCAGTGGGGTATTTTGGATGAAACAGTTTATATTAAATATGAATGCGAAATATCAGAGACCGATTGTTGAGCTGAAGTCATGGCATAATTTTGAAGCATTGTTAGATACAGGGGCGTTTTTTCCCATTTGGACAGCAGATGAAGATATCCTTGAGTTGTTAGGTGGAAGAATTTTGAAAAGGGGTATTTCATTTGGGGGATTTGGCGGAACAACAAAAGGAAATTTATATCAGTTGCAGGAGATAATAATAGGTGATTTAATATTTCCCAACACCCATATTGTAGCTTGTAAAGATTTGAGAGATGTTCCTTTTCAGTTGATTTTAAGTGCCACGATGTTTCAGCATCTGATTTATGAAATTGATGATAAGAACCACAAATTCAACGTAACAAGAAAAGTGTGAGGTTATTTTATGCAGTGCATATTTTGTAGGAATCTTGGCGTTTCAGTCGGATTTTTCTGGTGCATGCTGGCGGGGCTGAATGGTATCGCTGCGTTTGTTCTGAGCCTTTTGCAAAGAGGCGTTTGTACACAGCCTGTTTGGGCATAGCGGCATTTGCTTCGAGCATATTTTGTGGGCTGTGTTTGCTCTGTGCAGCCGACCAGGCGGCGAAGCTGGCGAATATGGGTGAAAGTGCCTGAGAATCATAATTTATCGTGGGAATGGAAAAATTTAGTATGGGTGAGGTTAGTAGAGGCAGAATATGAACCGGACAATGATGCAGCGATAAAGACTGCAATTGTGAAATATACGGATAAGTCGAAAAATGAGCTGACACAGATGCTGCATTAAATATGAATATAAAATACCAAAGACCGATGTTGAATTATATTTTGTATTTTTATGGGAAAAGCAGCTTATCAAAAAGAATTCCGCCGCAGAATGAAGATATCAAATTTCATTCTGCGGCGGGATTCTTTTTTGATTGAAAACTTTAAAATAGATAGGAATTAATAGTCCTGAATTTCCTCCTGCTTTCTAGCGATTTTCCTAAATGAAAAGAAATTTGAACGAAGCTGGACGTAAAAATTTATCGCCAAAAATTTCTCCAGTTACGACATAATTCGACATATAATACAATTATACAATAAGTATAATAGGGTTGAGATGAAAAACGAGTGCGGCACTTGACAGATTTCGTGAAAATATTCGAAGGGTAATTATCTCATGTCGAAACTCAGAGAAATCTTTTTATTGAAGGGTTTTTCAAATATGTTATAATGTCGAATGACATGGAAATGCCGGGAGCTTGGTACCTGGGGATTATTTTTGAAATGCCTTTTTTAGAGGGAATACCAGAAAAAACAGCAGGAGGATGTTAGCGTGGAAAAATTAAATGTAGCGATTGCAGACGATAATGAGAGAATGTTGCAGACCTTAGGAGAAATTGTGAAGAGCGACGAGGAACTTCAGGTAGTTGGAACGGCAAAAGATGGAGAAGAAGCGTATGAAATGATAAAAGCACAGGAACCAGATGTTGTATTATTGGATATTGTTATGCCAAAACTGGATGGATTGACAGTGATGGACAAAGTGAAAAATGACAAAAATATCAAAAAACATCCGGCGTTTATCATGATTACAGCCATTGGACAGGAAAAAATTACAGAAGATGCCTTTTCTTTGGGGGCAGATTATTATATTATGAAACCTTTTGATAATGATGTGGTAATTAATCGGATTAAGCATGTGAGAAATTTGGTGATGCACAAAGCTACAGAAGTGCGCAAGGTAAATGCTTATGAGAAAAAAGAAGAACTGGAAGAGCGTAATTTGGAAAATGATGTGACAAACATTATTCATGAAATCGGTGTTCCAGCGCATATCAAAGGTTATCAGTATCTCAGGGAAGCAATTGTTATGTCAGTGACAGATATGGAAATGCTGAATTCCATAACCAAGATTCTCTATCCTGGAATAGCCAAGAAGTACCAGACAACGCCAAGCCGGGTGGAACGTGCGATTCGTCATGCGATAGAAGTTGCATGGAGCAGAGGAAAAATGGATACCATCGATGAATTATTTGGATATACCATCCATAATGGAAAAGGAAAACCGACAAATTCTGAATTTATAGCTTTAATTGCTGACAAAATTCGGTTAGAATATAAGTTAAGAGAGTGAAATATCAACCAGCAGGATCATTCACCCTCTCAGGAATAAAATTTGGAGGTTTTCACAATGAAAAAAATACTCTTTGCAGCATCCGAAGGGAATCCCTTTATTAAGACAGGAGGTCTGGCAGATGTGGTAGGCGCACTGCCGAAATATTTAGACAGCAAAAAATTTGATGTGCGGGTGATTTTACCGAAATATTTGTGCATTCAGGAGAAGGATAAAACGAACATGTCACATGTCACAGAATTTTATGCGGATATGCCGAGAGGGAGAGAGTACATAGGAATTGATAAGGTGAAGGCGGAGGGAATTACTTATTACTTTATCGACAATGAATATTATTTTGCAGGGGACAATCCCTACAATCAGATTTTTGAAGATGTAAATAAATTTGCATTTTATTCCCGAGCAGTATTGGCAAGCCTGCCGCATATTAATTTTTGCCCGGATATTATCCATTGTCATGACTGGCAGGCAGCGTTAATCCCTGTATTTTTAAAAGAATTTTATGGAAACGATCCATTTTTCAAGGATACCAGAACGGTTATGACGATTCATAATCAGAAATTCCAGGGCAGATGGCGCATTGACGATATTGAAAACTGCCGGGATCTGCCGGCAGACTGCAGATATAAGGCCATGGAAGCTTACAAAGAAACCAATTTTTTAAAGGCTGGTATATTATATGCAGACCGAGTGACTACAGTGAGTGAAACTTATGCAAAAGAGATAAAATATCCAGAAGGCGGGGAAGGTCTGGAAGGAGTTATGCGGGAAGTATCTGGCAAATTATCCGGTATCGTCAATGGCATTGATTATGAAGAATATAATGCTATGAAAGATCCTGTGCTTGCAGCGCCATTTGGACTGAGAAATATCGCTCAGAAGAAGAAAAATAAGGAAATGCTGCAGAAAGAACTTGGATTAAAGCCGGATAAGGGAGTCATGCTAATTGGAATGGTATCCCGTCTCACTGAGCAGAAGGGGTTTGATCTGGTAAACTATGTTATGGAGGAAATGCTTACAACCATGAATGTTCAGGTGGCAGTTCTGGGGACAGGAGAAGAGCGTTTTGAAAATTCCTTCCGTTATTTTCAGGATAAGTACCCAGAGCAGCTCTCAGCTACTATTGGCTACAGCGAGGAGCGTGCCCATATGATATATGGAGGAGCGGATGCCTTTTTAATGCCCTCCCAGTTTGAACCCTGCGGCCTCAGCCAGCTTATCAGCATGCGTTATGGTACGATACCCATTGTCAGGGAAACTGGGGGACTGAAAGATACAGTGGAAGCATATAATGAGATCTGGCAGACAGGAACAGGATTTAGTTTTGCTAATTATGATGCGAAAGAAATGCTTCAAATTATCCGTTATGCGTATGACGTGTTCCAGAATCATTCTAAAGATTGGAAAATGATGATGAAACGCTGTATGAAAACGGATCATTCCTGGCAGAATTCGGCTGCAAAATATGAAAAGCTGTATCTGGAACTGGCAGGCTGATCCGTGTACAAAAAAGCCATTTAGGATTCAGCAGAGGTAACCTGATCAGATTCCTGCTGATAATAGTAAACAGAATCTGAGAGGATTTCATCTGGAGCTACTTCCGTAATATTGACTTCCTGGACAATGCTGGCAAGTTCTGTGGGATGTTCCGCCATGGAAGCAGGGATTAGAATGACTTCATGAATACTGCTGGGAAGGATGTATAAATCGTCCTGGAGGCTGCGGGAAATATCATATAGGGCGTTAGAATAGAGTATGCAGGCGGCGCCGAAGTACTGCTGGCTGTTGGTGAGGACATACATGGGAACAGTTTCTTCTTCCAGGATTTCATAGGTGGATGCTTGTTCCTGTTCCGGAAGTAGTTCAAGTGCAGGACGAATTAGTTCCGCCAGGGGACTGCAGCGCCAGGGCAGCAGTATCTGTGTGTTTTTCCTGGCAAGTTCCATTAGGGTATCTTTGGATATATTCCAATAGGCAAGGTGATTGTTGTAGATAAGGATAGATGCGTTTTCATAAGGCGCTTCCGGTACCAGGCAGTAAAATACTATGGCAAGATCCAGATAAGGAATATGGGGAATTTCTCTGAGAAGTTCCCTGTTTTTTTCAAAATGGATCAGTTTGTATACAATGCGCGGGCTTACCTGGTCAAAGCAGGTAAAAAAATCAGTATCAATACTGTTCAGAGGACAGTGCCGATGATAATATTGAAGGATCTGCTGTTGAATGTCAGACAGCTTTGTGCCATTACGGAATTGTTCAAAGTATTGATTCAGATAAATGGTAGGGGAAATATTGATTCCAGGCTCTAAAATTGTAAGCCCGTCTAAGACCAGATGATTATTATGTGGAAATTGCTGAATGGAGATGTGGGTATCTGCAGAAAAAAATGTTCTGAGCTGATCCGCTAATTGCTGTTTAAAAGATTCATAAGTCATAAATGCCTCCTGTGCTGTGCTGGCAATGGGAGGGTCCCGCAGAAGTACTGTGGGACTTATAATGTATCATGGTAATCAGAATAATGCAAGCGGTTTTACGTAAATATGAGTTTTGCGTATTTTGTCTTGCGTATGTTAGAAAGAGCGGAACATACGCAAGGCAAAAATATCAGGCACATAATTCACCGATATTTTTGCCTTGCTGTATTCAGTCAGCAGACTTAATTTCTTTCCAGTAAAGGTTGTATTTCATGGTGGATGCATCATCCAGAGATTTAAATACTTCACAGTTTTCCAATATTTCTTTTGGGGGGAAGATTGTGGAGTTCTCCTGAAGTTCTGGATCCAAAGCTTCTTTTACCTGAGTATTTGGAGTTGCATAATAAACGTAATCGAAATTCATCATGGCAATATCTTTCCGGCATAGAAAATTCAGGAACTTTTCAGCATTTTCTGTATGTTTGGCTCTTTTTGGAATAAACCAGGAATCAATCCACATATTGGAACCTTCTTTGGGTACGGAGAATGCAAGTTTTTCATTATATTCCAGGGCAAGACCCGCCTCGCCAGAATAAACCACTGCCATGGCGGCATTTTCTGCAATCATTTCATCCTGCGCCTCATCAACAAGGTAGGAATAGACTAGAGGTTTTTGCTGGATCAGGAGTTCCTGGGCGTTCCTCAGTTCTTTCTCTTCTGTAGTGTTTAGCGAATAGCCCAAGCGTTTTTGCGCTACCATAAAAGAATCGCGGACGGAATCTGCCATAATAATTTGTCCAGAATACCGTTCATCCCACAAAATGTCCCAGGAATTTATCTTTGATTCGTCTACTAGTTCTCTGTTATATAGAATCCCTACTGTGCCAAAGAAATAGGGAAGCGTATATTTATTTTCCGGGTCAAAAGATTTTGAAAACTCAAAATAAGAGGAATCCAAGTTTTTAACGAGAGGAATGTTTTTAAAATTCATCTCTGAAACTTCATCTTCCAGAATTAGTTTTTCAATCATATAGTCAGAGGTGCAGATCAAATCGTAGTCAATGGCTCCTGCTTTGTATTTCGTGTACATATTTTCAGGAGTAATGTATTCCTCATATTCCACCTTTATGCCAGTTTCCTCCTCAAACAGTTCAAGAACTTTCGGTTCTATATATTTCCCATAATTTAAAACTGTCAGAGTATTGGGAGAATCTGTTCTGCCGCACCCGGCAAGCAGGAACGAAAAAAATGTCAATAAAAGCAGCAGTTTTTTTTTCATGGGCGGGCCTCCTTTCTTGCAGTAGGGCCAAAATTCATAAATAGCAGAAGTATCAGCGCGATCAAAAACAGGAGCGTAGACAAAGCATACATTTCCGGCCGGATGCCCTTGCGCATTTCAGTGTATATCATAGTAGACAGGGTATTGATGCCGGCCCCTTTGGTAAAATAGGTGACAGAAAAATCGTCCAGCGACATGGTCATTGCCATGAGGAACCCGGAAAGTACGCCGGGAAGTATCTGAGGCCAGATGATTTTTCGGAATGCGTACAGAGGAGCTGCGCCTAAATCCAGCGCCGCTTCGTAAGCTGTACGACTGCTCTGTTTTAGTTTTGGCAGTACATTTAAAATGACGTAAGGGATATTGAAGGTAATGTGTGCAATTAATACTGTGCTTATGCCAAGGCGGGTGAAGCGCACAAATAGCAGCATCATGGATATGCCGGTGACTATATCTGCATTCAGCAGAGGAATATTTGTGGCGCCCAGCATGACTGCCTGCCCGCGTTTTTTCATGGCGTCAATGCCCAGGGCAGCCAGAGTGCCAAGTAAAGTGGCAATTACTGCTGAAGCTAGGGAAATAAAAACAGTAGTAGAAAAAGCTTCCATAATAGCGCTGTTGGAAAATAGTTTTTTATACCAGTCCAGGGTAAAGCCTCCCCAGAGAACCTTAGACTTTGAATTGTTAAAGGAAAGCACAATTAACACCACGATGGGCAGGTATAAGAATAAAAAAATAAGAAACAAATAGATCCGCTGGGCAGATTTTCGCAGCATTTGTATTTTCTCCTTTTCGTAAAATTCTTCATGTTTTCAAGGCTTACCATACGCCAGTACCGTTTTCGTCTCCGCGGGAATTCATCAGAGCCATACTGGCAATCACAAAAATCATCAATACAAAAGAAAGCCCGGAACCCAGGTTCCAATTATACTCCTGCATAAATGCCTGCTCTATGACATTTCCTATCAGAAGCACTTTGCCCCCTCCCAGCAGGTCTGAAACGGCAAAAGAAGTCAGTGCAGGGACAAAGACCATAATAATGCCGCTGACAACTCCTGACATGGTGAGCGGGACAATAATTTTAAAGAAGATAATAAGGCTGCCTGCCCCCAGATCTCTTGCAGCTTCAATGATATCCGGCTGAATCCTGGACATCGCATTGTAGATGGGAAGGATCATAAAGGGAAGAAAATCATATACCATGCAGAATACTACGGCGGTGGGAGTGTTTAAAATATCAATTCCTGGAAGCCCGAAGGTTCCAAGCAGGGAATTAATGATGCCGTTGTTGGACAGGAGCATTCTCCAGGCAAGAATCCGCAGCATGAAATTCATCCACATAGGCAGGATAAATATAAATACAATAAATCCCTGGCTTTTTGCCTTCATGCTGTTTAGGATCATGGCTAGAGGATAGGACAGCGCAAGGCAGATGACGGTACAGATCAGGCCAAGCTTTAAGGACAGTACTAGGGCTTTTAAATGTACAGAAAAAGTAATAGAGGAAACATTTAAAAAGGTAAAGTTTCCTCCAGTGGCGGTAAACGCATAGTATAAGATCATCAGCACAGGAAGCAGGATGAAACCTGCCATCCATAAAATATAGGGACCGGCGAGAAGCTGCCGTTTTAAGTTACGCATGAGATTCCACCGCCTTTTCATCATTGGATTCAGGTTTGTTCATAATCTGAATATTAAAAGGGTCAACTCTGATGCCTACATGGGCTCCCACAGGGTGCATCTGTGTGGTATGCACCAGCCACTCAAAGCCGTTGGACAATACCTCTGTTTCCCAATGTACGCCTTTAAAAATCAGGGACACTACATGGCCTTCCAGCATTCCCTGTTCTGGAGAAACCAGTTCTACGTCTTCCGGGCGGATGACCACGTCCACCGGGACATTGCAGCCAAACCCTTCGTCCACACAGGAAAATTTTACGTCCAGTATCTGAACCAGACGGTCTTTCAGCATCAAACCGTTGATAATATTGCTTTCACCGATAAAGTCAGCGACAAAGGCGTTTACGGGCTCGTTATAAATATCCTGGGGAGTGCCTATCTGCTGGATATATCCCTGATTCATCACTACGATGGTGTCAGACATCGTCAACGCTTCTTCCTGATCATGGGTTACATATACAAACGTAATGCCTAATTCATTTTTCAGGCGGATCAGCTCGTACTGCATATCCTGGCGCAGTTTTAAATCCAGTGCGCCGAGAGGTTCATCCAAAAGCAGTACCTTCGGTTCATTGACAATGGCGCGGGCAATGGCAATCCGCTGCTGCTGTCCTCCGCTTAAGGATTCTATGCTTCTTTTTTCAAATCCTTCCAAATTTACCAGTCTCAGGGCATATTTGATTTTATCGTCAATATAAGTTTTGCTTTTTTTACGTATTTTTAAACCAAAAGCAATGTTTTCAGCAATGGACATATGAGGGAACAGTGCATATTTTTGAAATACGGTATTTAATTGTCTTTGATTGGGCGGGAGATTTGTAATATCTCTGCCATCGAACATTACACTGCCCTGGTCAGGAGTTTCAAATCCTCCGATAATCCGCAGCGTGGTGGTTTTGCCGCAGCCGGAAGGGCCTAAAAGTGTGAGAAATTCATTTTCACGTATATATAGATTTAAATCATCTAAAATCATCTGTCCGTCGAAAGATTTTGAAATATGCGTTAAATCAATGAGTTTCTTGCTCATGTATTCCCTCCTAAAAGCTTGGGGGAGTGGAAACCCATAGTAGTACCGCCTCCCTGCCGCTGCAATTTTCTATTGAATGTTTTTTTTCTGCCTTAAAATAAAAAGATTCGCCTTGTTTTACCGTAAAAGAACGGGGGCCATAGTACAATTTTATGCTGCCCTTTAATACATAGCCGAATTCTTCTGCCTCGTGGGGAAGCTGGACCTCGGAGCTGCCGTGGGGGGCAAGTGTCATAAGCACTGGTTCCATGGCATTTTTCTGTGCATTGGGAATAAGCCACTTGATTTGATGTCGGAGATCTTCTTTCTCCTTAATAAAGTAGTCTTCCTGCTGGAACACAAGCTGCTCTGGCTCCCTGTCAGTAAAAAATTCCGCAGGCGTAGTGCCCAGGCATTGAATAATGTCCAGAAGTGTTCCAACAGAAGGGGAAGTGAGATTTCGTTCTAACTGGGAAATAAAGCCCTTGGAAAGCTCGCTTCGGTCAGCCAGTTCCTGCTGCGTCAGCCCGTATTGAATGCGCAGTTCTTTCATCCGGTGTCCGATATCCATGACAATCCTCCTTTTCCTGCAGAGCATAAGCAGCACAGCCGTGTTTCTGCTGATATTTAGCAGATACCGCGGGGCAGCTGACTTATGTAAACTTTAAGTATAGTATTCGTTAAATAAAACTAATAATGATTTTTTGGTTTAATAATAATAAACAAAATATATTATATATGCAAATTGGAAAATGTCAATAGAGGAATTTTATATCATACAATCACTCGCTAAAAATTGAATAAATAAATTCTCAAAAAAGACTTGCAAATTGATCCCAAAATAGATATAATAGACAAGGATTTACAAATATTCTTGGATTCATGCCAAAGTGGCGCAGTTGGTAGCGCGTCGCATTCGTAATGCGTAGGTCGAGGGTTCGAGTCCCTTCTTTGGCTGATTGGAAGAGCGCCTTTTCACTGTGTGTGGAAGGGTGCTTTTCTCTTATTAGGGAATTGTACTGCAGAAGCAGAATTTTTTAGATTAAGTGATGGAGGAACATAGGATGAAGGAAGAATCTGCTGAAATTGATGATTTGGAATTTGTAGAAATCGCTGAGTTTAAGAGAAGTGAGAACCGTAAAGAAATTTTGCGGTATCAGGAACAGGAGCGGAGGAGGAGAAGGAATTTTTATCGCATGACGGCTGTATTTTTTATCGTGTTTTTTGCCGCTGTTCTGTCAGGCGTGTTGGCGTTCCGGCTGTCTCTGCTGTTGGTATTTGCAGTTTTAATCCTGGAATCTGCGATTGCGGTCTGTCTGTATCACGCTCCAGTGTGGACGCATGTATTGGAACTTATGATAGGAACAGCCGCTGGAATCTTCTTTGAGATGCCAATCTTTATGACAGTGGGCGCACTGGTGTACCTTACAGCGATTCTTGCCTGGACAGGAGTAGAAAATTATATATTTTGGCAGTAACCAGAAAAGAATGAAAAATGAGAGGAAGCAGCCGTGAAACATCAAACAGTGGTTTATTATACATTTTGCCCCAGAGGAGAAATGACGGCAGGGGATTACAAGAAATATCAGCGGGAGATTGCTGATAAAATGCTTGCACTTGGATTTAAAACCAAGTTTGGCATAAAGTTTGATCTGGCATATGTAAAGAAGGGAACACACGGAAAACCTTTTTGGGCAGGGGAAGAAAAAATATATTATAATATCAGTAATACATCGGGGCTGGTAGTCTGTGCAATGTCAGATTTGGAAACCGGCGTTGATGCAGAAAGAGTCCATCTTATAAAGGAAACGGTGATGAGAAGATGCTGTACAGAGGCAGAGACAGCTTACATAATGGGGAACTCAGGGGAAGAACAGGCAAGGGAACGATTTTTCCGACTTTGGACATTGAAGGAAAGCTTTATTAAGATGATTGGACAGGGCATGTATTTTTCTATGCGAGAGGCAGAATTTTCTATTCAGGATACAGGAAAAATGCAGGGGATTTTCTGCAGCCAGCCGGGATATTTTGTACAGAAAAGACAAAACGGTTATTGGATTGCGCTATGTACACAAAAAGAAACAGAAGTTCTCTGGAGGGAACTGAAACGAGAAGATTTGTAAAGTGAAAGCGGCCGGGAATTACATAGAAACGACGCATCCCATAAGCTTGAATCATGTTCTGCAGACAATCATTGCAATGGAAGAAAAATTATGTGGAAAATGCTGGACTATTTTAGCAAAATATGATTAAATATGGTTAGATATGTTAAATGCATTACTGTCTTTAACATGATAAAATTTGTACATATTGAAAGGAGTCTTAAAATGATTTACACTAAGGAAGTCGAAAACATGTGTCCTGTAGCTAAGGGCGCAAAACATGATCCCGCTCCAATTCCAGAAGAAGGAAAATGGGTTCATTCCAAAAAGATTGAAGATATTTCTGGTTTTACACATGGTGTTGGCTGGTGTGCTCCCCAGCAGGGTGCCTGCAAGCTTTCCCTGAATGTAAAAAATGGTGTAATTGAGGAAGCTTTGGTTGAGACCATTGGATGTTCTGGAATGACCCATTCCGCAGCTATGGCAGCAGAGATCTTACAGGGCAAGACAATTCTGGAAGCTCTGAATACGGACCTTGTCTGTGATGCAATTAATACTGCTATGAGAGAGTTGTTCTTACAGATTGTATATGGACGTACCCAGAGCGCATTCTCTGACGACGGACTTGCAGTAGGCGCTGGTCTGGAAGACTTAGGAAAAGGACTTCGTTCTCAGGTTGGAACCATGTATGCCACAAAGGAAAAAGGTGTTCGTTACCTGGAAATGGCAGAAGGATATGTAACTGGAATTGCATTGGATGAAGACAATGAAGTAATCGGTTATCAGTTCGTAAGCCTTGGAAAAATGACTGACTTTATCAAAAAGGGTGATGATCCAAATACTGCTTGGGAAAAAGCAAAAGGACAGTATGGCCGCGTAGCAGATGCAGCTAAGATCATTGACCCAAGAGAAGAGTAAGGAAAGGAGAACGAATACAATGGCTTTATTTGAATCATATGAAAGAAGAATTGACCAGATCAATTCTGTATTAAACAGTTATGGAATCGGTTCCGTTGAGGAAGCTGAGAAGATTACAAAGGATGCTGGGCTTGATGTATACGAACAAGTAAAGAAGATCCAGCCAATCTGTTTTGAAAATGCATGCTGGGCGTATACGGTAGGTGCAGCAATTGCAATTAAAAAGGGTGCAAAAAGAGCAGCAGATGCAGCAGCAGCAATTGGAGAAGGGCTTCAGGCGTTCTGTATTCCAGGTTCCGTTGCAGACCATAGAAAAGTAGGTCTTGGACATGGTAATCTTGGAAAAATGTTGTTGGAGGAAGAGACAGAATGTTTCTGCTTTTTGGCTGGACATGAATCCTTTGCCGCAGCAGAAGGCGCTATCGGTATTGCTGAGAAAGCAAATAAGGTACGTCAGAAACCTCTGCGTGTTATCTTGAATGGTCTTGGCAAAGATGCTGCACAGATTATTTCTCGTATTAATGGCTTTACTTTTGTAGAGACAAAATATGACTATAAGGAAGCAAAATTAAATGTAGAATATGAAAAAGCTTATTCTGATGGGCTTCGTGCTACTGTAAAATGTTATGGTGCGGATGATGTTCAGGAAGGTGTTGCAATTATGCACCATGAAAATGTTGGTGTGTCCATTACAGGTAATTCCACGAACCCAACACGTTTTCAGCATCCAGTAGCAGGTACATATAAGAAAGAATGCAATGAGCAGGGCAAGAAATATTTCTCTGTTGCATCCGGCGGCGGTACAGGACGTACGCTTCATCCGGATAATATGGCGGCAGGTCCTGCTTCCTACGGTATGACAGATACCATGGGACGTATGCATTCTGACGCGCAGTTCGCAGGTTCTTCTTCTGTTCCGGCTCATGTAGAGATGATGGGACTTATTGGAATGGGAAATAATCCAATGGTAGGAGCTACGGTTGCAGTGGCTGTTTCCATCGAGGAAGCGGCGAAGGCTGGGAAGTTCTAAGAAAATCAGTAAAATCACAATGTCATTAACTTAAGGAATCTTTTACATTTTAGATTGTAGAAGGTTCCTTTTTTCTGTATTTAATGTTGAACCAAGAAGATTGTTGAACCATGTGTTGGAATACAAATTAGCATGGGAGTAAAGAAAGTGTCTCTGAGTGTTCAAAAATAGACATAAATTTAGGTGCGTTACACACAAGTGGCACACAAAAAAAGATTCGAAGGACGCGGGGGTATGACAAAATTTATTGGTGTGCCTATGCTTTTTCTGCTGATATGTAAATTTTCTTAAATATCTTTATTGATCTTAAAATAATATACTTTACCATAAAAAATTATACATTATTTGGAAGATAGTAGAAAGATCATAAAAAAACTAACCAAGAGAAGAATTTATTATATTGATTTTTTACAGTAAAATGAGATAATAGAAGTACAGTCGTGGCGTATGCTTTTGTGCAGAAGGTATAAAAATACCGTCTGCAGATTTCAGGAGAAAGGAGAGAGGATATTAACTGATGGATCGGATTAGGCGCTGGTAAAAATAGAGATTTTGCACAGTAATAATTCGAAAAAAAGCTTACACTGTAAATAAGGGTGTTTGACACCAAAGAAAGGGATGCGAGCATATGAAGAAGAAATTTCTGTCTGGCATTTTGGCGTTTTCTATGATATTAGGGATCGCTGCGCCGATGCCTGGGACAGTATCTGCAGCGAATGCAGAGCCGGAAGAAATTGTACTTGAAAAGAGTACACAGGGGAACCCTATTGCAGGCTTCAATGAGAAGGGAGAAGTCACCTATGCCGGTGATCCGGCAATCCTTGTAGATGGAGATACCGTTTACCTTTATGTAGGACATGATTTTACCGGAAGCGGCGGAGGGTATACGATGCCCAACTATCTCTGCTATTCTACGCAGGATTTAAAGGAATGGAAATATGAAGGGGTCACCATGGAGATGACAGATGTGTCTTGGGCTGATAATGTATCTGCCTGGGCAAGCCAGGTCATTAAATATAAGGATATGTATTATCTCTTGTATTGTGCAGAAAAGCCAGGTACAGGGAAAGCCACAGGAGCGGCTGTTTCTAATAGTCCAACGGGGCCATTTAAAGATGTTGGAATATTAATTAGCCCAGCGGATACAGATGCTTCCAAATATACAGGTGTAAATGGCAAGCAAAGAAGAGGCAGCTTTGGTTGGGAAGATATTGATCCCACAGCATGGATTGACACAGATGAAAATGGTAAAGATCACATTTATATGATGTGGGGAAATACCAATTGCTGGATGTGTGAGCTGGAAATTGACGGAGAGTCAGTCAAGGTAAAAGACCAGAACAGCGATGGAACGATTAAACAGGAAGATGATATCTGGTGGCAGGATGCAGGCAGGATAGAGCTGATTGCATCAGATACCACAAATGAAAAGGATATGGTAGATTTTACAGAGGCGCCTTATCTGTACCGCAGACAAGATAAGAGCGGTAAATATTATGGACCATACTATTTATTCTATGCGATGCACTGGCGTGAGGAAATGGGATATTCCACGATTGACAAGCTGGGGCCACCGGAAAATTCTGCAAAACCGTATAATACCTGGACTTATGGAGGCAAGGTAATGGAGCCTGCCGGCACTTCTAATACTAATCATCCAGCCGTATTTGATTTTGAAGGCCATACATATTTTATCTATCATAATGGATCTCTTCCGGGAGGAAGCGGATATCGCCGTGTCATTTGCATTGAAGAACTGAAGTTTAATGAGGATGGATCAATACAGTATGTTCAGGAAACGTCTACTGGGCTAACTGGAATTACCAGTCAGATTACGGACAGCAATAATAAGCCTTTAGCACATATGGCTTTTAATAATTCTATAGACAGCAGTAAATATCCTTATATTAATATTGCAGTGACGCCAAACAGCAATGCTGTCAAGGCAGATGCACTTTGGGAAATTGAAGAAGGAAAAGCAGACAAGAGCAATCAGGCATATGTGACCATTGAATCCTACAATAAGCCTGGAATGTATTTGACCGTAGATAGCTCCCATAAAGTAACATTGGCACACGACCATAATAATGATAAAGCATGTTCGTCAGAAGGAATTACCAAGGATTCTAATAACATGACGTTTCGTACTTTGAAGGGATTTGCAGGAAACGGGGTTACTTTTGAAAGTGTTGCTTATCCAGGATATTATCTGATGTCCAAGAATGGAACGCTGACAGTCAGCCAGGAGCCAACGGCGGCAGAATGTACATTCAATGTTCTTCCAGGAAAAGATGTGGAGTCACTGTCGATACAGAAAACAGTCAGAGGCTATGAAACAGGCAGTAAAATTAATGATAATGATATCCGGATTAAGCTTAAGTATGATGACGGGACAACGGAGTCTGTTAAGAATGGGTTTACTACAGATGCCGCTTCCATAGATACCACCACGCCGGGAGTGAAGAAACTGACGGTATCATATAAAGATCCGAAGAAGAATACTGTAACAGAAGGCAAAGTGGATATTACAGTTTATCAGTCCAATGCCTCAATGGATATGGATATTGATCCTGCAAAAGAGCTTCCGAAGAAGAATAGTACCCATAAAGTTAATAAGCTGAATTATAAAATTACCAAGACAGACGAGTATAATACAGACGGTAGCAATGGTACAGTGACATTACTGGGTTACAGCGGCAATAAACTCAAGTCAGTGCAGGTTCCAGATTCAGTGGAAATTGGCGGTTATACTTTTAATGTAAAGGCAATTGCATCAAAGGCATTTAATAAGAAGTCTAAATTAAAAACAATTACGATTGGCAATAATGTAACCAGTATCGGCAAAAATGCCATTGCAGGTATCAATAAGAAATCCACCATTAAGGTTTCCTCTGACAGATATAAGGCAGTGAAAAAAATGCTGAATAGCAAGACAGGTTATAAGAAGACCATGAAGATTAAACAGACAGATTAAAGGCGGAATTTGAGATTACTATGAACTCAGCGATAACTTATAAATGAAAGTGCGGAAAAAGAAACAAATTTCTACATGGAAGGGAGAAATTAACATGAGATTTAAAAAGATAGTAAGCGGACTGCTTGCCAGTGCATTGGTAGTTACTTCTGCGTTTGCCGGAAATACAGCTACAGTAAAGGCAGAACAGGCAGCGGGAGCAGAACGGGCGGCAGAAGATGTTACGCCGGTGGCAACTTATGATTTTAATAGTAAGACATTGAAAGAGGGAGTTGAGGTTTTCAACAAAGGTCTCTCAAGCTATGGCGGTACAGTGGGAGAAGGAGATTTTGCTACTGGAAGAGGTGGAGAAGGGGACTTCGCACTGAACCTTGACGGTAAGTTTGGTCTCAGGCTGCCAGAGAAAAATGTTGGCAGCAAATATACAGTTTCTATGTGGGTGAAGCGGACCAGGAATATGAGCAACTTTATGCCAGTTATGTTTCTTGGAAATAGTTCTGACTGGATGGCAATTGCAGGCGAATGGAGTGAGGGAAACAGCACAGGAAATGGTATTTTATGGGGTGGAGGATTGTTAGGTGCCGATGAAGCACATTTTTCTATTGAGCAAGATCAATGGCTTATGTTTACGGTAACTCAGGATGAAAATGATGTAAAGATTTATAAAAATGGTACATTAGTTAAAAATGTGACAGTATCTAAAAAAGTGTTGGATGGAGACACAGCACAGATTCACCTTGGAGTAAATCCATTTGAAGCTGATGGGCTATTTCCAGGTCTAGTGGATGATGTATCTGTTTATAATCAGGCATTAACTGCAGATCAGGTATATGCACTGTTTGATACTAGATCAGAAAAAGAGCTTTTTGAACAGGGAGAAATGAAAGTAAGCGAAAGCTTTACCATGTATCAGGGCCGCAGCAGACAAATTCAGTTGACACTTCCTGCTGGCGTTAGTGCTCAGAATTTAGAGATTACATATACTTCAGAGGATCCGGCTATTGCGTCTGTAGACGCTAATGGTAAGATTACAGGTGTGGCACCGGGAAGCACTACTATTACCACAAAGGCTAAGTATGATGATGTTGAAAAGACAGGAACCACTACGGTTCAGGTAAATGATAGTACGGGTATTGATGTTAATATGGTTGCAGACTATGATTTGACCCATGCAGTAGACGGTAAACTGATCGATAAGACTGGTCATGGAAATGATGCTGTTATTAAGGATCCAGAGTGTGTAAAATTTGTTTCTGGAGATAATGGCAGCGCTGATTATGCGAGCTTTGAAGGAGACGAGTCAAAAGGTTATGTAGAACTCCCAAGCAGTATCATGGAAAGTTTGGATAACCCAGAGGAGTTTACCGTAGAGGTTAAGTTCGCGAAAACAGCGAACTGCGGGAACAATGCATGGCTGTACTGCTTCGGATCCAAACCACAGGGAACGGGCACAAATTATATGTTCCTGTCTCCTAATTTTGAAGGTAAGACATTGAGAGCGGGAATAAAGGACAGCGCTACAGAGAAAAGATTTGGTACGTCTATCCAGCCAAAAGTAGATGAATGGTACACGGTAAATATGGTATTTGATAAAGGTAAGGTAAAACTTTACTGGAATGGAATTTTGATTAAGGGTGATAACGGGGATGAATTAGATTCCGGTTATAGTATCATGAAAGATATTGTTGAACCAGGTACTGAAAATGGCGTTCTTGGCTTTATTGGAAAATCCTGCTGGAGTGCTGATAAGAATTTTAAAGGAAAAATTTCCTCCTTTAAGATCCATAACAAAGTGTTGACAGATCAGGAGATCCAATCATCAGATCCTGTTTTTGCAGAGTTATTCCAGAAGAGTATGGAAGCTTCCATGACAGTAGACAAAGTACTTGGAAAGAATAAGTCCAAAGATGAGGTGACTTATAACTTATCACTGCCAGCATCAATTGATGAAGTTGATGTAACTTGGGAATCATTGACACCGGTAGTAATCAGTAATGATGGTAAGGTTACCTGTGGGGCGCAAGATCAGAAAGCAAGTTTGAAAGGAACTGCTAAGTCTGGAACATTGACAGCAACTGTAACATTTGAGTTTACAGTGAAGCCTTTAAATAAGTCAGCATTAACAGAGATTGTCACAGAAGCTAATCAGGCACTTACAGATGCTTATCTGACACAGGAGTCTAAGGCAGCTCTGACACAGTCGGTGGCAGATTCAGAAAAAGTTGGTAATCAAGAAGATGTTGATAATGCGGTTAGAAAAATTAGAAATGCAATTCGTAAATTGGCATATCCAGATGGTTACCAGGAACCTTTTGATAAAATTGATGAATCAAAATTCAAAGATATAACGTTAGCTCCAAAAGGAACCAGTGACGTTTTGACGAGTGCAGTTCCGGCAAATATAAAAGACTTTGTGGAAGTTAAATATGAGTCAAAGAATGCGGCAGTTGCTTCAGTGGACGCTGCAACTGGAAGAATAACTGGTAATAAATTAGGATATGCAGTGATCGTTACTACAGTAACAGCAAAATATGATAAATTTGCTATGGAATATCAAACCTTAGTTAAGGTTGATGTGGATTTGACAGGGGTAACAGCGAAAGCAAGCGCAGCTGCCTTGAAAAAAGGCGGCAAAGCAAGTATCACCGTTAATTATCCAACCGCTGTTAAGAGCATGAATCCTTCCGTTACTTACCGTGCAACAGGCGCTGTTTCTGTTAATAAAACTACAGGTCAGATAACAGGCAAGAAGGGTGGAACAGGAACTGTATTTGTAAAAGTTTCAGTTGGCGGAAAGAGTATCACAAGAACAGTAAAAGTTAATGTTGGAGACATTGAAGGAGCTTCCACAGTAAAAGTTAAAAAGTCTATTACTTTGAAAGTAAAAGGAATTTCTGGCAAGGTTACATGGTCTCTGGATAAGAAGGGTAAGAAACTGGCGACTATTAGTAAGAAAGGTAAACTGACAGCAAAGAAAGCAGGTAAGGTGACTGTAAGCGCTAAAGTTGGAAAGATGACCTTGAAGAAAACTGTTACAATTAAGAAGAAATAGAGGATAATAACAGGAGGTAAGTTAATATGAAGCGTAGAATCGTGAATGTCTTACTTGCTGCTTGTCTTACCGCAGGCATGACAGTCGGTTTATTACCGGCTGCCAGCCTGGGTGCAAAGGCAGCGACAGATGCTTCAGCTACGGTAAATAAGAACCTAACAATAAAAGCATCCGAGGTAAATCAGCTTTTGACAGGGGATTTAGAGCTTCCCACGACAGTGGATGGCCTGGATGGTTCTGCTATTGCATATAGTGTGGCAGAGAAGGATGGAGAGTATGTTTCTATTGAATCTGCCGAATCGAAAGCAATATTAAAAATTAAGAAGCGTCCGAAATCGAATGAATCAGATTATAAATTTACTCTGAAAGCGACGGTAACAGCAGGAAGTGAAAAGATAGAAAAAGAGTTTCCGCTGACTATTCGCGCAGGGTTGTCAGGAGAGTCTTATGCAGGTTATGTGTATGTATGCTTTTCTGTGCCAAAAGGAAAAGATTATGATGTGCAGCAGATTCATTTCTTCTTAAGTGAAGATGGATTAAATTGGACAGCTTTAAATGGGTGCCATCCTATTTTTGAAACGGGTTCTGATTATATAGATAATATCCAGAGCTATGGTGGAAACAGCGTAAATTATAAAGTGGCAGAAGGAACAGATATTGCAAAGACCACAAGTGGAGACGCTTCTGTACTGTTTCCTTTTGAAGGAAGAGATCAGGGTGTCCGCGATCCATATTTGATCCGTGGAAGCCGGGCAGACGGAAGTGATTCTAATAAAGTATGGCTTCTGGCAACAGATTTAAATACCCATTCAGACCACTACGATGGAAATAAGACAAATAATATTTGCGGAAATTGGGGGCTGACTTCTACAGTTGGAGTGGGAAGCCAGAAACTCTTTGTATGGGAAACAGAAGACTGGGTAAATTGGGAAAGACGCTATATTGATGTTGGAAAAGAAGTTAATTCTGCAATGGCATGGGCGCCGGAAGCTATTTATAATCCAGTAAAGGATAACTATTTAGTATATTGGTCTGCGCGTGTTGATGAGGACGGTGCATCCAGAGACCGTTTGTACTGTAATGAAACGAAGGATTTTAAGACTTTTGGACCCACCAAACTGTATGAGGCAGAACCTTATTATGAGAATTATAAACCAAATGGAGTGGGTGTAAACAGCGGATATGGAAATATTGATACTTCTCAGCTTTGGGTATCTGGAAAAGACGCAAATGGAGCGGATACTCCCTACGGTACTCTCTACCGTGTGGTTAAGGATGAGACAAATAACCATATAGAGTTAATGAGTGCAAGTTCTGTATTGGATCCGAAATATGAAGGCGATGCAAACCAGGCAAAATATGACGCAACAAATGCGATTGGAATAAAACCATTTACTTTAGATGGAAAAACATACAGCTCGAAAGCGGATTTGTCAGATATTCCTGGAGACACTAATGTAATTAAAAGAGCTGAAATTGTACATAATTGGTTTATAGACCAGTCAGTAGGAAACCATTTTAAGAAAATCAGTCAGAAAAATATTGAACAATTAACAGGGGCCTATGAAGGAGCGACCATGTTTAAGTTTATTGATCGTGACGAATGGTGCGTTATGATTGATTTTTATGGAAATATGCAGACAAGGTATGAGCCTTACGTTACAACAGATTTATCAAAAGCAGACAGCATCACTAAGATGCCGGCAGGTACTTACGGACGTACAGATGGAGATATCGGAACGCATGGCGGAATGATTCCAATTACGGCGGCAGAGTACAATGCCATGATTGACGCGTATAATGCAGATCAGAATATTACAAATTATCATAAGATTAATTATATTCCTGTTGATACCAGAGCTTATGATGACAAAGTAAATGAACTGCAGACTGCTATAGTTGCTTCAGATTATAGTGCAGAGATGAAAGCTCAGATGGGCAAAATCAAAGAACAAATCAGTGCCCAGAAGCAGAAAATTGAAGATGCGCAGAAAGTGGAAAAAGCAAATGCCCGCAGTGCATCAGAAACATGGACAGATGCATATGCACCTATGCCTAAATTAATGGAGCGTGCAGACAAACTTCTTGCAAATAAGCAAATCAAAGTTCCGGCAATGCAGGCAGATGCAGTATATATGGATAGCGAACTGACTCTCTGCACCAAGAATACAGAAGGCCTTAAAACAAGTGAGCAGCTTCAGGCAGACGCAAGCATAGACAGTGAAACCAGTAAGATTACCTATACCAGCAGCGCTCCTTCTATTGCAGCGGTAGATAAAGCTAGTGGAAAGGTAACAGCCAAGAAACAGGGAACAGCAAACATTACAGCAACAGCACCGGGCGGGGCAAAGGCAGTCTGCAAGGTAACAGTAATGGGAGTTCCCAATAAGCTCACTTTGGCGAAGAAGCCAAAGAGTTTGAAGAAAGGCAAGACTTTTGAATTGACAGTTAAGATTCCAAAAGGAACCGTTTGCTCCGAATTCACATATAAGTCAAGTAAGCCTAAGGTTGCATCCATAGAAGACGGTGAGATTACCGCTAAGAAAAAAGGAACCACTAAGATTACAGTGACAGCAAAAAATAACAAAAAAGCGAAAGTATCCTTTAACTTAAAAGTAAAATAAGGGTATAATTTACCGCAATCCCTCAAACTGAGGGATTGCGGTTTCTTTGATTAAGTATATGATTTCCAAATGAATCCCTACTTAAACTAATTATAAATAAATTATAAAATTGTAAAAATACTATTGACAAGAAAAAATGATAGTGCTATCTTAAGTACATGGATGTTAGCACTCTTGAAAGTTGAGTGCTAACAATGAGGAAGTGGAGGATAGTGATGCGGGAATTAGACGAAAGAAAAACTAAAATTTTAAATGCCATTATCCGTAATTATCTGGATACAGGAGAACCAGTAGGTTCCAGAACCATTTCCAAATATTCAGATTTGAATCTGAGTTCTGCAACCATCCGCAACGAAATGTCAGATTTAGAAGAACTGGGGTATATCTTACAGCCTCATACTTCTGCGGGGCGGATCCCGTCTGATAAAGGTTACCGTTTTTATGTGGATAATCTCATGCGGGAGAAGAATCAGGAAGTTTCAGAAATGAAGGAATTTATGATTGAGCACACAGAGCGGATGGAACAGGTTTTGCAGCAGATGGCAAAGGTACTGGCAGAGAATACCAATTATACTGCAATGATTACCGCGCCTTCCTATCACAGAAATAAGGTGAAATTTCTTCAGCTCTCCCAGGTAGACAAAGAACAGCTTCTCGCTGTTATTGTGACAGAGGGCAATATGGTTAAGAATAAGATGATTTCTACAAGGGAAGCCTTAGATAATGAAACCCTTCTGAAGCTCAATATACTTCTTAATACAAGCCTGAACGGATTATCAGCAGAACAGATCAACCTGGGTACAATTGCCAGGCTGAAGGAACAGGCAGGCATCCACAGTAATATTGTAAGCGATGTATTAGATGCGCTGGCAGGCGTGTTTCAGGAAGACGAGGATTTGGAAGTCTATACCAGCGGCACTACTAATATTTTGAAATATCCGGAATTAAGCGATTCTAGGAAAGCAAGTGAGCTTTTGAATGCATTCGAGGAAAAGAAACAGTTAGTTTCTCTGGTAAATGAGACGTTGTCCTCTGAGGAACAGACTGGAATCCAGGTATACATCGGCGATGAATCTCCCATTCAGAATATGAAAGACTGCAGTGTAGTGACAGCCACTTACCAGTTAGGAGAAGGCATGACGGGAACAATTGGAATTATTGGTCCAAAGAGGATGGATTATGAAAATGTCATGGATAATCTTAAGACATTGAAAAGTCAGTTAGATACCGTGTTTCAGAACAATAAAGAGAAATAGGAAAACAGAAAGGTGAGTTGATATGGCAGATACACAGAACAGAGATATGGACTTGGAACAGGAAACAGGGAAGCCGGAAGCTGAGGAAACAGGATGTCTGGGAGATAACACCGAAGAAGTTTTAGAAGAGGCAGCCACAGAAGAGGCAGACGAAGAAGAAGTTTCCGGGGATTCCGAAGAAGAGAATGCAGCAGAAGATTCCGAAAAAGATGTAGTCCAGGAAGAGAAAAAAGGTTTCTTTAAGAAAAAAGACAAAAAAAATAAGCAGGAAGAGAAGATAGCCGAACTCACCGATAGGGTGCAGCGGCAGATGGCAGAATTTGATAACTTCCGCAAACGCACAGAGAAGGAAAAAACTCAGATGTTTGAAGTGGGGGCCAAGAGTGTCATTGAGAAGATTCTTGCGGTAGTGGATAATTTTGAGAGAGGTTTATCCGCTGTTCCTGAGGATGAAAGGGAGGATCCTTTTGTTCAGGGAATGGATAAAATATATAAGCAGCTTATGACAGAATTAGAAGGCCTGGAAGTAAAGCCTATTGAGGCAGTAGGCGCAGAATTTAATCCAGACTTCCACAATGCAGTGATGCAGGTGGAAAGTGAAGAATTTGAATCCGGCGTGGTGGCGCAGGAACTTCAGAAAGGCTATATGTATCGTGACAGCGTGGTCAGACATAGCATGGTGGCCGTTGTACAGTAGGAAACAATTTAGATTTTCATTTATATGAGGAGGTCTCTATTATGAGCAAGATTATTGGTATTGATTTAGGAACAACAAATAGCTGTGTAGCAGTTATGGAAGGTGGTAAACCTGTGGTTATCGCCAATACAGAAGGAGCAAGGACAACACCCTCTGTGGTCGCTTTTACGAAGACGGGTGAGCGTCTGGTTGGTGAGCCTGCAAAACGTCAGGCAGTTACCAATGCAGAGAAGACAATTTCTTCTATTAAAAGAGATATGGGTACAGAGCATAAGAGAAGCATTGATGACAAGAATTATTCCCCCCAGGAGATTTCCGCTATGATTCTGCAGAAATTAAAGGCAGATGCAGAGAATTATCTGGGTGAGAAAGTGACAGAAGCAGTGATTACTGTTCCTGCATATTTTAATGATGCGCAGCGTCAGGCAACCAAGGATGCAGGAAAGATTGCCGGACTGGATGTAAAACGTATCATCAACGAGCCCACCGCAGCAGCTCTGGCTTACGGGCTTGATAATGAGAAAGAACAAAAGATTATGGTATATGATTTGGGCGGCGGTACTTTTGACGTTTCCATTATTGAAATCGGCGAAGGCGTCATAGAGGTATTGTCTACCTCAGGAGACAACCGTCTGGGCGGTGATGATTTTGACCAGAAGATTACAGATTATATGCTGGCTGAGTTTAAAAAGACCGAAGGCATTGATCTCTCCAACGATAAGATGGCGCTGCAGAGATTGAAAGAAGCGGCAGAAAAGGCTAAAAAAGAACTGTCTTCTGCGACTACAACCAATATCAACCTTCCTTTCATCACTGCAACAGCAGAAGGGCCAAAACATTTTGACATGAATTTGACCAGGGCAAAATTTGATGAATTAACCCATGATTTGGTAGAGCGTACCGCAGTGCCGGTACAGAACGCGCTGAAAGACGCAGGAGTAACAGCTTCTGAATTGGGCCAGGTGCTTCTGGTGGGCGGTTCCACCAGAGTTCCGGCCGTTCAGGATAAAGTAAAACAGCTCACAGGCAAGGAGCCAAGCAAATCTTTGAATCCGGATGAATGCGTGGCTCTGGGAGCTTCCATCCAGGGCGGAAAGCTTGCCGGAGACGCAGGCGCAGGTGAAATCCTTCTGCTGGATGTCACGCCATTGTCTCTGTCTATTGAAACCATGGGCGGAGTTGCAACCAGACTGATTGAGCGTAATACAACGATTCCTACCAAAAAGAGCCAGATTTTCTCAACAGCAGCCGATAACCAGACCGCCGTTGATATCAATGTGGTACAGGGTGAGCGCCAGTTCGTAAGAGACAACAAGTCCTTAGGACAGTTCCGTCTGGATGGCATTCCTCCAGCAAGACGCGGGGTTCCTCAGATTGAAGTTACCTTTGATATTGACGCCAATGGTATCGTAAACGTATCAGCAAAAGATCTGGGAACAGGAAAAGAGCAGCATATTACCATTACTGCAGGTTCCAATATGTCTGACGCAGATATTGAGAAAGCAGTAAAAGAAGCGGCAGAGTTTGAAGCACAGGATAAGAAGCGCAAAGAGGCAATCGACACCAGAAATGACGCAGATTCTTTCGTATTCCAGACAGAAAAAGCTTTAGAAGAGGTTGGAAGCAATATCGACGCCGCAGATAAGTCGGCAGTAGAAGCAGATTTGAACGCATTGAAAGCACTGGTTGAGGCTCATCCCAACGCTGAGGAAATGACGGACGACCAGGTAGGTGAAATGAAAGCTGCAAAAGAGAAGCTTATGGAGAGCGCACAGAAAGTCTTTGCAAAAATGTATGAAAATGCACAGGCGGCCCAGGGGGCTCAGGGTGCAGGCCCGGATATGGGAACTGCTTCTTACAGCAGTGCAGATGATGATGTGGTGGACGCAGATTATAAGGAAGTATAATCATGGCAGAACAAAAAAGAGATTATTATGAAGTCCTGGGAGTTGACCGGAATGCAGATGACGGAACTATCAAGAAAGCTTACCGCCAGCTTGCAAAGAAATATCATCCTGATATGAATCCGGGAGATGCAGAAGCAGAGAAAAAATTTAAAGAAGCATCGGAAGCATATGCCGTATTGAGTGATCCAGATAAGAAGCGCCAGTATGATCAGTTTGGCCATGCCGCATTTGAAGGCGGCATGGGCGGCGGGGGCTTTGATTTCTCTGGCATGGATATGGGAGATATTTTCGGAGATATTTTCGGAGATCTGTTTGGAGGAGGGAGAAGACGTTCCTCTTCCAGCAACGGCCCCATGAAAGGAGCAAACTTACGCGCGGCAGTACGGATATCCTTTGAGGAAGCGGCGTTTGGCTGTGAGAAGGAGATTGAAATCACCTTAAAAGATGAATGCCAGACCTGCCATACCACAGGGGCTAAGCCTGGAACCAGCCCGGAAACCTGTACAAAATGCGGCGGTAAGGGCAAAGTGGTTTATACCCAGCAGTCGTTCCTTGGTATGGTGCAGAATGTCCAGACTTGTCCAGAATGCCGGGGAACTGGAAAGATTATTAAGGATAAGTGCCCAGACTGCCACGGAAGCGGATATATTGCAAAACGCAGGAAAATTAAAGTGTCTATCCCGGCAGGAATTGACAATGGGCAAAGCGTCCGCATCCGGGAAAAAGGAGAGCCAGGCACTAACGGAGGCCCCAGAGGAGATTTGCTGGTTGAGGTAAATGTCAGCAGACATCCTATTTTCCAGAGACAGGATATGAATATCTATTCCACTGCTCCCATTTCCTTTGCGCAGGCGGCTTTGGGCGGAGAGGTGCGCATCAGCACCATTGACGGAGATATCTTGTATGATGTGAAGCCTGGAACACAGACAGACACCAGGATTCGTTTGAAAAACAAGGGGATTCCATCCCTGCGGAATTCTTCAGTGAGAGGCGATCATTATGTTACCCTGGTGGTTCAGGTACCTACAAATCTCAATGAGGAGGCAAAAGAAGCTTTGCGCAGGTTTGACGAAGCAAGCGGCCAGTCTTTAAAAAGACAGAATGGCGCTGCAGGCACAGAAAAACATACGAAGAAAAAGAGTTTTATGGGTAAGGTCAAAGAGGCTTTTGAAGATATCACAGATGCAAATTAAAAGAAGGCTGGAAACTATTTCGAACGTAACAGTTCAGCCTTGCAACTGACCTAACGGGCATTGCACCGGCTAAAATATAGCCGGTGTGCCCATAAATAACATTTTTATATTTTCTATAATCCCCATTTTCCTTTTCTTAAGGGTTTCTATG
>CATNCF010000038.1 GCA_950097145.1 uncultured Lachnospiraceae bacterium
CAGAACATTTCAAAGAGAAAATGAAAGAACGCTATAAGATAGAAGCAAAAAACAGCGAACTAAAGCACAGACATGGTTATGGCGTTGCGTCATCATCAGGTCTGATTGGCATGGAAATGCAGGGGGCAATGGCTATATTTGCAGTAAATCTAAAAAGAATTGTAAAGCTGATGGGAGAAAAATAATCAGATTCAACATATAAACGGTATCAAATATCATCCAGAATTTAGAGAATCCACCAGAACTCAATCTGAGACTGGTGGATTTCTTATACCTTTTAAGATAAAAATGAAAAACCATATGTTTTTCAGTGCCCTCAGTGCCATCATCTGGAACTGCATTTTCCCTGCCGGGGTATCGGATTCAAAAGGTTCTGAGTAAGAGCGGTAGGATATCCCGTACCTGTCCAGTGTGTTTACAATCTTTATGGCGTCTTCCAGTTTCCGGCTTAAGCGGTTGATTTTCCATGACATTACGATATCAAACTTCTTTTCTGCGGCTTCTTTTAACAGTTCCTGTATGGCTGTCCTGTGGGCAATGTCTTTCCCGCTGATTCCGGCATCAGAAAAAACCTTATAGACTTCATAGCTCTGTTTCATGCAGTATTCCCTTATCAGCCGCTTCTGCTCCCCAATACTGTAGCCTTCTTCCGCCTGCTCCCATGGGGTTAAAAATACAACTCTTATTCTCTTTACTTCACCTGGACATATGTTCTCTTTCGCCCTTACTTATGATATGGTTCTCCATAAGAACCCTAAGTGCGTAAACTCCTAAGAAAACAGCATAAATATTACTCCTGTTCTGGTTCCTGCAACTACATTCATTTTCGCCTTTACTTATGGTACGGTGCATTTGTCATAATCCGATAGCTACGGTAAATTTGTTCTAATAATATAACCCGCATTAATTGATGGGGAAAAGTCATTTTAGAAAAACTCAATTTGAAATCTGTACGGTTCAAAATAGAATCACACAGTCCCAAAGAACCGCCAATTACAAACTGAATATGACTGATACCCATAAGTCCAAGTTCTTCGATTTTGCCAGATAACTCCACAGAGTCCAGCATGTTCCCTTGTATTGCCAGTGCGCATATCCAGGCGTCCTCCTTAAGGTACTTTGACAGCCGCTCTCCTTCTTTTTCCAGAATTTGTATTTTCTGTGCTTTACTGGCATGATCCGGAATTTTTTCATCTGCTGTTTCAATGAGTTCCAGCCTACAGTAACGGCTCAGGCGTTTTTCAAATTCATTAACAGCCTGTCTGTAAAAATTCTCTTTTATTTTTCCAACGGCTAAGATTGATATTTTCATCCTAAATTTACGCTCCTTATTGTAATATTTTGTTATTTCATTTATAATAATACCAGTGACAAAAATTGGAGGTAGCGTCAATGGCAGATACAAGTGATAAAGTACCGCATACTTATGTGGAAGCAGATAAAAAATTGGAAGATGCCTCTTCTACCGCATGGTCGTTTACCTTGATGGGAATTATTGGCATTGCCTTCCTGGTATTAATCTGGACAGGCATACTTCCAGTCCGCCTGTCCATTGTAACGCTCAGTTCAGGGACAATGGCCTTGGGATTTTTATTCTTTATCTTTCTTATTTTAGGAATCCGCGGCTTTCAAGAAAGAAAAAAGCTGCTTTCTGCCAGAGCAAAAGAAGAGGCAATCATTTTCCAGATCGGCCAATGGTTTCAGGAACATTATTCTGCAGACGCCATTTCTAATGGTGTGGAGGAAGATGAGCTGCCGGTAGAACAATTATACTTTCTTCGTTCCGAAAATATCAGCCGCGCAATGAAAGAGGAATTCCCTGAGCTTGAAGAATCTTTTGCAGAATATATGATGGAACTTATTTATCAAATGTATTTTCCAGACTAGTGCGCTGACCGCATTATATTCCAACAAACCTCCTTGTCTATCCGCCCATCTGCCACGTTGGATTTTCTAGTCGCAGCCACCGCTGCGCCGCCGAAAGTCCGCCTTGCAGATGAACGAATATTCTGCGGAGTTTTACCACATATAATACAGTCAGCACATTAGAACGAATTTGAAAAATGCTATAATCTACTGCCGATAACATACAACTACGTTTTCAGAGGTGAAGGAATATGGAATTATTAAAAGAAAAAATCAAACAAGACGGCATAGCTGTAAATAAACATATTTTAAAAGTTGACAGTTTTATTAATCATCAAATTGATCCCATGCTTATGCAGGAAATGGGCAAAGATATTGCAGACCATTTCAAAGACCGGAACATCACTAAGGTGGCTACAATTGAGAGTTCCGGCATTGCACCGGCCCTTATGGCTGCTGCTGCAATGAGCGTTCCCTTGATTATTTTGAAAAAGCAGCCTTCTAAGATTCTTAACCAGGATCTGTATCAGACAGTGGTGACTTCCTTTACCAAAGAGACAAATTATGAACTCACTCTTTCCAAAAAATATATCAGCGCTGAGGATCATATACTAATTGTAGACGATTTTCTGGCGAACGGCGAAGCAGCAACTGCCGCCCTGAGGCTGTTGCGCATGTCCCATGCTACTATTGCAGGAATCGCTGTCCTCATTGAAAAATCTTTTCAGCCGGGGCATGAAAAGCTGGTTTCTCAGGGAATTGAAGTCTATGCACTTGCACGGATCGCAGAAATGTCAGAAAACTATATTAAATTTCAGAATTAAGATATTCAAAATTCCAGCCATCATCTGCATGATAATGATGGCTGCTTTTTATTCTCACGAACAAATAGTCAAATGTCGTACTTACACGAACATTTGGCTATTTGCCACACGAACAAGTGACTTTGTCTGCAGTGAGATTTAATTAATTTTTGTTTTTATTTTTGATTAAAGACTTCAGTTTCAAAGCCTTATCAATATTTCCATCTACTTTCAGTTTTTGTAAAGTTACTGCTGCAATAGGATCCAATTTTCCTTTGGCAATCTTCCTCAGGGTTTTCGCAGAGCAGGTAAAAATAACATCTCTGTCATAATACTCATAAGGTTCTACATATAGACAGCCATCTTTTACTTCCACATAGAAACTGCCACTCTCTTCCCCAGTAATATTAAACTGGTACGCTAAATGTTCCTTAATGCCGCTGACATCTGCGTCAATCAATGTTTCTCTTACTTCCTGAAAAAATTCTTCATACATCATATTACATTCCTCCTTAAAAATCAAACAATGACAATTGGTTGGATTCTGGCAAGTTTCCAAGGATTCCTAAGTCACTCATAAAGTCAATGACAGTTTTAGACACCTTGGTACGCTGACGAAAATCATCTTTCGACAGAAACGGCCCGTCTTTTGCAGCTTCCACAACTGCTTCTGCCGCCTTGTCCCCTAAACCTTCAATACTGTCTAAAGACGGCATGAGCTTTCCATCAATAATCTGAAAAGCATGTGCCTGTGCAATAAAAATATCCATAGGCAAAAACTCATATCCTCTGGCATACATTTCCTGGACAATTTTCATATCTTTAATGGTATCCTGTTCCTTCTTGGTGAGAGAATCCTTTCTGCGTTCATAATCTGTAAGAAAATAATTTAGTTTTTCCTTTCCCTGACACATCAATTCATAGCTGAAGGATGTGGCACGTATACTGAAAAATGCCGCATAATAAGCAAGCGGATAAAAGACCTTACAGTAGGCAATGCGCCATGCCATCATAACATAAGCCGCTGCGTGAGCCTTTGGAAACATATATTTGATTTTCTTGCAGGACCAGATATACCAATCTGGCACCTGATGTTCCGTCATAACCTGTTCCCACTCGGGTTTCAGTCCTTTTCCTTTGCGGACGCTCTCCATAATGGTAAAGCTCAGTTCACTTTCTATGCCCATGCCGATGAGATACGTCATAATATCATCACGGGTACAGATAGCCGTTGAAATGGTAGCCTTTCCTTCCTGGATTAGTGTCTGTGCGTTGCCCAGCCACACATCCGTCCCATGGGAAAGGCCGGAAATACGCACCAAATCCGAAAAAGACTGGGGATTGGTGTCAATCAGCATTTGAATCACAAAATCTGTTCCAAACTCCGGGATACCCAAGGAGCCCAATTTGCAGCCGCCGATGTCCTCCGGTTCAATCCCAAGAGCTTTGGTACTCTGAAACAGTGACATGACATCCCCATCGTCCAGTGGAATTTTCTGGGCATCAATCCCTGTTAAATCTTCCAGCATACGGATCATGGTGGGATCGTCGTGTCCTAGAATATCCAGTTTCAGAAGATTATGGTCAATGGAGTGATAATCAAAATGGGTGGTGACAATGTCTGTAGTCATGTCGTTTGCTGGATGCTGAATGGGCGTAAAGGAATGAATTTCTTCTCCCAGGGGAAGCACGATAATACCTCCGGGATGCTGTCCTGTGGTACGGCGGACGCCCACACAGCCCTGGACAATCCGTCCAATTTCACAATTTCGTTTGCGTATCCCCCGCTCTTCATAATAATTCTTAATATATCCAAATGCCGTTTTATCGGCAAGGGTACCGATGGTGCCTGCACGGTAGGTCTGTCCATAACCAAAAATCACCTCGCAATAGGCATGTGCCTTGCTCTGATATTCTCCAGAAAAATTCAGATCAATATCCGGCTCTTTATTGCCCTTAAATCCAAGGAACGTTTCAAAAGGAATGTCAAATCCCTCTTTTGTCAGTGGTTCCCCACATACTGGGCAATTCTTATCCGGCATATCACATCCGGCGCGTCCTGCATAAGCTCTCACTTCCTGGGAATCAAAATCACTGTAATGACAAGATTTGCAGTAATAATGGGGAGACAGCGGGTTTACTTCTGTGATACCAGACATGGTGGCAACAAAAGAGGAACCTACCGATCCTCTGGAACCAACCAGATAACCGTCCTCATTTGATTTCCATACCAGTTTCTGTGCAATAATATACATCACGGCATAACCGTTGGAAATAATGGAATTCAATTCGCGTTCCAGACGCTCCTGTACCAATTCCGGCAGATGTTCCCCATAGATTTCATGCGCCTTGTTATAGCAGATATCACGAAGCATTTGATCAGAGTTTTCAATAACCGGAGGACATTTGTCTGGGCGCACGGGAGAAATTTTCTCACACATGTCTGCAATCTTATTCGTGTTGGTAATCACCACTTCTTCTGCTTTTTCACTGCCCAGATATTCGAATTCTTTCAGCATTTCTTCCGTCGTTCTTAAAAATAGGGGCGCCTGATCGTCAGCATCCTTAAATCCTTTCCCGGCCATGATAATTCTGCGGTATACTTCATCTTCCGGATCCAGAAAATGCACATCACAAGTTGCAACCACCGGTTTATGGAATTCCTCACCCAATGTTACTATCCTGCGGTTTATATCCTTCAATTCTTCTTCAGAAGCCGCCTGAGGGCTGTCTCCTCTCAACATGAAAGCATTATTTCCCAGAGGCTGAATTTCCAGATAGTCATAAAATCTTACCAGCCGTGCAATTTCTTTCTCAGAATTTCCCCGCAAGATTGCCTGATACAGTTCTCCTGCTTCACATGCTGAACCTATCAGCAGTCCTTCCCGGTGTTTGATAAATTCACTCTTGGGAATCCGGGGCTGTCTGTGAAAATACGTCAGGTGGGCTTCAGACACCAGCCGGTATAAGTTGATGCGCCCGGTATCATTCGCAGCAAGTATAATAGCATGATGGCTTGGAAGCTTTTTGATATTATCTATTGAGGTATTTCCCATCTGATTGACCTGATCTAAGGTGGTAAGTTCCCTGCTTTTCAACATTTCCATAAATTTTAAGAAAATTTCTGCAGTACATGATGCGTCGTCCACGGCCCGGTGATGGTTTTCCAGAGAAATTTTCAGAGCCTTTGCCACTGTGTCCAGTTTAAAACGGTTGAGCTGAGGCATCAATACCCGGGCAAGGGCTACGGTATCAATCACGGTATAATCACAAGGAATCCTCTGTCTTTCACAGTTTTTACTGATAAAGCTCATATCAAACCCAGCGTTGTGGGCTACCATAATGGCACCATTACAGAATTTTATAAATTCCGGCAGGATCTCTTCAATGTTCGGAGCATCCAGAACCATATCATCCCTTATACTAGTTAATTCTTCGATTTTAAAGGGAATTGGCACTTCTGGATTTACAAATGTAGAAAAACGATCTGTAATCTTCCCGCCTGATACTTTTACGGCTCCAATTTCGATAATTTTGTTGTTGACAGGGGAAAATCCCGTAGTCTCCAGATCAAAAACCACATAAGTGTCATCCAAATTCTGCCCTTTTGGATTTTCAATAATATTTTTCAGGTCATCTACCAAATATGCTTCCACACCATACAAAATTTTGAAATCGTCCTCTGGTGAAACAGCATGATTTGCATCTGGAAATGCTTGTATATCCCCATGATCCGTTACCGCAATTGCAGGATGCCCCCAGCTCTTGGCACGTTTGATAATATCTTTCACTTCAGAAACACCGTCCATATCGCTCATCTTGGTATGACAGTGCAGTTCTACCCGCTTCTGCGGGCTGGTATCCATTCTTCTACTGGTAAAATCCTGAATCTTCTTTATCCCCACAATGGAACCTATGGTCAATTCTCCATCGAATCTGTCAATGGTTGTGATGCCTTTCAGTTTAAAAAAAGCGCCTTTTTTTATCTCTGCCGTAAGTTCTGGCACAAATTCATTTTTTGAAAACATTTTGACCATAATGGTATCTGTAAAATCCGTAATGGCAAACATAACGATGGTTTTCTCATTTCGAATTTCTCTTGTTTCTACGCTGAGAATTTTTCCCCGGATGACAACCTCTCCCATCTCTCCGGCAATCTGTTCAATGGGAATGGCGTCTTCGTCAAAATCACGTCCATACACAACGTCTGGATTGTCTGAACGTTTATAACTTCCTCCTGAGAAACCTCCGTGGCCTCTATTTCCAGAAAAGTTTTTATTTGGGTTATGATTGGAAGCCCTTTTTCGCGGCGCATGTTCTATCATATGATCTGCATCCTCAAAAGCATCCGGTGAATAAACGTCTGTTTTTGCAGCCTGTCCAGCTTTCTCAGGCAAAGAACCCTTTTCTTGTTCCAGAACAGATTCTTCTGCTGCGTTCCGTCCTATGGTTGATTGGGAAAGAATTGTATGTACCTCATTTTGTATGAGCAGATCGCTGTTCTTCTTATGTTTATTTTCTTTTGACTCAGTATATAAGACTTTGATTTTTACATTCAGGCCGCATCTTTCACAGATGATTTTTTCCAAAATTGAAATCATCTCTTCGGATTTTTCTCTTGCGATTACAGAATCTTCCAGCGTAAGCGTAAGCATGTTTTCTTCTGGAAATTCCATATGTGCCGATTTTAGCATACTGTATTCTAACAGACTGTAAGTGCGGAATTCTTCTAGTACGCTGTCCCGGTAAACCATCATTAATTTCTGGGGATTGTACTGGCCAGACAGTTGAAATTTTTCAATAATTTTGACTGAAAGTTCATGATTTGGGAAAAGCTGCTTCTTGATATCCCGTTCCAGACGAAAAATTCGATTTTTTTCAATTAAACGAGAACTTAAAAGATATACCCGCAGATGATCCCGCTGACGGTTGGTTGAAACCTTTGTAACCTCTACTTCCGACATTAATCGTTCCATCTCAGAGGGCATTTTTAGTTCTGGAAATACGTCAAAAAACAGCTTATTCATATGCCTATTCACCCCAATGCAGCAGTTCATACTGGAGGACAGAAAGCAGCTCCTCCTCTTTCACCTTCTTATAAACTTCTCCATGTTTGATAATCAGCCCTTCGCCAACGCCTCCCGCAATGCCGATATCAGCTTCTTTTGCTTCTCCAGGTCCATTTACCACACATCCCATAACCGCCACTTTCAGATCAAGTGGTATGCCGCTTACCATTTCTTCCACCTGATTTGCCAGTCCAATCAAATCGATCTGCGTTCTGCCGCAGGTAGGACAGGATACTACTTCTATGCCACCCTTTCGAAGCCCTAAAGTCCGCAGGATAATCTTTGCAGACTTAATCTCCTCCAAAGGGTCTCCTGTCAAAGATACTCTTATCGTATCTCCAATTCCCTGACTTAAAATCATACCCAGCCCCATGGCAGACTTGATGGTTCCGCTGGTAAGCGTACCAGATTCAGTGATACCTACATGCAGAGGATAATCGGTCTGATCAGCAATCAGTTCATGGGCTCTGACACACATTAAGACATCGGAAGATTTGATACTGATGACTAGATTATCATATCCCAGCTCTTCAATGATGTGTACCTTATCCAGTGCACTTTCCACAATCCCTTCTGCTGTAACGCCATGGTATTTTTCTACTAATTCCTGTTCCAGGGAGCCGCTGTTTACGCCTACCCGGATTGGAATACTACGCTCTTTGGCTGCATCAATAACAGCGCGGATTTTATCTTTTGAGCCAATATTTCCAGGATTGATACGGATTTTGTCTGCCCCATGTTCCAGTGCTGCAATGGCAAGACGGTAATCAAAATGAATATCTGCTACCAGGGGAATCGTAATTCCTTTCTTGATTTCTTCTAAAGCTTCTGCGGCTTCCATAGTAGGAACTGCACAGCGGATAATATCGCAGCCCGACATGGTAAGCTGTTGAATCTGTGAAATCGTTCCTTTGATATCTTCTGTCCGTGTATTGGTCATGGACTGAATTAAAATAGGATGCTCTTTGCCAATGGCACGGTTCCCAATTTTAATTTCTCGCGTATGTTTTCTTATGATCTGATTTTCCATCATGTGTTCTCCTATAATATATTTCGGATATCATTAAACATAACAAATACCATCAGCGCCATCAATGCCACAAGACCTACAAAATGAACCATTCCTTCTTTTTCTGGATCAATTTTCTTTCTGCGTACTGCCTCAATAAGCAGAAACAGCAGCCGGCCGCCGTCAAGAGCCGGAATAGGAAGAAGATTCATAACTCCTAAGTTTGCTGATAAGAAAATAGAAAAATTTATCATGCTTAATAGAGCAAGGCCCACTCCGCCAGCAGATTCATTGCTGGTGTAGGTATCTCCCATTACTTTTACAAGGCCCACCGGACCAGATAAATCTTTGAGTCCTACTTTTCCGGTTACCAGCATCTTAAGACTTTCTACGGTAGTGCAGATTAGATATTTCACTTCATAAAAACTGTGGGAAACCGTCTCTAGGAAATTCCCCCGTTCCCGCTGTGGATTTCCGTTCATTCCCAACAATTCCCGGCCGCTCTCTTCGTCCAGTTTTGGTGTAAGGGTTACCGTGGAACGTTTGCCCTCACGTTCATATACAACATCTATGGTCTGACCTGGATGAAACATGGAATATTGGCTGATTTCCCGAAAAAAATGCGTACGTGAGCCGTTCATAGAAATGATTTCATCACCTTGCATAAGTCCAGCTTCTTCTGCTGGAAAGCCTTCACGCACACTGCTCAGTATCGGCCTGTCATATCCCACACTGGCCATGATAATCAGTGCAAATACCCATGCCATAATAAAATTAAACACAGGGCCAGCCGCAACTACGCTGATTCTTGCCCATACAGATTTGCTGTTAAAAGAACGTTCATCCTGACTGTCTCCGTCTTCCCCCTCCATCATGCAGGCACCTCCAAAGGGAAGAAGTTTTAGTGAATACTTTGTCTCTCCTTTTGTAAACCCTGCTATGGTAGGACCAAGACCAAGACAGAATTCATTGACCTTAATGCCATTTTTCTTGGCAAGAAGAAAATGTCCCAATTCATGAAATAAAATTATAATACTGAAAATAATTAGTGCAATTATAATATTCAAAATTACCACCTGCTCTCTATATAGGCATAAACCTCTGCTTCTGTCTCAAGAATCTGTTCTACATTTGGCTGCTCCTTATAGCTGCATTGTTCCATACATGCCTGAATTAATTCTGGAATCTGCAAAAAAGAAATCTTATTCTCTAAAAATAGCGAAACTGCCTTTTCATTTGCCGCATTGTATGCCGTTGGAATATTGCCGCCCTGTTTCATTGCTGTAAAAGCAAGTTTTAACCCCTGAAAAGTGTCAAGATCCGGTTTTTCAAAAGCCAGGCTTGCCAGCTCAAAAAAATCCAGGCGCTTTCCAGAAAGTTTCCGGCGTTTTGGATAATACAGGGCATATTGAATTGGCAGGCGCATATCTGGTGTTCCAAGCTGTGCTATCACAGCGCCATCTTCATATTCTACCATGGAATGGATCACGCTTTGGGGATGCACTAACACCTGGATTTGTTCCAGTTCCACATCAAAGAGCCATTTTGCCTCCATAACCTCCAATCCTTTATTTACCATGGTTGCCGAGTCAATGGTAATTTTCTTTCCCATGGACCAGTTGGGATGCTGTAAAGCCTGCTCCACCTGAATGTTCTGCAAATCTGCTGTTTTCTTTCCACGGAACGGTCCGCCGGATGCTGTCAGAAGAATTTTATGAATGGCGTTTTCCTGTTCTCCGTTCAAGGACTGGAAAATTGCACTATGTTCACTGTCTACAGGGAGGATTGAAATGTTTTTTTTCCTTGCAAGGGGCATAATGATATGTCCGGCCGTGACCAGTGTTTCTTTATTGGCAAGGGCAATATTTTTGCCTGCCTCTATGGCGACGATGGTAGGGCGTATGCCAAGCATTCCGACAATGGCCGTGACCAGAATCTCAGACTCTGGCATCTGGGCAATTGTAAGAAGCCCTTCCATGCCAGAGAGCACCCTTACATCCAAATCTTTGATCCGTATCCGTAAATCAGCGGCTGCTCTTTCATCCCACAAAGCAGCCATTTTGGGATGAAATTCCCGAATCTGCTTTTCCAAAAGGACAGCATTTCTTCCAGCAGCCAACGCCGTCACCTGAAGATCCTTTTGTTCCCGAACAATGTCAAGAGTCTGTGTTCCGATGGATCCGGTAGAACCTAATATTGCAATTTTTTTCATATCTTTCTCCTATCTTATCAGAGATTTCGCCAGGTGAAAAATCATAGGCGCTGTAAAAATAACGCTGTCAAAACGATCCAGGATTCCGCCGTGGCCTGGAATTAATTTGCCATAATCCTTAATATCGTAGTTGCGCTTTACTGCGGAGGCTGCAAGATCCCCTACCATGGAAATCACAGAACCAACTGCGCTGATTCCAGCTAAAATCAAAATATACTTCATGGTAAGATTCATCTGCTTTTGAAAAATCCAGCCATATAATATGGTTAAAAGCGCTGCACCCAGCACACCGCCGATGGCGCCTTCCACAGACTTTTTAGGACTTAATTTAGGCGCCATTTTATGTTTTCCAATCAATACCCCTACGCAATAGGCACAGGTATCACTTCCCCAGGAACATAGAAAAATCAGCCAGACAATGTAAGCTCCGCCTGCCATCATACGGGTCTGATAAATGCAGGACAACATTACCGCCACGTAGAACACTCCTGTAAACCCTGCAAATACCTGCTCTGCCTTATATTCAGGAAATTTTATTACATATACAGTCATGGTAAGAATTAAATATCCCAACACAAACATTTCTTGTTCTGGGAGAAAGGGAATTGACAGATTTAGATAATAAATAGCTGTGGCCAGATATCCTGCCATTCCCAGAAGAGATTTTTCTATATGGAACACACGGTATAGTTCAAACAGGCCTATTAAAGATATGGCAAACAGCCCTGTCAGAAGGACAGAGCCACCGGAACAAATCAGTATTAGCGCTGCCGCTACCAATACAATACCGCTTAACAATCTTGTTCGGAACACCCTTACTCCTCCTTTATTCCGCCATAACGCCTATCTCTTTTATTATAGTCTTCAATAGCTTTTACTAATTCCTTTTTTGTGAAATCCGGCCAGGGAACATCTGTAAAATATAATTCACTGTAGGCAAGCTGCCAGAGCAGATAATTAGACAGACGTAATTCCCCGCTGGTACGAATCAGCAGATCCGGCGCGGGGATTTCACTTGTATCCAGATAAGCTTCAAATTTTGTCTCATCCAATTCTTCCAAAGAGAACTTTCCTTCCTTGAAATCTCCAAGCATTTTTTTCATTCCCCGAATCATTTCATCCCGGCTTCCATAGTTAATTGCAATCTGAAAATTCAGTCCATCTTGATCTTTGGAAAATTCTTCCAGTTTATGTATACGTTCCTGGATATCCGAATCTAATTTGGATTTATCTCCAATAACACGGACACGCATATGATTTTTTTCTGCTGTCTTCATACAATTCTTCATATAATTGCGAAGTAATTTCATCAGGGCACGAACCTCATCTTCGGGACGATTCCAATTTTCCGTTGAAAATGCATAAACAGTCAGGTACTTGATGCCAAGATCCCATGCTTCCCGGCAGATTGTCTCAACATTTTTCGCTCCCTGTGTATGCCCATAATTTCTGGGCATTCCATGCTTTTTTGCCCATCTGCCATTTCCATCTAATATAATTGCCACATGCTGCGGAATAATCATGACTTCCTCCCTAAAAAATATAGCGCTGCGTTTTTGAGTCCTGCCCCAGAGGCTTCTTTGTTTCAAAAAAATTCTCCAGTTTTTCCTATGAAGCGAAAAAGGGACAGGCACACGCCAGCCCCTTGCCAATACAGTGCAATTGCCTGTTACAATTACATCATATAACTCTTCTATACTGTAAGAATCTCTTTTGATTTCATATCGACTTCTTTTTCTATCTTTGTGATAAATTTATCAGTCAATTTTTGCACATCATCTTCTAACTGTTTAATTTCATCCTCAGAAATATCACTGGATTTCCCCATCTTTTTCAGATTATCATTGGCATCTCTGCGAATATTCCGCACAGCCACCTTGGCATTTTCACCTTTCTTCTTGACTTCTTTTGCAAGTTCCTTTCTGCGTTCTTCCGTCAATTCCGGAAAAACCAGACGGATTACTTTGCCGTCGTTGGTGGGATTAATCCCTAAATCAGAGGTCAAAATGGTCTTTTCAATTTCTTTTACCATGTTTGCTTCCCAAGGCTGGATCAGAAGCATTCTTGGTTCTGGAACCGATATATTCGCCACCTGCTGAAGCCCTGTAGGTGTTCCATAATAGTCTACCCGAAGCTTGTCCAGTACATGAGGATTGGCGCGTCCTGCCCGGATTGAACCAAATTCCCCCAACAGATTATCAAATGTTTTTTGCATTTTATCACTATATTGCTGTAATCTCTCATCCATAAAGAAACCCTCCCACTACTACACGGTTACCTTCGTCCCCGAAAACTCTCCACTTATCGCCTTAACAATGCTGTTTTCTTCGTTTAGTCCAAAAACATACATTGGCATTTTATTTTCCATACACATGATAGACGCTGTTAAATCTACCACTGCAAGTTTCTTATCAATAACCTCCTGAATAGACACCTCATGGTATTTTGCAGCTCCAGGATTTGTTTTAGGATCACTGTCATAAACCCCATCAATTGCTTTTGCCAGCAGAATCCCATCCGCTTCAATTTCAACAGCTCTCAAAACAGCGGCCGTATCTGTAGAAAAATATGGATGTCCGGTACCGCCTGCAAAAAAGCAGACAATCCCTTTGGTAAAATATTTATTCACACGGTCTTTGGCAAACAGTTTCGTAAAAGCCCCGCATTCAAAGGGTGTCAATATCTGCGTCATCATGCCCACAGAGCGGAAAATTTCAGACACGTAGATACAATTCATGACAGTAGCCAGCATCCCAATCTGATCTGCCTTGGTACGGTCAATGGTTTCACTGGTTCTTCCACGCCAGAAATTTCCGCCGCCGATGACAATCCCCACCTGGGTGCCCGCATCTATTAACTGCTTTACCTGATTTGCGACTACCGTCACAGTAGCTTCATCAAAACCGGTATGTTTCTCTCCTGCCAGCGCCTCTCCACTCAATTTTAATAATATTCTTTTCATATCCAGCCTTTCTATTTTTCTTCAAACAGGCTGTCCATATCAACTTCTGCATAACACTGAGAACAGAAGCCTTCGATTACAGCGCCATTATTGATCTGTACAGAACGGGACTTAATATTACCCATAACAACAGCAGAAGTGTCAACCACTACAGGTCCCTGAACATCAATGTCTCCTTTGATAGCCCCTGCAATCACTGCGCTGGAAGCCGAAATATTGCCGATTACAACGGAGCCAAGACCAATTTTAACTGTTCCGGTGGTAGTAATTTCCCCTTCAATCTTGGCGGCATCTGCAAAGAATTCTGCAGATTTTGCATTTCCTTTGATTGTTCCTGTTACAGTCATTTTGCCGTTACATGCTACGTTTCCTTCAATTCTTCCTCTCATTTCAAATGAACCAGTAGATTCCATATCACCTCTCAAAGAAGTGCCTTCTGTAATCACAGTCACTTCATCAGATACCTCCTGTGATAAGCTCACCTCGTTCTCTACCTTTACTTCATTTTCTGTACTCACAACTGTTTCCTCCTTCTGTTTGGTTTCTTCTGGTTCTGGTTTTGTCACATTTTTGCTCTCCTGGATTGCATCTTCCAGTTTGATTTCTGGAAGCTCAGGCTCTTCTGGTGTCAAAATTGCAGGTTTTGCAGACTGTGCGGGTTTGGGCGGCTGTACAGGCTCTTCAACTTTTTCGAACAGACCTTCCAGCTTTTTCAACTCTGATTCTACATCCACTTCCTGTTCCAGCGTATTTACAACCAGATCCGGCTGTTTGGGAAGGGTGCTTCCTGTCAATTCTTCTCCTGGAAGCAGCTCATTTACTGCCTGAGATAAATCTTCCTTGAAATCTTTAAAAAAGCTCATATATGTACCTCCATAAATTATTTTTCATGTAAAAGCATATCATGCAAAATATTATTCCACATTTTCTGCTGTTATATGCTGAATTGGTTCAGTTGTTTCATCAATGGGCAAAAGTTCCGCCCCCATCTCCTGAAGCTGGTCAATCATAGGAATCAGCGCCTCCACTGTGGTGGATTTTGCAGAAGAGTCATGCATTAGTACTACAGATGTATCGTATCTTACCACATCATTTATCACATTCCGTACCAATTCATCCGGCGTATAGACCTGGCTGGTAGCGTCGCCGCTTGCCACATTCCAGTCAAAATAGGTAAAACCATGTTCATTTACATAGCGTATCAATTCCTTCATGTCCACATTCGATACATGGTTGCTGCTTCCGCCTGGAAAACGTATCAGATTTGTGGTTACGCCTGTGATATCCTCCAGATAAGACTGCAGCCGCGTCATATCTTCTACGTATGCGTCCAGGGACTGATAGATCACATCATATTTATGGGTAAAGGAATGCATTCCCAACGTATGCCCTTCATCTACAATGCGCTGATAGAGTTCTTTTGCCTCTTCCTCTTCATTTCCTATTACGAAAAATGTTGCTTTTATATCCCGTTCTTTTAGAATATCTAAAATCTTAGCAGTATTTTCACTTGGTCCGTCATCAAAGGTAAGATATACTTTCCGATGTTCTTCTGCTGGCAGGGCATTGTCATTTTCAGTCACATTTTCATCGGGCTGCGGTTCTGTCTGTTCCTCACTGCCTTCTGGAGTATCATCCTTTGTATCAGGAATCTTCTCTTCCAGGGAACCTGCATTTTTCTGATTCTGGTTTTCCACAAATTGTTCCACAGAAATTACGGATTCTGCTATTTCATCCATCCTGTTTTCAAGAAGTATTATTTTCACCAGTAATGCTGCAATACTTATGGTCAAAATAAGAATCCAAACTGCCCCAAATGTAAGAATGGACATTTTCATTCTATTGACACGCTTACGTCTCATCTGCTGATCTCGTAATCCATTTGTTTTCTCTTCCATTGTAAGGGACCTCCTCGGTCGTATAACATTACTGCTATTATTGTATCACATTTTTTTCAAAACGCATTAAAAATATTTAAAAAATATGAACTATTTTTTGGCATTTTTCTCTTATTCTTCTGTTTATTCCATAATTTGGATTAAATTTTCAGAATTCCAAAGGAGTATTCTGTTATTTTTAAGGTCATTTGTCCGAAAATTTCTTTTTAAACAGCCAGACCGGCAGACTTTACTGCCTGCCGGTTCTGATGCCGCTATTCTGTTACTGAACAGACAGCACCTTATAATCCTGGTCTTCCACTGTCTTTTTCAAAATTTCGTCTGATGTTTCCTCTTTTAAGGTAACCACAGCAGTACCTTTTTCATGGCTGACTTCTGCTTGTTGCACTTGTGGCAGAGCCTCTAAGCATTTCTTTACATTTGTCTCGCAGTGTCCGCACATCATTCCTTCGATGTTCATTGTTTTGACCATTTGATTGTCCTCCTTTTTTACTGTATCTGGATTTCTCAGAGAGTTTGGAATTTCTTCCATCTTCTCTCTCGTCCGCGGCCGGTCTTTCCTGGCGCTGTATATATTTTTCATGTTCAGCCGCAGTGCATTGGTTACAACACAGAAACTGGAAAGGCTCATTGCCGCTGCGCCGAACATGGGATTCAACTGCCAGCCAAATACTGGAATCCAGATTCCGGCTGCCAGGGGAATACCTATCATATTATAGATAAATGCCCAAAATAGATTTTCATGTATATTTTTCAGAGTGGCACGGCTTAATCGGATTGCCGCAGGCACATCGCTTAACCGGCTTTTCATCAGTACAATATCTGCGGCGTCAATGGCCACGTCTGTCCCGGCTCCAATGGCAATACCCATATCTGCTCTGGTCAGTGCAGGGGCATCGTTTATGCCGTCTCCTACCATTGCCACTTTTCCTTTTTCCTGAAGTGCGCGGATCACCGCTTCCTTTCCATCCGGCAAGACTCCGGCAATCACTTCATCTGCCCCTGCTGCTGTTCCAATAGCGTTTGCAGTGCGCTGGTTGTCTCCAGTAAGCATGACTACACGGATGCCAAGATTCTTAAGCTCCTGTATGGCCCTTGGACTGTCTTCTTTCATAACATCTGCCACCGCAATTACTCCCATAAATTTTCCGTTTCTGGCAAAAAATAATGGTGTTTTTCCATCTTCTGCCAGTTGTTCCGCCTGCCTTTTTATTTTTTCCGGGATAACGGCGTGTGTTTGAATATATGCATCGTTTCCTCCGCAGAGTAGAATATTGTCCAGTTTTGCAGATAATCCATTGCCGGGAAGGGCGGTAAATTCTGACACTTCCAGCGGAACAATGCCTCGTTCTTCTGTATATTCCAACACCGCTTTCGCCAGAGGATGTTCGCTTTTCTGTTCCAATGCAGCGGCATACATAAGAAATTCTTCCTCCGGGATGTCTTCCACGGATATCAAATCAGTAACGCTGGGAGTTCCCTGGGTAATTGTTCCTGTCTTATCCAAAGCAACAATATCTATCTTTCCTGTTTCTTCCAAAGATACGGCCGTTTTAAACAGTATGCCGCATTTAGCGCCCATTCCGCTGCCCACCATAATTGCTACCGGGGTGGCAAGGCCCAGGGCGCAGGGACAGCTTATCACCAGTACAGAGATTCCTCTTGCCAGGGCAAAACCGATTCCTGCCCCAGTAAGAAGCCAGACTCCTATAGTCGCAAGTGCAATCATGATCACCGTTGGGACAAATATGCCAGATACCTTATCGGCGGCTTTTGCGATAGGGGCTTTTGTAGCAGCCGCGTCACTTACCATTTGTATAATCTGGGATAAGGTAGTATCCTCTCCTACTCTGGAAGCCTGGCACTTTAAGAAACCGGATTGGTTTAAGGTTGCCGCAGACACTGTGTCTCCCTGGGCTTTATCCACAGGAATGCTCTCTCCTGTGAGGGCTGATTCGTTTACAGCGCCTGCCCCCTCCAGAACTATCCCGTCTACGGGAATATTTTCTCCTGGACGCACCACAAAAATATCTCCCTTTTTTACCTGTTCAATAGAAACCTCTGCTTCCTTCCCATCTTTTACGAGCACGGCTGTTTTAGGAGCCAGTTTCATCAGTCCCTTTAATGCATCCGTCGTCCTGCCCTTTGATTTTGCTTCCAGCATCTTGCCTACTGTGATTAATGTCAGTATCATTGCCGCAGATTCAAAATAAAATTCATGCATATATTCCATGACCCGCCCAAATTCTCCCTTCATCTGGGCATCTGTCATAGCAAAAAGGGCATAAGTACTATAAATAAAGGCTGCTCCGGCGCCCAATGCAACCAGAGTTTCCATATTAGGCGCCCCATGGATAAAGCTTTTAAAGCCGCTGATAAAAAATTTTTGATTAATTATCATTATAATCATGGTTAAAAGAAGCTGTATCAGTCCCAGTGCCACATGATTATCTGCAAGAATTCCCGGAAGCGGCCAATCCCACATCATATGTCCCATGGATAAATACATTAATATCAAAAGAAATCCCAAGGAATAACATAATCTTCGTTTCAAAAGAGGGGTATCATGGTCTTTTAAGGCTTCTTCTGCATCTTTGTTCTGACCAGTCCGCGCCATATCAGCGCCTTTTTTGGAGGCTCCGTATCCCGCCTGTTCCACAGCACGGATAATCTCAGCCTCTGCCGCTGTGCCTTCCACTCCCATGGAATTTGTCAGCAGGCTGACGGAGCAGGATGTGATGCCCGGAAGTTTGGAAACGGCCTGTTCCACCCGGGCGCTGCATGCCGCGCAGCTCATGCCTGTCACTGTATATTGTTCCATTTCATCACTCCTTTTCTTCTATTTCATCAGTTTCCGAAGAGTTTCTACCAATTCATCTACTGTCTCTTCTCTGCCTTCCAGAATATCCTTTGTCACGCAGGTCTTAATATGGTTTGCCAGAAGGACTTTGTTAAAACTATTCAAAGCAGCGTTTACTGCCGCCACCTGGACCAAAATCTCCGTACAATAAACATCACGTTCCACCATTCCCTTAATTCCCCGGACCTGACCTTCAATCCTGCTCAGCCTATGGATCAAATCTTTATACTCTTTCTCTGAACGTTCTTTGGTTTTATGGCAGCAATTCGCTGTTTCTTCCTGACTCATAATTTTTCCTCCCTTGTGCAATATATATTCATCGTGGGTATTATATACCCTATATGGGTATATTGTCAAGACAATAAACAAAAAAAGCACTCTGTTGAATGATATATTCTCAACAGAGCGCCATATATTATTACTTAATTATTTATTTTTGTTACTTTTCGGCAGCGCAATTTTCTTGTCTACAACCACCTGTTCTTCCAAACAGCTAAAGATTTCTTCTACGTCCTGTTTATCCATACTCGGTGTTACCAGGCTGACAACAGGCACCACAATCAAACCAAGAAGCATGGCAATTGCTCCCGCATTGATAGGAGACGCAATATAAGATAAAAACAGATTGGATACGGTAATGCCGATACCGCAGATAAAGCTTGCCCAGACTGCTGCCCTGGTAACGCCCTTCCAGTATAATCCATACAGGAAGGGGGCAAGAAACGCCCCTGCAAGCGCGCCCCAGGAAATTCCCATAAGCTGTGCAATAAACTGTGCAATGGATTTTGGCGGGAACAATGCCAGCACTACAGAACAGACAATAAAAAATACCAGCAATATCCGCATACAGAGAAGCTGCTTTTTATCGCTCATCTTCTTAATAAAATTATCCTTCAAAAAGTCCAGTGTCAACGTGGAACTTGAGGTCAGCACCAGGGAAGACAAGGTTGACATAGAGGCAGATAATACCAGTACAATCACTACGCCAACCAAAATATCTGGCAGGGTAGAAAGCATTTCCGGGATAATCGCATCATAGATGACGCTTCCATCTTCCTTATGAATTGCCGCAGTGTCAAAAAGCCTTCCAAAACCGCCCAGAAAATAACAGCCTCCAGAAACAATCACAGCAAAAAATGTAGAAATAATCGTTCCAGACTGAATGGATTTCTCATCTTTGATAGCATAAAATTTATGTATCATCTGAGGCAGCCCCCAGGTTCCAAGGGATGTCAGGATAATAACGCCGAGAAGATTCAAAGGATCCGGCCCAAAGAATGAGGTAAATGCTCCTTTTTGTCCTAAGGTTACTGCAACATCGCTTTCCAGTTCTGACAGGGAACGCACCGCTTCTATAAAACCGCCGTGCCCGCTTAAAACTGCTCCAATTACCGCCACAATTCCCACCAGCATCACAATTCCCTGAATAAAATCATTGATGGCCGTGGCCATATAACCTCCCAGAATTACATAGGCGCAGGTCAGTACAGCCATGACAATCACACAGATTTCATAAGGGATATCAAATGCCATGCCAAACAGCCGGGACAGGCCGTTATATACGGATGCGGTATAGGGAATCAGAAATATAAATGCAATGGCTGATGCCGCAATTCTTAAAGCTTTGCTGTTGTAACGTTTTCCAAAATAATCCGGCATGGTTGCCGCTGTCAGATGATTGCTCATGATACGGGTGCGCCGCCCAAGAATCACCCATGCAAGCAGTGAACCGATCAGCGCATTGCCAATTCCAATCCAGGTAGAGGCAAGCCCGTATTTGTAACCAAACTGTCCGGCATAACCCACAAACACAACGGCTGAGAAATAGGAAGTACCATAAGCGAATGCTGTCAGCCATGGTCCTACACTCCGGCCTCCCAGCACAAAATCATTTACATTGGTGGCATGTTTCCTGGAATACAGGCCCACAAGAATCATTACTGCAAAAAATACAATTAAAAATATTATTTTAATTAACACGTCTGTCCTCCTTAATAACCGCCGCTTTTATAAGCGGCGGCATGTCAGCCCAGAAGCCTTAGGGCATTCTGTCCAGTTATTTTTTCCAAATCTTCCGGAGAGATGGAAAGTTTCTTAAGATGGGCCAGAGATTCTTTTTGCCCGCTCCAGGGGCTGTCTGTGGCAAATAAAATCTTATCGGCGCCATGTTTTTTCAGAATTCTCAAAAACGTTTCATCCTCAATAAATCCAAACGTATACGCTGTGTCCAGATAGACATCTTCTCTGGAAAGAAGCTCTTCTGCTTCTTCCCATAAGCCAAAACTGCCGTAGTGGGCCAGGACAAAATTCTCTGGATGCACTTTATCTATCACGCGGCGGATGCGTTTCGGCGTACACCGCACATGATCTGGAAATCCAATGTCAACCCCGGCATGAACGACAGTGATGAGCCCCAGTTCTGAAGCATAACCAAGAATCCGCATATATTTCAGGTCGTCCATGTAAGTATTCTGGTAATCGGGATGAAGTTTAATGCCAGCCAAACCAAGCTCTTTTATCATACGCAGTTCTTTTTTGTAATCTGGGGTATCTGGGTGGATACCACCAAAAGAAAGAAGCCGCCTTTTTTTATCCTGATATTTCTTATTGATCTGTACCGCAAACTGATTAATCGTCTCAAACTGCTCCGGCTTTGTGACAACTGGAAGGACTACGGAAAGATCCACCCCGGCCTCCTCCATGGAGGCAGTGAGGCTTTCCTCTCTTCCATCCGTAAAGGCTTTCACACTGGCAATAGTTTCTAATTTCTTAATGGTACTTGCCGCTATCTTTTCTGGAAAAATATGGGTATGAAAATCTACGATCATGCTGCGCTCCTTAACAAAACAGGTTCATAATATCATCCTGGCTGTAAAGTTCCACTTCGTTGCTCTTTAGGAGTTCCGCCGCCATATCTCCATTGGAAATTTTACAGATGATAGATGCTTCATTGTCTTTGTTGGACAAGGCGTACATATATTCCACATTCAATCCCGCTTTGCATACATGGCTCAGAACCTCCTGCAGTTTGCCTACCTGATGCGTAAGCTTTACAGCAAGCACATCCGTCAGCATTGCAGAAAATCCATTCTTTTTCAATGCTGTCTGACCTGCTTTTGGATCAGAAGTAATCAATCTCAGGAGGCCGTATTCACTGGTATCTGCAAGGCTTAAAGAAATAATGCTGACCTGTTCCTGCTTTAGGACATCCAGAACATCCTGCAGGCGTCCCTCTTTGTTTTCAATAAAAACTGATAATTGTTTGATAAACATTGCATATCCTCCCGCTTATTATTGGCCTTCATATCCTTTTAAAAATGCTGCTTTGTTGATTTCTACAGTCTTGGGCGGAACCGTTTTTTCAATAATTTTAATCCACGCTTCTTTGGAAAAATCCATATGCTTTGCTGCCATCCCCAGAACAATAATATTAAAAACTTTGGAATTTCCTAATTTCTTTGCTTCTTCCATAGCGTCAATTTTGTAGACGATATGCTCTTGTTCTAACCCTTCCACAATGTTTTCTGGATATTCTGCAGCTCCCGTCACAACGGTAATGGGCTCTATGCGCTGTGTATTTACCACCAGAACCCCGTCTTTTTTCAGAAAATGCGCATAGCGAAGGGCTTCTAATGTTTCAAAAGCGATTAATACATCGGCCTGGCCCTCTTCTACAATCGGTTCTGCAACTTTCTCACCATAACGCACAAAGGTTACCACGCTGCCCCCTCTCTGGGCCATCCCGTGAACCTCAGACAATTTTACGTCATATCCGGCGTCCAGGGTGATTCCTCCCAAAATACGGCTGGTAAGAAGGGTTCCCTGTCCGCCCACGCCTACAATCATTATATTCTTTGTCATCTGTCTGCCTCCCATCTATGCTTCTACCCGCTTGATCGCGTCAAATTTACACAATTGTTCACAGAGTCCGCAGCCATTGCACATGGTATCATCAATGGAAATGGTTCCGTCTGAATTTTTCGTCAGCGCCGGACAGCCTGGCCTTAAGCAAGCGCCGCATTTTTTACACTGTTCTGGAACTGGTCTGCATTTATAAGGAAAAATATTTCCTTTTAACAGCACACAGGGGGCCTTTGTAATAATCACAGACACTTCGCCCCTGGCTGTTTCTTCTTTCACTATCCGTTCCAGCTCTTCGGTATCAAATGCATCCACTTCTGTTACATGCTGAATGCCCATAGCTTTGCAAAGTCCGGCAATATTGACGGCGGGAACTACCTGGCCTTTTAATGTCTTGCCCGTTGCCGCGTGATCCTGATGCCCGGTCATTCCGGTGGTGGAATTATCCAGAATTATCACGGTTCCTGCGGCCTGATTATAGACCATATTCATCAATGAATTGACGCCTGTGTGCAAAAAGGTAGAATCTCCGATCACTGCCACCCAATTTTTGATATACTCTTTGCCCTTTGCTTTTTCCATTCCATGGAGGGTAGAAATGCTTGCGCCCATACACACGGTGGTATCAATGACATTTAATGGCGGTACTGCTCCCAGTGTATAACAGCCTATATCCCCTGCTGCATGGATTTTTAATTTATTTAATACAGAATAAACACTTCTGTGGGGACATCCCGGACAAAGTATGGGAGGTCTTGCCGGAACTTTTGCAGGTTCTTTGGCCTGAACCTTTTCATGGAGTATTTTTTCCCGAAGCATATTTGCGGAATATTCTCCCTGTACCGTAAAAATTTCTTTGCCTGCGGCTTCAATACCCCAGGATTTTACCTGTTCTTCAATCACAGGCTCTAATTCCTCAAATATGTATAGCTTTTCTACCTTTGAAGCAAATTCTTCAATCAGCCTCCTGGGAAGTGGATGAACCATGCCAAGTTTTAGGACGGAAGCGTTGGGACAAGCTTCCTTTACATACTGGTAAGGGATTCCACTGGTAATGAATCCAATGGAAGTATCATTGTATTCTGCACGGTTAATTGCAAAGCTGCTGCTGTCTTCTGCCATGGATTTCATTCGTTGTTCCACATACACATGGCGCCCTATGGCGTTGGCCGGCATCATTACAAATTTGGACGGATTTCTTTCATAAAGTTTGTCCTCCGGCTCTACCCGCTCTTCTAAGGTTACGGTTCCCTGGGAATGCGCCAGACGGGTAGTGGTTCTAACAATCACAGGTGTATCATATTTCTCACTGATTTCGTAAGCAAATTTTACAAAATCTTTCGCTTCCTGGCTGTCAGACGGCTCTAAAACCGGCACCATTGCCGCTCTTGCTACACATCTTGTGTCCTGCTCGTTCTGGGAACTGTAAAGTCCGGGATCGTCTGCTGCCACCAGCACCAGCCCGCCGTTTACTCCGCCATAAGAAATTGTATATAAGGGATCGCTGGCCACATTGACCCCCACATGCTTCATGGAAGCCATGGCTCTTACGCCGCTAATGGAAGCGCCGATGGCTACTTCTGTGGCTACCTTCTCATTTGGGGACCATTCTGCATAGATTTCATCATATTTTACAATATTTTCACTGATCTCTGTACTTGGCGTGCCAGGATATGCCGCTGAAACCTTTACTCCCGCCTCATAGGCTCCTCTGGCTATCGCCTCGTTTCCCAACATGATTTTTTTATCCAATGATTACACTTCCTTTCTCAAATCTTTCACTCTCTGTGCTTTGCCCTCAAACCGCTGCAGAGTATTGGGAGATTCCATGCGGATCTTTGCATCCAATCCAAGAACAACCCGCAGTTTCTGTTTAATTTTCTTCTCCAGCGCTTCCAATTCCCGATATGCGTCTACTGGTTCCACAAGCTCCACACGGATTTCCAGAATATCAGAATGATTCTTTCTGGTGACAATAATCTCGTAATGAGGTCCAATTTCATCAATGCCAAGAAGCACTTCTTCAATCTGGCTGGGGAATACATTGACGCCGCGGATTTTCAGCATGTCGTCTGTTCTTCCATCCAGATTTTCCATACGCACTGTAGTTCTGCCGCATTTACATGGCTCATAAATCAGCCTGGTTACGTCTTTGGTCCGATAGCGGATCAGCGGCAGCGCTTCCTTATAGATGCAGGTTATCACCAATTCTCCTTTTTCTCCTGGCGGAAGCACTTCCCCGGTTTTGGAATTAATGATTTCCGGGATAAAGAAATCTTCGTTTATGTGCATACCGCAGAGCTGCTCACATTCTCCAGACACGCCTGGTCCCATCAGTTCGCTCATTCCGTAATTGGAGGTGACAAGCATATCTTCTCCCCACAGCTTATGCATTTCTGAGCGCATTGCTTCTGTAAGAAGTTCGCTGCCAACCAATCCTATTTTAACTTTCAAATCTTTGCTGGGATCGATGCCCATCTGGCGTGCCACTTCCCCGATACGCAGGGCATAGGAAGGCGTGGCTACCAGAAGGGTCGTTCCGAAATCTTTCATATACATAATCTGCTTTTCCGTGTTACCAGTAGAGGATGGAACCAGCGCCGCCCCCATATGTTCCAGGCCGAAATGCAGCCCCAGCGCGCCTGTAAACATTCCGTACCCAAAACAGATCTGCGCCACATCTTTTGAAGTAGCTCCGCCCATGGCAGCAATCCTGGAAACGCATTCGGTCCAGACATCCAGATCCTTTTTGGTATATCCCACCACGGTGGGTTTCCCTGTTGTACCTGATGATGCATGAATACGCACCAGTTGATCTTTGGGTACTGCAAACAGCCCGAATGGATAATTATCCCTCATATCCTGCTTGGTGACGAAGGGCAGTCTGCTAAGATCTTTCAGGGTCTGAATATCCTCCGGCCTTACTCCGGCTTCCTCCATCTTCCTGCGGTAGGGCGCCACCTTCTCATAGACGCGCGTTACCGTTTCTTTGAGCCGTTCTAACTGGAGAGATTCAATTTCATCCCTTGACATGGTTTCTTCTTTTGCCCAAATCATTCTATTTTCTCCTTCAATCTGTATTTTTCTACTTAAGATTCTGCAAAACAATCTTATTCTACCATAAATTAATCGGTTATTCCACATTAATGTTATTCCACATTAATATGTATAGAATTCAAGCTGCTGGTTTCTAATTGATTGTCAGAAACGAAGTTTTGTGACAATTAAAAACAGCATACTGCATATTTCAGTATACTGTTTCTCATCATAAAAATCAATACTCTAAAGCGATGAAGCTGCTTTTGCAGCGGATATCCTGCTTTGAAGGCGGTCTGTGGATTATTACTCCGGCGGTTAAATGTCGAAGAATTTTACGAAGAATAAATTTTCATCTGCAAGGCGGAAGAATGAGTTGTAGCGAGTGCTACAACGATTGATGACAACGCGGCAGATGGAAATTTAAGCAAGTAAAAACGTCGATATTTAACCGCCG
>CATNCF010000039.1 GCA_950097145.1 uncultured Lachnospiraceae bacterium
GTTTTTTCGTTGTATAATAAGTTTGTCGTATGGGATCACTTCTTTCGTATATTTTAGTGTGCAAACTTATTATACACCCAAGTGTCTCATACGGCATTTTTTTCTATAAAAACTTGTAAAGTGGTGTGTATAATTAAAGTTAATAAAAATATTATCATTGTTAATTATTTTATGAGAAACAACAGGTTTTGTTTTTATATCAATACTTTTTACCCACTCTAGCAACTACTCTGATATCTTAGCAGAAAATTCCAATTCATCTGAAATGGCTTGATCATTTTTGTTAATTGCTCGTAAAATTCTCTATTATTCCAAATATAATCTCTAAAATCGGAATATTTTGTCTGCAAACCATGTGCCAAATCAAATCCATTCCCAAGTATTATCAAATTCCTCATATAAAGACTCTCGTTTATTATTTATCCCTCTTCCTTATGTCCTATCTACATGGCACTAGCGCTATATGATTTTACACCAATAAGGAAAACTATCTGCATTCCCCTAACTTCTCCAATATCTCCATAACATCCGGCTGCGCTGGCGTGAATTTGATACTACGCTTCAACATGCCCATGACTTTTCTCGCTTTCTGCTCAATTTCTCTGGCGGTATGCTCACTTGTCAGCATCAGATGATTTCCTTTGAGATACGGTTCTGGCATCTTCATCGCCTCAGAGATAAGCGTATTCATCATATCACCACCTAAGACATTTGAACATGATTATTAAGACACAGGCAGTTACAGACCCGTCGCGGTTTGTCAAGTAAAATAGCCGCCGAAAACCTCGGTTTCCAGCCATCATTAACCTTTTTTGTAATACATTAATATATGGGTTTTCTCTATAATATACGTCAAGGTACCCTTTTATACGTCTGTTTTTTCCCTTATTTTTGTAGGTAACCTTACATAGCAAAAGCCACCCTTGTACTTTGCCCAGTGGAAGGGTGGCATTGCTAACTCACTATTGGTCAACCCCTTGTGGGCGGTTGTTTTTATGCTTATAATATAGAACATCTGCTAACAGTGTTCAAGGAGTTTTTTCACAGACATCTATCATCACAGCTATTATTTGGCGGCTTTATTGTCCTTGGTGTCTGCTGCGCCAGCGCCATTTTCATTGTTGGCGTTACCTGCAGCATTGTCCGCTTCGTTGTTATTATCGGCATTGTTTGTATCTGTCATATCATCTACACCGTTTTCCACATCATTTCCAATGTCTTCCACTCCATCCACAATATCATCTCCGATATCGTCTACCACTCCGTTCCCATTGTTATTATTATCATTATTGTTGTCATTATTAACGTTATTGTTATCGTCTGCTGTATTGTTGTCTGTTCCATTGGTATCAGTGTTGTTATTGTCTGGCCCGTCATTTCCCACTGTACCATTATTCGTGTCATTTGCATCATTTGTCGTTCCATTAGCATCGTTGTTATTATTGTCATCATTACCGCAAGCAGTTACACTGCTTAATACCAGGACAAGCAGACAGCCCATCAAGATTTTTTTAAACTGTTTCATAATAAATCTCCTTTACATAAATTTTCTTTTCTCTATCCATTATGGACAAAATTTTCTAGTTTATACCTATTTATGCCTGTTTTTTATTTTTTCATTTTCGGCTGGAAAATCAGGCTCGCCAGATAACCGAATATCAGAGCTGCGGAAATACCCACCGCGCTTGCTGTAAATCCACCCATAAAAATCCCTAAGAATCCGTCTGAATCCACTGCTTCTTTAATCCCCTTCCACAAGGTATTTCCAAATCCCAGCAAAGGAACGCTGGCGCCTGCTCCTGCAAATTCCTGGAACGGCTGATAGAGCTGCACTGCTCCCAGCACTGCGCCGCTGCATACCAGCAGAACCATAATTCTTCCAGGAAGCATTTTTGTTTTTTCCATTAAAATTTGAACCAGGGCGCAGATAAGACCGCCTACCCAAAAAGCATTTATATAATCCATACCATTTCTCCTTATCCTGCATATTCTATGACCACGCCATGGGCAATTCCCGGCACGCTCTGTCCTTCATTAAAGCTGACTGTGGACAGCAGAGCACCCGTAGGCACAAACAGCACCCGTTTCCAGGTGCCTTTTTCCAATTTCGGCAGAATATAGGCGCTCAGGGTAACGGCAGAACAGCCGCACCCGCTGCCGCCTGCATTGGTGTTCTGAGTCTCGCTGTCATAAATTTCTATTCCACAGTCCATATGCACATTGGAAATTTCAAAACCCTTCTTTTTCATCAGGTCAAACAAAATTTCCTGGCCGACGGTGCCCAAATCCCCGGTAACAATTTTATCGTAATCTTCCGGTTTCCGGTTAAAATCCATCAAATTCTGGCTGATAGTATCACATGCCGCCGGCGCCATGGCTGCGCCCATATTCATAGAATCTTTGACGCCAAAGTCTACCACCTTTCCTGTGGTAATTCCGCTAATCCGCACATGGCTTCTTTTCCTGCCAAGTACAAAGGCTCCACTTCCTGTAACAGTCCAGGTAGCTGATAGGGGCCTTTGATTGGCATACTCCAGGGGAAAGCGAAACTGTTTCTCCGCGCTGGCAAAATGGCTTGATGTAACAGCAAGTACCTGTTCTCCATAACCTGCGGCCACCGCCATAGCTCCAAGAGACAGTGATTCTCCTGCTGTGGAACAGGCTCCATACAGTCCGAACAAGGGAATGTTTAATTCCATTAATCCAAAAGTTGTCGCAATATTCTGTCCCAGCAGATCTCCGCCAAAAATATACCGGATATCTTCTTTTTGAAGCCCAGCTTTGCCGATTGCCATAGAAGCAGCTTCTTTCTGGAGTGTACTCTCTGCCTCCTCCCAGGTATCTTCCCCAAACTTATCGTCCTCCCCAACCAGATCAAACAGTTTACCCAGAGGGCCTTCTCCTTCTTTGGTTCCTACAATACTGGCACTGCCCAAAATATAAGGAGCCTGATCGAACTGGATGCTCTGTGTCCCAATGGTCTGTGACATAGTTTTTCCTCCTGTTTCCATTTTCCTGCTTTTATTGTGTCCGGAAATTGGAATTTTACTCATTTTGCTTTTCGGAAAAACAATGTTATTAACATGAGCTTTCACTGCATGCACTATGATCTAATAATGGTAAATTTTCTGTTTCCGTTTTAATCTCGTATGAAGAACCGATTACTGAAGCCTCTATATCACCATAACATTTTCTATTAAAAAGTTTCATTGTTTTCGTAATCTTACTCTTGCCCAAGTTAAAACATATGTTCTTTACAATTCCAACCATCATATATTTTTCTAAAAAATCATTTACCCCCCTACAGTGATCTGCGTCTGAATGAGAAATAATTATGAAATCAATAACCTTTATTTTATGGAATTCTAATTCTTTTAATAACTTATTAGAATCTGCAATATCTATAACAACTACATTGCTATCTTTTGTCTCATTGTTGTTTAGATATATTACAGAACTATTACCATGTCCAGCATCCAAAAACTTTACGCTTTGATACTCTCTACACATTATTTTTTCCTGAATTTGCTGTACCCTCTTCTTATCGCGCAAGACATATGCTTCTTTAATACTCAAATAATATTTTTCTATTTTTGTAATCTGCTCATCACTAAACTCAGGCACAGGTATAGCCCTTACTGAACTTGTTGTAAGAGTTCTTTTTACACATTCTCTTCGTATAAATGCATTAATTATTTTACTATTTATCAATGAGCAAAGAACATAATTAGACACTCTTTTATCCTTAGAAATTATTGCCATAAAAGAATGACTAGTGTCTTCATCTACGAACGCACTAATACAATTTATTCCTCCTGGTGTCAATGACATTTTGACCAGTACTTTATTTGAAGCTTCATAAATACTTTCATAATCTCTGCGAAGCCTCAATCATACCTTCTACAGGAGATATACGAATCCTAAAATTTGGCTCATTTTTCCAGCAATTTTGTATATTAAAATAACATATAACAATATCTAAATCTATCTTTTTAGCGCTTTCTCTCCACCGCATTGCATTCGTGCAAATAAATTATAAATCATATGGGCACTTCCAACAGTATTTCCAATATAATTTAAAAATCCCCGCAGTAAGCTGCAGGGATTCTGATAAAATGATTTCATATGATTACTCCATCCATATTTAACGGCCGGAGTACTTTTATAAATGGGGCACCGGAGGTCTCTTGGGATCAATCACTTCTGATGCATTAAAGAGGTCGCTGACACTGTCCATCTCTCCGATGGAATTAAAATAAATACGGTATCCATCCAGATTTCTTCTGCCCTGACGGAAATAGTTATCCTGAATCTGTACGCTGTATTGTTTGGAGTCTACATTGCAGAAATAGTTAAATCCCTGCTGTTTTAAATAATTAAACTTCTCATTATCCGGGGTATACCCTGTCGTCCATTCAGCCAGATCCTGGCCATGGGCAAAAATAATGGTATCGGTAGCCCCAACCAGCGGTTCTACATTTTCCTTCCATTTCTGGGTGTCCGTCTGAAGGCGCTCCATAGACGCATCTCCTACTTTCATATGTCCCCAGGTATGGCTTGCAAATTTCCAGCCGTCCGCCTTGATAGCGTCCGCAACCTTCTTCGCATTGGCACGCTCTGTTTCAAGGTCAAATTCCGGATGGCTCTCCAGCCACTTCCTCTTATCTTCATCAATGTCTTCCGGCACTGTCTGGTAGCTAATGTCTGTACGATAACCCAGTATTCCATTATAACCAGTGAGCGCAATGGTTCCCTTCGCTCCTTTATAAGACGCGTCAGGATGCTCTTCCAAAAACTTATCCATCAGAGGAATCACATCATAATCCCCCACCACAGTGCTCCCATCCCTCTGTATGTACTCACATTTCGGCTTCCCATTCTCGTCCACAATCATCTTAGATGCATAACCATAACCGTCATAACTATGATAGTAAGACAAATCGTCTATAGACAATACAAACGCCTTCTTATCCGGCGGAAGCATAATCGTACCCGGTTTTATATGAACCTCTCCATTTTCGTCTTTCGTCTCTTCCACCAGGTCATGGAGATCCACCAGAACATAACCTCTGTCATACATAGTCTGGGTAATTTTATTAAATTCATCTATAGTAGTCATCCACTGATTGTTTCCAACTGCCTGTGGATCCGTGTCCTGGTTGGCAAAGCAAAGCTCTGGATCCACCACCAGCGAATGATAAAATACATGCGTAACCTCTTCTATATTCACCGGTACACAGGCCGCTTTCTTCGCTTCATAGTCCGAGATCCTGGCTGTCAGCTCAGCATTCCTCTCATATCCCTGACAGCTTTTTATCGTCTCTATGGCTTTGTCATAGTCATATCCAGCCGCAAGGAGATCCGCCTCTGCAAGCACAGCGCTCTGGGTATTCTCGGAGTTCTCTTCCTGTTTGGACTCTGGTTCTTTGATCTGCTCCTTAACAGTATCTTTTTCCACTGGTTTTGCACTGGTTTCCAAAGTATTCTTTCGTGCAGCCTGCTCTTTAGTGTCCTCTTTAGGGGCAAACACTGCTGCGAGTACTCCCGCGCCAGTCATCAGCAGCAGCGCAAAAAAGGTAATGATCATGCGTTTCTGCATATATCTCTGTTTTCTCCTGTTCATAGTTCTTCTTGAAGTATCCTGATGTCTTTCCATCTCATTTCTCCCTTACCATTTGTAAAGTTTTTCTTTTACTCTATCATATGATGAATATGGGTGAAAAATCAACCATTCTCTCATAAAAATTTCTTAAAAATTATTAATCTTTGGTTAGTCCAATACAATCACCCTGCCTGGACAGGCTGCAGTCCCATTCCCTTTAACTTCTTCATCACATACATATATGCTGGAATCAGGAAAATATCAGCACATATCCATGCAGCAGGACTGGCAAAGCACACTGCCATATAACCAAATACAGGCACAAATGCAAGGGCTGCCAGACAGCGCGCCGCCATCTCCGATACTCCGGCAAGAATTGCAAATTTGCTGAACCCCAGCCCCTGTATCGTAAACCTTACAATATTTACCAGGGCAAGTGGAAAATAAAAGATCACATTTGCCTGCAGGAACAACGTTACATAACGGATCAGTTCCGTTTCCCCTGCATCCACAAATAACAGGGCAATGGTACCGCCAAAAATTACCAGAACAATAGCCGCAAATACAGAATAGCCAAGCCCCAGCAGACAGGTGGACTTTATTCCTTTTGAAATACGATCCAGTTTCCCAGCTCCCACATTCTGTCCCGCATAAGTTGCCATGGTAGAACCCATAGCGTCAAAAGGGCAGCAAAAAAACATACTGATTTTCGTTCCTGCCGCTACTGCAGCCACAGCCATAGAGCCAATGCCGTTCACCGCAGTCTGCAGAATTACGCTTCCAATAGCCGTAATTGAGTACTGCAGTCCCATAGGAATCCCCATATTACAGAGAACTGCCACACACCGTTTATCTATTTTCCATTCCTCCCTGGTAATCTTAAGAATCTCAAACCTCATAACCATATAGAACAGACAGGCAATCCCGGAAACTGCCTGTGCAATCACAGTTGCCCAGGCTGCCCCTGCCACTCCCATATCAAATACCAGAATCAGTGTCAGATCCAGAATAATATTGAGAACAGAAGACAGAATCAGAAAAAACAGCGGGCTTTTACTGTCTCCTAAAGACCGGATAATGCCAGACAAAAGGTTATACAGATAAATAACAGGGATGCCCAGGAAAATCACAAATATGTATTCGTAGGCGCCCTCTATAATATCTGCCGGGGTGCTCATCCACATGAGAATCTGGCGGCAGAATACACATACTGTCACGGTCATTACACCGGCAAACGCAATGGTAAGCCAGACGCTGTTTGCCACATATTTCCTGAGGTTATGGTAATCCTCCGCCCCAAACTGCTGGGCTGCCGGAATGGCAAAACCGCTGCATACACCCATGCAGAATCCGATAATCATAAAATTAATGGAACCGGTAGCCCCCACGGAAGCCAGGGCGTGGACCCCAAGAAATTTTCCTACAATCACGGTGTCCATCATATTGTAAAACTGTTGAAACAGCATTCCAAAAAATAATGGAATACAGAACTGCAGAATCAGCCGGATCGGCGAACCCTTCGTCATATCTTTCGTTACGCTTTTTGCCATAGCAGCCACTTCCTCTCTTCAAAATATTCGCTCAAAAAAGAACCACCTGGACAGTCCATGACCACTGTGGTTCTCTGTTGCGCTTGAAATTATATGATCCTTTCAGGCTTTTGTCAATATAGATTTTGATGAAAAAACTGGGAATTTTATGCCAAAAAAGTACCTTTACAACTTTAGTTCTTTGGCAATAGCATATAATTTCTTATGATACTCTTCAGCCCATTCCAGGATATCAAAAGATTCTTTTCTTCCATCTCCTTCCAGACGCTGTACTAAATGATCCAAATGATAAAATAACCTTAACTCTGGAAAACTGTTCCGTTCAAACTCTTTCTCCCACAAAATTGCAGCAGGTTTTTTCATTAGAACCTGGCTGATTTTAACAATATGTAACATAAAATGAAGGGTATAATTTTTTAATGCTTCATTTTTATAAAAAATAAATTCAAGAATATCCTCTTTTTCTATTACGTTCAAATGTTCGTCAACCCAGGTTTCAAATATTTCAGATTGGTTCACAAAAAAATCTGATTGGTTCAAATACTGCATTTGCTGTTTACGGTTCCACATATTTTCCAAAAAATTCTGCCTATTTTCATAAAATGTCTTTATTAATTCATAATCCTTGTTTAATGTTTCAATTACTCCATTTGCTTCTTCCTTATTTCCCACAAGAAATGCAGATACAAACTTCACCATCATAGAAAGGAGACAGCTAATGAATTCCTTTCCACCCCGAATACTGAACAGGCGGTAGACAACCAGCGTTTCCCGTTCCTGTAATAAGCTTCTGCCATTGACATTACTTATCAAGATATTAAAAAAATATAAATGCTTTTTCACATCAGGCATATCATGGCAATAAAAACTAACGTCCATATAGCCCTGCTTTTCAAATCTCCAAGTCCCGCCATCCATCACCGCAAGAATCTGTGCTTTTTTCAATTCAGGGTCTGATTGCTCGATCAGTCCTTCATACTCTTCATTTTTATCCCCTGCCGGCTTACATTGTATTTTTCCACACTCTAAATAATATTTATATTCTACTTTATCAAAAACCCCTTCCATCAGAAGCAGCATCTGCAGCATATCCATCCCTATGCTGTATGCCGCTTCTGATATATGGGAAGGTTCTGCATTAGGATTTGCATAATATAATGATAAAATAATCTTTTGTTCCTTATTCATTTTACTCCTGTACACTGCCGCAGATATTTAGCGCCATCTGAACCGCCTGAGCCAGTACTTGGTTTCCATAATACTTTTCATAAGAATTCTGCAAGAATTTCTTATAGTTGCTGCTAATGTCGCTGTCGGCTATCTGCTGCATTTCCTCCTTAATATAAAATATATTCTCCCCTTCTAAATATTGGGCAAAATTATCAACCATCTGTTCCTTACGATCCTTGATTTTCTCAAAGGCATTTTGACGCCCAGACTCCTGCTCTATCAAATACAGCCCGTACATGATGGGGAAATTGGTATTTTCATAAAATTTATAATTTTGTTCCCCCGCATATATCACCGATTCGCTGAACCAGCCGGGAGCATCTCTCCCTGCCTCTTTTGTGACAATGCTCCCTTTCCCTGAATCTACCGCCTTCAATACTGCAGCAAAAGACTGATTCAGGCAGCGGCTTCGGCTTACTTCTTCTCCATTCAAGCTCCATAAGAACTCTGACATATCATTCAAAAGGCCGGATAAAGGAATGCCAAATAAACGTTTTTTCTCAATGTGATTGTTTTTGCACCGTTCCTCATCAATCCCTCCATTCACAACCAAATAGTTATCAATAAACCGCTGTACATAGTCTGTTGGGCCTCCCGTCCACGCAGACATTTTACGCAGTCTCGGCAAATGCTTCTTATACACTTCTTTCAACTCACGGTACTTTTTTAAAAGAATCTGAATATCACTGTTTGATTCAAGATTTTCCGGACAAATCTGCCCGCCAATTTTTTCTATTTCTTCCAGTCTCTCTGGTATCTTCTGGTCAGACAGCATCTGAGCTGGCAGCAATGTTTCACAAAAATTATAACGTTCTATCTCTTTATGCCATGTATCTGTCTGTATCCCCAGTAAATCAAAAGCATACATGCACATCCAGGCGCTTAATGTGTATTCCAGTTCCATGGCCCGCATTTCATCTGCACCACTGTTTTGCTCTGCCAGCTTCTGGTATTCCTGGGTGAAATACTTTTTCCGCACAAAATCAGAAATTTTCTCCAGCAGCTTTCCTTCCACCACGTCCAGGCAAAAATAAGGAACCGCAATCACTTTATCTAATTCCTGATAATAGTAAAAACGTATCGTGGAAATACTACAAATTTTAAGATTCTGGAAAATATCTAATTCCCTCCCAGTATACATCCATGCTTCCACTCTATATTTCTTCATGTCTTCATTCTGAATCGGCAGGCATTCTCCATGCCGCAGCTTATCCATCAGGCGTTCCCATTCAATGTCCAGTGTGAAATATGGGAGGTAAGAGATATACGGCCTGCCGGACATATAAAAAATATTTACAATTTCATCCGATAATTCTCTCCACTCATCATAAGTTTCACCTAAATAACGGGAACGCATCTTTCCCATAATATCCTCATATGTGGATGTTTCCTGATCATTTCTTATATAGGATATCAGTAAAGTTTCCGCCTCCGGGCACAAACCAGCCACTTCATCATAGACTTCCCTGATGCTTCTTCCATGGATAATGATATCATCTGCAATCACTATTTTTTGAAACCTGTGGTTCTGCAATTCATGCCTCAGCAGCGGCAGCGCCCGGTTCGTTATAATTTTTTTCTCCTGCTGGTAAGGAATCTCCAGACGTTCGTACTTCTGGCAGTTAATCTCATGAAACACACAAAAAAGATTAAAAAACTTTCTCGCCATCAAAATAAGAAGATCACAATCCATCAGATACAATTCTTCCACAAAATTGCAGATATCAAAAAATTTATTTTCTGTTATTTTCTTTAATAATATTTCTTTTATATCCATACTTTTTACCTCATTCAACATAACAAGTCTCTTCCATGCTTGCCATCTTATAATTGTCATTTAATGACTGCAAACGATACCACATCTTCATATCGCAAGTTTCTTTTTCATCATCCACAATCTGCATACGGATCGAAAGATCTGAGGTTTCATACCGAATATCAAACCGGGTTTCATTGAACATGCATCTTGCAATCTCCTCACCTGCCTTTTCCGTTTCATCAAACTGCCAGAATATAACAATCTTCTGCTTAGAATGGGAAATTCTATCAACAATGACAGCCATTTTCTCAGGATCTTGCTGTACATATCTGTTCCCATTGATCTCCCACTCAATTTCTTTCACTTTCGCTTTACCTATCTCTATGTCCGAAGCATTGTGCAAATTACATTCCATGAGATAACCTGTTTTCCATTTCTTTTGCAATTCCTCACGCCCGCTTCGCACAAGTATCCGCCATACTTTATCGAAATTATAAAAGCTGTTTGTCTCCTGAGTTTCATCATACCGGTAAACAATCACGTGACTGTCTGGGATAAAACGGTGGCGGTTCAGTAATTTCTTATATTCTCTTTCCTGCTCATGTATAATATGTGCCTGATACAAAGTAAGGATTCCAATTATGGAAGCTGGAACGTAACTTCCTATAAATGAAAACCAAGTATCCCCTGAAAAAGAATTGGGAATCCATCTTAACGCCCCACACCCGTACAGACGATCCAATATAAATGGAAATGCAATAAAAGCAAATAAAACTGCCACAAGTTTTATGATTGTCTTTTTTCCTTTTCCACATTTTTTTTGATCTCTTCCCATTGACTTTCACACCTAACCAAAACATAAATCATTTTAACATCTCCAAACTGCTTTACTTTTATATCCATTTCTACGCAGCCAGGCATATCCTATATATTTTTTCTAAAAATAATTGGAACATACAGAGATTTTTCCGAAGATACAGTATTTAAATCATTTTGCAGCAACCACATCTGTGCTCAAAACATACTGTTTTCACAAATTTTATAAAAGATATGACAGACAGATTATATTTCTGCCTGATAGATAAAACTGAATAAGACTTTCTCCCCATACACCAATTATCATTCAAATTTTTACCAAATCAATGTAACCGTTCCCCTATGCACTATTCATAGTTTTACATAACTATAGAACAGAACCATTCTGCAGCTCTCAAAAATGTCCGCCTTCTACCTATCATATGGCAAACACCCTTTAATTGGCATAACTCCCAAAAAAATTTTTAATATATTTCTATGACAAACTTCTTAATATTATTGTCTATCGGAATCACTTTTCTTTTGAATGGATTATAACACAATAATATAGTATTGTCACTTATTTCAACAAAATTTTATTATTTCTATGTAATCAAAACTACGGCGCCTGTGAGTTTCTCACAGACGCCACAGCCTTTACTATCCTTCCTGATTTACTTTACAGATGCTTTTGACGGAAATCCTGCCTTTTTCAGCAGTTTCTTATAAGCCTTTGCTTTCTTCTTGGGAACGCTGATTTTTGCTTTTTTGTAAATTCCCTTGAAAGCGCTCTTCTTTACTTTTTTCAGTTTGCTTGATTTAATGCTTACTTTTTTCAGCTTTGCATCCTTGTAGAATGCTTTGCTTTCAATGCTTGTGATTCCTTTACCCATGGTAACTGTGGTAAGTTTCTTATTAGATGCAAAGGCGGATGCGCCAATCTTGGTTACATTGTCGCCAATCTTAACGGTCTTCAGTTTCACATTCTTATAAAATGCTTTGGACGCAATACTGGTTACCTTGAAGGTATATCCCTTAATCTTCACAGTTTTTGGAATGGAAACAGAAGTATTAGTCTTCTTTAACGGCTTTTTCAGCTCTACGGTTCCATTCTTAGAAGCTGACTTCGTAACCTTGTACTGGAACTTGCCTACCTTGTGGGTACTGCCTTTCTTTGGTACCACAGGTCTTGATACGGCAGCCTTCCGGACTGTTACGGCCGCCTGGCCGGATTTTGAAGTATCTGTGGCAGATACTGCCTTTACTGTCAGCGCAGACGCCGTCTCATCAGACGCCACGGTCAGCAATCCTGATGCACTGATGCCTGTGTTCCTGCTCTTCGCTCCGGTGACTGTCCAGGTCACTTTCTTGTCTGCGTCGGTAAGGCCCTTGCCGCTGACTTCTGCTGTAAACTGCTGTCTCTTTCCTGTCTGTATCGTTGCAGTCTTCGGTGTTACGGTTACGCCTGTCACTTCCTTATTATCGGATGGTCCAGGACCTGGTTCTCCTCCCGTACCTGCTGTTACTGTTATTTCTGCGGAACCTGTTTTGCTTGGATCCAGGACGGAAGCTGCTGTTACTGTGAGTTTTTCTGCTGTTTCATCAGACGCCACAGCCAGAACGCCGCCACTGATTACAGTTTTATCGCTCTTAGCTCCGCTGACAGACCAGGTTACTTTTTTGTCGTCTTCGGTAAGGTTCTCGCCGGTTACCTCTGCCTTAAATTGCTGAGTCTTGCCTTTTTCTACGGATGTCTTGTCAGTTGTAACACTTACGTTTGTGACTTTCTTTTCTGTTGGAGTAATAGGCTCTGTTCCTTCCTTTTCAACCGTCACTTCTGCAGAATCGCTCTTACTGCTGTCTAAGGCAGAAGCTGCTGTTACGGTCAATTTCTCTGCCGTCTCTTCTTTTGCTACAGTCAAAAGACCTTTGTCGTCAATACCTGTATTTTCCGATTTATTTCCGGCAACTGTCCACGTTACTGTCTTGGCTGCGCCATTGACAACCTCCACTGTTTCGGTAAACTGCTGGGTTCCGCCCGCTTTTACTGTTGCCTGCTTCGGCGACACCGTTACGCTAGTAACGGCTGCGGCTTCTCCTACTTCTTTCACTGTCACGGTTACGGATGCTTCCTTTGTTTTATCAAAATCGGAAACAGCCTTAACGGTTAATACCGTATTTGCCGGTTCATCAGAAGCTATGGTCAGTTTTCCTTTTCCATCGGTAGTTTTTTCAATAACCGTCTGCTCACTCTTATTTCCAGCAACGCTCCAGGTCACTTCTTTCTCTGCGGCTGTAAGGTTGTCACTGCCTGTTACCGTTGCAGTAAAGTCCAAAGACTTTCCTTTTTCTGCCTGTATATTCTCGCCGTTGGGTGAAATAGCTATTGACGTTATTGTCTTATCTGGATCCACCACTGGAGGTTGTTCTGTAGAGTCTGTTACTTTTACTGCTGCAGATACTGTCTTCGTGCTGTCTTTCTCGGAAGCCGCTGTTACCGTCAGATTCTCTGCTGTTTCATCCTTGGACACTGACAGCAATCCGCTATCGCTGATGGCTGTTCCGGCGGCGCCTCCCTTGACGCTCCATTTGATTCCTTTATCGGAATCTTTCAGGTTGATGCCTGTTACTGCCGCTTCAAACTGCGTGGTCTCTCCCTTCTCTACTGTGGCGTTATCCGGGGTGATTATTACGCCTGTAACAATTACTCTGGTGGTTGGAACAACGGTCACAGTTCTTGTCCGTGACACACTAGGATCTGTTACCGAAGCTGCTGTTACGCTAAGGGTCTTTGATGTTTCCTCTAATGCTACCGCCAGAAGTCCAGTTTCACTGATTTTTGTGTCTTTGCTGGAATTTCCGCTAAGACTCCAAGTTACCTTTTGATCCTCATCTGTCAGATTATCTCCTACTACTGTTGCTGTAAACTGCTGGGTTTCTCCTACATTCACGGCTGCGTCATCTGGTGACACTGTTACCGCATATACTTCCTTCGCTGTCACTTCCTCATTGGTAAGAGTCACAGTAGATTCAGCTTTTTTTGAAGAATCTACTGTGGAAACCGCTGTTACGATGAGTGTTTCTGCTGTCTCACTTTGTGCTACAGTCAAAACTCCCGTTTCGCTGATAGAGGTATCATTATCTTTTGCTCCGCCTACAGACCAGAGCACCGTTTCATCCACTCCAGAATCTCCTGTTACCTCTGCGATAAACTGTTTGGTTGTTCCTCTCCGTACGGTGGTTAGTGCAGGTTTCACAGTTACAGAAGTTATTTTAGGCTGAATCACTGGTACATCCACTTTTGCAGTTTTTGTTCTATCAAAGGTGGATACCGCTGTCACTGTGACCTGTTCAGCCTTCTCGTCTGCTCCAATTGTCAGAAGCCCTGTACGACTGAGCGTTGTATTTGCAGACTGGTTTCCTTCCATTGTCCAGGTTACGGTCCCCAGGGAATCTTCTCCTGTCCACTTGCCGTCTGCCGCCACTGTTGCTGTAAACTGCTGAGTCTCTCTTGGTTTTAAACCGGAAACTGCGTCTGGTGTAATGGTTACATTGGTAATAGACGGGCGGTCTGTATAGACTTCTTCAATTGTCCATAGCTGGTCGTTATCCCCGTCACTTTTATTATCCCAAAGTATCATTGCTCCTTGTGGATTAAACGAAGCACATTGAATATTTTCCTTTGGCATCTTAATCTTATAGTAAGTCTTTCCATCTACCACTTTTTCCACCAGTTGCCAATCCTGTACTTTTCCATCACTTTCCGGCTGCAAATCTATAGCTGCCAACTGATTGGAAGAGGCTGCTGTTAGAACATTAAAACTCTTTGCGTTCACCAGCTTTACTGTTCCATCTGCGTTGCTTTTTTTATACCACTGCTGGTTTAAACAGCCACTGTAATTCCATCTCAATAGTTTTGCCCCAGATGATACTTTTCCGCCATCAACGCAGAGTACCTGGCCATTTTCCTTGTTTACCAGTTTCACAAGCTCACTCTGAGGAATAAATTGTGTCTGATCTGTCTCCGTCCCAGTCAATTCTGTCCCTTGCATAGTAAAAGTACTAATGGAATGTGCAGGAAGCTTAACCGTTATCATTTTATTGCCAAACTTAATGTCTACTTCCTTTTCCTCAGCGCTTCCGTTTTTAACCAGTACTGCAAGAGTTCCGTCAAGATTGCGGAACGCAATCTCCCGCAGTTCTGCGGTATAAACAGAATCTTCCTCTTTATCAGAATCTGCATTAATTACATAAGGCGTATCGTATGTACCACCGCTCTCAATTCTACGCGCCCCAGGTTTTACAAACTCTGTGAAATGTTTTATCTGATAATACTGAGGAGTCTTTGCAAACGTCTTGGTTTCGCCATCTACTGTAATTGGTGAATTCTGGGCAGTTGTTTTATCAACATTTTCTCCACCCTCTGGCAAAACCATATTATTCAGGTTGTAAGACGATATTCCATTTGAGAAATACAGCCACATCCCATCAAAGCGGTCTTCTGCATATTTCCAGGTATTCTTTCCATCTCCCGGCTGTACTCCGGCCTGCATCATATCCTGCTTATAACCGACGCCATACATAGCACGCGCCTTGTTATACGCCCACTTTTGGAAATTGATCCCAGACACATATTTTCTTACATCCATGTCATTCAACACAGGCGCAAAATAGTCGTCATTCGGAGTATTGAAGTTTCCTAGATAAATTTCCACTCCAAGCTCACGCATCCTTGGACCCAAATGTGATTTGATAAATTCACTAAGCTGATCCGCTGTCCATTTACAGGAAGGGTGTCCAGTTGTATCTATCTCTTCAAAAGGCTCATTCTGAGGGGCTACCATATCAATCTCTATACCCTCTTCCCCATAGGCCTCCACAAACTTCTGAAAATACAAAGCATAGGCTTCCATATACTTACTGACAAAAGCTCCGCCCGCAACTTTATCTTCTGTTTTCATCCATACAGGCGGTGACCATGGAGATGCCCAAAACCTCATTCCCGGATTACGCTTCAAAGCTTCCTTAATATAAGGAATCAGTTTCTCTTTATCTCTTTCAATGGTAAAAGAAGACATCTCGTAATCGTCTGGCGTTGAAGCCAGTGAATAATTTTCTCCTGCATAATCACTGGCGCCGATTGGAATTCTTCCCATGGTCAGATGAAGACCCTCTTCACAGTTTGGATCAAAAAGTAGATCCAATACTGCATTTCTGTCTGATTCTGATAATTTCTGCAATTCTGCCCAGCCGCTCTCGCTGAACCGTCCGCCCCAGGCATCTGCCGCAAACTCCTGATAGGTCTTCTCCTCGTCCACCTCAATGGTGAGATGGCCGTTAGATTCTGTTCCATCTGATGCACTGACTGTCAAATCCTGTTGTTTCTGCCATAAATTATTTTCTGTTGACATCACCCATGAAACAGTATCTGCCGCATCTTCCCCCGCTGCATAGCTGACCTCGGCCGGGCTAAATCCAATGCCAGAAACAGTTAAACTGGCTGAAAGCAGGACAGATACAAAAGTTTTCTTAACAGATGCTTTTTTGCATTTCTCTTGTTTCATTTCACTATCCTCCTAATTATCATAGTGCGGCCAGTTGGCCGCCTGGTTCACAAATTATAAACCTGTTTCAATTCTCTTTTTCAATGCTAAAACAGTCTCCTTTTCTACAAGGAAGTGTTCCTGTCCATTGACACTGACGCTCATACTCTCATCGTCATACTCATAATACTTTACTTCCACATCGGAAGCGTCTTTGGTATTTCGTATAAACTGTAAAGTGAGAACAGGCGTCCTCTCTTCCCTCTCCTCCGTATCCCCTTCTTTTTCCCCTGTCAGCATCACGTCCAGCAATGCCCCGTAAAGTGTCTGGTAATCCTTCTGGCTCACTTCACTGCCATCCAGTTTCCAGGTCTGCTGTCCCTGTTCCATGACATGGCTTTCTTCACCGGAATATATCTGGATTCTTTTCACCGTATCCACACTGATGAGTGTGGGGATTTTCAAAATATACTGGTACGGATCTGCATTTAAGATCTCATCCATCAGCAGCTTATTCACCAGCCCAACCTTGTCGGAGCCTTCCATGGCCGCATAGTAGCTTCCTTTTCCATCCTCATCTCCAATCAGGATTGTCTTTGCCGCCGTAGGCTCTGCCGCGCCTTTCTCCTCTGCAGACTGTTCTTTACAGTATGCCAGAAACACGGAAGTACCGCTGTCTGTAATGCCCGCCTCTTCCATACTGATGCCGTCTGCTTCGCCCCATGCCATAAGAACTGTCGTTCCCAGCAGATTATATAATTCTTCTGTGTTTACCGATACCAGCGAGTGGTATGGCACAGAAATATCCCAGTAGTCAAAGGTTTCTTTCCCTTCCCTGGGTTCATAGGACACAGCAAATATGGTCCTGCCCTCTTTCTGCACTTTCAGTCCGCGGATTGCATTGGCGCCAACGCCTCCATGCTCTGTATCCTTCGGCAGCTCCTGCTGCCATTCTTCCAGGTGATTCTCCAGATCCCGGATCTGAACTTCCTCCATTTGGTTCCCTTTGGGCACGCCACAGCCACACAGACACCAGGCTGCCGCCAGGAGAAGGAATAATCCTGCCATGTATTTTCTCAGTTTCATCATCCCACAACCTTAAATATATTTTCCATCCACTTCTGTCTGATCCAGCTCTTCATAGGCAAAGTAATCAAAGTCTGCCGGGAGCCTGGTTCCAAGGCAGTCTGCATTCATCATGCCCACAAATGCCCCGGTAAACGCGGCATCATACACCGCCTTAATATACTCGTCAGATAATTTCGCTGAATCAAAGATATAAGGGGTTTTCTGCCAGTCCGTTCCATTAAAGGAATAAAGATACTGGTAAGAAATTCCTCTCACCTCTACTTTCAGGTAAACATACTCCGCATCTTCCGGCACTGGAACAGGATGTTCTTCATAAACGCTGAAAGTCTTGCCAAGGTCTGTGCTGACCACGTCAATGACCCTGCCGTAGTTCTCATTCCATGTTACCTGGATGCATGACCAGTTCTGGGTGTTATAATAACAGGTAAGACCTGCAAACTGCTGTATGGTTTTTGGGCGGTAATCCATCTTTACTTCCGCATCGAAATTAAATGACTGCCACCTTCTGGCAATATGCGCCTGGGTATAAGTAGAAGCAAGGGAAAAATGCCCGTACAGGCGAAGATGCCCCGGCCTGTCTTTTAAAGACAGTACGTCTTCTCCCAGAGGAGTCCGCAAACTCTGGAAATTGATATTCAGCTCCTGGCTGTCAAAATCATCTCTGCCCGGCCAGGTGGGTTCCCATTTGTGTTCCCTTACTTCCGGCGGCGCCGCAACTTCTGCGGTTCCGTTATGGCCGCCTGCAATATGGGGCCATCCTTCTTCATCCCAGATAACTTTCTGGATTCCGGTTTCCCTTCCAAGAGGACACCACCCTCTGGGATCTACAATGGCTTCGGTACTGTGATGGAGGGGCCTGCCCATAAGATGTGCAAAATACCATTCTCCTGCCTGGGTCTGTACCAGGGAACCGTGCCCTGCTTTCTGAATGGGATGATAGGGAGCGTCTAAGGTGGTTAAGAACGGTTCTCCCGGCTGTGTTTCAAATTCATCATGCAAACTTTTCGCACGAGCCACCCGTTCCTGATGGGCATACACCGTGCCTCCCTGTGCCACGAACAGATAATAATATCCATTTAATTTGTAAATATGGGGACCTTCGGTAAATTTGTCATTGGTGCCCTTATACATCAGCCAGGGTTCCCCCACCAGGCGTCCTTCTTCTTCTGAAAATTCCGTACACATAATGCCATAGAAGGGGTGATGGAAGCTTCTGGGATCCCAGTACTGGTTTACCAGATATTTCCTGCCATCCTCATCATGGAACAGGGAAGCGTCAAAACCCGCGGTATTCAGATAAATAGGATCTGACCAAGGTCCCATAATATCCTCTGCTGTAATCAGATAATTAATACAGTCTTTAAAAGATCCGTCTGTCACCTTTACATCTGTATAAACCAAATAAAACTTTCCATTGTAATAGGAAAGATCCGGCGCCCAGATTCCGCCGGAATCCAGGTTACCAGTCATATCCAGCAGCCGCTTTTCATTCAGCGGATGAGTCATCAATTTCCAGTTCACCAGATCCTTAGACATGTGAATCTGAACCCCCGGCCACCATTCAAAAGTAGAACTTGCAATATAATAAGTGTCATCCACTCTTAAGATACTCGGATCCGGATTAAATCCAGAGAGAATCGGGTTCTTAATTTTCATTCTTTTTCCTCCTTAAACGCTATTCCTGCCTGCTCTGCAGTGTCTCCCGGTATTTTGTGGGAGACATTCCCGTATGCTTCTTGAATGCAAGGGAAAAATAGTTGGTATCATTGTAGCCCACCATCATAGCTATTTTTCCTGCCTTTATGGTGGTAGTTTCCAACAGAATCCTGGATTTCTCAATTCGTTTCTTCACGATATACTCGTTGCATCCCTCATTCATCACCTTCTTAAACAATCTGGAAAAATAATTGGTGGAGACATAGAACTGCTCTGCCAGCTTTGCCACAGACAAATCCGACCCCAGATTCTCATCAATATACCGCCTGGCGCTGGTAATAATTTCATGCTGCTGCTCTTCCTCCCGAAATACCAGCTTGCGGATAAACATTTCTGTCATCTCCAGAGCCTCATCCTTATCTGCGCTTACCAGCATTTTCAGCAGTGATTCCATCCGGTTATCTACCAGTTCCCCCGTCTCTGTGATACAGGTGAAATACATACTGGACGCCATGTCATAACACCATTTCTGCACCTGGGAGCGGGACAGGTTATAAGACTTTGTGGCCTGCCCGAAATTTTCAAATATATGCATCACCCGGTTTGCATTTGCAATATTGGCAGTCATAGTCTGTTTAAATTCCCGGTAAATATCCTGGATCAGCTGCTCTTTGTTCTGCTCGCTGCCAGACCTTACAATCTCCCGGAAACCTTTGCGCTCTTGTTCCAGAAGAAACAAAGCGTCATTATAGGACACAAAGAGATTATCCAGTCCTTCCGCCTCGCTTCCCAGAACTACTCTGGGCTTAATATCACATTCATTTTCCAGGATTTCGCTTAATTCCTCCAGCCACTCCGTAACATTTCGTTCTGTGTCAGAAGTATAAATTGCCAGCACAATCTTGCCATCGTCATCCAAAAAGGTAATTCCGGCGCGCCTTGCGTCAATCAGATCCATACAGATATTTTTAATGGTAAGCTGCCGGAAATCCAAATCCTGTTTTCTGCCCTTGCCCATATAGACTTCTGGAATCAAGATGGCAATCTCCATAGATTTTTTCCTGTCCGCCGCCAATTCTTCCGGATATTCCAATATGCTCTCACCCAGTCTCTGGTGCACCAAATCCCGCATAAAATGTTCCATTGCCGCCTGACGCTTGGAACCCTCCGTCCTGAGACTGGCATGTTCCAGTTCCTGTTTCATGCGGATCTCTTCTAAAATATTAATCTGCTCCTGTACGCTTGCCTTCAGTTCTTCTTCATCGATAGGCTTTAAAAGAAAATTCTGCACCCGCATCTGAAGGCACTGTCTGGCATACTCAAATTTATCATATCCGGTAAGCACCAATATCCGTATCTCCTTCTCGCCATACTGCTCCCGGATTTTCTCCATAAGGGCAAGCCCTGACATTTCCGCCATACTGATATCTGTCAGCATAATCTGCGGATGCTCCTTTTCAACGATTGACAGCGCCTCCATGGCAGAAGCCGCTGTATAGACTTCTTCAATTCCAAGCTCCGCCCACCCAATTCCATTTTTAATTCCCATGCGGATCATTTTCTCATCGTCCACAATCAGCAGCTTATACATTTACATGACCCCCTTGTCGTCGGTGTCTATATCGTAGGGCAGACAGATTTCTACTGTCACTCCGCCCTGCTCATTTTTTAAATAATGCAGGCCGTAACTTTTTCCAAACATCAATTCTATCCGTTTATTTACATTCCTTACCCCATACCCAAATGTCTCGTCATACTGGGACAAAGAACGGTTCATCTCGTCAATTTCCTTCTGTGCCATGCCGGAACCGCTGTCAGCCAGGGACAGATACACATCTTCTCCCTTTCGGCAGATCGTTAAGGTGATTTTTCCTCTGCCTCCCTCTTTGATGCGGATCCCGTGATAAATAGCATTTTCCACCAAGGGCTGTAATGTCATTTTTGGAATTTTTATGTTATAAAATGCTTCTGGAATATGTTCTTCCAAATCAATAATATTGTCATACCGCATATTCTGGATCACCAGGTAGGAATGGATATGATCCAGCTCCTGGCTCAAAGGGATCAATTCCTTGCCGCGGCTTAAGCATACCCGGTAATACTGCGCCATTGCCTTCACCATAACCGATATTTCCTGATTGCCGTCCGCCACCGCCTGCCAGTGAATGCATTCCAGAGTGTTATACAGGAAATGAGGTTTAATCTGGGCATATAATGCACTAAAACTAATCTGTTCTATTTGATGCTGTTCCAGCTTTACCTGCTCCATCAGGTTGTCAATCTCATCCATCATGCTGTTAAAGCCTTCCGCCAGCTTCCGGCTGTCTGCGTCCATGCTTCTCATATCAATTCTTTGATCTAATTTCCCCTCCGACACGCCGTCCATGGCAGTTACCACCCGGTTCACCGGCTCATAGAAGGAATTGATCATTTTCCGCAGACTGGTGATAGCAAATACTGTCATCCCCAGGGATACTGCCAGCAGCAGTATCATTGCCTTTAAGCTGTCCTTGTAAAGCTCCAGAATCGGAATCTCATTAATCAGGTAATAATTCCAGCTTCCCACCTTCTGATAATTGATGAGTACGCCGTCTTCTCGAAAACTTCCGCTTCCATCCCGGATTTTTTGCGCATAAGAAACCTGTTCCCCAATCCGTTTCTGATTGGAAATGGATACAATTTCTCCCTTACAATCCATTAGAAATAACTCTGATTTCATCTGCTGAAGGCTCTCCTCATGCAATTGCTCCACCAGACTGTCCCCTAAGTTCAGCACCAGCATTCCCAGTTTTTCATGGATCGTTTCGGTGGAATACACGGGATGATACAGCGTCAGGGTATACCTTCCATCCCGAAAGTAATTATTGCCAAAACTGAACCGTACAGAACTTCCTTCCTTTGCCGGAAGGCTCTCCTTATAATCCTTCTGGTACATCATATCAAACCTGGCGTCTGTTACGCTGGTATTGCCCTTGTAGGCATAACCCTGTTTCCCTTCTCTCAGCACCACTGCAAAATTCAGGTTGCTCCTGACATTCAGCATATTGTCGAGATAATTGTATACAATGGCATACTCCATCTCGTACCCGCCGCCTGTCTCATAGCGGTTTTTACAATACTTCTGTACATTGCTGTGGATTACCATAGCAATCGCAAGATCCTGGTACTGTTTCAGGGTATCATTGTAACTGGATTCAATGGTGGAAAGCTGTACTTTCGCCAGATCCTTTGCCTGCCTGGTCATATAATAAGCCGCCGATACAGTGGACAATACCATAATGACCACAGATGTCACCATCATGACCAACGTAAGAAAAAAGGTAATCTTTTTTTTCAAATTCCAGGCATTCATTTGTTTGGGTAGTTCCATATCGGCGGCCTCCTTTTGTTATCCTTTTACTGCACCTGCCGCCATACCTTTAATCAGCTTATCCTGTGCAAAAATAAACATAATAATCATGGGAAGGACTGTCAAAGTCAATACCGCCATTATCATAGGCGTATTCATGGAATATTGTCCCTGGAATTCCCACACAGCTAAAGGCAGCGTACGGTTTGGCTGGCTCTGGGTTAAGGTATATCCAAAAATAAATTCATTCCAGATATTCACACCATTGTAAATAGCAAGGGTGGAAAGTCCTGGTTTAGCCATAGGAAGAATCACAGAGAAGAAAATACGGATCTTGCCGCAGCCGTCAATGGTTGCCGCTTCTTCTATCTCCTTGGGGATCTGCTCCATAAAACTGGTGAGGATAAATACTGAAATTGGAATATTTATCGCCACATAAGGCCCAATCAGCGCCCAGATGCTGTCATATAAATGCATACTCTGGGACATCTTGAAAATGGGAATCAAAGTAATATGTACTGGAATCGACATACATGCCACAATCACAGCATAGACAAACCCATTCAGCTTAAATTTAAACCTGGAAAGAGGGTAAGATGCAAATGCCGAAATAATTAAAAGCACTGCCAGTGAAACAAATAATACAATGACACTGTTCAGGAAATACTTGAAAAAATTACCCTGGATCACTTCCTGGTAATTAGAAAAATCTAGTTTCGCCGGAAGGGCAAATACCCCCTTGGTCAGCATCTCGAACTTATCCTTGAAGGAATTCATCACCATGAAAATAAACGGCGTAATTGCCACTACTGCCGCAAAGACTGCAAGTATGGTGGCAATGACCCAGGATATTCTGCTTTTTATCCGGTTTTTTCTATATTCTTGTTCCATACTTAGTAATCCTCCTTCTTCCCATTCAGTACCTTCATTGTCAGCAGTGAAATCAATGAAATCAGCAGAAACATTCCTCCTGCCACTGCCGAACCGTAACCCATATTAAACTGGGCAAAGGACAATTTATACATATAAGTCGCCATCAATTCTGTGGAATCTCCAGGGCCTCCGCCTGTCATAACGTATACCAGATCGAAATACTTCAGGGAACCCACCATAGAAAGCACGGCTGCGCTCTTAAGGGTTGGTTTTAACAGCGGCAGTGCGATATGAAAGAAATACTGCCTCTTGTTAGCGCCGTCAATGACAGACGCCTCATATACTTCTTCCGATACGTTGGTATAGCCTGCCACGCAGTACACCATATAAAACGGCGTAAACTGCCATGCCACTACACCGATAACAGTATAGAGCGCCGTCTTGGGATTTCCTAAAAGGTCAATATTTCCCCCTCCAAAAAGCTGGGAAATACTGCTGATAATTCCGCCGTTGGTTGCCAGTGCATAAGTAAACAGGAAACCAATGGCCACGGAAGACATCAGCATTGGGATGAACCATACAATCTTAAAAATTGTTGATTTCTTTCCTGCAAATTCCACAAAGGTAGCCATTGCAAGCCCTAATGGAATCTGAATGATTATAGAAAGAATCATAATCTTGATATTATTGAAAAATGCTGTCCAGAATTTTCCGTCCTGTAACAATTTTGCCCAGTTATCCAGCCCTATAAACTCCTGATTTGCAGAAATACCGTTCCAATTCAGCAAACTGGTCCGGAATGTCTCTATAATAGGATAAAAAATGTAAATGACTAAACATATCACAACCGGAGCCAAAAAGATCGCCGCAACGCGGTTGGTATCTCTCTGGCGTTTTTTTGCCAGTGAAATTTCACCTTTCTTCATGTGCCAGCTTCTCCTTTCCTTCTATTCAAGGAGAGCAGCCTCAGTTTGGTACTCTGGGCTGCTCTGTCATCATCTTACTTGCCTGCAAGATATTCTTCCATTGCTTCTTCAAATTTCTTGCCTGCTTCGTCTGGCTTCATCGTCAGTCCAAACATCTCCTGGCAGGTATCAAGATGCACCTGTGCCACTGCTGGCGGAAGATACTGGTCATACCATAACTGAACAGCAGAAGCGTTCGTAGCAGCGTCAAGAATCTGTTTTGTCACACCGTCTGTGATAAGATCTCCTGCATCCTTGGTAGGAGGAATCTTGCCTACGTCTACCATAAGCTGCTTTGCTCCGTCGGAAGTATAGTAAGTTGCACATTCAAAAGCTGCATGTAATTTATCTCCTGTACAGTTGAACGATACAAACTGATCGCCGATAGTTCCGTTCTGGATGGTTGCATCTGCATCAGAATCGTCTATCTTCGGGAAGGAGAACCAGCCGATCTTCTCATAGAATTCCGGGCTGTCAGAGGAGAAAGTTCCGGTATACCAGGAGCCGCAAAGAAGCATTCCTGCTGTTTCCTGATACATTAACTGTTTTGCCTGGCCGTCATCCTCGCTCAAGGAGTTTACACCTTCTGGGAAGTATCCTTTTTCCACCCATTCCTGAATCTTTTCTCCAGCATACTGGAAGCACTCATCTTCAAATGTTCCATCTCCGGCAACTGCTTTCTGGAACGGCTCTAAACCGCCCTTTCTGGTTGCCAGGCACTGGAAGTACATAGAACCCGTCCATTTGGGGGCATTTGCAAGTGCAAAAGGTGTAATTCCCTCTGCCTTTAACGCGTCGCACACTGCCTCTAATTCAGATACAGTGGTCGGTACCTCAAGGTTATATTTCTCAAACATTTCTTTGTTATAGAAAATACCTGCCAGAGATACATTGTAGGTAGGAACTGCATAGAGCTTGTCATTATAATACGCTGGTATTTGTTGTGTAAATAACCGTAAGAAATGCCACTAAAAATTCTTTTAAAAAACTTTCAAAAAAGGCTTGACGTACCGTCTTTTCAGAGTTACCATACACACACCTTAAGGGAACGGAAACAAAAAAACGGAAACAAGAAAGGCGGTAAAAATAAATGTTGGCATATGGTTACGAAGTAGTAGGAAGCCCGGAAGCTCTGGCGGATGTATCTGAAAATCTGAAAGACAAAAGAAGCCGTATAAACTGGCATAACTTCAATACTGGCGATCTGTACTGGGACGGAAACGGTAACGGCTATAAGGTAGAAATAAATCACGAAGCGAAGCGGGTAACGCTTAATGAATGGTAAGAAAGGGGATTCAATTATGAAGCTGAATAAAGAAAAATTCTTAAAAACAGAAGTAGGGGCGGAGCTTAAGTGCTGTATTATATCCTGGGACAAGGCTCTGGACTCCTGCCGGGTAAATGAATATTATACCGAAGAATACAAGCGCGAGCGTAAGGTTGCGGACTGGTGCCAGGCTCAATGGGAAGTATATAAAATGGTTCTCCTTCAGTTCTTCGGTATCG
>CATNCF010000040.1 GCA_950097145.1 uncultured Lachnospiraceae bacterium
TTTTAGGAAATCTGAAACATGGATTTCCTATTCTTTTACCTATTTTTATTTGGTACTATGTCAAGAAAAAGTACAAGTTAAACGTGGACTTTTTGCAAAATCAATGGATTCTTATTCCGCTGTTTTCAGCAATCATGTCTTCCAGCTCATCCAATTCAGCCAGCATTTCATCACGGAACTCCTGAATCCGTTCCATGATGTCTTCCAGCAGATCACGCAGATCTTCTCTCTCCTGAATCAGCCTCTCCACGTTTGTTGACCTCATCCTGCAGTTACCTCCTCTCTTTTTATCTGTTCCGTCCCTTAGTCTTGATCTATGTTTTATTTGCTCCCGGCAGCCGCGGATTAGAATATCCGGGAGGGTTCATGGGGGTCTTCCACCCCCCCATACCCCTGGAATCCTTGTCATTACGGCAATCAAGGAGATGATTGTCGTAATGGCAAGGCTGGATATGGCAGATGCCTGAATCTTCGGATATCGGGAAATATCACACCTGCCAATACCTTAGCCCCGTTTCTTATAACAATACCTGTTCAGCTTCCTTCCTTTTCGCTTCCATCCTGTCCAGATATTGTTTTTCATATTCGCTGGGGGAGTGGTAGCCACAATGGCTGTGAATCCTCACCGTATTATAAAACGCTTCTATATATTCAAATACAAGCCTGTATGCATGGCTGTAATCTATGATGTGGAACCGGCTGAGCCATTCCCTCTTGATCAGGGAGTGGAAGCTTTCTATGCAGGCGTTGTCCCATGGACAGGCTTTTGCCGAATAGCTGCGCTCCATCCCTTCAGCCGCTTTTTCATAGTCCCCGCAGGTATACTGCACTCCCCGGTCACTGTGGATGATTAGTGGCCGTGCTATATGCCGCCGCTCTTTCGCCTTTTCCAGGGCCGCCAATACCCACTTCGTCTCCAGCGTCTCCCCAAGTGTCCAAGAAATGATCTTCCTCGAATACAGATCCATGATGCTGGCCAGGTATACAAAGCCTCCGCAGGTCCATATGTAGGTGATGTCCGTACACCATGCCGCATCCGGCCTTTGGGGCCGGAAATCCCGGTTCAGTATGTTTTTTAATTCGATACTGAAATCAGAGCCCCGTGTTGTTCTTGTCCAGTGTTTCCTGTAACACGCCCGGAGCCCCATCTCCCGCATATACTTCCCCACGGTCCTCCCACTTACTTTGTCGCCTTTCTGGCGCATTTTTGCGGCTATTTTGGGCGCTCCATAGATTTCGTGTGATTCCTTGTATATTGTCCTGATCTGTGCCATCCTCTGTTCCTTTTTCACCTGGCCGGCGGATGGCGTGTGCTTCCTGAAAGCGTGATAGCCGCTCCTCGAAACGCCTAAGATCCTCAGCACCCCGCTGACATTCAGGCGGCGTTTCCCCTCTTCCCTTAACCGTCTTTCTTCCCGCTCGGTTTCCTGGAAGATTGCCTGTATCAGTTTCCTAGAATGCTGATGGCTTTTTTTAATATTTCACTAGAAAAGGAATTCCTGCCACAGTTCCGGGAAAATGCTAAAAAACTGTTGCGAGGATTACAGATGATGGCAGACACAAAAACAACATAGGAACGCTGCAGGTTTTACCAGCGAAGGCAGCTATACTTGAATTTAAAGGTAAAAAATGATATGATAAAGTCACCAAACAGAAAGGATAACATATGGGAAATATATATGATGGCGCGTTCCGGACAATCCTGAATGACTGCCGGAAATTGATTATACCTGTAATCAATGAAATTTTTGACGAACATTATACGGGAGAAGAAGAGATTCGTTTTTTCCCTAATGAACACTTTTTAGACCAGCAGGATGCGGCTGACAAGGAACGGATAACAGATACTAATTTTCAGATTATTGGCAGAATAGTTAAAAAGTATCATCTTGAATGTGAAAGCAGCTTACCAGATGGGAAGATTACAATCCGTCTTTTCGAATACGATGCCCAGATAGCGCTTGATGAGGGCGAAGTTACAGAAGAAACTCTGACGGTAATATTTCCCAATACGGCAGTGATGTATCTGCGGGCATATAAAAAGACTCCGGATAAAATGAAATATGTGATCGTAACACCTGGCGGGACGGTACAATATGATGTCCCGATTATGAAGGTGCAGTCATATTCACTGGATGAAATCTTTGAGAAACGCTTATTAATGCTTATTCCATTTTATATTTTCTCACATGAGAAAAGTTTTTCGGAATATAATAACAATGAGCAGAAACTGGAAGAACTGAAAGCAGAATATCGGATAATTTTAGAAAGACTTGATGATCTGGAAAAGCAAGGTATTATTGGCGCATTTGACAAGCGGACAATCATAGAGCTTTCAAGTGATGTGATCCGGGAAATCGCACGTAAGTATGAAAACGTGCAGAAAGGCATAGGTGCTATGATGAGAGGACCATTGATTCAAACAGAAGCAAGAACTATTTTAAATCGCGGTATCAGTGAAAACAAAAAAGAAACAGCACTTAGGATGCTGAAAGTGGGAAAGCTGACGGTCGAGGAGATTGCAGAATACTCTGCCCTTAGTGTGGCAGAGGTAGAACAGCTTGCGAATCTTCAGACAGTATAAGCAACAAGGTAACAAAACAGACTGAATTTCCAAGCCATCTGACGATAGATACTATATCTCAGATGGCTCTTTTTCATGTCAGGATCAAACTCTGCTGCTCATATTCCTGTTCCCGCCAAAGCTCTGGCGGAGTCTTATGAAGCGCATACTCCGTAAATTTGTCATCATAAACCCAGTCCTCCAATTCACCATTCTCCAAAACCAGCGGCATACGATTATGAACAGGGCTTACAGCAGCATTCGCCTGCGTCGTAAGAATAATGAAACGCACCTCATCCTGAAACCGGTTATAGAATCCTGCCATAAATAAAACCGGCCTGTCCTCTCTGAAAAATGTTACCTTATTCTTATCAGAATCCCACTCGTAAAAATGCCTGGCCGGAATCACGCAGCGCCTGTGCAATACACTTTCACGAAATGTCTTCCGTTCCAGCGCCGTCTCTGCTCTGGCATTGATCAGAAGCCCTTTCTTCTGATACTGCGGGAATCCCCAATGCATTTCATTCAGTTCCAATGCTGGTGAATTTTTCGCTGCAGGACCTGCTGACAACGGATTTTTCTGCTGGCTGTGGCAAGTCAGAATACCAGCAGACTGTGACGGGTAAATATCTCCTGTACGCATTTTCTGCATCCGCAGATCTACGCCCCGGATTACCCGTTCAATTTCCCTAGCTGTCCCCTCGTCCACATAGAACCGTCCACACATAATTTTTCTCTCCTTTTCCTGTCGCAGATTATCCATTCATCCAGCGTCAATGGGGTATAATCAGAATACATACAGAAACAATTAATCATATTCGACGGAATCGCCCGTCTCTCCCCATCCGGATTCTCACGAATACTGCTCCTTGTTATCTTCTGGAACTGCTCCAATAGCCGCTGGTCATAGGTATCATGCACGTGGCCATAAAGCATATATACTTTAGGATTCCCATTTCCGTCCAGACGATACTGCCCGTTATAGCACATGATAGGATAGTGGCAGAGAATGACCTTCCGCTTGTTATCCTGCAATTCTTCGTAAGGCTTGATCCAGACAAAACGGCTGGCATTGTAGTCCTTATTCTTCAGGAACCGGTCATGGTTCCCCTGAATCAGATAGAGCCTCCCGTTCAGCTTCCCAAGCAGTTCATTCGTTTCTTCTGTCTTTCCCCATGACAGGTCTCCCAGAATCACAACCTCATCATTCTTTCGGACTTTCGTATTCCATTTCTGCAGCATGTATCCATTCATTTCCTCCACATCCGCAAATCCACGGTAGTCCATCTTTGTATTCAGGTTCCCATGGAAGAAATGCGGGTCTGCAATATAATATCTCAATTTATTTCACCTGCTTATCCTGTAATCTTGGCAATATCTACTTTGATTGCTGTTTATCATTCGCAATTAATAATCATATTGTATGTAATCAGGCCAGGAAAATCAACTGCAGATTATTCCAACCACAGAACCTGCCACTGGCAGTTTCCTCCGTATGCTACGGCAGGTAAAAATTCCGGCAGAGAATCAACCCTGGCCGGAATTTTTCTTTTGCAGACCTGCACACATATAAAGCAGCATGATCAAACGCATGCATTTTGTTTTGACGATGATATTTCCTTGTAATATGGCTTCAGAATGATGTCTGCCTTCTCCAGAAAATCTATTCCGCCCGTACTCTCCTGATAGACTTCCCACAATACCTTATGTAAGTTCTCCACCTGAATGCCGCCACAGTGTCTCTCCAGCATTTTCAAAAAGGGAAGCACCATAGTCTTGCGGAAATCCTTTCCAAGCCGCAAATTATAGCTTTCCAGACCATATACTTCCTGAATACACTCCAACACAACATCATAATCTGCCTCAAACCTCATAAATACCTGCTCCATTGACCTCTCCATCTCACAAATACCTGGCCATCTCTCTTACATCCGCACAATCAGTCCGTCAAGGCTCATCCGGGGCAGTCCTGCCAGATACCATTCATCCCCCATCTCAATCCTGGCCGGAACCCAGGCATTATCCACCTTCAGGTCGAAGCAGTCTCCACAATGCAGTCCGCCATAGAACGAGTCCAGACCAAACCGGATATCATATCGTCCGCTTTCTTTGTCATAGAACAATGCTCCTTCTCTTTTTTCACTCATAACGCTATTACCTCCTGTAAAAATTTTGCTTTCATATAAGTAATAGTATCATTTTTTCTGAGATTGGAAAATTTCCGGATTTTTTTCAAAATATTTTTTTCGGTAGCGGTAAAAAGTAGTGTGAGATAAGCCCAACTCACGCTTCAGCTCTGTCTGTGTAATCTCGCCAGCCGTTACTCTCTGGTATGCCTTGGCAAATTCCTCTTCTTTGATTGCCGGCGGACGTCCATAATCATCCCATTCTCCCCGGAGCTTCTTCATGGCGATACCTTCACGCTGGCGTTTTTCCTTCTTCTGGATTTCAGATTCGCTGATGGAGGCATAAAGCTCCAGCATCATGTTATTGATTGTCTCCATCATCAGACGTGCCATGGAGTTATCCATCTTAGACAAATCCATCAGTGTTGTCGGGAGTTCCAGTACCATCAGCCGGACATCCCTGCTCTGTAATTTCCGAATCTGCTCCATAGTGTCCCGTTTATTCCTGCCTAACCGATCCAGCTCTGTCACAAGAAGAATATCCCCCTCCCGGAGAACATCTTCCACAAGAACCGTGTATCTCGGCCTATTAAAGTTTTTACCCGTCTGCTGGTCCGTAAAGATATTTTCCAGTTCCAAATCATGCTCCTTGCAAAATATTTGAATCTCATGAATCCCCCTGTCAAGATGCTGATCCCGTGTACTGGTTCGATGATAACCATACGTAGCCATTCTTCCGCCTCCCCATAAAGCACCATACCAAACCGTGCTTCTTCATATATTTCTACCAGTTCTGTACGGCAGACAGCGCTAAACGCAACCTTCTAAGTCAAAAAATCCCCGGAAGATTACTCCTCCGGGATTCTTCATTTTTCTTTTATTCTTATAAAATGGTAACCGTCTCCATGATTTATACCAAAATGTGCACACTTTCTCCGGTATATGCCAAAAGCCGCCATGTATACATTTTGGTACAGGATTTCCACCTGTTTTCTGCTATGCCAAAAAGTGTACTTTTTGAAATATGCCCTTTATTGTTTCTATACATTCCGTTACTAGAAATTGCAACTATCTTTTCTTTAAAAATTTTAGAAGATTACCATTACTTTTCAGGGATGACAAATTTATATCCTATACCTCTTACTGTCTGAATATACTTAAAATGTGATGAATCCTCCTTTAATTTCTTTCGTAAACCGTAAATCAAACAATAAATAACATTATCAACATTAATAGGAACTATATCCCCATATACTTCTTTATAAATTTGATTTTTTGTAAACACCCATCCTGGATACTTTGCCAAAAATTGCAGAGTGCAGAACTCCTTAGGACAAAGCTGTATTTCTTTTCCAGATAATTTTACAATGCAATATCTATAATCAATTGTTAATTGTTTATATTTAACAACTTGCATATTCTGAATTCCCCTATTTTTATACACATTTCATCACCCTTTCTTTTCGTCCAAAAACAAATTTAAAAATAATACTTCTTTTTCTCTGAATTACATTCGTTGACAAAAAATCCCCTCATCTTTACTAAAAGATGAAGGGATTTTTTTATCTAGGCCATCTGTTTTTCTTATCTGGAAACGGAATAAAAGCTTTATGAGGCTCACTTTGATACCAATAAGCCACACTCGCCAGATCATCCTGCCGTTCAAATAAACCTCCATGATACACTCCGATCTGCTGCAAAGTCACTTTAATATCTTCATCAAAACAGATTGGATCTATAATATGCCAACGGTAAAACCCGCGCATCGGCGGACAATCATCATTATGATAGGGATTATGCACCAGTTCATCATGCCTTGAATAATACGGATATCCCAGATAAGGCGAGTTATAAGTCTGCTCCACCGTCCTGCCATTCACCTGTTTTGCATAACTCCATGAGCCGCCAAAATAATCTTCCATCCCTGTTCCGCATATAGTAGGATATTCTTCATCCCCGTCAAGATAGAACTTAATCTCGCCTTCTCCCCACCAATAACGCTCCAATGTCGCAAGCGCCACATAAGTTCCCACATAATGCCCTTTCCCCTGCACACCATCAAGAATTACATAATCCTTCCCCAGTTCTGTCAGGCACTGTCTCCTCCACTGTGCATGAAAATATGCCATGTCAGCCGGCAATTCATCATACAGACAATAATCAATCTGATAGAAAAATGCCGGGATAGGGTTGCTGTGCTGGTTCTCTAATACAATCTTTGCCTTTTCCCCAAAAGGCATCTGGAAATAGCAGTTAAGACCGCGATTGGGAAGCACTGATACAGGTATGGATATAACTGAACATTCTCTTCCAAAGCCGCAGCAGAAGAAGTCCCCAAGCGGACTTTCCACGGAGGGCTCCGTCTCATCATCCCAGTATATCCTGAACACCAGATCTCTGAGTACAAAGCATTCAGCCTCAGAAGTTTTATTATCTACCGTGATCCATATGTGATTAATCATTCCCGGTCCTTTTATCTCAGCAAGTGTTACCGTTTCTCCTGGCTGTATATCTCTAAGGCAGGGCATTCCTTTTCTGGACGGTCCCAGATGGCTCGCCGCCATACCACCTTTCCCTTTCTCTCCTGTCGGGTTTTCTGCATTGACCGCCCGTGATTTTGCATTTCTTTGCAAAGTAAGTCCTGTCAGTGAATTTTGGAAAATACGATTCATAAGTGTTATAATCCCTTCAAAAAAATTTTACTGCTTTACTCCTCCTGCCATAATCCCTTCCATAATCTGCTTTTCAAATACCAATATAAAGATAATGATAGGAAGAAGGATTACCCATCCCACTGTACTAATCAAATCCCACGGCATACTGTAGGAAGTTTCTCTTGGGATTGTCGTAATCGCAACACTTAAGACTTCAATCTTCTGCGAGAAAAACAATGGCGTAAAAAGGTCATTTAAGCAGGTGATAAAATTAATGATCAGTATAGTTGCAATTGCCGGGCGCATAAGAGGCAGCGTAACCATAAACAGTTTCTGTCTCATGTTAGCACCGTCAACCTCTGCCGCCTCATCAAGCGATATAGGAATCTCTCCCAGAAAATTCCCTAAGATTAACATGGTAAAAGGAATCAGTGCACTCGTGTAAAGCATAATCAGTCCCGGAAATGTATCCACAAGTCCAAACTGCTTAAACAAGTCATAGAGCGGTCTCGCCGTAACTATTCCCGGAATCAGCGCGGAACCTACAATTGCTCCATACGCAATGGACAGCCCTGTACTTCGGTATCTCGTAAAGGCATAGGCACCCATCAGGCAGATCACTGTAGATACAATCAATGCGAATAGAGTAATGATTGCTGTATTCATAATCTTTTCACCCAGATTCATCCTTGTAAAAATACGGATATAATTATCAAGCGTTGGATGTTCCGGTATGTACTTTATTGGTGAACTAAACAATTCATTAGACGGCGTAATAGAAGAAATAAATATCCAGTATACAGGAAGCAGAATAACAAATGCCACTACAATTGTCAATGCCCACTTAAATACAGATGACAATTTCCTTTTTGTATTTGCTCTCATCACATTCTCCCTCCTTAATCAAACTTTTGGATTGCCTTCAGCTGCAGAGTACTTAATACTGCCATTACAAGGAACAGGCAGACTGCAATAGCTGATGCATATCCCAAATTCAGATTGGTAAACGCTTCCTGCATAATCCGGTATGCGACCAGTGTAGTTGAATCACCCGGCCCTCCGGAAGTCATTGCATAGACAACATCAAAGCTTGTAAGTCTCCACATAGTAAAGAAAACAGACAAACTTAATACTGTCTTCATAATATTGGGCAGTGTGATTGAAAAGAATGCACGTACTGGTCCAGCACCGTCTATCTTTGCCGCCTCATAGATATCTCCGGAGATAAACTGCAATGCCGCCAGAACAAGGATTGCAAAAAAAGGAAGATCTTTCCACAGATCCACTGCAATGACTGCTCCTCTTGCCGTACCTGACTGGACAAGCCAGTCATAATGAAAGCTTTCGTTAAACCGGCGAATCAGATCATTGATCAGGCCGTATGTATCATTAAATGCCCATCTCGCCGCCAGGCCTGCAACAACCATTGGCATCGCCCAGGGAATCAGGACGATTGTTCTAAGGAATTTCTTTCCTTTAAACTTCATGTTCAGCATAAGCGCAAGTATAATACCCAGAACCAGATGAAACGCCATGGACACAATCGTAAATATAGCCGTAAATTGTATTGATGTTACCAGCTTGGGATCCGAAAAGATGCGCACATAGTTTGAAAAGCCTATAAACTGAAAATCAGCCCCTTTTAACAGACTCATATCATAAGTGCTGTTGATAAATGTCATTATAATCGGATATATAGTAGTAAAGCCTCGCACAAGTAATACTGGGAATACTAATATCCATGCCACCCACAATTTTTTCCTTTTTTTCTCCATTCTTTTACTCCTTTTCGAGTATTGTAATTCTTAAAAAGGGTGCCAAGAAAAGACACCCCTGTTCTTTATTTAAGTACTCTATTTCTCAATATAGGTATCAACTGAATTCTGGGCTTTCTCACAGAACTCCTCCAGTGACATTTCATCTGATACATACTGCTGGAAAAGAGAACCCATCTCACTGATAAACTCCATAGCCTGTGGTGCCATTGGACGCGCAAGCAGTTCAGTCTCGTTTACATATTCTTTAATATCATCCAGACCCGAAAGATTCATAGTTGCCAGTTCTTCACTGTTCAGTACGTCTGAACGTGCCGGCAGTCTGGAACTCATTGCTGTATAATCTAACTCGCCTTGTTCACTTGCCGCATATTCAAGAAATTTTTGTGCTGCCGCTTTATTTTTTGACGCACTGTTCAATACATAGCCCCATGTAGACATATATGCCGTCTTATTCTCAAATGTAGGCATTGGAGCTATATGCTGCTTATCCGGGCCGAACTTCCCGGAATTTACAAAGGTCTGGATTGATCCTACATACATAAAGATAGAGGCATAGTCGCCGTCAAAAAATTTCTGCATCATCGGGTCATATTGATCTGCCATCTGTGCCAGAGGCGTCTCTCCATCCTTCATCATGTCATACATGAATTTTACTGCTTCTTGTGTTTTGGGATTTGTCCAGTCGTAATAGTCTCCACCAAATAAATTGACAAAAGTTCCAATTGAGTTGAATACATACGTTTTTTCCCATGCATCTCCATAGCCATATTTTCCATCACCGGAATTCGCCTTTACGTATTTCTCAAAATCTTCTTTTGTCTTAATGGATTCAAGTTCTGCATTTGCCATCTTTTCTTCATCAACCCAAAATGCAAGGATGTCCATAAAGCAAGGTACGGAGTAGACATTTTCGCCTACCATCGTCATGTCCTTCATGTATTTCTCCGGGAACTGAGCCATAATGTCTTCTGTCATGACTGTATCCTGCAGCGATTCGAGATAACCGGTATTCTTAAATGCACTCATCATCTCATCATTGATCGTAATGATATCCACACTGTCATCCCCAGATGACAGGATTGTAGTAATCTTTGCCTGCCTGTCATCTGTGTTTGTAGGACACGCAACCGTTTCAATTTCAAGTCCAGTAGCCTTTTCTGCTTTCGCAATATACTCTTCGAAAGCATCCCCGTAAGTAGCATCCTGGGACATAATCGTAATCTTGTTTGAGTCCTCGTTCTGCTCTGCCTCTGAGTTGCCATTGTCAGCAGAAGGCTTTACACATCCTGCCAGCATCGCTGTTGTCATTGCGCACATTAACAGCACACTTATTGTTTTTCTTTTCATGTCCATCCTCCTTTGGATTCGTTTAATTTTAAGATTATCATACTCGGATTATCTATCCTCTGAAATATATTATTTTTTGAATCGTTTATAAAATTTTTCGTTTTCATATCCCCTCATTGTCGCACTTGTCATTTTACATTATAATAATTTTAAGAAAATAGATAATTTGAAGGTGACATTTATGATAAAGCTGATAGTAAGAACAAAAAAGAGTTTTCGATTAAAACTGATACTATGCTTTCTATTATGCGCGATAATTCCGATACTTGCCATAGGGATTACTTCTTATGTTCTTTCATTTCAGATTGCGGAGAGCAAACTGTTAGAGAGTGCAAAACTCACGGATAAACAGGCCGCAAAAAGCATTGGCGATCGGATAAACCAAATAGAAAACATGGCTGATTCCGTACATTTTTATCTATACAATGATTTATATCCTCACGACGGACAAAAGCTTTCTTCCTACATGAGCCAGATTTCTTCTCTGCGCAGCAATATCAATTCTTTGTCAGATGCTTTTGACATCTATCACATCAGCGTATTTATGGAATCAGACTCGATTGTGAGCAGAGAGGGATTACTTTTTAATCCACTGGAGGCTATGGCAGATTATCAGATATCTCTGGAAGATGTGGAACACATAGGAGTGAACACCCGCTGGCTCTACCGGGATCACCTTAAATTTCCTTACATCGTGTCCCAGGGGAATCTGCCGGACGGAGTACTTACATGCTACCGCGCCTGCACAGACAGTTCTGGCACTATCCGCTATGTATTCGGAATCCATCTTCCCTCTTCGGAACTTTTGGGATATTTTTCTGAATCACAGAGTAAAGGGGCTGTCACCTCTTATCTGATTGATAAAAACGGTACGGTTATAGCCGGATCAGACAGTTATTTAGGGAATACTGTGTCCCATGACATTCTTGACGCCTGCTTGTCCCGGACTGACAAACCGTCCATTTTCCAGAAAAACGGGAAAATGCTTTTCACACCTGTATATGACGGTGAATGGTATCTGATCACAGAGCTTTCAGAAAGCTATATCCGCAAAAGCACAAATATACTGGTGAGCATCATCCTCGTTGCCCTTGCCGTCACCACATTACTTACGATTATCTGTATCCTGTACATATCAGGCAGTCTCACGAAAAAAATAAATTGTTTGACTGCCGCCATGGAACAAGTTCATGAAAACACTGCAAAAAATAATCTTGATACTCTGGACACCTTACTTCCTGACACCAACGATGACGGTGATGAGATTGACCGTATATCTGTCAGCTGCCGTCATATGCTGAAAGCTCTGGATAAAAGTTTTCATGAGGTATTGGAGCTTTCTGTTAAGGAGGAACGGCTCAACTACCAGTTATTACAATCACAGATCAATCCGCATTTTCTCTATAATATCCTCGCCTCCATACAGACGCTTCTTTCTCTGAATGAGCTTAATAAGGCGAATCAGATGCTGACTGATCTCTCCCGGTTTTACCGAAATCTTCTTCACAAGTCAAACGAGCGGGTGACAATCCGTGATGAACTGGAGATAGCAGAACTCTACCTTAAGATGGAGGCTTTGTGTAAAAACTATATCTTTGACTGGTCTATACATATGGATGAGGGAATTGAACACTTTATGATCTGTAAATTCACTTTGCAGCCCATTTTAGAAAATTGTATCCGTCATGGTCTCAGAAGTGACAATTCTCACCTTCATATTGCGATAGAGCTGACTTATGAAAATGATATGATACTGATTCTGATTGCTGACAATGGCATTGGCATACCTCCGGACAAGCTGTCTGCATTGCAGGAGGATTTAAAACAGAAGACCGTACGCTATGACCGCCATTTCGGAATCAGCAATATTAATGCAAGAATTGCTTCTCCAATGCAGGAATTCGGAACTGTTTTCATAGAGAGCACACAATCTAAAGGCACCACTATCCAGATTCGGATTCCCCAGATACTAGAAGAATAAACAAGACAAAGGAGGATTACAGTATGTACCGAATCATGATCATTGATGACAATCATTTGTCTGTAGACGGTATCTGCCACAATATTGATTGGGATGCACTTAATGCAGAAGTCACTTATAAAGCTTATAACGGTCTCTTTGCATTAGAACAGCTCACAAATGATCCCGTAGATCTGATTATTTCCGATATTGAGATGCCACAGCTTGACGGCCTGGAGTTTGCCAGGAAGGCCTTGCGTATCAATCCCAATATTAAGACAATCCTTATCAGCGCCTTTGACAAATTTGAATATGCAAAACAGGCTGTAAGACTCGGAGCTTTTGACTATGTAGAAAAGCCTCTAGATTACAGCTACCTTACTTTGGTCATTAAAAAAGCTTTAGATACCATCGAACGTGAACGAAGGAATCTTCAGATATTAAAGCGCAGCCGTCCGATAATGATCGATAATTTCTTTCTGGAATTAATCCATTCCTCTGCCGATGAGGCACCGCTTATTCTGAAAAATTATCCGGATTTTTTAAATCTCAGGCTTGACTATCCTTTTTTTCAGACAGCGCTTATCCGGATTGAAAATGACCAGTTTCTGAAAGACCGGCTGGGACTTGAGGAATACCATGTCTATATACTGAATTTGGCAGACACCATCCGGGATATATTTGGCAGGAAATTCTCCTTTGTACATGTTATCACTAATTTCAACAAGCTGATTGTCATTCTTGCAAATGATTATACAGGAAAAAAGCAGTTTCAATCTATTTCAGCAGAGCTTTTTAACCAGTTGTCGGAATTGTACCGTGAACAGTTATTCAATTTGAATATCGGCATCGGCACGGCTATCAGACATCTACAAAATCTTCCTGTTTCCTATGAAAATGCCACAAAAGCCTTGGAATACAGTTTCTTTTTTCCACAGAAAAATATCTTTGATATCCGAGACACAATGGGAAACCATATTCCTCCTGAAATCTCTTTGGGTAACAATCAGGAAGAACAACTAATCCAGCTCATCTGTATCCGCGACCTGCCCTCAATACATGCCTGGATTCAGGAATTTTCAAAGCTTTTACTGGAAAACTACCGCATCAAACAGTTTATTTTCATACGGGTATACCTTCTTTTAGGCCGGCTGTTACGATTCTCATATGAGATGAATATTGATGTCAAAGAAATAGAACGGAAGATTATTAAACTCTATAGCCATATTGAAAATATATCATCCAGTGTAGAAATCTTTGAGCATCTGCACCAGATATGCTGCGACATTTGCAGACAGCTTGATGTCTCTGCAAAAAATCATCATGAACATATTTGCGCAGCGACTATGGAATATATCCTTCAACATTACCAGGAAATGTCCCTGTGCCTAAATGACATCGCAGAACATGTCAATGTCAGTCCGGCATATTTAAGCGCTCTATTTAAAAAAACAAAAAAAGAGAATATTTCCGACATCATTACAAATATCCGCATTGATGCGGCCTGCCAGCAGCTCTGTACTTCGACCGCATCCTTGAAAGAAATAAGCACCCGGGTAGGATATGCCAATCAATATTACTTCAGTTCCTGCTTTAAAAAGAAAATGGGAATGTCGCCTTCCGCATACCGTGAAACCTATTCCCACATATAATACCTTCACCGGCCGCATAACCGAATTAGAGGATTATAATATTTTATCATATTTCTGAATGGAGGATTTATCTATGAAACATATATTTTCACTGGATGGAAAACTATTCCTGTTCCTAAACCGCCTTGCAGATTTGCTCCTGCTTAATATACTTTGGCTTATCACCAGTATCCCGGTATTTACAATCGGAGCATCCACCACCGCTTTGTATTATGTTGCCCTGAAAGGTGTCAGAAATGAAGAAAACTATATTGTCCGCAGTTTTTTCCGATCTTTTCGTCAAAATTTTCGTCAGGCAACTATCATTTGGACAGGACTCCTTCTGTTAGGTATATTTCTTGTTTATGATTATCATATCTGCCAGCAGATAGCAACTTTTACCAGTTCACTTATCCAAAATATACTGGTAATTCTTGGTATATTCTTGATAATACTTGGTTGTTATGTATTTCCTGTTTTGAGCTATTTCGAAAACACGCTACAAAGGACTCTTATAAATGCCGCTCTTATGTCCATCGCACACCTCTTTCATACGGCATTAATCCTTATAGTGATTTTTCTTCCTGGAATTCTGATGTGTCGTTTTCTTGTGGTGATGATTGTAGGAATTTTTATCTATTTGTTTATTGGAATTGCCTTAACGGGTTGGTGTAATTCTTTGATTTTTAGAAAAATATTTGAACGCTATCAAAAGTAGGCTGCCGGACGCGGAAATCAATCCATTTATTTGAAAAATACAATTACGACCTGTTATTGTAAATGACCAGTGTTTTGCCAAAAGGGGACCGTAATTAATGCCGTCCCCCTTTTCGTTTTGTTTATAATTCTAATTTTCAAAATAACGAATACACTTTAATACTTCTATTATTAATTCCTGATATAATTCTTCGTCAAATACCCCCTCTACTAAAGCATTCCTAATCAGCATCGGACGAAACATTTCTATAATCTGCTCAATAGATTGTGTTTCCCCTTGCTGCGCCCTAAATAAAATCTTTTCAAATTCCATTATTTGTCCTCTCCCATCCATTTTCGAATTTTACGAATAGCATAGTAATAGGCATTTTTTACTTTATCTTCCTTAAGTCCGTTCAAACAACCTATTTCTCTAAAAGTTCTTTCCTCAAAAACATGCTGGTAAATAAAACGTCTCTCATTCTCACGAAGCATCAAAAGAGCTTCTGTAAGTCTTTGATCGGATAATTCATTCCATCCCGGATATCGTCCTTCCTGTTCTCTGGAAAGAATTTCTTCTCTATAACGTAATTCTATCATTTCGTCTATCGAAGAACTAAAATCCACCAAAGATTCTTCTAAAGGCTTTTCTACTCTGCCAATCTTTTCTTTTTTCTTCAGATAATTCCATCTCTTCCATCGGATACATTTCTGCAGATATGCAGTAAAGTAATTCTTTGTTTTATCTCCTGTATAATCATATTCGTTCATATTCTTCCCTCCAAAATCTCCAAAATCAATCTGTTTCAAAGATTTCTAAGGGTGGAGAACGGCAATGACATTCCATGGTAGACTCTATTTCTACATAAAAAATACTACCAAACCGGCATATTACCAGTCTGACAGCATAAAAAGGTAATCGAATTTCATGTGTTATATGAAGCGTTGTCGCGTGATATACTGCATGTATGCAAGTCTCATACACCCACCATGCGGTTACGATTTTTTTAACAAACTACTTACTGCATATATTCCTTTCCTGCCATATATAAAATTAAATTCCTTGTTTTCCTGCCTGTCATACATTAAACACGCAATATAATACGCGAAAACAGGTATCTTAACGCATTTCATATAGTGCATATCTCATGTAAAATATAAGAACTAAGTGAGGTGATACAAATGATGGCTAAGAAATTATTAGGAGATGCAGTAAAAGAAGAACGATTAAGAAGAAATCTATCCCAGAATGCTCTTGCAGAAATGGTGCATGTATCTCTCCGCACCATCTCTGATATTGAAAATTACAATGGTAATCCCCGTTTTGAAAATCTGTACTTATTGGCATCTTATCTGAATCTATCCATAGACGCAGTATTTAATGGTGAAAACGAGCCCATGGATTCTACCATGAAACAGATTATCGCAGAACTTAATCATTGTCCCAATGAAACAAAGCGCCTGGCACTGGGGACATTGCGGGGGCTTTTATCCGCAGTATCCCAGAACCAATAGTCTTTATTTTTTGCATCCCATATTGACTTAACCATTGTTTCTGAGTATAAAAAACGAATCTGTGAGTAATCTGTAGTAAATCTGTGAGTTTAGATGGAAAATAGAAAAATGTCCGGATATGAAAAAAGCAACCCCGCTTATGATGGGACTGCTTTTTCTTTGTTACGTTTTATAACAGCTGTGTTTAATAGTTATACTAATTAGTTCTTGCGGAAGGTGTCCATTGCCTGCATGATGTTCTGGGTTATGCTTTCATCCATTTCCTTTTCTTCAGGTGAAAGATCCAAAACTGAATCTGAAGACTGATCTTCCTTACCAGCAGAGATTGCCAGGCACCCACCCATGGCTTTTTCCAGCTCCTTCTGTATCAGCTTTTCCAATAGAGGCTGAAATGATTCCACATGAAAATCAGGGATTTTTTCAGGATCTGCTCCATCCACATAGTTTAAAATAGCGGCAGCTATCAAATGAGCCTTCTTTTTCGTTCCGTTCAGAATTTCTGCAGCCCGTATATGGACTGGATCCGTTTCATCAAATCCAATGGTAAATACATACGGATTTTTCTTTGCCATTCCTATCACTTCCCATTCTCATATGCACGGTATAACAGATCATATCCTTTGGCATTTGCCTTCAGATCCTCGATAAACAGATATTTCCCCAGACGGTCTGATTTTTCAAGGAATCGCTTCAACAGGACAGCACCGCCTCCGATAAAGACCGTATAAGATGTCTTTGTATCAATCCCTCGCTCCCTGATGCTGTTCAGAAGATCTGTCACAAAATCCTGCACCATACTTTCTGTCATACGTACCACGCTGTCATCATAATACTGTGTATTCCCGGCAAGGATGCTGTCAATGTCTGTATCTTCCAGCAACATGTCATATTCGCTGTTGATACTGGAAATAATCTGGTTATACATAGTAATCACACCCTTTTCGAGAGAATCACAATATCCCATATCCGGCCTGCCTTTCCTCATCAGCAGATAATCGGTTGTGAAGCCTCCGATATCAATACCGACTGCCTTCGGGACTTGCATAATGTCCTGTCCTATGGTCATCATGGCCGCAAAGTCCTGCACAAAAGCCCGAACCTCCTGAATGCAGATATGATAAACCTTTTCGTTAAAATTCAGATCCAATACTTTGCCTTCAGCCTTGAAAAACAACTCATACTTTTCATAAAGTTCTGCAAAATGCTTCGGCGGCAGTCCGATGGGAAGCTGGATCTGCACCACATCCTCCGGCTGGATCTGTTCTTTTCCTTCCAACTCCATTGCAATCGCAAACAATGTGAGAATAAAGAACCGAAAGTCTAAAGTCTTATCGCGCTGGTAAGGAATCCGCTGCTCACTGAGGGTATAATACTTTCCTTCGTACTGAAGATATTGCTCGCCCCTGGCAGGCTTCTTGTCCAGCACATTCAGTCCGCTTGTGAAAATAAAATGACAGGTCTTCATATTCCGGTTACCATGATCGACCGCAACTCTTAGTTTCTTAATCATATATCATCCACTCCTTTGTCATTGATACATACTTTGTACGTGCAAGATATGTAAAGCGCAACCAACTTTTTCAACTTATGAAAATAACAGATAATTTTATCTATGTATATAATACGTACAGCTTCTAAATAATGTATCATTGTAATGAAAAAGGCATCAGCTTCATGCCAATGCCCCTGTTTATTCTACCTACGCAGCTACATCTTTAGTTTCGTTACCCACATATTTCTCAAATAATTCCTGATACCGTTTTTGGGCTTCTGGAATTAATGGCGCTTTCAGAGAAGTCTTTGACCACAGGATTAGTTCTTCCTCCTCTATATGGTATTGATTCCCCGATCGGAAATTTCCTCCGGAATACATTGGTGTACTCGGCTTAAGGATTTCTTCTATCTCAACCTTTGTCTTTGCTTCCATAAGGAAATCCGCCTTTTTACAGAATACCGTTTTAACCAGTTCCGGCAGAAAATTTTCTTCTTCATACCTTGCCGCAATCCCTCTCATTTTTCTTATTGCATCAAACCTTCTGCAGCGTAGATTTTCTGACAATGTATCATCCATTAATAATTCCGTCATATAACGGCTGTATTCTAAATCTATCATCTCTCGGTTCTCCTCTTAATTCTGAATTTTCTGTACCAGTTTCCCATGTACCAGATAGCGGTAATTCCTGTCTGTATTCACGCAGGTCGAGAGTGTCACAATATGGTCTGAATCCATCACCGTTACTCCTGTATCATAACCGGAATAGGAGAGTACTGTATCCATAAACTTCTTGAAATCCTCTGGCTCTGGAAAGGAGTAAGTATATCCAATGCTTCCGTTCCGGCCAGCATAACAAGATATGATCTGATATTCCAATACAGCTCCTGGAACATAAATATAAAAACATGGATACTGTTGGTACAGGCTCTGGTCCTGGTAACGGTCAAGCATGCCGAACATACTTCCGTTTTTCATATTATGGCCATAGACAATAGTATTGCTGTCTGAAAAATCCGGCTGATTATGATAATCCACAAAGATACTTCCGTTCTTATTTTCTTGTCCGTCAAACATATGGTGCAGGTAATAGTAGTTATCTTTTCCCTGTACCACCGGATAGCTGATATCCAGCGCAGGAATCTGAATCCATGCGATAACATCCGGGTTGACCTTCTTAAGCCCTTCAAAATCAACCTGCAGATGTCCGTTTCCAGTATCCTCTGTACCTTTTTCAGAGCCGTCGTCATCATCTGTTGAACAATCGTCTTTTCCCTTTGGCTCCTGCACGTAATTCTGCAGTTCCTCATAGGTTTCCGCTCCCTGATGATATTCTGCATAAATGCAAAACAGTTTCCATGCCGCAAATGCAAAAACTGCAAGCAAAGCAAGCAGTAAAATCAAAGATGCGTAATCTCTCTTTTTTCTCATGTATCATTTCCTCCTGATAAATAAATGTTTCTTCTAAAAGCACGCTTTTTTATGGTGTTGCCTGTAGAAAAGCCAGAGTGTTGTATCCTCTGGCTTATGTAATTCTATTTTTCAAATACTCCCATTTTATTGTTTCGCCGTATTTCTCCTGGTGGCACAATAAAAATCATCAATTCCCTTTATCCTGCCACACCATTCACCATTCTCATCCATGTCCCAGATCATCCTCTGTACTGGCAGAGAAAGGCTCCGGCAGCCTTCATAAAGCTTCTTGCAGCCGTTCTGTATAATCTCCCTCTTTTTCGCTTTAAAAGGGCAGTAGTCATGTACACCTGCTTCCAGGCATTCCCCGCATTTTTTGTGGTTCCCGTCACAGTTCACCCGCATCTTCTTGTCCATGTCGTAAGCCTCATAAACCAGTTTTAGGTTTCTCCTTGATAAGCTTTCCAATACAGGATGAAGGCTCCGATACTGATTGACTCCCGGTGCGCACAAAAATGTATCTCCGGACAGATAATGGGCAATCGTTCCTTTTAGTGCCCCTTCTGTCACATACATTGTTTCGGCATCCAAATTCCCGACTACATGCACCGGACTGCCGGAAGAAACGCCCATCTGATAGTTGGAGCTAGAAAGCCAGATGTATTTTCTGGAATCCGTCACAAAATCAAGCCGAATCTGCAATCCCTGTATCAATCCTTTTATAGAAAGAATCGGAATCAGGATGCCAGAGTTTTTGGCTGTAAAATGGATACTCCAAGTTCCATCTTCACATTGGTAGAACCCAGGCACTCCTTTCAGAGTACATCCCTTGTCTTCCAAACGTTCTGCCAATTTTTTAATTCCAAACAAAGGAACACTCCTATATCTCTGGGTTGCAATCTGCTCCGATGTTAATCCGCGCCTTTGCAGATCTTCCTGATGCTTCCTCGATAATGTAAGCATGGAAAGCATCTGGGAATAGGTCTGATCGATTTCCTTATCCGAAGCCCGTTCGCTGTTTACCGGTGCTGGCGGTTCCAAATCTCTTTCCTGTCTTACCGGCCTTTGGTAATCATCCCGGTACTGTCCGAGATTCAATGCCTCCCGGATCTGCTGGTTTGCCTCCGTCTTTGTGACGTTATACAGCTTGGAATACAGATCCAGCATTCCGCCGTGTGCATCGCAATAATTGCAGCGGAAAACATTTTTTTCAATATTGATGTTCAGCTTTCCCGTCTTGTGGTTGCAAAATGGACAGTCCACATCAAACGACCTTGCATTTTTGCGCCGGATGGTAAGATTCAACACCCGAACCACATCCCGGATGTCATAGCCAAATCCAGATATATCATACATCCATAAACACGCCTCCTCTTGTTATCAGAGCATTCCGGAACCTCTAAATCTGCTTTCAACGGATAATATTATCCGTATAGAGTACGCAGATGTTAAGTAAAGCTTTCCGGAATAACACTGATAACTGTTTTTTTGAAAAGGTATCATTCCCCTGTCTAACCAGCCATTGGCATAGCCGCATTTAAAAGGACTCTGGCTGCAGCCGGGATCAGATGGTTCTTGCCGGAATAACTCTGTGCGAACCACTCCAGATTCTTAGGGTTTTCTACTGCAACCTGTCCCATGGTCTTGCCGCCAAACTTCCCATTCCCGTTAATCACTACCTGCGTTGCCTGCTCATACGTCATGCGCTGCACCAGTTCTTCTACCGGAAGTGATTCATCCAGAGAAGCGGCGGGGGAGTACTGATTGGAAGACTGGGAATTTCCCTGCATCTGCGGCATCAGACCTGCCTGCTGGTTCTGATTTCCAAAACTATTCTGCATCTGTGGCGCCCCTACAGGATTCTGCCCGATCGTTGTGCCTTTTTCCTGAGCCTGCTGATAAAACTGGTTCATCATAGGATTGGATTGTGCTGGCACCGAAGACTGCGGATTAGCTGTTCCCTGCGGCATAGTCTGTGACTGATTGCCCTGGTTCTGTGCGGCTGCCGGTATGCCTTGATTTTCCGTCACGGCAGGCTGCATCTGCGGGATTCCTGTCATGTCAGGCTGTGGATTCTGTCCATATTGCGGATCATTATGCGGAATGTTACTTCCCTGCATACCAGACTGCATCTGTGGGTTCCACAGCTTACCTCCCTGTGGGGTGTAATTCCCCTGTACCTGGGATTGTGCCGCTATACCTGGAATCTGGATCCCCGCGTCTACCTGCATGGGATCATTCTCTTCCCCTACATCGGCAAACTGGAGTCCAAATCCGGCATCAGATAACGCTCGCCCTACGGCAGCCGTCTCCGCCATTTCCAGGAATTTATCCCCGAAATTTGGATCATTGGTCCGGAACTTTTGGGAAAAGGCATTGGCAATGTAATTCTCCTCTGCATCGCATTTATCCAGATAGATCCTTGCCTCCACAATTGCCATGTTCTCCGTAAAGCTTCGGATACTGCTGACAATCTTTCCTAATGGATGTACGAGACGAAACCACAGCTTCCGGTACTTCACATCGAGATAAAGCTGATCCTCCTGCCCCTCCTTAGTAAGTGTTCTTGCCAGCTCCATCGGGTTAAATCCTTCCACACGGTTCAATGCCGCGACCGCCTCTGACCGGTCAAATAACTTTTCTTTCATTCGCTTACGCTCCTTTCATTCTCTTCGTGAAAATGAAATGCAGACGATACCCTTTCATAAGAGTAATAGTCTACATTTCTTTAAGATTGGAAAATTCTTCTGTTTTTTATTTTTTTTTAATAATTTACTGGAATATCGCACATAACATCAGGAATATGCCCAATGAGACTAAGAGCATTTCCGCAATCCCATGTTTCCTCATAAGATATATACCTAAGATAAGAGAAATCAGTAATCTCATTTCTTCCTCCTTAAACTGCCAGCTTCAACTGTTCCATCTCTTTTGTTTTCTGCCTTTGTTCTGCATCATAATATCCCTGGATTCTCTGCCCTAAGACGGTATTGCGCTTTCTGCTGTCATCCGTATGGATACACTGGCACACTGCATTCCAGTCTCCAACCAGATAAACCTTGCATTTCGCCCTGGTAATCGCTGTATAGAGGATGTTGCGCTTCAGCATGGTATAAAATGCTTTTACACACGGGATAATCACGACCGGATATTCGGAACCCTGGGATTTATGGATGGTGATTGCATTGGCATGTTCCACCATCTCCATCTGTTCCCGTTCGTACCGGACTACCCGGTTTTCCGAGAACAGGATCTGCACCTTCTGGTTTTCGTCCGAATCCTCATAAATATCCTGGATAATCCCCATGTCCCCGTTGCTGACCAGATCCGTATTCTTATTCTGCAGAATCTTATCGCCCACCCGGAATACATCTTTTCCGATAGCAATCTCACTCTTTCCGATAGCAGGCGGGTTAATAAGATCCTCTAATGTTCGGTTCAATTCCACCACGCCAGCGGCAGTCTTTACACGGTACGATGTCAGGATCTGCACCTGCTCCAGCCCATATTTCTGTACTTCCTCCAGATACAGCTTCTTTACCATCTCTGCAGTCGGCTCTGTTCCATCGCATGGGACAAATATAAAATCTTCCCCCATAAACAGGTTCGTCCGGTTCTGCTGGATCAGATTTGCATTGACCGGAATATTGCTTGACGCTCCCTGGCGGTATACCATATCTAACACGGTGACCGGGATCAGGCCGCAGCCAATCAACTGCCGGAACACGTCTCCGGCTCCCACGGATGGAAGCTGATCTACATCTCCCAAGAGAAGCACTCTGGCACTGTCCTTTACTCTGCTGAAAAATTCATAGGCAAGGTGCATATCCACCATAGACACTTCATCTACATTCAGGAACTCTGCTTCCAAATACTGGAATCCCAGATTGTAATCGCTTCCTCCGAGCAGACCTAATGCCATATGCATCGTAGAAGCGTCTTCCCTACCGGTGCTTTCCGCCATTCTCCTTGCCGCACGTCCAGTAGGCGCCATCAGCTGTACCATAGTCTTGCATTTCAGGCCATGGATATAAAGGATGACCTTCAGAACCGTAGTCTTGCCCGTGCCGGGACCGCCTGTAATGATACTTAAAGGGCTTTCAAACACCATCCTTACCGCCTGTTTCTGCCGTTCGGACAATGTAATGCCTAAGACCTGTTGTGCCTGATTGATCTCATTTTCAATCGGGAACAGCTGTCTTGACATCTGTAGCTTTTTTGCAATCATCACCGCCGTCAGGCGTTCCTCCTCATACTGCTGGAAGATATATACCTTCTCATGATCAATCACAATGCTTTGTTGCATGACCAGCTGATAGAGTACACGGCTGATATCCTGTTCTGTTACGGCTGGAACCGTCAAATCCTGATTCAGCAACGCCAGCGTTTTATCCAGAAGCGTCTCCTGTGTAAGATACAGATGCCCCTCTTTCATAGCTTCATGCAGTATATAACTGATACACCCTGAAATACGCATAGGATCATTCAGCGCCCGGCATAGCTGCCTGCCAATCGCATCCACCGTCAGAAAGCCGAAGCCTTTTACTGCACACAGCATATACGGACGGCTCTGGATAATACGAACGGATTCCTCATGGAAGGTTTTCAGGATCATGTTCACCTTCTTCGGCGTCACCTTATAGGGAGCCAGAAATGTCATCAGCTCCCGGAATACCTGGTTCTGCCCGTAACATTCCACAATCTCCCTTAACTTCCGTTCAGAAATTCCCCGGATAGACAAGAGTTTTTCCGGAGATTTTTCTATTACGTCCAATGTCTGCAGCCCAAACTGCTGGTAGATCGCCTCTGCTGTCCTCTGCTTTACGCCTTTGATGGCTCCAGAAGAGAGATAGCCGATAATCCCTGCTTTTGTCCGCGGTACGATCTCCATAAAGGAGTCTACCTTCAGCTGCAGCCCATGGCTTCCGTTCTCCCAGTCGCCTTCCATTTCCAGCTCAATCGTATTGGTCAGCGGCAGGTTGTAACCTATCGCCGTAAAACCAATGATATTTCTGCTTTCCAGGTATTTATTTCTGGCAGAAAGGGGTACAGACTCATCGGAAGTGGAATAGACAGCGACCGTAAATCCGTTTTCCTCACTTAAGAAGATTTTATTTACATACCTGCAGCGCATCCTATTCCTCCCTCCAGCTTTATAATCTCTCGGAATCTTTAATCCAGTAAATATCAGGCTTTCAGATTCCTTTTTTATTAAAATCCCCCACTTTTTTGCCAAAAACACTTGACAAATCCATCGAAAAATGCGGCGCTTCGCGCCCTTT
>CATNCF010000041.1 GCA_950097145.1 uncultured Lachnospiraceae bacterium
TAAATAAAAAACGTAGAATAATAAACGTTAAAATAAAAAAATATAAAAAAATAAGCAAGTTGTAATTAATGTAGAAAATAAAATGGATAACTTGTATTGGAGAATGCGACAAATATATAAAAGTGTGGCCTGCTGTTATTGACGAATAGGGGGAAAAAACTTAAAATATAAACATCAACGGCGCAATGCCGAAAACAAGGGAGGACATGTACAATGTTAAAGAAGAAATTAACAGCTTTTCTTGCTGTAGCTATGGTTGCAGCAACAGTAGTTGGATGTGGCGGCGGAGATGACGCAAAGACTGACGCACCGGCAGATAACAAGACAGAGTCTGAAGCACCTGAAGCAGACGATAAGGCAGAAGCACCTGAAGCAGATGACAGCTCAGATGACAATGCAGAGGCACCTGAAGCAGATAACAGCGCATCATCAGGCGGAACAATTAAAGTTGGCGTTATCAACAACGACCCGAATGAGTCAGGCTATCGTACAGCAAACGATGCAGATTTGAAGGCTACATTCAGCGAAGCAAACGGCTATGACGCAACTTTTGCTTATGGCAAGACCAATGACGAACAGTTGAAAGCAGCACAGCAGCTTATCCAGGATGGAATTGATTATCTTCTCCTTTCCGCTGCTGATACATCAGGATGGGACGGCGTTCTTCAGGATGCACAGAATGCTGGAACCAGAGTTATTTTATTCGACCGTGTTATTGATGCAGATGAGAGCCTTTATGAGGCAGCAGTAGTATCTGACATGGAAAAAGAAGGTGCAGACGCAGTTGCATGGCTGGAATCACAGGGATTAGATGAGTACAACATTCTTCATATTCAGGGCCAGATGGGTACGGCAGCACAGGTAGGACGTACCAAGGCTTTGGTAGATAAGGTGGCAGCAGATGAGAAGTGGAAGTTAGTTGGCGATAAGTCACAGTCTGCAGAGTGGAATGCTGAGAAAGCACAGCAGATCGTTGAAGCTGCTATCAGCGCTGGCGATAAGTTCAATGTAATTTATGCTGAGAACGACGACATGGCTAAGGGTGCAGTAGCAGCTCTTGATAAAGCTGGTATGACTCATGGTAAAGACGGCGATGTAATCATCATGGGATTTGACTGCAATAAGTGGGCATTAAAGGAAGTGCTTGCTGGAACCTGGAACTTTGACGGACAGTGTAACCCAATCCAGTCTCCTTACATTGATGAAGTTATCAAGACACTTGAAGATGGCGGTTCTGTAGCTGAGAAGCAGATTATCGTAGAAGAGAAGATCTTTGACTGTGATACTATTACAGAGCAGGATGTTCAGGACTTCGGTATTGGTGAGGAATAAGAACTCAATTAAGAACATAAGTATTTGTTAAAAAATGCGGCGCAGCAAGACCGGAAGTTTACGTGGCTGCGTCGCTTTTTGAGTGTTTATAACCATTTTCGTGCAGGTGCGGAAATGATTATGATAGGAAGTGAAAAATTATAGGAGGTGAACTCGTAGGTGAAAGATAATGCTGTATTAGAAATGAGAAACATTCACAAAAGCTTTCCCGGAGTGCGTGCCCTGCAGGGAGTAGACTTTACATTGCGCAAAGGTGAAGTTCATGCGCTGATGGGAGAAAACGGTGCAGGAAAGTCGACCCTGATTAAGGTTTTAACCGGAGTTTATGGGAAAGACGAAGGAAACATTTTCATGGATGGGATTGAAGGACCGGTAGCTATCCATTCACCCCAAGATGCCCAGAAGGTGGGTATCAGTACTGTATACCAGGAGATTACACTCTGTCCGAATCTCTCTGTTGCAGAGAACATGTTTATTGGCCGTACCAGCGGCGTGGGACAGAACTGGAAGAAAATGAACAAGGACACAGAGAAAATTTTGAGATCTCTGGATATTCCTGCCACAGCTACTCAGCAGTTAGGAACCTGCTCTATCGCGATTCAGCAGATGATTGCCATTGCACGTGCCGTTGACATGGATTGCAAGGTATTGATTCTGGATGAGCCGACGTCTTCCCTGGATGAGCAGGAAGTTGAAAAGCTGTTTAAGCTGATGCGTGACTTGAGATCCAAAGGTGTAGGAATTGTCTTTGTTACCCATTTCCTGGATCAGGTTTATGAAATTTGTGATCGGATTACTGTTATGCGTGACGGACAGTTAGTAGGTGAATATGTCATAAAAGATCTGCCGCGTGTTAAGCTTGTTTCTAAGATGCTTGGTAAAGAAATGGATGATATGTCTGACATTAAGAGTGAAGCAAAGACATATGAGCGGAAAGCAGGAGAAGTACCTGTTCTGGAAGCAGAAAACCGTGTCAGCGATGCAGGTATCAAGCCCTTTAATTTCCATATTGACAAGGGAGAAGTTAACGGATTTACTGGTCTGCTTGGTTCTGGACGAAGCGAGTGTGTCCGTGCATTGTTCGGCGCTGACAGGATCACAGGCGGAACCATTAAGATGAAAGGCAAGTCTGTAAAGATCACCAAACCTTTGGACGCTATGAAGAACGGCATTGCATATCTTCCAGAAGACCGTAAGGGAGATGGTATTGTAGGTGATTTATCTGTACGTGATAATATTATTCTTGCCCAGCAGGTATTAAAGGGATTCATGAAACCGTTCTCTAAGGCTGAAGCAAATAAGATTGCAGATGAATACATAAAGCTTCTGAGCATTAAGACCGCTTCTGCAGATACTCCTATTAAGTCTCTGTCCGGTGGAAATCAGCAGAAGTGTATTTTGGCACGCTGGCTGTTTACCCATCCTGAGTATCTGATTCTGGATGAGCCTACCCGTGGTATTGATGTGGGAACTAAAGTTGATATACAGAAATTAGTGCTGAAGCTTGCTTCTGAGGGAATGAGCGTTACATTTATCTCTTCGGAATTAGATGAAATGCTGCGTACTTGTTCCCGTCTGGTAGTTATGAGAGACCGTAAGATGGTAGGCGAGCTTTCAGGAGATGATTTGAACCAGAGTAAGGTTATGAGTACCATTGCTGGAGGTGACGAATAATAATGGAGAAAAATGTAAAGAAATCAGATGACAGTATTGTAATGAGAATTGTCAGAAATCAGATGTTTATCCCGTTGTTGGCATTGGCAGTACTTTTTATCTTTAACTTAATTGCTGATCCAAGTTTCTTTAAGATTATGGCAACAACGAATAATGCAGGAAATTCTGTTTTAACAGGAAATCCAATTACCATCCTGGATATGGGGTCTGAGCTTGCAATCCTTGCCATTGGTATGACGCTGGTAACATCAGCTTCCGGCGGACAGGATATCAGTGTGGGCGCTGCTGTAGCAATTGCGGGCAGCGTGATTCTGCGGGTACTCCGTGGCGGAAGTACTGTACCAGTTATTTTTGCCTTCTTGTTAGGTTGTGTAGTTGCAGCTTTGTTTGGAGCATTTAACGGTGTTCTGGTAGCTTACTTTAAGATCCAGCCCATGATTGCTACCTTGATTCTATATACAGCAGGACGTTCCATTGCGGCATGGATTAACAACAATGAACTTCCGGTAATTATAGATCCGAAATTTACTTATTATGGAGGAACTATTCCAGGAGTTCCAATTCCTACGCCGTTCTTTATCGCAGTAATCTGTATTATAATTATTGGATTGGTTCTGAAATTCACCAATTTAAGATTATATACCCAGGCAGTTGGTGTGAACGAGAATTCATCCAGACTGAATGGTTTGAACCCTGCTTTTATCAAAGTACTGTCTTTTGTAATCCTTGGACTTTGTGTGGCAGTTGTTGGTTTGATTAAGGTCAGCCGTCTGTCTACGATTAACTATTCTGTTGTTGCTAAAGATATTGAAATGGATGCCATCCTTGCAGTTGCTTTGGGAGGAAATGCATTGAGCGGTGGTAAATTTAACATGGCTTCTTCCATTCTTGGCGCTTATGTTATCCAGTTCCTGACAACCACTCTTTATGCGTTTAAGGTAGAAGCTGCGGCTCTTCCGGCTTATAAAGCGGTTGTGGTAATTGTCCTGGTTGTTATCAGTGCACCCACAGTAAGAGATTGGTTCTCCAGTCTCAGCAAGAAATTAAAAGTCAAGGAGGTAGCTTAGTATGTCGAATAATAAATCAAATACATCCGGCGGATTCATGGATAAATTGAACAATCTTACTGACACCAACTTACTCCTTACGATTACTATTGTAGTATTTTTCCTGATGTATATTGCAGCTATGATTTTTCAGGGTGGCGCGTTCCTGAAAGGGCAGTCGTTCCTTAATATTTTGAATTCAAACTCGACGCTGATTATTCTTGCTTGTGGTTTGAGTCTTGTAATGATTACTGGCGGAATTGATATTTCTGTCGGCGGTGTTACTGCTTTGATCAGTATGTGCTGTGCCGTATACCTGGATCTGAAAGGCGGAAACATATTTGTGTCTATATTAGTTGCACTGGCAATTGGTCTTGCGTTCGGAGCTGTTCAGGGATTTTTGGTTGCTTATCTGGATATTCAGCCGTTTATCATTACTCTGGCTGGTATGTTCTTTGCTCGTGGTATGACTACCATTGTACACAGCGAACCTTTTAATGTGGCACATGAGGCATTTAATGAATTGAAAAATACCCGAATCATTGTACCGGGACTTGGTTCTGTAAACCGTAGAGGTGATTATATTGATGCCTATGTAGAAATTGGTGTAATCGTTGCAATTATTGTAGTAATTCTTATGTTCTGTATGTTCAGATGGACGAAACTGGGACGCAGCTTCTATGCAGTAGGCGGAAACCAGCAGAGTGCTCTGATGCTTGGTATCAATGTTAAGAGAACAAGATTCCTTTCACATTTAATCTGCGGTCTTTTAGCAGGTATTGGCGGATATGTATATTTCCTCCATGTTGGTTCTGGTTCTCCATCCCATGCGACTGCAATGGAGATGGATGCCATTGCATCTTCTATCATTGGAGGTACAATGCTGACAGGTGGTGTTGGTAACATTATTGGTACATTCTTCGGAGTATTGTCACTGGGTACCATTCAGGCTATCGTAGCCAGCGCTGGTCTTGGTGAAGCTTGGTGGACCGGAATTACGAGAGCTGCAATGCTCTGTCTGTTCCTGGTGATCCAGAGTTTAATTATGGCTCGTAAGAAAAAAGCTTAAGTTCAGATTAGATAGATAAATAAATAAGGGAGGCTGTCGCATTGGCAGCCTCCCTTTAAAATAGCATGTTGTGCAGGAATAAGATATCGCTTAATCCTTGTTACCTGGCACAGCAAAACATCCAAGTCCCAAAAGGCTTGGATGTTTTGTTCGTAGCTTTTTAAAAGTAAGTTTATTTCTTGATTTTGATCTGTTTTACTTTACTGAATTTGCTCAGTACATTTTTCTTAGCAGAGTCTTTCTTGTAAGCCTTAACTTTCACATAATATGTTTTGCCTTTTTTCGGATTCTTAATGTTGAATGTATTCTTGGCAGTTGTTTTCGTAGTTGTTTTACTCTTCTTAAACTTCTTATCTGTGGAGTAAGTAAACTGGTAACCGTCAGCCCCTTTTACCTTTTTGACGGTAATGGTCAATTTCTTCTTGGTGTTTTTCAATGTTGGAGCTTTTGGAGTGCCTACTTTTACTTTCGTCCATTTTGCAGTAAGAGTAAGATTTGCGTTTACAGGATTCTTGAAGCTGTATTTTGCTGTTCCATTGTACCAGCCTGCAAAAGTGTAACCTTTTCTGGTGATTTTGGGTGCGGTAATGGACTTGCCTTTTTCTACCGTTATGCTGTTTGCTCTGGAACCGCCGTTGCTGTCAAACTTTACAGTGAATTTTGTGGGAGCAGGTGGTGTAACAATTTCTGCTTTTTTCACAGTAACGCTAAAGTCTTTTATTCTTTCAACACTGGGAACCACGTCATTGCCCTCAGCAGTAATTGTTGCAGTAAGTGTAACTTCGATGTCGGCATCTTTTGGACGGTTTACGGTTCCTGTAGTGGAAATTACATTCTCATTAGAGGACTTCCATGAAATCTTTGCTCCATTGGAGGCTGCTGCCGGAAGTGTTATATTAGAAGTAATGTCAGTGCCCACGGAAAGTTCCGCTGCTGCAGCGTCTGCCTTTTTGGGCAGTTCATCTTTGAGTATCAGGTTATTATATTCTTCTGTTGTGATTGGCATGATTGTACCATGGCTTGCAGCAGGTTCTGGCATGGTGTAGAGCGTTGTGCCGTTTACAATTTCAACTTTCTTTTCTCCCAGAATGCTGAAGTTTCCGGCAGTAATATCATCGGAAAGCCCTGGGAAGATAGTTACGCCTGTGGCGTCGGCAATCAGACAGAAAATATCATCGCCTGTTAAATTAATATTCTTTAATGCAGCAATTTTCTTGGCATTCTCCACATCATCTTTATTTAATTTGAAGATACATGCACCTTCGATTTGTCCTTTACTGTAATCAAGGGAATTGTTATGCACGCGTTCCCATTCGGTGGCGGTCAGGGACTTGCTGCGTTCGCAGTAAACTCTCTTGCTGGGAGTGCCGTTTATGATGCCGCCGTCCTCGTTTTTGGTATATCGGTAATAATATTCGCCGGCCTTAATGACCGTGGTATCGATAACGGAGCCTGGGGCTTCGATCCATACCTGCGCTTCGGAGAAATTATAAAAGTCTCTGGTAGTTGCATAGAATACTCTCTGTTTGCCGTAATTATCCACAGAAGTTTTGGATGCCCAGAATACTACATATTGACCGGTGGCGTCATCCCAGTATGCTTCTGGAGCCCAGGTGCAACCTGCGTCGTCTGCGGCAACCTTGCATTCTCTTTGCTCAGACCAGTTTACCAGATCTGTGGATTCCCATACCATAATTTTCTGGCTGCCTTTTGTCTGGTTCTGATCCCATCCCTGTCCTGGATAATGTGTGCCGTTTTGGTCAAGACCGGAAACGGTCAGGTCGGTGGCAATCAGATAGAATCGGTCGCCTTCCGGGGAACGGATGATAAACGGATCCCGGAGTCCGTGGGTTCCTAATGTGGATTCTAATACAAATTTTCCATCATTTAATGCAGAGAAATTCAGACCGTCCTGGCTGACGCCAAAATAAATACGCTCATCTTTTTCACTGGCATATGGGAAATATGCGAAGAGGTAATCGGTAGTTTCTGGCATATCATATGCTTTCTTTACCGTACAGTCAAATTCTTTGGTATCTGTTACCTCGTTACAGGTTATGGTGGCAGTTAATTTTATCTGTGCGTCCTGGCTGGCAGGTCTCTTGACTGCGCCTGGAAGAATGGTTCCCTGTGCTTTCGTATTGATTATGCTCTCATCAGAGGAGGTCCAGGTAATCACAGAACCTTTTGCGCCATTGCTGGGAAGAGAAACATTTCCACGGATATTATCTGTGTTTGGGATGATAAGAGCTTCTTTATCCAGTTTCACTGCGTCCGTATCGGAAACCTGCAGTGGAACCTTAAAGGTCAGTTCTTTTACAGCAGTCGCATGATTCCGTTCCACGGTAGCGGTCAGTGTAACAGTTTTGTCAGTGTCGGCACGGGTAACGGTTCCATCTGCTTTGATGACGTCAGGGTCGCTGCTCTCCCATCGGATGATTGCAGCTTCTTTTTCAGCAGAACCATTTAAAGTGGTTTTTGCCGGGAGAACTAAATTTTCTGTCACATGGTTTTTGTCAGGATTTTCACCAAGACAGTCTTCTTCTTTCAAATCGATATCAGAAGTTCCGAAATCATTTTCATCAAGGTTTTTCAGCATAGTATCAAGTTCTGTCTGAAGTTCTGTTACTTCGGTATCTGACATTGCCTTGTTATAGATTCTGAAATCGGCTACTTTACCAAGGAATTTTGGATCCGGATAGAAAGACCAGCCCATATAGCCATCAAGTGCATCATCGCTTTTTAACAGATCCTGAAGGGTATAGTCGCCGGTTTTTTCTGTAACCGCATTTGTTTCAGCCTGCTTGATCCCATTCTTGTAGAATATAAATTTGCCGCTGTCCTTATAGGTTACAGTAATATTCTGCCATTGTTCAGCATCCAGTGAGCTTTCTGTTCCTATGGCGGACTCATGATTATAGCCAGGCGAGCCATGTCCAATGCCGCCGCGCAGACATCTGTTTTGATTGGAACAAGCGGTCAGGTATAAATAATTGGTGTTGGAAGAACCAAGGCAGAACATCCAGGATGACTGAACATTTTCCGTGATATTCACCAACATGTTAATGGTTACTTCTGTTACATCTGTACCGATGGTACCGTTTGGGATCGCGACGTAGCCGCCTTTTAAGTCTACGACGTTAATATTGTCAATTTTCTTGTTTTCCACAGGATCTGTGGGGATTCCGTCATGCCCATGATTGGTCACATCCTTGAGTTTGCCGTCATCGCTGGTGGTCATGTCCCAGTGGAGAATCATGTTCTCATCGGTGGAGGCTGCCTGTACGGTTCCAAGACTGCCTGTAGGAAGCATGGTAACAGCCATTGCAAATGCAGTAAAGCCTGCAATTGCAGATTTCAGGTACGTTTTTGGTTTCATATTTTTCCCTCCTTAATTTTGATGAAAGCAAGCAGAATTCATAATAGATTGATTTCTGCTTGTTTGAATATATTATATCATCAAAAATAATATAAGGAAAGATTTTATTGGTATTTTGTGACAATTATAGAGATGAAAATTATAGTTTTTTTCATACATTTGTTAGTGGAATTATTCACGGATATGGTCCAGCCCCTGGGCGATAATAGTTAGCACATGGGAATCCAGCAGAGAATAGTAGATTGTTTTTCCTTCCCGGCGGTTTTTAACCAGGCGGTTCTGTTTTAGAATGCTGAGCTGATGGGAAATGGCGCTCTGAGACATGCCCAATTCCTGGGCGATATCATAGACGCATTTTTCCTTGTCCACCAGGGCATAGAGAATCTGCAGGCGGGTGGGGGTTCCAAAAATTTTAAATAATTCTGCTAATTGCTCAAATTCAGCTTGATTCATAATAATTCCTTCTTTTTTGCCGATTAATAAAAATGTATAGTTACAAAATACCATAGAAGGGGAAAACTGTCAAAAGAATAATTACAGTAAGTATGAGAACATGAAAATTTTACTGGCAGCCATCAATGCGAAGTATATTCATTCCAATCTTGCAGTCTACAGTTTAAAAGCCTATGCAGAGGAATATCAGGAACATATTGGAATTGCAGAATATACGATTAATCACCGGATAGATTTTATTTTACAGGAGCTCTATAAGCAGAAACCAGATGTATTGTGTTTTTCCTGCTATATATGGAATTTCCGGTATGTTCAGGAATTGATCAAAGAGATTCATAAGCTGCTGCCCCATCTGCCTGTCTGGGCAGGAGGCCCGGAAGTGTCTTATGAGCCGGAACAGTTTTTGGATGCGTATCCTATGGTAAAGGGAGTCCTTGTGGGAGAGGGGGAGGGCGTCTTTCGGGATTTGTGCAGATATTATATAGAAGGAACAGAGGGGCTGGCTGAGATTCCCGGACTTATGTTTCGGGACAGTAAGGGGGAATTGGTGAAAACAGCAGAGAGGCAGCCTTTGCCTATGGATCAGATTCCGTTCTGCTATAAGGATTTGAAAGATTTTTGCAATCGTATTATCTATTATGAAACAAGCCGGGGCTGTCCCTTTTCCTGCAGTTACTGTCTTTCTTCTATAGAAAAAAAACTGCGGTTTCGTTCTTTTGCTTTGGTAAAGCAGGAATTGCAGTTTTTTCTGGATCAACAGGTTCCACAGGTGAAATTTGTGGACCGCACATTTAACTGTAATCAGGAACATGCCAGGAACATTTGGCAGTATCTGAAAGAACATGATAATGGGGTGACAAATTTTCATTTTGAAATTTCGGCTGATTTATTAACCGATGATGAAATTGCTCTGATTGCCTCCATGAGGCCGGGGCTGATTCAGCTTGAAATCGGAGTGCAGTCCACACATGAGGAGACAATAGCGGAAATCCATCGTTCCATGGATCTGCCCCGGTTAGAACGAGCGGTCACATGTCTGCAGCAGGCGGGAACGGTACACCAGCATCTGGATTTGATTGCGGGGCTTCCTGAGGAGAACTTTGAAACATTTGCAGAATCATTCCGCCAGGTATACCAGATGAAGCCAGAACAGCTTCAGCTTGGTTTTCTGAAAGTGCTGAAAGGCTCTTATATGTATGAGCATCAGAAAGACTATGGGCTTCTGGTTCAGGAGTATCCTCCTTATGAGGTGATGAGAAATCATTGGCTGTCATATGATGAGATATTGAAAATAAAACTGGCAGAGGAAATGTTGGAAGTCTATTACAACAGCCGTCAGTTTGAAATGACCATGAAAGTGTTGGAATTGACAGAGGAGAATCCTTTTATGATGTTCTTGTATCTGGGAGAATTTTATGAGAGCCGCGGGCTTATGGCAATGAGCCATTCCAGGCTCCGCCGGTGTGAAATCCTGCTGGATTACATAGAAGAAACAGATTCAGATCATCGGGAGTTATATCAGGAGACGCTGACATTTGATCTGTACTGCCGGGAAAATATAAAGAGCCGTCCGGGCTGGGCTCCAGAGATTTCAGAATTTAAACAGAGTTCACGGCGGTACTGCAAAAAAGGAAAATTATCGCATCTGGAGCCTTTTTGGTACGATATGGAAATGATACGGCATAATAAGACACTGGCAGACTATCCAGAGAAAAAGAAGAAAAAGAGTTTCTATCTGTTCTCTTATGAACAGCGGTGTCCCTTGACTGGACAGGCATCGGTAATGCTGGTAGATGTGGAGGCAGGAGAGAAAAATGCTGAATGAATATGTGGCAGTGGATCTTGAAATGACAGGACTGCACGCCCGCAGGGATCGGATTTTGGAAATTGGGGCGGTAAAAGTGCGGCAGGGAAGGATTACGGATGAATTTCAAAGACTGGTGAACCCTCATAGAAAGCTGACGCAGGAAATTATCAGCCTTACTGGGATTACGGATGAGATGGCGCAAGCAGGCTGCGGATCAGAACTTGCGGTGCAGGAGTTTCTTATATTCGCGGAGGATTGTCCTTTGGCAGGGCACAATATTATGTTTGATTACAGTTTTTTGAAGCAATGTACAGTCAACCAAGGGATTCCATTGGAAAAAGAAGGAATAGATACTTTGAAGCTGGCACGGAACTTTCTGCCGGAAGCAGAAAAGAAGACACTGGATTATCTCTGTGAATTTCTGCATATCAGCCGGAACAGAAATCACCGCGCCCTGGAGGATGCCAGGGCAGCAGCAGAACTTTTGGAATATTTTAAGGATCGGTTTGGTGAACAGAATCCAGAGGCATTTACGCCCAGACGCCTGCAGTATAAGGCTAAGAAACAGCAGCCTGCCACCAAACAGCAGAAAAAGCGCTTGCAGGAATTAATGGAATATCATAAAATAGAGCTGGATCGGGAGGTGGAAAGCTTAAACCGGAGCGAAGCTTCCCGGATTACGGACAAGATATATGTCAGATATGGGAGGCTTCCGCCCCACTGTTTATAGATAAGTGTCCAGCATGGCAAGAATGGGGTCCTTTGTCAGAGAATTCAGGCTGGCGGCAGATAATTTCATTTCCTGGATTTTAGCGGTGCTGCCAGACTCTGCATAGAGCTGGGCAAGAAGCTGCCAGGTGGCCCGTATATCGCTTTTTATAGATACCGCAAAAGAAAGAACAGCCACGGCTTCCTCATTGTAGGAAAGTTCGTGGAGACGCTGTCCCCAGGTATTGAGGGTGCGTGCCAGGAGCGTAAAATTCTGGTCATACTGGGTCAGTTCCGGCAGGTTGGCAGGACCGTATTTTAATTTCAGATCTGTGTTGCTGATGCCGGTAAGGTTTAAGATTTTTTTCTCTTTCAGGGCCAGGATCTGGCTTTCGCACTGTTTTAGCAAATCGTCCTCAAAGAGGGCGAAGGGAAGTGCTGCGCCGGAGAAATCTACATAGTTTAAATTGGAAATGTCTTTCCGGCGGGTGCTGTTGGCGGCATTTTCCCGATTCCAAAATGAATCTTCGGCGGCCTGGTTCAGGCGGTTTGCCTTGAAACGCTTATAAGAAACAACTGCCATGAAAATAATGGTCCATCCGATGAGAAGAAATAAAGACATATGATTGAATTCCTTTCTAAAATAGGGTAGTATGGTATAGAAATGGAGGTGAAAGCTATGCTGAATTTTAATAATCCCAAAACCAAAAAAACATTTGCAGCGGTGATTGCCATTATCTTGGTGGCGTCCATGGTGGTGTCCGTATTTCTATCTGCATTTGTGTAACATGAAATGATTGGAAGGATTGGGGATATAAGGACTTTCGCGGCATAGATTCCATTTGTACCTGTTCATAATATACAGAAAGAGTTGTACTATGTCAACGAAATTCGTGGTTTGTGTATCTTGAAAAATAAAAAGTTTGTGTTAGAATTAGGTAGGTAAAGTATAAACGAAGCAGAATAGTAGGAGATGGATTATGAAGAGTTGGAAAAAATACCTGTCAATTGCCGGGGGACTGTTCGTGCTGGCATTGGCAGCAATCGTTACCGTTCCGGTTAAGGCAGAGACAGATGAAACATCTACCATTCCGCAGCGTGTGTATTTCGGAGAAGTTCCAGTAGGGGGAATGACTCAGGAGGAGGCAAAAGCAGCGGTAGAGGAATATATTAATGGAAAACTGACGCAGAATGTCACGCTTCAGGCAGGGAAAAACACAGTGCAGGTTCCTGTTTCCCAGTTTGGGATTTCCTGGGGAAATCCGGAAATCGCTGAGGAAGCGGCAGGCCTTGGTAAGAGCGGCAACTTGATTGTACGTTATAAGGCAATGAAAGATTTGGAAAATGAAGACAAGGTGTATGAGCTTTCTTATGATGTGGATGAAGGGAAAATCGGCCAGGTGCTGGAGAGTAATGCACAGACTTTGAATACAGAGGCAAAGGATGGAGGGCTTACCAGGGAAAACGGCAGTTTTTCTGTGATTCCTGGCAGTCAGGGCGTCAGCATTAATATAGAAAATTCAAAGGAAATTCTGGAGAAATATTTTTCCAGTGAATGGAACGGGACAGTTTCCGATCCCATTGAACTTGCGGCAGACGTGGTAGAACCGAGAGGAAGCGAGGAAGAACTTGGAAAGGTAAAGGATCTTCTGGGAGGTTTTCATACCTCGTATAGTTCTTCTGGAGCAGGGAGATCTAAGAATGTAGAAAACGGCGCTTCCCTGATTAATGGGACTGTGGTGTATCCTGGAGATGTATTTTCGGTATATGAAGCAGTCAGCCCATTTGATGCAGAACATGGCTATGAGCTTGCCGGATCTTATGAAAATGGGACAACTGTAGAGACTTACGGCGGAGGAATCTGCCAGGTATCTACGACATTGTATAATGCAGTGATCCGGGCGGAATTGGAGATTACAGAGCGTTCCAATCATTCCATGATTGTAAGTTATGTGGATCCTTCGGCAGATGCGGCCATTGCTGGTACGTATAAAGATTTGAAATTTACGAATAATACCAATGCCCCCATCTATATCGAAGGATATACTGAGGGAAGAGAGCTCTATTTTAACGTTTATGGACAGGAGACAAGGCCAGCAGGCAGAGAAGTAAGCTTTGTCAGCGAGACGCTTTCCACAACGGAACCGGGAACCCAGTATCAGGCTTCTTCCGGGCACGCCATTGGTTATATCAGCCAGAAACAGTCATCCCATACCGGATATACAGCACAGCTCTGGAAGGTGGTAACTGAGAACGGCGTAGAAAAGAGCCGGGAGGTATTTAACAAGAGTACTTATAAAGCTTCTCCCCGGATTGTTGTAGTGGGGACTGCTTCTGCAAATCCCGAAGCGTCAGCTGCAATGAACGCGGCAGTGGGAAGCCAGAACGAAGGAACTATCCGTGCGGCAGCAGCCCAGTGGAATGACGCGGCTCAGGCAGCAGCCCAGGCGGCGGCTCAGCAGGCGGCTCTTGAGGCTCAGCAGGCGGCTGAGGAGGCGGCCAGACAGCAGCAGGAGTTAGAACAGCAGCAACAGAAGGAGCCTCAGGAACCAGAAGAGGGCGGGGATGACAAACCTGCCAAGAAAGACAAAGAAGATGAGGAAGAGGACGGTGAATAAAAAGACAGGCAGCAGTAAGCTGTCTGGCGGAATTATACGTCTGCAAGGCTGTTTCAGAATTGAAACAGCCTTAACTTACATTATAAAAACATTCTCATTTATATTTTTTGAGTGTCTTTATCATGTATTACTCCGGCGGTTAAATATTGCAGCAGACGGCAGTTTGGGCAAAAAAATGTTGCGATATTTAACCGCCGGAGTAGTAAGTTAAGGGAGAGACAAAATGAAAGTAGGAAAAATACCAGAAAATGTACTGAAGCGTTCTGTATTCAGGCAGATACATACAAAAAGAGAAGAAGTGGTTCTTGGCGCCGGCGTGGGTGAAGATTGTGCGGCGGTAAAGCTTTCCGAAGATGAAATGTTTGTGATATCAACAGACCCGGTTACAGGGACGGCAACAGATATCGGCCATCTCGCCATTCACATTACGCTGAATGATCTTGCCTCAGCGGGAGCGGAGCCGGTGGGCGTTCTGCTGACCCTTCTTCTTCCAGAAGATTCCAGGGAAGAAGATTTAAAGAAAATGATGGGTCAGATTGAAAAGGTGTGCGCTCAGGCAAAGGTGCAGATAATGGGTGGTCATACAGAGGTGACAAGAGCGGTTCTCCAGCCAGTGATCAATGTCTGTGGAGTTGGAAAAGCAAAGACAGGACAATTGATTTCTACGTCCGGGGCAAGGCCGGGAGACGATATTATTGCTACGAAATGGATAGGACTGGAGGGAACTTCTATTATCGCCAAGGAAAAGGCGAAAGAGCTGGCAGCGCGCTATCCCCTGGGAATGATTCAGGACGCTCAGAAATTTGACCAGTTCTTGTCAGTATTGCCGGAGGCGGCCGTGGCTGTGAAGTCCGGCGTGAGCGCTATGCATGATGTGACAGAGGGAGGTATTTTTGGCGCGCTCTGGGAGCTTGCAGAGAGCTCTGGCGTTGGACTGGAAATTGATTTAAAGAAGATACCGGTAAAACAGGAGACCATAGAAATTTGCGAATTTTTCGATATTAATCCTTATGAATTGATTTCCAGCGGGTGTATGCTGATGGCGTCGAAGGAAGGAACTGCTCTGCTTAGAGATTTAGAGAAAGCAGGGATTCACGCTTCGCTGATTGGAAAAGCCACAAAGGGAAATGACAGGGTGCTGCTGAATCAGGAGGAACGAAGATTTCTGGAGCCTCCAAAGACAGATGAACTGTATAAGGTCGTATAGAGATGGAAGGATAAGTATGATGGAGATGAGAGAGAAAATTTTAACATTTATAGAGAAAAACAGCAGAGTAGATTTGAAGCAGCTTGCAATTATGCTGGGGATGGAAGAGACAGCGGTAGCAAATGAGCTTGCAGCCATGGAAGAGGAACATATTATCTGCGGCTACCATACGCTGATTGACTGGGAAAAAACCAGCATGGAAAAGGTGAACGCACTCATTGAGGTACGGGTAACGCCCCAGCGCGGCAGAGGCTTTGACAGTGTGGCAGAGCGGGTATACAATTATCCGGAAGTGAACGCGGTTTATCTGATTTCCGGAGGATATGATCTTTTGGTGACATTGGAAGGAAAGACACTGAGAGAAGTGGCGCAGTTTGTTTCTGATAAGCTTTCCACTTTAGATTCAGTGCTGAGCACCAAAACAAATTTTATATTGAAAAAGTATAAAGACCACGGAACTGTGATTGCGAAACCTAAGGAAGATGAAAGGATGCTGGTGAGCTTATGAGAAATCCATTATCAGAACGCATTGTGGATATTCCGTTTTCTGGAATCCGGAAATTTTTTGATATTGCGGCAGAGATGCAGGACGTGATTTCACTGGGGGTGGGAGAGCCGGATTTTGATACGCCCTGGCATATCCGGGATGAAGGAATTTATTCTCTGGAACAGGGACGGACGGCATATACCTCTAATGCAGGATTAAAAGAGTTAAAAATAGAGATCGCAAAGTATTTAGAGCGGAGATTTCAGGTATCCTATGGTTATGACACGGAGCTGATGATCACCGTTGGCGGAAGTGAAGCGATTGATATGGCTATGCGGGCCATGTTAGATCCTGGAGATGAAGTCCTGATCCCGCAGCCCAGCTATGTGTCTTACGTGCCATGTGCCATACTGGCAAATGGCACACCAGTCATTATTAATTTGAAAGAAGAAAATGAATTTCGTCTGACAGCCCAGGAGCTTAAGGAAGCCATCACATCGAAAACGAAACTTCTGGTACTGCCGTTTCCCAATAATCCCACAGGAGCCATTATGGAGAAAAAGGATCTGGAGGCAATTGCGGAAATTGTGATGGAATATGATTTGTATGTGATCAGTGATGAGATCTATGCAGAATTAACCTATCAGCAGGATCATGTAAGTATCGCCTCCCTGCCGGGAATGCGGGAACGCACCGTATTGATCAATGGATTTTCCAAGGCATATTCTATGACGGGATGGCGTCTGGGTTATGCCTGCGCCCCGAAAGTTATTTTGGAACAGATGCTGAAGATTCATCAGTATGCTATTATGTGCGCACCCAGTACCAGCCAGTATGCGGCGGTAGAAGCAGTGAAAAACGGCGACGAAGACGTTAGTGGTATGCGGGAGGAATATAATGGCAGGCGGCGGTATCTCATGCACAGGTTTACGGAGATGAATCTTTCCTGCTTTGAACCCTTTGGCGCTTTTTATGCATTTCCGTGTATCAGGGAATTTGGGATGAGTTCCGATGAATTTGCTACCAGGATGCTGCAGGAGGAAAAGGTCGTAGTGGTGCCGGGAACGGCTTTTGGAGACTGCGGAGAGGGATTTTTGCGGATTTCCTATGCCTACTCTCTGGAGAAATTGGAGGAGGCGCTGAATCGGATGGAAGGGTTTATAACGAAACTCCGCCAGTAGAAATAAAGGAGAAAATGTATGGCAGAATTAAATATTGTACTTTATGAACCGGAAATTCCGGCGAATACTGGAAATATCGGTCGGACCTGCGCAGCGACTGGTACAAGGCTTCATCTCATCGAACCTCTGGGTTTTCAATTAGGAGAGAAGGCGATTAAGCGCGCGGGCATGGATTACTGGCCGCAGGTGGATGTAACAAGATATTTGAACTGGCAGGATTTTCTTAGTAAAAATCCTGGAGCAAAGATTTATATGGCAACCACTAAGGGAAGAAAGGTGTACACTGAGGTCAGTTACGAACCAGACTGTTATCTTATGTTCGGCAAAGAGAGCGCGGGTATTCCGGAAGAGATTTTAAAGGAGCATTCCGATACGTGTGTCAGGATTCCCATGATCGGGGAGACGCGATCCCTGAATTTGTCTAATTCTGCCGCCATTATACTATATGAGGCCTTAAGGCAGAATCAGTTTGGCCATATGAAGCTGGAAGGGGAACTGCATCATCTGAGCTGGGATGAGGTAGAAGCATGAAATTTATAGAAGCAAGAAAATTGATACATGAGTATATCCGGCGGGATGAAGAAGGGAATGTGGAAAGTATCCTGACTGCTTTGGATCAAGTGGATCTGGATGTGAAACAGGGAGAATTTGTGGCTGTCCTGGGTCACAATGGTTCAGGAAAATCTACCCTTGCCAAGCACTTAAACGTATTGCTTACGGCAAGCGGGGGAACTCTCTGGGTGGACGGGAAAGATACAAAGGACCCAGACAATCTCTGGGCTATACGCCAGAATGCAGGTATGGTGTTCCAGAATCCAGATAATCAGATTATTGCCAGCGTGGTGGAGGAGGATGTGGCCTTTGGGCCGGAAAATATCGGCGTCTCAACGCCGGAAATCTGGAAACGGGTGGAGCGGAGCTTGAAATCTGTGGGAATGATAAAGTACCGGGAGCATTCTCCCAACAGGCTCAGCGGAGGCCAGAAGCAGAGAATCGCTATTGCAGGAGTGATGGCAATGGAGCCTAAATGTATTGTATTGGATGAGCCGACAGCTATGCTGGATCCCAATGGAAGGCGGGAAGTGCTGGATGCAGTGGAACAGTTAAACAAAGAGAAGGGCATTACAGTGATTCTTATTACCCATTATATGGAGGAAGTAGTCCGAGCAGACAGAGTCTATGTTATGGATAATGGAAGAGTGGTGATGCAGGGAACGCCCAGAAGTATTTTTTCCCAGGTGGATACACTGAAATCTTATCGTCTGGATGTACCACAGATTACTCTTTTGGCTTATGAGCTGCGGAACGCGGGGTTAAATATTCCAGAAGGGATTTTGACCAGGCAGGAATTAGTGGAGGCATTATGTCGATTATATTAGATAAGGTCAATTATGTTTACAGTGAGAAAACAGCATATGAAATTCAGGCGCTGAAAAATATCAGTCTCAAAATTGAAGATGGGGAGTTTATTGGCATTATTGGGCATACTGGCTCAGGCAAATCCACACTGATCCAGCATCTGAACGGGCTGGTGCGCGCAACATCCGGCGGGATATACTATAACGGGCGGGATATCTACGAGGATGATTATGACCGCAAAAAACTGCGTGGGATGGTAGGACTGGTATTTCAGTATCCAGAGCATCAGTTATTCGAAACTACAATTTTTGCAGATGTATCTTTTGGACCAAAAAATCAGGGATTTACGAAAAAAGAAGCGGAACTTAAGGCTTTTACGGCGCTGCGCAGCGTAGGGCTTTCGGAAGATTACTGGTACCGGTCGCCTTTTGAACTCAGCGGCGGACAGAAGCGGCGGGTGGCCATTGCAGGGGTTCTTGCCATGGATCCGGAGGTACTGATATTAGATGAGCCTACCGCGGGGCTGGATCCTAAGGGAAGAGATGAGATTTTAGATCAGGTGGCAAAGCTTCACCAAGAGCGCCGCATGACTATTATTCTGGTATCCCACAGTATGGAGGATGTGGCGAAATATGTAAAGCGGCTGATTGTGATGAATCAGGGCAGTATTATGCTGGACGGCACGCCGGGAGAGATATTTGCACATGTTCAGGAACTGGAAGCAGTAGGACTTGCGGCCCCCCAGGTTACTTATTTGATGCACGACCTTAGAAAACGCGGGATTCAGGCGTCGGGCACTGCCACCACGTTAGAGGAGGCAAAGGAAGCGATTTTACAGGCATTTCATAAGAAGTAGAGTAGGAGTTGCTATGTTAAGAGATATTACAATCGGACAATATTATCCGGCAGATTCTGTGATTCACAAATTAGATCCCAGAACAAAACTGATGGGGGCATTGCTGTATATTGTTTCCCTTTTTGTATTCCGGGGGGTGGCAGGATTTGCGGCAGTGACCCTGACTCTGATTTTTATCATTGCATTGTCAAAGGTACCCTTTGGCTATATGGTAAGGGGATTAAAGGCAATTGTTGTTATTTTAGTTATCACAATTGTTTTTAATTTGTTTCTCACTCCAGGAGAACCCCTGGTGGAATTCTGGAAGTTCAGAATCACCTGGCAAGGGTTAGAAAATGCAGGATTTATGGCGGTACGCCTGACTTATTTGATTTTGGGAAGTTCTGTGCTGACTTTGACTACTACCCCCAACCAGCTTACAGACGGGATGGAACAGGCGCTGAAGCCTTTGAATAAAATTCGTATTCCGGTGCATGAGATTTCCATGATGATGTCCATTGCCCTGCGGTTTATCCCCATTTTAATTGAAGAGACGGATAAGATTATGAAAGCGCAGCTTGCCAGAGGCGCAGAATTTGAAAGCGGTAATCTTATAAAAAAGGCAAAATCTCTGGTTCCTCTTCTGGTACCGTTGTTTATTTCAGCATTTCGGCGTGCCAATGACCTTGCTATGGCTATGGAGGCGCGGTGCTATCATGGAGGCCAGGGAAGAACCAAAATGAAGCCTTTGCGGTATAAAAGAAAAGATGCTGCTGCATATCTTTTGTCAGTGGGATATTTTGCAGGGGTAATTGCTCTTAGAATTGTATTTTGATAAGAAAGGCACAGACAGATGGAGGGACAGGTGAGACGGGTTAAATTGGTGGTGGCATATGACGGCAGTAATTACTGCGGCTGGCAGATCCAGCCCAGTGGGATAACCATAGAAGAAATGCTGAACAATGCCCTGACGGGGCTGCTTGGAGAAGAAATAAAGGTAATTGGGGCGAGCCGTACAGATTCCGGCGTGCATTCTCTGGGGAATGTAGCTGTGTTTGACACTATGACCCGGATTCCGCCGGGAAAAATCTGCTATGCCCTGAATCAGCGCCTTCCGGAAGATATTGTAGTACAGGATTCCTGTGAAGTGCCTCTGGACTTTCACCCCCGAAGATGTTATAGTGAAAAAGCCTATGAGTATAGGATTTTAAACCGGAAACTGCCACTCCCAACACTGCGGCGCTATACATATTTTTATTATCGGGATTTGAATGTGAAAAAGATGCAGCAGGGGGCATCCTATTTGGTGGGGCGCCATGATTTTAAGAGTTTTTGTTCTGTGAAGACTGCCGTGGAAGATACTGTACGGGAGGTTCTTTCTTGTACAGTGGAAAAATCCAAAGAGGAGGTGATAAGCATCCGTGTCACCGGAACAGGATTTTTATATAATATGGTGCGCATAATTGCCGGAACGTTGATTTCTGTGGGAGCGGGAGAGATTCAGCCGGAAGCTGTGAAAGAAATACTTGAGAAGCGGGAACGGAGTGCAGCAGGGCCCACAGCTCCGGCACAGGGACTTACGATGCTGGGAATTACATATGTAAAAACGGAGAAATAAACAGTATATATTAAAAAATGGTCTGAAAGAGCTGGAAGGAGAATTTTATATGTTTTTGCGTAAAATTGAGGGGATGAAGATTCGGGAGAAGCTGAGGTTCGGTTACAGCCTTGTGATTTTTATGATGGTTATCATTGCTGTTTTTTCGGGAATCGGATTATTTTTTGTGCAGGATAAGATGAACGATTACATTAATGGCACCCAGGCGGCGGATACGGCGGTGAAACAGTGCAGGATCAATATGAACGCCGCAGCGAGAAATATTCGGGAAATGACATTGAATGACAACCGGGATGCGGATCAGGATTATCGGGAGAAAGTGGAAAAATATGCGCAAGTCATGACAGAGTCCATGGAGGAACTGAAAAAAACAGAGGTAGTAAGCAGTGAATTGAGCCAGCGTTACGATACTGCAGTCCAGGAGTGGCTGAAGGTAGGATATTCCATTATGGATATTGTGTCGGAAGGCAAACAGGGGGAGGCCGCTAAATTAATTATCAATGAATGTTCCCCGGCTTTGCAGGAGGCGGCGGATATTTCAGAAGAAATTGATGATGAGACAGATCATGCAAAGAGGCAGGCGGTGAATCTTGTAAAAAGCACAGTTATTTTTGTGACAGCAGTGGTAGTTTTGATATTAGCGCTTGCAATTTTCATGGCAGTAAAGATTGGAACTAAAATTGTCAGAAGCATTGTTGAGCCATTGAAAGAGATTGAAGACGCGGCAGCGGAGCTGTCTCAAGGAAATTTACATACAGAGATTACCTGCCAGAGTGAGGATGAGATCGGTTCCCTGGCAGATGCTCTTCGAAACTCTTTTTACCACTTAAGTTCCTATGTAGAGGATATTGACGGTGCAATGAAAGAGTTTTCTAAGGGGAATTTTGATGTAAAAGCAAATGTAGAGTATAAAGGGGATTTCTGCAGTATAGAGAATTCTTTTATGGAATTTGAGAAAAATATGGCGGATATGGTAAAAAACGTGCAGTCGGTGGCGGATCAGGTTACCAGGGCTTCTGAGCAGATTTCAGCCAGCTCTACGGAACTGGCTGAAGGGGCTTCTGAGCAGGCAGGGGTTACAGAGGAACTTTCTGCTTCCGTGGAAAGTGTATCAGAGCAGATTGATTTGAATGCAAGTGAGGCGCTGACCATCAGTTATGAGGTACAGCATGTAGGAGAGGAAATTGATTACAGCAATAGTAAGATGCAGGAAATGGTGTCATCTATGGAGCGTATCAGTGATTCGTCGAATCAAATTGGTAAAATTATAGCCACAATTAACGAAATTGCGTCTCAGACGAATCTTCTTGCTCTGAATGCATCCATTGAGGCGGCCCGGGCCGGAGATGCAGGAAAAGGTTTTGCGGTAGTGGCAGACCAGGTGTCTGTTCTTGCCGCACAGAGCGCCCAGGCGGCCAAAGAATCCACAGCATTAATTGAAGAATCTGTCAGCGCAGTGAAAAGTGGAATGGTGACGGCACATGATACGGCAGGCCAGCTTGAAAATGTAGTAAAAGGCGCCCGTGATATTATTGATAAAGTGAATCTGATCGCAAAAGCGTCCAAGGAACAGGCTGGGGCAGTAGATCAGATTAACAGCGGCGTGGATCAGATTAATCATGTGGTACAGAATAATTCTGCAACATCACAAGAATGTGCGGCGGCAAGTCAGGAAATGACAGCCCAGGCAGAAAATCTCACGGAAATGATTCGGAAATTCAAGGTTGGAAAATTTTAGATTACAGTTCACTCGTCAGCCAATAAGATGGTAATGAGAATGAAAAAAGTATTGACAGGCAGAAATTCTTGTAATAGAATGTAAAAGTATGGCAAGTTAGAAATGCAAGCCTTACTCCGGCGAAGCGTTTTTGCTTTGAAGTACAAGGAAAAATGTAAATGGTGTGAAACGGATAGAACGGATGGAATCTAGTATTGTGTAAAACGGATTGTATTTGGATTTCTAAGGAAATCAGGGGACGGCATCCGGATATCAGAGTAACATTGTAAAATTCAAGGAGGTAACATTCAATGAAAACTTTTATGGCCAGCACGGCAGCAGTTGAAAGAAAATGGTATGTGGTTGATGCTGAGGGAAAGACATTAGGCCGTATGGCATCTGAGATCGCAAAGGTGTTGAGAGGGAAAAATAAACCGATTTTTACTCCTCATATTGATACAGGTGATTATGTGATTGTTGTTAATGCAGACAAAGTAAAGGTAACCGGTAAGAAATTAGACCAGAAGATTTATTACCATCACTCTGATTATGTAGGTGGAATGAAAGAAACTACCTTAAAAGAGATGTTAGCAAACAAACCAGAGAGAGTTGTTGAGCTTGCTGTTAAGGGAATGCTTCCAAAGGGACCTTTGGGAAGACAGATGTATAAGAAATTGTTTGTATATGCAGGACCAGAACACAAACATGAAGCTCAGAAACCAGAAGTTTTAACATTTTAATCAGGAGGTAAGAAGAGATGGCTAATGCAAGGTATTATGGAACAGGAAGAAGAAAAAAATCTATCGCCAGAGTATATTTAATGCCTGGTACAGGTAAAGTTACAATCAATAAGAGAGATATTGATGATTATTTGGGAATGGAAACTTTAAAGGTTATCGTGCGCCAGCCTCTGGTTGCTACCGAGACAGTTGATAAATTTGATGTTCTGGTAAATGTCCGTGGCGGCGGATATACTGGCCAGGCGGGAGCAATCCGTCATGGTATTGCAAGAGCTTTGTTACAGGCAGATGCTGACTATAGGCCAGTGCTTAAGGCGGCAGGATTCTTGACACGTGATCCAAGAATGAAGGAGAGAAAGAAGTACGGCCTCAAAGCGGCTCGTCGCGCTCCGCAGTTCAGCAAGAGATAATTACAAACAGAATAAGAGATTTTATGAAACCCTTGAAAGTCCAGTATTTTCAAGGGTTTTCTTTAATCTAAAGTTTTCTGGAATTGTGGTAAAAAGTGCAGAATTTTGAAACGTAGCACACACATAGCACACAAGTAGCACACAAATTAGGGCATAAAAATCTTGTGTCTTGCGTAAGACTTTTGTATAATGCGATTATCAGAAAAAAGGCGGTGTTTTCATGAATAGAACAGCGTATAAGAACCAGCATATCAAAGAGCATTACGACAGAATAAACTTTGTTATTCCCAAAGGCGAAAAGGACAGAATAAAGAAAATATGTTCTGAAATGGGTGCAAGTGTCAATGAATATCTTTATATGCTTGTGTGTAATGACCTTGCGGACGGTACAAGCAGAATGGCAGAGAAAAAGCAGGGCTTTAGTGCGGAACAGGAGCGGATGCTTGAAAAGTGGCAAGTACCA
>CATNCF010000042.1 GCA_950097145.1 uncultured Lachnospiraceae bacterium
AATAAATTAATACAGTAAATGTAAAAATATAAAGAAAAAATATTTTGGATATTAAAATTGCATTGACAAAACATGGAAAATACAGTATGGTGATTATAGAATAAAACTAAGAATGGTATTGCTCCAGTGATTAGAATTCGTTGATATTAAACTGGCAGAGTAATATTGCATGAAGGAGGTAAAATTGAGGAGAAAAGAAGAGTTTGCATTAAGTAAGCGGGAACTGGATGTGATGAATGTGCTTTGGGCGGAGGACGAGCCCATGATAGCGTCGAAGATTCCGGAAAAACGGCCGGGACTCAGCATTAACACAGTACAGTCTGTATTGAAAAAGCTGCTCCAGAGAGGCTTTGTAGAAGTTGCGCAGATTGTTCAAAGCGGGACGGTTTTGTCAAGAAGCTATTCTCCAGCGATTACGCCGGAAGAATATGCGATAGCGTATATCAAGACTGAAATTTGTCCATTCAGCAGGCCCATATCCAAGGCTGGAGTTCTGAATGCATTGTTTGATGGAGAAGAAAATGATGAAGAACTGATCAAAGAACTGGAAGAGTTTATACAAGAGAAGAAATCCAAGTAAGGGGGAGGAACTGCCATGGCAGTATCGCCGACGTCTCTGTTGTCCTGTTTGGCCAGCAGCGCTGTGCTGACAGTTTTGGCATGGGCGGTTATTAAAAAGGATAGTACACTAAAAATAGCAGGAAAATATATTTGTATATTTTTAACAGTCATAGTCCTGCGGATGCTGCTTCCGGTTGAATTTGGTTTTACTGTGACATTCTTGAGCAGGCATGTTATGACATGCCTGAGAGATATGATGTTTTTTACAATAAACTTTGGAACATTCGATATCACAGTTGGACAAATATTGCTGTTTTTATGGATAGCAGGCGCAGCGGCCGGTTTTTTTATCCGCACGGGGCGGTATATTTATTTTACATATTTCATTGAGAAGTGTCCTGGCTATTTCAGGTATAATATGGAGGCAGTTATCAGCAGGATCAATGGAGAATATAGAAAAGCAGGAAAGTTTGAAGTGTTGTTTGTCCCAAATATTCAGGCGCCGGCAGTTTTTGGCCTGGTGCGTCCTAAGATTCTGATGCCGGGGACAGCATATACAGAGGAGGAGATTTATTATATACTAAAGCATGAGATGCTGCATTATTACCGCCATGACATGCTGGTGAAGATTCTTTGTGAGATTCTCTGCACGATCTACTGGTGGAATCCTGCTGTTTTCCTATTGCGGAAATTGATTTCAAGAATGTTGGAAATAAGGGTAGACTGCCTCCTGACTTCTGAGTTCAGCGGGGAGGAAAAGATAAGATATCTGGAATGCATTATTAAATCAATGAAGGCGGCAAAAGAGAGAGAAGCAGCACTGATGATTCCATTTGCCGCGCAGAAGCAGGGAATTATGATGCAGAGATTTCAATGTGTTTTGGAAAACCATTGGGTGCATAATAGAAGGAAAGGCTTTGTTGTTGCAACGTGTTCTTGTCTGCTGTTTATCTTATCTGTTTCATTTATTGTGGAGCCTTGGTATGGGGAAGATATTCCAGGTACGTTTGGTTATCCAGATCCGGAGACGTCTTACTTAATTGAAAAAGACGGTTGTTATGAAGCTTATATTGACGGTGAATTGATAGGTGAAATTTTAGAAATTACTGAACCATTTACAGAATTACAAGTTTACAAAAATAAGGAGGATTTGCCAGATGAAAACTAAAGGAAGAAGAACGATGATTGTATTGTTAATATCGTTGATATCATGTTCAAGCGCATTGTTTGTTTTTCCGTATCAAGCATATGCCATAGCAAATAATTCAGAGAATATTATGCCTATGGCAGACGTTTTTGTATGGAGATATAAAATGGTGAATGGGATAACATATAAACGTTTGTATAACGGTTCCACAAAACAGTGGGTAGGCAATTGGATAAGATGTAAGTAGATGATTTAGGAGTAATAAAAGAGAGAAGGTACCGATGAAAAAAGCAGGGAAAGGCATATCCCAATTCTGTGGGATAATATGTTACTGTATCAGAACATTATGGGGAGTTTCTCCTAAATATTTTGTCATACGCCTTGTTCTTGTATGTTTTTCTGTAGTTGTTCCGTTTGCCGTTATTATTTTAACCCGGACTGTCATAAATGTTCTTGTTGGGAGCAATGAATCTGATACAGCCATTCAGTTATTTTTTATGTTATCTGTGCTGTTATTGGTGCTTAATATACTCAATAAAGCAGTTGAGACGACAAATACGTACTATGAAGGACTGCAGCGTGACAAGATGGATACGGTAACAAAGCACCGCATTATGAAAAAAGCTGCGGAACTGGATTTGTCATTTTTTGATTCTTCGGCATTTTATAATGAGGTGAATGATGCAGACAGGAACAGTCCTTTGATTACTTTTACAGCCTTTCAGGCGATGGATTTGATCCGGTATTTTGCTCAGTTTACCATTGCATTTGTGTGTCTGTTTCAGTCTCATCCCATGATGCCTTTTATTTTTGTTCTTTCAGTTGTGCCTTGTACAATTGTCCAGATTAAACAGGTAGAGACAATTTATGGTTTTCAGAGACAATATATGAGTGAAGAACGGAAGATGCAGTACGCGTCAGAACTTTTGTTGAGCCGGGAGTTTGCCAAGGATGTAAGGATTTATAATATGTTTCCCTTTATCAGCAGAAAGTTTCTGGATATTTGGAATACATTGTTTGCAAAAAAAAGGAAAATTTCGCTTTGGTATACAAAACTTCTGCTCCTGCTTTCTGCTTTGCCAGAACTTACTGCAGCATTTTTCTTATTCCTGCTGGGGTTATCAGTTATACAGGGGGGACGTACCATTGGAGATTTTTCTTTCCTACAGGGAATTATGGCACAGACCTTAAGCGGCTTATATATGGTGATTTCCAGTTACGCGCAGTTGGCAGATGGTAAAATGCGCATACAGAATTACAGGAAGTTTTTAGGATTAAAGAGCAAAATCCGTGCAGATGGAACTTTGGAGCTTAAGGAATCATCCTTTATGGTGGAATTTAAAAATGTAAGTTTCCGGTATGGCAGCGGCCAGCCCTGGATTCTGAAGAATGTAAGTTTTTCTTTTCACAGTAGTCAGAACGTTGCTTTAGTAGGAACAAACGGAAGCGGTAAGACCACAATTGTCAAGCTTCTTCTCCGGTTTTATGACCCGGAGGAAGGGCAGATTTTTATGGGTGGAAGAGATATCCGTGAATATACCCTGGAAAGTGTCCGTCGGCACTTCAGCGCGGTGTTTCAGGATTATAGTAATTATGCTTTCACTGTCAGGGAATCCGTTTCGTTGTCCGATGCCAGCCGGGCTGGTGAAGAAGAACAGGTGATAGGCGCCCTTAAAAATAGTGGGGCGGATAGTTTTACCGCACGTTTCCCCAAAAAACTTGATACATATCTGACAAGGAGATATGACGAGAGCGGACAGGAGCTGTCTGGGGGGCAATGGCAGAAAATAGCAATTGCCCGGGCCTTCTTCCGGGAGGCTGATATTTACATTCTGGATGAACCTTCGGCTGCTCTGGATGCACAGTCAGAAGATGAAGTATTCCGCACGTTCCAGGAATTGTATACAGGAAAAGGTGCAGTTCTGATTTCGCATCGGCTGTCAAATATACACTTGTCCGATCTGATTCTCGTTTTAGAACAGGGGGTTCTGGTAGAAGCGGGGAGGCATGAAGAATTGATGAAAGTAAAGGGAATATATGCCCATATGTACCACCTGCAGGCGGAAAAGTATAATTGTTTGTAGTGATGGGTAGAGAGGAGATGGCGCAGCATGTGTGAACGGCCAGTCCGCATAGCGATTTTAGATGACGGTGTTTATCCGGCGGCCTGTCCTGTGGCAGGGAGTTTTCTAATTGATGACGATTTATCCGTTGTTTTAAACAGGGATGCTGTGTCTCCATATAGTCATGGTTCTATGTGTGCCCATATTATGGGATGTTATACAGAATTAGAAAAAATGGAGGTATATAGTATACAAATCTTGAAGGGAGATACTTTGCGGGGGAATATTGGAAGGCTCTTGAAGGCTTTCCAATTGTGTGTATTTATGGATATCCGGTTGATTCACCTCAGTGTGGGTACTTATGCGTTTGAAGATTTTAATAGATTAGAAGAGGCGGTACGACGTTTGCTGGATTCAGAACGGTTATTGGTGGCAGCGACAGGCAATCGGGGGACAGTTACATATCCAGCCTATTTGCCAGAGGTAATTGGTGTTTGCCATCATCCGCAGCTTACAGAGGATGAATATATCTATTGCAGTGATCCTTTTACAAGAATTCATTTTCAGGCTTCTGCGCGGCACAAATTGATGATAGAGGGGCAGGAGATAGAAACACCTGTTTCTAATAGTTATGCTGCTCCATTGATCACCGCGAAGATACTATCTTATCTGAAAGAAAATACAGATTTGGGAAGAGATGAGATACTGCGTTTGCTTATGAAAGATGCCAGACATTATTCGTTTTTGCAAAATAATAGACAGTGTTCCTATCCCTTGGTGGAAATTCCTGTAGTTATGCTAAGTGGATTTTCCACAGAAAGATTGACCCATTTAATGAAAGTACTGGTGGACGGTCTGCACCGGGATGATTACCATGTCCGGTCTGCAACAGACTTGTCGGGGATTCGTCCCTGGGATGAAATGTTCCTGCCGGAAACAGCTAACCTGGATTTATTCATTGCACGTATGGCTTGGTATTTTTCCTGTGAAATCATTTTGCTTGGCAGGACGTCTTACCTGCCGTCTGACAAATGTAAAAATGTGAGCCTGTGGATTTATGGTGAGGAAAGCAGCAGTGTCCAGACGGGTAATCAGGCTGAAAGCCAGGTATTATGGGTTGCGGAATTGCCGGATTATGAGGTGTATGGGCTTATGACAGCCCTGTTGATATAAAATATTAAAAAGGGGATGATTTTTTGTACACGTTAGGGAAGCAGTCAGATAAGGGGCTTCAAAAACTTCTGACACGCGTGGCAGAGGAAACGGATTATTACCGGAAACTGTTCTCTGTATGCAAAGGACAAAAAGAGATTCATAAATTACCGGATTTTCCATTTTTAGATCAGCAGATGGTTCAGCGGGAATGCAGAAGTTTTCTATGCAGTAGATATCAGCGTTTCCCTGATATTGAATATTTACTGCTAAAACGGAGTTTTGGATTATCAGGCATCCCACTGGAAGCCTATTGGGATAGCCGGGATGATGTTTGTTCCCAGGCATTTTTGTGGGGGTATAGAAAAGAGAGGTTTCAAATCACGCCAGATGATAAGTATTGTGTATTCCGTACCGCTGAATATGCAGGCAATAAGATTATGGATGATATGCCTAAGCGTTTGAGCCGGGATGGGAAGATATTGTCATTTTCAATGTTGGATTTGTCAGTGGAGAGGCTGCAATGGTGTTTGGATGCTATCCGCAGTTTCGAACCTGCATGGATATGTATGCCTCCCAGTATCGCATGGATGCTGGCGGAACAACTGACAACAGATGGGCAGGAGCTTCCGGCAAGCCTGCGCTATTTAGAATTGTATGGCGAGATGGCTGATATGCAGGTGGAAGGTAGCATTCGGGATGCATTTCAGGTTCCAACGGGTAAGGTATATGCCACGCAGGAGACAGGGGTTGTGGCGGCTTCCTGTACACACGGACACTTACATATCTTTCCAGAGAATGTACTTGTAGAAATTATCCGAGATGGCAGACCTGTGGTGGACAAGGCGGGTGATATTTTTATTACATCTCTTAAGAACACAGCGATGCCGTTTATCCGCCTGAAAACCGGGGATTGTGGTGTGCTGCAGTCAGCCGCCTGCCCGTGTGGTCAATTGTCGCCTGTACTTCATCTGACCCAGGGGAGAAAATGCAGTTTTATTAATACTGTATCTGGGAGAAAGATCAGCGCCTTTCTGTTAAGAAGTCTGACAGAATATACTAATGAAGAAATTTCACGGTGTCTGGCGTATATCAAGTTCCGGCAGAAGTCTTTTTGCCATATGGACGTAGTATTAGCTGCTAAGCCAGCATTTTCCGGCTGGGAGAAAGAGACGGCCCGGATATTCCTGGAAAAGATTCAGGATATGGAGCTAAGGCAGATGCAGTGGAATTTTATGTTCACAGATTCACATAAATTGGAAGAAATAAAAATGGATGCCGATCCGTTTTTTGAATCATGGGTAGGAGGGGAGTCATGATACAGGAAGAAAAACCATTTATTCATATGATGAAAACACCACTGTGTAATTATCTATATGATGTCAATACGAACGTGTTTGTGGAGGTGGATAACGCTGTCTATCGTTATCTGAAAGAGGCAGAGCAGAGGGATGGTGTTCTGACTTAAAAATGTCTTTTAATATTGTGATTGATCCCAGATATCCTTGTGATTCTGTACACCAATTATTCGACAGAGAGGAGCTTTTTAAAAAGGCGCAGATTACGTCCACGTTAATCAGCGATCAGTTTTCTGTAGAAAAAACTGTGCCGGGAGAGGTTTTTCTGCAACAGGACAGCCGACATGAATTTTGTAGTTATTTGGCGTATCTGGGCAAATATGAAAAGGACAAAGTATCCAGCGTAGCCCTTGCAGGTTTGTCCGAAAGTTTTGGGCGTTTGAAGGACAGCATGAAGCCGTCAGCGTCTCTTCCAGATTCAGCGGCGCCTGGTGGACCATGTATTGCAGGGGAATTGCGTCTGTTTGTAAATACAGATGGTGATTTATATCCCTGTGAGCGTGTCAGTGAGACATCAGAGGCTATGAAAATCGGGAATTTGCGGGACGGGTTTGATCTTAGTAAGGTTGACAGGCTTATCAATGTGGCTCAAGATACGGCGGAAAACTGCAAAAACTGCTGGGCATTCCGGCATTGTATGCTCTGCTGTGCCCAGAGTGATAATTGTGGGGAATTGTCTGCAGATTTGCGGAGTTCCCAGTGCAGCAAGGTACGCGCTCAAGTGGAGGAGAAATTCAGGGATTACCTATGGATGAGGGAATTTGGTGTCCCTTATGATATCATGAATTAGGAGGTTTGGTGTTATGCGTATGCTTGTATTTCCTTATGGGCGTGACTGTGAGCCAATTGTCCGCCATGCCGGACTGCTGGAACCGTGCTATGAAATAGCGGCTCTAGTTTCACCGGGGGGCTGGGGTATGGCCGGAAAAGATATAACGGTGGTGGATAGTGGTGCAATTTTGCCTGTCTACGAAAAAATTCAGGAAGTAACAGAAGAATTTGACAGCCTTTTTATACCGCCTTTTGAAGTGTTTGGTAAGGAGGTGGAAAATCGTCTGGTGGATGAGATGCTGAAGCTGATTCCTTGTATATCACATGTTATTTACGCTTCCCGGCTTGCCGGCGAAAATCATAAAAAATTGGAAGAAGCCTGCCTTTTAGCGGGGGACGCTTGTAGTTTTATAGATTTTTCAGAATATAAAGAACCTAAAGTATTTAGTCTGGCAGAACCCATAGAGGAATATCCGTCTTTGATACCGCTGGATGTTCCGGTGGCTGTTGTAGCAGGCTGGTGGGAAAGAACAGATAAATTTGAAGTTTCTTTAGCATTAAGGGAACAATTTTTAAAGAGAGGTTATCATGTATCCCAGGTTGGTTCCCGGGATGGCTGTGAGATGTTTGGATTTCATTCTTTTCCCAGTTTTATGTTTCGCAAAGATGTGGATGCCGTTGCCAAAATCATATATTTTAACCGCTGGATTGTAGAGGTAGCCAGGAAAGAGCGGCCAGATTTGCTTCTAATTACGATACCTGGTGCAATACAGAATTTCAACGAACAGTTTACTAGAGGGTTTGGCATGATGCATCATCAAGTATTCCAGGCTGTTGCGCCGGATATTCTTGTAATGTGTACTTTTTATATGTCTGTATCAAAGAAGATTCTGGAAGATATGTCAAGGTTTTGCGAGTACAGATTTGGCGTGCCAGTAGATGCATTCCATATGTCGAATTTATATATTGATGTAAATGAGTCAGAAGTCCAGAATCGAATCATCACAAAAAGTATCTACCGGGAGAATGTTTCGGAAGCAATTGCTAAAGAGGCTGCAGCGTCTATCCCGGTATTTAACGGACTGGGTATAGGGGAATGTACCAGAGTGGCGGAGCTGATTCTTGAAAAGCTAGATCCAGAAGAATTTTGGGAAGTAGTTTAACCCTGGAGGTGAAAGTAATGGGTGATAAGAAAAATGTAGCGGTTGTTCCGGAAAAAATCCGAAGAGAAATAGAAACTCTCCTATGTGATAGGTTTGACTTGCCGGGGGATTTCCAGTCAGAAAATGTTGAGGGGAATTTTTTTGGAGTGAGGGGTTTGCTTAAAGCCAGAGAACTGACCTATTTGGCATATCTTCTGGAGATACATTATGGTATCAGGTTTGATATGGAGGAGTATAACGATCAAAGATTTTACAGCCTGTCCGGGCTGTCGGAGATTGTGTCGGAACTGGTGGCAGGAAGCTCTGGCTAAGAGTGAAACATAATGAACAATTTTTTCCTGTGTTTGCCAAATGCAGGATAGATCAGGGAAGGAGAAAAAATATGTCGGCTTTAACTTTGGAAAATGTAACATATACCTATAAGAATGCGCCCAAATCCGCTGTTTCAGAGATTTCCTATCAGTTTGAGGAGGGGAAGGTCTATGCAGTGGTAGGACCTTCCGGTTCTGGAAAATCCACGCTGCTTTCCCTTCTTGCGGGTCTTGATCTGCCCACGGAGGGGGAAGTTGCTTTTGAGGGAGAAAGTCTTGCAGGCCTTGATCTGGATCGTTACCGCAGGGAAAGCATCTCCATGATTTTCCAGGCATTTCATCTCTTTCCGCTGCTGACGGTCAAGGAGAATGTCTGCTTTCCCATGGAACTGTGCGGGGTAATGCCAAGAGATGCCAGAACCCGTGCGGAAGTGCTGCTGGAAGGAGTAGGAATTACGAAAGAACAAATGGGGCGTTTTCCTTCAAAACTTTCCGGCGGTGAGCGTCAGCGCGTGGCAATTGCCAGAAGCCTTGCGTCCAAGGCCAGAATCATACTGGGAGATGAACCTACTGGGAATCTTGATTCTGCAAATACCCAGAATATTATAGATATATTAGTAAGCCTTGCACATGAAAAAGGGTATTGCGTCATTATCGTTACCCATGACATGGAAGTTGCTGAGGCGGCCGATGTGGCGCTTAAGATGAGGGACGGCAAGATGAAGGAGATATCATAGAATAGATCGATTAGATTGTAAAAATGAAATACAAAAAAGGAGTTGGAAAAACTATGAGAAATTCTCTTGCATTGAAAACACTTCTCCGCTCCCCGGTGAAGACATTATTAACGTTCCTATTAATTGCGGCGGCGTCTTTTGCATTATTTTCACGTATTACAGATTATGCTGTTACCAGCAGAGAGGCGGCCAATGCTGAAAGTTTCTACCATGGAGTTGCCGCATTGGATAACACAGTGCCTGCAATGCAGGTGCAGTGGCAGGATGAGAATGGTTATTATCAAACAGAAGAGTATGAACTGGACGAAAAACCCTGGCCCACAAAAGAGCAGCTTGAGGACTTTTCATCACTGCCTGGAGTATCTCTGGCTGATACAAGGTATATGACAGCCGGTCTGGTGGATGGGTGCAAACGTGTAAATGAGAAAGGCTATCTGAAAGATTACGGTCTGGACTTTTGTGTTTTGGAAGGGACTTATCAAGGGTGCCAGGGCGGTGATTTAATGGATTTGATGTTTGATGATGTTACAGTGCTTGCAGGCAGGCCTGTGCTTCCTTCTGATGGGGAATTCGTTAAAATGCAACACTGGGGAGGAGAGTCATACGCCGGAGAAAACCCATATCCAGAAAGTTTTTGGAAGAAACTTAAAAAAGGCTCGCGGCTTCTTATTGTCGGATATTATGGAATGGAAGATGTTTTTAAGGTGGATGACAGATCTGGAGAACAGGCAGTCCGTGTTTTAGACGGTTTGGGTGAAGAATACCTTGACACAGAAGCGTTTGCTTATTATAAAGAGTTGATCGAACAAATCCAGGGGGATTTTGATATTTATGATATGGTATATACTTCAGATATGCGTTCCATACCGCGTTTTAATGAGCGTAAAATGGTGATAACAAAAGGGCGATCCCTGTCAGCAGAGGATGTGGATGCCTGTGCAGTGAGCGAGCTTTTTGTGGAAACGTACGGGCTGTCTATCGGAGATAAGATCAGCGTAAGGCTTGGGGACAGGCTATTTGCGCAAAATCCTTTGTATGGAGCAATGACAACGCATAAAAAAGGAGGACATGTCCCCAATTTTACAGATGCCAAAGAGCTTGAGATTGTGGGAATTTACCGGTTTAACGATGTTTTGGGCGATCGGGTTTCAGAGTTTGACTGGAGTTATACGCCGAGCACGATATTTGTGCCGAAACAGCTTCTGCCTGTGGAAGTGCCTGATGACTATGAGCAGTCTGTCGGTGAGTTCAGCGTTTTTGTTGAGAACGCCCGGGATATAGAGGCATTCAAGGAAACTGCAGAGCCGCTGGCGGCAAAGATGGGCGTAGCCCTGCGGTTTTCAGACGGGGGATGGCTCAGCGTGAAAGATAGTTTTGAGACAGGAGCGCTGGTATCGTTTTTGACCACACTGCTGTATGCCTTGGGGGCAGCGCTGGCGCTGATGCTGGCGGTATATCTGTATGTGGGCCGGAATCAGGAAGCGTATGCCGTTATGCGTGCCATGGGTGTTCCAAGCCGGAGGGCAGGCCGCACGCTTGCGCTGCCTTTGGCTGTACTTTCCTTGCTTGCGGTGCCGAGCGGAGGAACAGCAGGGCTAATTTATACATCAAAGAAAGCCGTGGCGGCGTTAGCGTCTATGACGGAGAATGCACCGGAAGGGTATGTCTCTGATACTGCGCTCCCAGCTGGGACCATACTCCTTTGCCTGATTTTGGAACTGGCACTTACTGCAGGGCTCGTCTTATTTTTCTTGCAGAGAATGAAAAAAACGCCTCCGTTGGAGTTGCTGCAGGGAGGTATACTGCGGGCGGGAGCAGATAGAAAAGCGGTGCCGGATATGGAGGGCCTTGGTTTCATTCCTGCAAAGGCGGACTTTACAGAACTTCCGGCCACAGGCGGAATAGAAGCGTTATCCCGAAGAAAATACCATGCGCCCCGGCAGATGTTCACTTATGTACTGCGCCATATGCGGCGCGGTGTCTGGAAGTCTGCGGTATCACTGCTCCTTACAGCGGTGCTGGCTTCTGGTATTGGGATGTTTGTGCTGGCGAGGATTACATACCGTGAAGCGTTCTATCAGGTTGACGTAAATGGCACGGCGCTGGACTTTGCATCTTCTTCTGTAAAAGAACTGTCAAAATCCAGCCTGGCAGAAGATTTTTACTGCCACAGCACCTTCAGCGTGCGCATAAATGGCCTGGGGCTTCACACCCCTATGGTGTTTACCAACGACGCTGACCGTTATCTGGCAGACGGGGGGGCGGATTTTACAGTCGATTATGCAGACGGGTATGATGCGTCTGTGTTGAGGGCTGAAGAACCAGTATGCCTGGTAGGAAAAAATATTGCCGAGACGCTGGGCATACAGCCTGGGGATGAGGCAGTGTTGTTGTCGGATTCCCGGTATGCCGCTTTGTCTGCAGTATTCGAAGAAGAGGGGGAGAAAAAAATATCAGAAGCTGCAAAAAAGGAATCCATCCCATATAAAGTGATAGGAATGATAGACTCGAAGGACGAAATGGTAAATGCCAGCATTTTTGCAGGGCTCAATGGCCCCATGGAAGAACTATACAGCCAGCCGTTCCAGTTCGGGTACTGTGAATTTACCTTGTCGGACAACAGGAAGCTTGACAAACTGGAACGTCTATTGTCGAACTTGAAGAATACGGATACAAGGTATGCGCCAATGGCATCGTTCTATATTGACTCGGAGGCACTTGGGGATGTGGTGCGTGTACGCAGTTTGTTAGAAGAGCTGTTTCCAATCGCGGTGATGGCGACAGTGTTTATCGGTTTGGCGGGGTATGGCCTTGTGATTCTGCAGTCGGCAAAGGAAGCGGCATTTCTTCGCATCCTGGGCGTGACGAAGAAACGCGCCCGCTGTATGCTGGCGCTGGAACAAATCTTTTTGTGTATAGGGGGGATTGTCCTTGTGACTGTGGGTCTTGCTGTGTATCGTCCAGGACTTTTTGCCAGAAGCGCCCGGACATTTGCAGGCTGTTATGCATTGTATTTCATGGGCTGTGCCTGCGGGGCGTTTGCAGCGGCAGTACAAGTGACCAGGCATAAAATCTTAGAACTTTTACAGGTGAGGGAGTAGGCAGGGAAGGAAAATTTTGAGGAGAAATTACAAGGAGATGGGGTAGTATGAATTAGAAGCCAAGACATGCCGGCAGCGATGGGTGGCCACATGGAGGCATGGCGTGTTTTAGCATAGATAGCATTAGAAAAATTCAATTTCTGTGGGGAATAATTTCCAACGGCGCGCTAAATATCTTGCAGATTACGGAAGTAAGCCCTAAATATGGAAATGTAAAAGGAAGGAGAGATATAATATGAGTAAAATGAAGGGTAGAAGATTAGTAAAAACAAGGAACAGCCGGATGGATACGGTTGAGGCGATGGTGGATTTGTATAATATTTGTGACTGTACGCTAAACTGTGGTAAGTGCAGCGGCGGAGGTTCTTGGAGTGCAACGGAGGGTAAAAATAAGTTATATTCTACGGTCTATCGTCTTAAAGGTTAAATAAATTGATTTCAAGTAAAACATTTGTTGTTTTATTATCAATTTTATTGTTTTCGAAAATGAAGTCTGGCCACGACTTCATTTTTTTGAATGTGTGCCGAGCATGGCACTAATAATGGTAAACGTAAACCAAAGTTGTATATCAAGAGGACAATGGAATTAATCGAAGTGATTTTATCAAAAGAAAATTTGAACAGAGCCTATAAAAAGGTGACAAATATTGATATTGAACAGTTTTTCGATAAGGTAAATCACGATAAGTTAATTCAGATACTAAGAGAACAAGTAAATGATAGTACCACAATAAATCTGATTCGGAACTATCTGAAAGCAGGAGTGATGGAGGCCGGTCTGGAGAAAGCAGCTACCACGGGAGTGCCGCAAGGGGGACCGCTTTCAGATGTCTGTTCCAATGTTTTTCTTGATGAGCTGGACAAGGAGGACTTCGTTTCACAAGGTATGACGATGATGTGCTAATATTCACGAAAAGTGAAATGGCAGCAAACCGAGTAATGGAATCCGTAAGCGTCTGGTTAGAAAGAAAACAGTTTCTGAAAGTAAATGCTGCCAAAACGAAAGTAGTTTTTGGAAGAGTTGAAAATGGAGCTGGAGCAGCATATTAACAAAATGGACAAGGATGGATGCCTGTATTCGGTAGTCAAAGCGTTTTCAGAATTGGATTTAAGCCCAAGAACTTTATGAGCAGAATATTTTTCCGTATCCGAAGAAGTCTAGGCAAGCGATAATGAAAGGATAGACCTTGTAATTTTCTTAAATGGTCTGGCAATCATGACCTTTGAACTCAAATGTAATGCAGCTGGACAGTCCTATCAGGATGCAATTTATCAATATTGTACACAGCGAAACCCAAAGACAAGGCTTTTCAGGTCGAAAGCAGGGGCGTTGGTAGATTTTGCAATGGATTTGGAACAGGTCTATATGACTACGAAGCTGGACGGAGCATCAACATTCTTCCTGCCCTTTAACATGGGAAAGGGAGAGGGGATTGATACAGGAGCGGGGAATCCGATTTATGAAGATAAATACAGCGTATATTATATGTGGGAAGATATTCTGCAAAAAGACACACTGATTGAGATACTTGGCAAATTTATGTTCATTGAAGTCAAAGAAAAGAAAGACCCTATGACAGATAAAGTGAAACGCTCTGAAACGGTTATTTTTCCAAGATATCATCAGTTGGATGTCAATTTCTAAACAGGGAAAGTAGGACAAGTTTTGATGATTATGATTTTTATATGGATGATAAAATAAAATCACCTAAAGATTCTGAGGGCATTAAAATTACACTAATGTTTGAAGAAAGAACATCAGGAGAGTGGGAGGGTTACATTAGTGATACTTTTGCTGAAACGATTCAATATATTGATGCTGAAAAAGCTTCAATAATTGTTGAATCAAATGCTATGTATAATGAAGTGACAGGGGCTATAGAAACTAAAATATCATTTTTGAATATTGATTATGCTCCTATTGCTGGAAAAGTACAAAATTTAGTCAATAGGTTTTTGTCACTTACTCCCGTATTTTATTTACAAGCTTTGCGAGAATTGAGGGATACATTTAGCACAAAATCTCCGTTATGGGGAAAATTCATGAAAAAAGTGTCAGTTGCTCAAAATGAACTTGATAATATACAAAATCAAATAGAGCAATTGAATGAAAATATTATTTCGAATGATAATAACCTTACTTCATTAGTGAATGAATTGCAAAAAATACAAAAAGTTATAGACTTTCAAGGTAAAGATCTTGTGTCGATTAATGCGGTTCCATTAAAAACATGGGACTTGCTTTCTAAAGCACAGGTTGTATTAAACAATGGTACATCGGCAATTGATTTCCCGCTTGATATACATGGACAGGGTACACAAAGTGTTACAGCGATTCTTTTGTTTAAAGCATATATAAATATTCTATTGAAAGAAATTAGCAGTGATTCGTGTGATCGTGCAGTGTAGGATTGTGATATTACAATTCTGACACAATTTAGAGACATTGACGGAATTCGTTAGTGTCTTTTTTTGTGTATATTCCTCACAAAAACTTCCATACTAAATTGTATATCATTTTGAATATTTAGAATGGAGGAAAATATGAAAAAGAGATGGTTATCATTACTGTTGTCTGCCACAGTGGCTGTTACGATGGCGGCAGGCTGCGGTACCGAAAAAAATGAGGGAAATACGCAGGAAAATAATACTACGGAAGAAGGAACTGGCACAGACAATGCAGGAACAGAAGACAATAACCAGGGAAATAATGAAACAGCAGATGCGCAAGGGGCGGTCTATTATTTGAATTTCAAGCCCGAACAGGCGGAGCAGTGGAAAGAACTGGCTAAGCTATATTCAGACGAGACTGGAGTACCAGTAACTATTGAAACCGCGGCGTCTGGAACCTACGAATCCAGCTTGAAATCAGAGATGGCAAAGTCGGAGGCGCCCACGCTGTTCCAGGTAAACGGGCCGGCAGGACTTGCGTCCTGGAAAGATTATTGTTATGACTTAAAGGACAGCGCCATATATAAAAATTTAAAAAGTGATGATTTTGCATTGATCAATGATGCAGGAGAAGTACAGGGCGTGGCGTATGTTATTGAGACCTATGGCCTGATTTATAACAAAGCGATCTTGTCAGAGTATTGTAAAATGGATGGCGCTAAGATTAAGGATGTGTCTGAAATTAACAGTTTTGCGAAGCTGAAAGAAGTAGCAGACGACATGCAGGCAAGAAAAGAAGAACTTGGAATACAGGGTGTATTTGCCTCTGCCGGCATGGATTCTTCATCAGACTGGAGATTTAAGACGCATCTGGCAAACCTTCCTATTTATTTTGAGTATCAGGACGAGAATATTGATACCACAGAAGCAATCAAGGGAACCTACCTGGATGCATACAAAAATATATGGGATCTCTATCTGACGGATTCTACGGTGGAACCGGCCATGTTGTCGGGAATGACGGGAGAAAATGCAGCCGCAGAATTTGGTATGGGTGAAGCAGTATTTTATCAGAATGGAACCTGGGCGTACAACGATATTGCCGGAAATGAAGTTGCAGATGAAGATATGGGAATCCTGCCTATTTATATCGGTGTTGGCGATGAAGCAAACCAGGGACTTTGTACTGGTTCAGAAAATTATTGGTGTGTGAATAAGAACGCTTCCCAGGAAGATATTGACGCTACTCTGGAGTTTTTGGAATGGGTGATAACAAGTGATGAAGGAAGAAAAAGCTTCCGGGACGATATGGGATTTGTAACGCCGTTCTCCAGTTTTACTGAAGAGTATCAGCCGGAAAATCCTCTGGTGGCGGCTTCCAATGAATATATTGATGCTGGAAAAACATCGATACCCTGGGTATTTTCCACAATACCTTCAGAAAAGTGGAAGGATGATGTGGGCAGCGCACTTTTAGAGTATGCCCAGGGAACAGGAAACTGGGAAGCTGTACAGTCAGCGTTTGTAGAAGGATGGGCTTCTGAATATCAGGCAGTGAATGAATAAAACAGCAGGGGATGGGAGGCCATCCCCTTCCTAATAAAATTCGATATGAATATTTTCTGAGAGGTAACTTATGCAGAACTCACTAAAAAAGTATTTTCCCATTTTTGCACTTCCCACAGCGGCAGCGTTTGCGATAGGATTTTTTGTGCCTTTTCTTATGGGTATTTATTTGTCCTTTTGCAAATTTACTACAGTGACAGATGCAAAATTTGTGGGGATTGATAATTATATAAAGATTTTTTCGGATAAAACTTTTGGACATTCTCTCTGGTATACTGCGGCTTTTACCATTGTGACAGTTATTCTCATTAATGTGCTGGCATTTACGGTAGCAATGCTTTTGACCAAGGGAATTAAGGGAACCAATATTTTCCGTACTGTATTTTTTATGCCAAACTTAATTGGCGGCATTGTGCTGGGGTATATATGGCAGCTCCTTTTAAACGGTATTTTGGCGAATTACCAGAAAACGCTGACCTATAATTCCGCTTATGGTTTTTGGGGTCTGGTAATCCTCATGTGCTGGCAGCAGATTGGGTATATGATGATTATTTATATTTCTGGTATTCAGAATATTCCCGGAGAATTAATTGAAGCGGCAAAAATTGACGGAGCTACGCCGCAGCAGATTTTAAGAAATGTAACCATTCCCATGGTGATGCCGTCTATTACAATCTGCACCTTTCTCACTCTCACCAACAGCTTCAAGCTGTTTGACCAGAATCTGGCACTGACCAATGGAGAACCTTCCAATATGTCGGAACTGCTGGCCTTGAATATTTATAATAGTTTTTATGGAAGGACAGGGTATGAAGGGGTAGGCCAGGCAAAAGCAGTAGTATTTTTCATTTTGGTAGCATTGATTGCCGTTATCCAGACCAGATTAACAAGAAACAGGGAGGTACAGCAATAATGGGTGTAAGGAAAGCGAGACATGGATGGATTTTTACGCTGATTTTTGGCGTGCTTTCGCTGGCATGGATATTTCCTATTGTGCTGGTGGTGATAAATTCCTTTAAGAAAAAAGTATATATCAGCCGCAGGCCTTTTGAACTTCCATTGGGAAAAATGTTTGTGGAATTGGAAAATTATGTGCGGGGCACGGAGAAAATTCAGTTTTTTGAAGCCTTTAAAAATTCCCTGTTTATCACAGTCTGTTCTGTGGCAGTGATTATTTTATGTACCTCAATGTGTGCCTGGTACATATCCAGGGTGAAATCGGCATTTTCCACAGGATTTTACTATTTATGCCTGTTTTCTATGATTGTGCCATTCCAGATGGTGATGTTTACTTTATCAAAATTGGCAAATATATTGCATTTATACAGCCCAATTGGTATTATATTAGTATATTTGGGATTTGGAGCCGGGCTGTCAGTGTTTATGTTTTGCGGTTTTGTGCGGAGTATTCCGCTGGAAATTGAGGAGGCTGCAATGATTGACGGCTGTACACCTCTGCAGACTTATTTCCAGGTAGTATTTCCTATTTTAAAACCTACCTGCATCACAGTAGCAATTCTGCAGGCAATGTGGATTTGGAACGATTATCTTCTGCCTTATCTAGTTCTTGACATCAAACGCTGGAAAACAATTCCCATTGCCATCCAGTATCTCAAAGGGGGGTATGGCTCTGTGGATATGGGGGCGATGATGGCGATGCTTGTGCTTGCGATTATTCCCATTATTATTTTCTATATAGCCTGCCAGAAGTATATTATTGAAGGCGTAGTGGCAGGTGCGGTAAAAGGGTAGAACGATGATGTTCTGCCCAGAGGAAGGGGACCGTCTTAGTTTATAAGGCGGCGCTTTTCCGGCTTTTAGCGCAGACAAAGGCTGACAGAATATTTGACAATATTTAATAAAAATCGATAACAGGAGGTATACGTATCATGCGTACAAGTGGAATTTTAATGCACATTTCTTCTCTGCCGTCCCCTTATGGGATTGGAACTATGGGAAAGGAGGCAAGAAAATTTGTGCATTTTCTTATGAAATCAGGCCAGAGTTACTGGCAGGTGCTGCCTATTTGTCCCACCAGTTACGGGGATTCCCCTTACCAGTCTTTTTCCAGTTTTGCCGGAAACCCTTATTTTATTGATTTAGACACGCTCTGTCAGGAAAATCTGCTTGAGAAACAGGAATGCGTTTCGTATGCATGGGGGGAAGATGATACAAGGGTAGATTACGGCCTGCTTTATGAGAATCGTTATCCGCTTCTACATAAGGCGTTTGAACGGTTTCAGAAGAAGATTCCCAAGGATTATGAGAGCTTTTGCCGGGAACAGGCAGACTGGCTGGAGGATTATGCATTGTTTATGGCGCTGAAAGACGCTCATAACGGCGTGTCCTGGAGCCAGTGGGAGCCAGAATTGAAGAAACGTGAGAAGGATGCCCTGGAACGGGCAAAGCAGGAGCTTGCGGAGGAGATTAATTTTTGGAAAATGCTTCAGTATCTGTTTTACCGCCAGTGGAGCAGGCTGAAAAAGTATGCCAATGACAAAGGAATCCGTATCATCGGGGATGTTCCTATCTATGTGGCAATGGACAGCGCAGATGTGTGGGCGAATCCAGAACAGTTCTATCTGGATGAAGAGCTTTCCCCCTTTGACGTGGCAGGATGTCCCCCCGATGCATTTTCAGAGGACGGGCAGCTCTGGGGAAATCCCTTATTCCGCTGGGATGTAATGAAAAAAGACGGTTACCGCTGGTGGATGAAACGCCTTGAGAAAGTATCCAAATTATTTGACGTGATACGGATTGATCATTTCCGGGGATTTGATTCTTATTACGCAATTCCGTTCGGGGACGATACAGCGAGAAATGGAGAGTGGCGGGAAGGTCCAGGCATTGAATTGTTCCGCACCATTGAGAAAGGTTTGGGCAGTCTTGACATTATTGCAGAAGATTTGGGCTTTCTCACAGATTCTGTGCGGAAGATGCTGGAAGACTCCGGTTATCCAGGAATGAAACTGCTGCAGTTTGCCTTTGACACCAGAGAGGACGGGGATTATCTGCCCCATAATTATACCAGAAATTCTGTGGTATATGCTGGGACTCATGATAATGATACCATATTAGGATGGATGAAAACAGCGCCCAGGGCTTGCGTGTCTTTTGCCAAAGAATATCTGAAGCTGAACAGACTGGAAGGGTACCACTGGGGGGTGATGCGCGGCGTTTGGTCCAGTGTCAGTGATACAGCGGTGGTAACCATGCAGGATTTGCTGGGACTGGGCAGTACGGCCAGGATGAATACGCCTTCTACTCTGGGTGGAAATTGGATGTGGCGGATGAAAAAAGATGCCATAGATACGAGACTTGTGAAAAAAATCCGCAGGCAGGTGGAATTGTATGGAAGGCTGCCGAAACAGCAGCAGATCTAGGGAAAGATATGAATTACTTAAATACAGACGGTCCATATCTGTTGTTTTAGGATGCGGTAAATAGTGAGATTTATACTGATAAAAGTATGCGTATTGATAAAGTATTACTCCGGCGGTTAAATATTGACGTTTTTACTTGCTTAAATTTCCATCTGCCGCGTTGTCATCAATCGTTGTAGCACTCGCTACAACTCATTCTTCCGCCTTGCAGATGAAAATTTATTCTTCGTAAAATTCGTCGACATTTAACCGCCGGAGTAATATCAGAGAAAATAGGTACCAGCAGCAAGCATTTGTGCATCACTCGTCCCAGACGGTTGGGAAGTCTGTAAATGCACAAATTTTGCTGGTTGGAATAAGTTATGATAAATTGAAAAAAGCATGACTGCCCGATTGAACAGATAAATATGCCGTAAACCCACAACTGAAATGGAGGAACTATGATAACAATATTTAACAGAAAAGAACTTATTATGACATTTTCCATGAAACAGCAGTCAGAAATCCGTAAGACGCTCCAGAAACATGGTATCCAATATAAATGTAAAGTGATAAATAGAAACAGCCCGTCACCATGTTCCAGCTCAAGAAGCAGGACTGGAAGCCTGGGGCAGAATTTAGATCGTGCATATGAATATTTGTTTTTTGTACATAAACAGGATTATAAAAAAGCCAAAAGCTTAATAAGATAACAGGCCCATTTATTTGGACATTACAGCCATAGTGTGGTAAAATAGTATGAGGATATAGCATGCGGAGGAGCCCTTGTGCTTATTCGAGCAGCCATCAAAGTAGACTAGCATGAGGAGGAGCCCTTGTGCTTTAAGCGAAGCTGTAAGTATCCCTCACAGAAAGTAAAAGGAAAGGAAATGATACAAGTATGGAACATTATTATCAACAAGAAATTGAATGTGCGTCCAGAGAACAGATCCGTGCCTGGCAGGATGAACGGCTGGTCAAGACAGTAAAAAGAGTATATGAAAATGTTGCGTTCTATAGAAAAAAAATGGATGAGGCTGGGATCAAGCCTGAAGATATCCATTCCGTGGATGACTTACATAAACTTCCATTTTTAACAAAGGATGATCTGCGTGATGCTTATCCATATGGTCTTTTGGCAGCTCCATTGTCAGACTGTGTCCGTATTCAGTCCACCAGCGGCACCACAGGGCGCAGAGTAGTAGCTTTTTATACCCAGCACGATCTTGACCTCTGGGAAGAATGCTGTGCCAGGGCCATTGCTGCCGCAGGAGGCACCAATGAGGATGTAGTGCATGTCTGCTATGGTTATGGATTATTTACTGGAGGCCCCGGACTAAATGGCGGTTCACATAAGATAGGTTCCTTAACGCTGCCTATGTCTTCAGGCAATACAGAACGGCAGATTCAGTTTATGTGTGATTTAGGTTCTACCATATTGTGCTGTACGCCGTCTTATGCGGCTTATCTGGCAGAGTCCATTTGGGAGCGGGGGCTGCAGAACAAGATTAATCTGAAAGCTGGAATATTTGGTGCAGAAGCATGGACAGAAGAGATGCGCCGTGATATTGAAAAGAAACTGGGAATCAAAGCTTACGATATCTATGGGCTGACTGAGATTTCTGGCCCTGGCGTTTCCTTCGAGTGCAGTGCTCAGACAGGAATGCATATTAATGAAGACCACTTTATTGCGGAGGTGATCAATCCCAAGACAGGAGAAGTGCTTCCAGACGGGGAAAAGGGAGAACTGGTATTTACGAGTATTACGAAAGAAGCATTTCCATTGATCCGTTACCGGACTAGGGATATCTGCATTCTTAACCGTGAGAAATGTTCTTGCGGGCGTACCCATGTGAAGATGACGAAGCCTCTGGGACGCAGTGACGACATGCTCATTGTGAAAGGCGTCAATGTATTCCCGTCTCAGATCGAAACCGTTCTTTTGAACCAGGGATATCCAGCAAATTATCAGATTCTTGTGGGACGTAAAAATAACAGTGACACCATTGAAGTCCAGGTAGAAATGACTCAGGAAATGTTCTCAGATAATGCTGGCGTTGTTACCGAACGAGAGAAGAAGCTGGTAGATGCATTGAAGGCTATGCTTGGCATTTATGTAAAAGTAAGCCTGGTTAGCCCAAAAACCATTGCCCGGAGCGAAGGGAAGGCTGTCCGCGTAATTGACCAGAGAAACTTATATCAGAACTGATAGGAAAAATGGATGTTCCAGACAGGAGGGAAACTATGACAGTAAAACAGATTTCTGTATTTGTAGAAAACAAGCCAGGGAAGCTGGCAGAATTGACGGAATATCTGCAGCAGCACGAGATTGACATGCGTGCCTTGTCCATTGCAGAAACTCAGGATTTTGGCATTGTGCGGATGATTGTGGATGATGCCTACAAAACATCCTGCATATTAAAGGAGGCAGGTTATGTGGCCTCTATTACGCCAGTTCTGGCGATAGAGATGCCGGATGAACCAGGAAGCCTGTTTCAGATTTTAAAAATGCTGGGAGACGGCGGCGTAAACCTGGAATATATGTATGCGTTTTTGGCCCAGAAAGAAGGAACAGCCTACATGGTTCTGCGGGTGGCGGATAACGAAAAGGCTATGGATATTTTAAGCAAAAAAGGCATCCATGCAGTCTGCCAGGATGCAATTGCTGATTTATGGTAATTTCCCGCCAGGAAAGCGAAAAAAATTTATGGTAATTTCCCGCCAGGAAAGCGAAAAAAATTTATGGTAATTTCCCGCCAGGAAAGCGAAAAAAATTTATGGTAATTTCCCGCCAG
>CATNCF010000043.1 GCA_950097145.1 uncultured Lachnospiraceae bacterium
TTCCTTTTTCCCCAGCTATAATTTGTATCATGACAATCTCCTCCTAGTCCTGACTGTATTTTGTGCAAAACAGATAAACAATACCCGAAATCAGAGATTTCTTTATCTAATTTACAGACAACAGTTTGTTTTCATAGAATAATTATAGTATATATTTACAGAAAATTCAACCGCTATTTTGAAATTTTTTCTAACAATTCTGTCATCTCCAAATACAGATTGTCACGGGTGTCTGACTTATATACAATAGAGATATAGGGAACGCTTCCTCCTTTTTGGCTGTAAAGCACCAGGCAGTAGCCAGCGGCATTTGTGGTGCCAGTTTTCCCCCCCACCACCTGGACTCCTTCCGGTACCGCTTTTTCACCATTTAGATATTTGTTGGAGTTACTCCACTCTTTTCCAGATGTCTCACCTAAAGCAGACGTAACCATTCCGGTATGGGAGGGGCTGCTGATGATCGTTACGAACTGTTTCTCCTGTAATGCCGCCTGAAAAATTAAATACATATCATATACAGTGGTGTAATGATCTTCGCTGTGCAGTCCATGGGGATTCACAAAGTGTGAATTGGTAGCCCCAAGAGCCAATGCTTCCTGATTCATTAATTGTGCAAATGCCTCTGGGCTTCCGGAAATCATATCAGCAATTACATTTGCGGCATCATTTCCGCTGCACAGCATTAAGCCATATAATAATTCTTCTAAATTGATGGTATCTCCCACAGACAATCCGCAGACCGTGGAGCCTTGTTCTAATTGGAGTTCCGCTTCGGTTACTGTGGCTGTTGCAGCCAGATCTCCATGTTTTAACGCTGTATATGCAGTTAAAATTTTGGTGGTGCTTGCAGGATAAACGCGCTGGTGGATATTCTTTCCGAATTCCATAGTATTTTCCTGAATGTTAAACAATCCAGCAGCCTCCGACAAGGATGCGGTAACATCACTGCTTAACTTATCTTCTGAATCAGCTACACAAAGATTTTCTGCAAAAAAAGATGCTGCCTTACTTGTACTGCTTACAGTGGTATTCAGCCCATAGGCTCTTGGGCTCTCATAGACGTCATATGGATTTTCAATGTTTACTTCCTGTCCGCAGCCTGCAGTTATAGACAAAGAAAGTGCCAAAATTAATGCAGTTGTTTTGGAACGCTTTGCCATTCTATTTTGAAAAAATTTTTTACTATCTATACATTTCACGCCACTCTAAATCTCCTCTGTCTAATGACTTAATTAGTAATTCTGCTGTTGCAAGATTCGTTGCAAGCGGAATATTATACATATCACATAAATGCACCGTATTGTTAACGTCTGGTTCATGAGACTTAGGAGTAACAGGATCTCTCAAAAATATCACCAGATCGATCTGATTATGTTCAATCTGGGCGGCAAGCTGCTGGGAACCTCCCAGATGTCCGGCAAGGTATTTATGTATGGAAAGGTTCGTAACCTCTTCAATCAGCCTGCCGGTAGTACCAGTTGCATAAAGATCATTCTTGCAGAGTATCCCCCGATAAGCAATACAAAAGTTCTGCATCAGTTTTTTCTTGGAATCATGTGCAATCAATCCAATATTCACGTTAAAAATCCCCCTTTCGGTATTTTAAGGGCTGGAGCCCCACATTTAAGACTAGTCCTATGCCGATAAAAAGGCTTACAAGAGAAGTAAGGCCATAACTGACAAAGGGAAGCGGCAGTCCCGTATTCGGCATCATTCCTGTTACCACACAAATATTAACAAAAGTCTGGAAACCAATCCATGCAGCAACACCGCCGCAGATTAGACGGCCGGACAAGTCTTTTGCTTTTCTTCCAACCAGAATGCACTCAATTACGATAAGAAACAGTAACAATAAAATAGCGGCACTGCCAACAAACCCCAATTCTTCTCCTGCCACTGCAAAAATAAAATCTGTTTGAGGCTCTGGAATAAAATTACCATTTTTTACAGAAAACACAGTATTATTGTTCAGCCCTTTTCCCCACAGCAGGCCAGAACCTATTGCCATAATGGAATTCTGCTGCTGATAGGCGTCCGTGGCATATTTTTCCGGCTGCAGCCATGCCATAATACGCCGCCATTGATAACCGTCCAGTATTTTCTGGCCAGGCTGTAAAATTAAGTAGATAAATAAAGAGCCTGCTGGTATCAGGACGGCAAGTACGCCTCCTATTATTTTATAACTTAATCCACTTAAAAACAAGAGTGCAATAAAAATAACTGCCACTACAATACTGGTGGACAAGTCTGGCTGCTGTTCAATCATAATCCAGGGAATAAATATTAAGATTCCCGACAAAACAATGAAGGTAAATTTATTTATATTTTCATAATATTTTCCAAAAAACCAGGAAAAAAAGAGAATTAATAATACTTTGGACAATTCTGAAGGCTGAAAGCGGAAGCCTCCAACCTCTATCCAGCGGACTGCCCCACCGGCATCATCTCCAAATACATGAAATGTAATCAGGGAAAGAAGCCCGATATTGAATATATAAATCAGCCAGCTAAACCGAAGGATAAAGGAATAATCTACCAGAGAAACAATGATCATCACGATCAGACCTAAGATTAGCCCCAGCACCTGCTTATTTTGTACAGAATGCTGGGCGCTGCCGATAACACTGATTCCAAGCATGGTCAATGCTGTAACAAAAATAATCAAACGAAAATTGTAGTTTCTAATCTGATACTGTTTCAACATAATAAAAGTTCCTTACCTTCCATTTCTTAAGTTATTGGGAATCTGCGGAATGTCTCATATCTTTGATAGGAATATTTGCGTAAAGTGCAGGAACATTTCCATTGTTTCCTTCAGATTCCGTCTGAGTAATCTGTATATCCAATCCTTCTGCATCAATCTCCATGTATTTTGAGATGACCTGTATAATATCATTTTTAATTTTCTCCATCACTTCTGGAGAACAATTGGCACGGTCGGAAACCAACAATAGTTTTAACCGGTCTCTGGCAATTTCACCGGAGTTCTTCCTTTTAAATAAATCCATCAAACCCATATCGGTTTCCTCCTAATTTTTTTTAAACAGCTCTCTCAGTTTGTTCCATACGCTGGATTTCACCTCCAAATCCAAAAATGGAACCTGCTCCCCTAAAAGCCTATGGCAGATATTGGCATACGCCTGTCCTGCAAGACAGTCGCTTCCAACCAAAGGTTCTCCCTGGTTCGTAGAAATTACGATCTGTTCGTCATCAGGTACGGCGCCTATAAGATCAATGGCAAGAATATCTGTCACATCATTGATATTCATCATGTCTCCGCGTTTTACCATATCCATACGGAGGCGGTTCACAATCAATTCAACATTTTTCACATCATTTGCACCAAGAAGGCCAATGATCCGGTCAGCGTCACGGATGGCAGATACTTCCGGCGTAGTGACAACCAATGCCCGGTCAGCCCCTGCAATGGCGTTTTTAAAGCCCTGCTCAATGCCTGCTGGGCAGTCCAGCAAAATGTACTCAAAGTCCTCTCTTAACTCATCAATGAGCTTTACCATCTGTTCTGGTGACACAGCAGACTTGTCTCGTGTCTGTGCGGAAGGAAGCAGGGAAAGGTTGGGATAACGTTTATCTTTGATTAATGCCTGCTTCATCCGGCAGTTACCCTCAACTACATCCACAAGATTGTAGACAATCCTATTTTCCAGCCCCATCACCACATCCAGGTTGCGGAGTCCGATATCTGTGTCAATCAATACTACTTTTTTATCTAATTGTGCCAGACCTGTACCTACGTTTGCGGTGGTAGTGGTCTTTCCTACTCCGCCTTTTCCTGATGTTATAACGATTACTTCACTCATCTACTATATCCTCCTGATATTTATATATTATTCAACAGTCCTTTTGTAATTGGCTCGATATAAATATTTCCATCCTTTACAATTGCCACTTGTGGTTCGATAAGGGCCTGCTGTTTCCTTCCGCGTTTTTTTCTGCTCTGGGTTTTATCGGCACTGCGCCCAATGACATCCCCAATTTTCACCTGAATCGGATCCATTTCCAGTGCCGCCACAAAAGCCTGTTCATTGCCGTTTGCCCCCGCATAGGCATTTCCTTTTAATGCTCCTAAAACCACAATATTTCCTTTGGAAACAACTTTTGCACCAGGATTGATATCCCCCAGGATGATAATACTGCTCTCGCAGTCCAGTACCTGGCCAGAACGCAGGGTTCCTTTATAAAATTCTCCTGTTTTGCCGGCCTGTTCTTCTTCAAAATGTTCAATTTTCTGTCGAATCAATTCCTCCTTTAATGCGTCGTTGTCTAAAATACAGATGATGTTGACAGTCGTATTGTCTGTAATGGTTTCCACAATCCGAAATTCTTCGGCTTGAGTCAAATCTCTTCCTTCGAAAGAAATGGCCATCTTTGCATTTTTAAAAAATCCTTCTGCTTCTTTAAACCGTTCCATGATACAATTCAATAATTCTTCAAAATCCATATGGGAATCCAGAATCAGGTTGATTCCGTATTTATTGCTTTTTAAAACCACTGGTTTTGACACTTTCATCCCTCCAAACGTTAATCATTAAATCCATTGGTGTTGCTCTCAATCTCTTCTGCCTGTCCATCCAGCAGAGATTTTTCATCTGCAAGGTTAAAATAGTATTTCAAAATATTGCTGGATACCTCTGCTGCATTGCCAGAAGTATAGCCGTAGGCAATACGGGTGGTAATGGTGATTTCCGGGTTTTCATAAGGAGCATACCCAATAAATAAAGCGTGGTTTGCCCTGGTTTCCATCTGCTGTGCTGTACCTGTTTTGCCTGCAACGGCAACAGGGAAATTCTTAAAGTATGTTTTATTATTTTCTACTACCATCCGCATACCACTGTGGATGGCTTCCCAGGATTCAGGAGATACTTCTGTGATATTGCGGATAATTTCCGGTTTAAATTCCTTCACCAGTTCCCCGTCAGAGGTAGTTTCTTTACTTAAAAGTGTCAGTTTATATACCTTACCGCTGCTTGCTACTGCTGTAAGATATCTTGCAAGCTGTGTGGTGGTATAGTTGTGGTTTCCCTGTCCGATAGAAGACGTAATGGGATACTCATTGGAAATCTGTGGTTCATTTTCCGGTATCTCAATACCAGTTTTTTCATTCAGTCCAAACATTGTTGCATATTTCTGTAAAGCGGCGATTCCTTTGTCTTCATTATAGGTTCCACTTTCAGAACTCAAACGGTAACCCATTTCATAAAAGAAATAGTTGCAAGAATCCCGGATTGCTTCTGAAATATTGATCCTTCCATGGGTGCTTCCAGGATAAATCCAGCATTTGGGAGGAGGCGTAATGTTGGTATATTCTCCCTCATCTTTGATTTGTTCCCCTGTGCTCACCACTCCTTCTGCCATTGCGGCGGCTGCAGTGATTGGCTTAAAAGTAGAGCCAGGCGCTGTTCGCTGCTGGGTGGCATTGTTATACTGAGGTACGGATAAATCTTCCTGGAGGCTTTGGAAATATTCTGAATCAACCGTATTTGCAAGACGGTTTGTGTCATATCCGGGATACGTTACACAGGCAATTAGGTTCCCAGTCTTGACGTCTGTGATGACGCAGCTTGCTGTACAGGGATCAAGTGCAAGCTGTGCCGGGGTAATTTTCAAATTTTTAATCTTGTCCCGAAGAAAATTAAAAGCACTAAGCGTTCCGCTGGCAAGCGCCGTCCGATCGCCGTCTTCTTCTGTTAAAACGCCTTGTTCAAACAAAATCTGACAAATCTGGGAGCCGGATACCAGTTCATCCTTGATCATGTACTGATAGATTTTTTTACAAAATTCCCGGTCTGTCTGTAACTGTTCCAAAATATAAGTAATCAGCGCGTCGTATATTTCTGTAGAATCAGAGTACTTTGATTCTGTATCAAATCCGGTAATATCGATCCAGTCCATAGCGATGGCGCGGCGCAGGTATTCGGAAAGACTGGCTGTATCATTTTTCCAGGACAGATATACCTCGTCGTCCGTGTCCACTTTATCGGACAAGAATATTTGCTTCTGTCCAAGCATAGATAATATATAGCTCATATAGATTTGGTTTTCTTTATCCAAATCACCATAAGCTGTGGGCGCCAAAGAATAGAACTGCTGGCGCAGCCCTTCTATCACAGCATTTTGTTTCCCCTGGAAAATGCTGTATACCTGCTGTTCCACTGGCTGGGCATCTTTTTTCTCAAAATGATCGATATCGATGACATTATTGTTAATTAAAGCAAAATACACATCATCAATGGGAATCTTAATATCAGAAGCCGTACCAGAACTGGTATCATATTCTTTGATATTTTCAATGGTAGCATAGATAATGCCGGCAAGTTCCTGTTCCAGCATTCGGTACACTGCTTCCTGCAGTTCGGCATCAATAGAAAGATAAATATCATTTCCGGAAGTGGCGTCTACCTTATCAATGATTTCGGTAATACGTCCCACGCTGTCCACATAAAAAGTTTCCTTTCCTTTTGAACCCTGCAGCGCCTGGTCCATTACCTGTTCTATGCCGGATTTTCCAACTACGTCATTTAAAGTATATTCGTCATTTTCTGCAGAGAGGGATTCGTATTCCTCCTGGGATATCTTTCCAGTATAACCAATGATATGAGAGAAGAATTTACTGTCCACATATTTTCGTATGGTATCTTCTGTGATATCAATGCCTTGAAGAACGTCAGAATTCTCTTTGATGACAGCCACAGTCTCTTCACTGACATTCTGCGCAATTGTGGTCAGCACATATTTTTGAAAACTGTTCTGGGAAATAGCATAGCGCAAAACCATAATTTTATAGGCGTCTTCCTTTGAATAAAAGGTTTGCTCTTTCTCCTTCAAATCCTTATATTCTCTGCCTTCCACATAAATAGCAAACTTGTCCTGCAGATATTCTACCACCTGCTGGGGCGTTGCCTCCCCCTCATCATAGCCCAGTTTTTTATTATACTTCAGTTTATCAATACTTGTATAACCGTAAATATCTGCCAAAAAGCGTTTTAACGCCTTATCTTTCACAGTGAATGAATAATTTCCTTCCTTATTCATCAGAATATCGAAATTATTTGTTATATTGTCTCCCTTTTCTTCAATCATATGGATTACTGTGTTCAGTTCTTCATTGAGGAGGGCATTTTTCTGACGGGTACTTTCATATACGCCATTGTCTTCTATGGTTACAGAATATGATAACTCATTATAGGCAAGTAATTTGCCGTTCCGGTCAAAAATACTGCCCCGGGTGCCGGAGGTAATCCGTTCCTTCTGTATCAGCAGAGTATAATTTTTCAAATACTCTTCTCCGTTAATGACCTGCAGTACAAAAATGCGCTGAATCAATACTCCAAACAGAAGAAGCATAACCATACTGAGGGCAAATAATCTGGAGGTCAATATTTTTTTTCCGTAGTCTTTTATTAATTCAAACAAATTTGCTTGCACTCCTTTTTTCAATGGATTCCAATTTTTGGTTGATTCTTAATATTAAGAAATATAGTACAATGGTTACCAGAATAGTATACACCAGTTCCGGAAGCATAATATGCAGAAAATAGTAGCCAAAGCGAAATCTTCCTCTTAGGAAAAACAGGAAGAAATACACCAGCATATTATAGGAAAGATCGCTTGCCGCAATGAGAATCAGGGGAAGTTTTATATCGTCTGGAAAAAATCTCTTCCTGAAAAATCCATTGACATAGCCAATATAAGCATATACCAGGGCATAAAAACCAATGACGCTTCCGAAAAACAGATCCAGCAGAAGACCGCTGAAAAATCCGATCCACATGCCTTCTTTTCGCCCTCTCATGAATCCAAAAGATGAGACTGCAACAATCAGCAGATTCGGAGAAATTGAGGCAAATGAGAATGCCTGAAAAAGCGTGCACTGTAAAATAAAACATATGCTGATAATTAAAAATACTGTCAATTTACGTCTCATTCTTTCGCTCCTTAGTTATTTATTCCCCCTGGGATTTCCACTTTGCTTTTTATCCAGCACAACAAGTACTTCCTGAAGATGCTGAAAATCTACAGCCGGAGTTACTGTTCCAGAGTAAGTCAGATTATTAGAATCCCGTTTAATCGCGCTTACATATCCAATAAGGATCCCTTCTAAATATTTATCACTGATGTGGGAAGTGACAAGCTGTTCTCCCGTCTTTACGTCATTGTCGTCACATTTTAAATCTGTAAACTGGATGACCTGGTTCTCGTTCATAGATGCCAGGTTGCCATTTACAATACAGCGGTCTGCAGTAGATAAAGCCATGCCGCTGACATTGCTGGCGTCATCAATGATAGAACGCACTTTGGCATAATTTGGACCAGTATCAATGACAATGCCTACCAGCCCGCTGCCTGCAATTACGTTCATATCCTTCTCAATGCCGTCATTTTCACCCTTATCAATGAGAAATGTATTGAACCAGTTGCCGCCGTCGCTTCCAATTACCCGGGCGGCAACTTTTTCATAACTGGGATATTTTTGATCCAGTTCCATCAGTTCCCGCAGGTTATTTAATTCGTACTGCTCAAGTTTTATGGTATTCAGATCTTGTGTCAGTTTGTCCACCTCTGCCTGCAGTTCCTTATTTTCCTGCATTACGTTCCGCAGAGAGGCAAGCTCATCTGCCTGGTTTACAATCCAGGTCCCCACTTGGTTAATCCCATTCTGCATAGGTACAAAGATATACCCGGCAGCAGCGTTCAAAGGTCCTCCAGATAAATTCAGTGTGAAACTGACAAACATGACAATGACACAGAATATGGTAAGGATCAGAAGAGTATATTTGGTTGGAATAGAATGTTTTGATTTCCGTTTCATAAATGTTTACAACCTTTATTTATAGATTCTAGTTTTCATGCTGAAAGCAAGCTTTCGATATTTTTCATCTGAGACGATTTTATTGAGTCCCCGCACGGCGCTTTCTTCTGGAAGTTCACAGGTATTGACCTGGATATTTGTAATTTGGGAAAACAACTCGTCTAATTTTTGTATCTTAGAAGATCCTCCTGTAATATAAATTCCAGAATGGATAATGTCTTTTGCCAGTTCTGGCGGTGTTTTTTCCAAAATCATTTTAATGGAATTGCATATGGTATTAAGATGGTCCTTCACAGCTTCATAAATCACTGGAGAAGAGATATCCATCTCTATGGGAAGTCCGCTGACTACATCTCTGCCCACAATGGTTTCCTTCTGCTCTTCTTCTTTGGGAAGGGCGCAGCCCAAAGTTTCTTTTAAATGCATGGCTGTCTTCTGCCCAATCACTAATCCAAAATTACGTTTGAGATGATTGATAATGGATTCATCAATTCGCTTCCCACCAAAATGGAGAAGATCGCTTAATACCAGTCCCCCAAGAGAAATTACAGAGATTTCTGTGGTATCAGCGCCAATATTTACAATCATAAACCCTGTGGGTGAATTGACGTCTAGGCCCAGTCCGACCGCATCGGCAATGGGTTTCTCACAGAGAAGCACATTCCGGGGTTTAAAACGGCTCTTATAGAACAGATCAAAGAATGCCTTCTTTTCTACTTCTGTGATATCTGTAGGTACAGCGACAATAAATTCGGCTCCTTTGATATGATTCTTTACATGTTTCTCCAGCACTTCCCCGATCATGGCCTGCATATTGTTGTAATCTGCAATTACGCCATTTACTACCGGAAATGATACTTTGATACTATCCGGCGCTTTTTCATACATTGCATAGGCATCGTTGCCGAATGAATAGAGCTGGTTCTTATTAACGATGGCAATGGTATTTTTCTCATTGATTACTTTTCCGGTTGACTTGCAAAAAATTTTCAAATTGCAGGTTCCCAAATCAATTCCATATACATTTGCTGACATAGCTTACGTTCCTTTCCTCTGACCCAACAGGCCATTTTCTCTAAAGCTTACATATTGATTATCACCGATAATAATATGATCCGCCAGTGCGATTCCAAGAATACTCCCACTGTCCATAACCCTGGACGTTACACGGATATCCGCCTCGCTTGGGGCTGGATCTCCACTGGGGTGATTGTGAAGCAGTACGATGTGTACTGCCTGATACTCCAGAGCTTTTAGAAAAATTTCTCTGGGGGATACCAGGGAATTAGTCACCGTACCAATTGAAATGACTGCATCTCCCAACAAATTGCTTTTTGCGTCAAACATTGCAAGCAGAAGTTTTTCCCGTGATTCATGCCGGAGGCTTTCCATGTAGTAAGCCGCCACGCTTGCCGGATCATTGAGGCGCACTTCTTTCTCCCTGCTGGTTTGGGCAATACGTCTGGCAAGTTCAGCAATACATTTTAACTGTACAGCTTTTACTTTGCCAATGCCGGAAATTTTCTCCATTTCCTCCTGGGTCATGTAAACCAGATTTAAAAGACCTTTTTCCTTTTGAGCCAAAAAATTCTGGGCAAGCTGTAACGCAGAGATATCCTTTGTCCCTACACGGAGAATCACTGCGAGAAGCTCTGCGTCTGTAAGATTCTGGGCTCCATAACGGGAGCATTTCTCCCGAGGCTGTTCGGAGGATGCCATTTGCTTCATAGTTATGTGTGTATTCATATTCTTCCTTTCACTCTCTCTGGTCAAGGAAAAAGTTTTACATTTTATTCTAGCACAAAAGAGGTTTGATATACAACTAATATATTATTAAAAATATTAAGATTTCGCTAAAAATCTCTATAACTGCACCAATCCTTCTTCGTAAAGCTTCTGCAGAGACATTAAAATGCCCAGTTTTGCGTGATACCAGGTCAGCCCCCCCTGGAAATATACAGCATAGGGAGGGCGCAGCGGCCCGTCTGCACTTAGTTCAATGGAAGAGCCTTGTACAAAAGCGCCGGCGGCCATGATGACTTCATCATCATAGCCGGGCATTGCCCAGGGTTCCGGGGTTACATGGCTGTCTACGGGCGCGGCAGCCTGTATTCCTTTACAGAAGGCTGTCAAAGCTTTGGGAGATTTAAGAGTTACTGCCTGGATAATATCGTGGCGGCTTTCTGTACTGTCTGGAACAACGGGAAAGCCAAGGCTTTCATAGATATTTGCTGCATAAATGGCGCCTTTCAGCGCTCCGGCAGTCACAGTGGGAGCCAGAAACAGGCCCTGGTAAAAAGACTGGATGACGCCTAAAGAAGCTCCCACTTCTTTTCCCAGTCCAGGGGATGTCAGACGGTAAGCTGCATTCATGATGCATTCCTGTTTTCCCACAATGTAACCGCCGATGGGAGCAAGCCCTCCGCCAGGATTTTTAATCAGAGAACCCACAATCATATCTGCGCCAGCTTCCAAAGGTTCCTGCTTTTCTACAAATTCACCATAACAATTATCTACCATGCAGATTATATCAGGTTTGATTTGTTTAACAAAAGAAATCAATTCTCCTATTCGGGCCACAGACAGGGTGGGACGGGTCTGATAGCCTTTAGAACGCTGGATTGTTACCAGCCTGGTCTTCTCATTAATGGCGTTCTTTATGGATTTGAAATCAAAATCTCCATTTTCCAGAAGATCTGTCTGGCGGTAAGTAATGCCATATTCCGCAAGAGAACCTTTGGAAGGCCGGATACCTATGACCTCTTCCAGGGTATCATAGGGCTTTCCCACTGGAGACAGAAGTTCGTCCCCAGGACGCAGGTTGGACATGAGAGCCAGGGCCAGGGCGTGGGTTCCGCAGGTGATCTGCGGACGGACCAATGCCGCTTCTCCTTTAAAGCAGGAAGCATATACTTCTTCCAGGGTGTCTCTTCCCAGATCATTGTACCCATATCCGCTGCTTCCCATGAAACACTCTGCGCTGACTTTGTGTGTCTGTAAAGCTTTTATTACTTTAAGCTGATTAAATTCCGCTGTTTCATCAATACATGTAAAACGTTCCTTCAGCTTTTCTTCAAATTGCTGTCCGTATTGAAATACTTTTTCTTCAATTCCAAGTTCCTGATAAATTTCTCTCATGTTAAAATTCCTTTCTGCGTCAATTCTTTCTGCATATATGATAAAATCTTATCATTATCATAATCAAACTCAGGTTTGTTGATCCAGATTACCTCTCGTTCCCGGCGGAACCAAGTAAGCTGCCGTTTTGCAAAATGTCTGGTATCCCGCTTCATCCGGTATCCCGCTTCTTCCAGTGTACATCTATTTTCCAGATAATCCAGCAGTTCTTTATATCCAAGTCCCTGCATAGAAACCATTTCTCTGCTGCAGCCAAGTTTTCTCAGTTTCTGCACTTCTTGTTCCAGCCCCTGGGCAAGCATCTGTTCCACACGTTCATTAATTCTTTGATAAAGCCGCATCCTCTCATCATTTAGGACAAAATATGCAAAATTATAGGGTGATTCCTTCTGACGCTCTTTCGCGTTATGCTCCGATATTTTCTTGCCGGTGAGATGATAAAATTCCAGGGCACGGATCACGCGTTTCACATTGTTCTCATGGATTTCTGCCGCCGCTCTGGGGTCAATAAGCGCAAGCATTTCATACAGGGCATGGGAGCCCTGCTGCGCGGCAGTCCGTTCCAGACCAGCACGGTATTCTTTGTCTTGCTTTTCTTCTGTAAAATCAATATCGTAAAGGAGAGCCTGAATATAAAAGCCCGTCCCTCCTACAATCAAGGGAATTCTTCCCTGGGCATAGATTTCTTCCATATATGTTCTGGCGTATTCCTGAAATTTTACTACGTGGAATTCTTCCGTGGGTTCTAAAATATCAATGAGATAATGTGGAATTTCCTGCATTTCTGATTTTGTTATTTTAGCCGATCCAATATCCATATGACGGTATACCTGCATGGAATCAGCAGAAATTATAGAAGCGCCTGCCATTTTTGCCAATTTAATAGATAATTCTGTTTTTCCCACTGCGGTGGGACCAGTCAGTATGATCAGTGGTTTTTTCATCATAACACCCGCTTAAATTTCTTTTCCAATTCATATTTTGACATGGAAATAATGGTTGGACGTCCATGGGGACAATGATAGGGATTGTCCAATGTCAGAAGTTCGCTGATTAAGGCTTCTATCTCCGGTTTGGATAATTTTTGATTGCCTTTTACTGCTGCTTTGCAGGACATGGAGGCAATTTTTTCCGTTATCATATCAGGAGTTTCCCGGCCGTGGAATTCTGACAGGCTGTCCAAGATTTCCATCATCAGATCTTTTCCGTCCAGCCCGAATAAATTTGCCGGTACGGCTGTCACAGCATATTCTTTTCCGCCAAAATGCTCCAGCTCAAACCCAAGTTTCTGAAAATAGTCCATATATTTTTTCAAAAGCGACTCTTCCTGCATACTGAGAGTCAGTAAAATTGGCGGATAAATAGTCTGGGAGGTAAAATCCCGGTGGTCCAGGGATTTCATGGTGTGTTCATACAATACTTTTTCATGTGCCGCGTGCTGGTCAATAATATAGAGCTTTTTATCAAACTCCACCAGCCAGTAAGTCTCAAACAGCTGGCCGATAATCCGGTGATCTTTTTGTGATGAAAGTTCTAATAGTTTCCTGGCGCTTTCCGGCAGAACTTCCTGCTGCATATCTTTTCCAGTAAAAATCTCCTGCTGTATAGGCATCTCAGGATCAAGTTCCTGCTGCACAGGTGTTTCCAGAAGAGTCTTTTTCTGCACTGGCGTTACTGTAAGAGATGACGGCTGTAAACAGCCGGTGCTGTGATTGCTGCCAGCTTCGGCTGTCAGTCCCGGGGGAAGTGCAAACATTGAAGGTTCTGCTGCCAGATTTGGCTGAACTTCCGAAAACGGAATGTTTTCCAGAAGTTCTGGCTTTTTAATTTCCTTTATTTCGGGCTGCCTTTCAAATTTCTGCTCATAGGGACTGTCCTTTTTTATGGCATGTTTCACAGCTTCCAGACGCTTAGCTTCAAAAGGTTCCGGCGCCTTGCTCTTTGATTTGAGCTGATCTTGTTTTTGCTTCTGCTGCTGTCTGCGCTGTTCCTGCTCCTTTTCAAAGTCCGACTGATATACCAGTTCACTCTGATTAATCGTTTTCCGAACCAATTCTGTAAGCGCCTGGTAGATGGCTTCTCCCTTGCTGAACCGAAGTTCCATTTTGGTAGGATGTACATTGACGTCCAAAAGGCTGCCATTGATGGAAATATGGAGAAATGTAACGGGGTATTTATGCTGCATAATAAAAGATTTGCAGCCTTCTTCAATGCTTTTGGCAATCAGGCCGCTTTTGATATATCTTCCATTAATAAAGTAATTTTCATATTTGCGGTTTCCTCTGGCGGTCAGAGGTTTTCCGATAAACCCATTGATAGAAAACAATTCATTTTCTTCCTGGATTTCCAGAAGATTCCCCGCAATGTCCCTCCCGTAAATATGGTAAATAATTTCTTTTAAATTGGAATTACCGGAAGTATGAAGTTTTAGCTGGTTATTAGCAATAAATTTAAAGGAAATTTCCGGGTGGGACAAAGCAAGGCGTTCCATTAGATCATTAATATATCCGGCTTCTGTATGCGGTGTTTTTAAAAATTTCCGCCGCGCCGGAGTATTGTAAAAAAGATTACGCACCAGAAACGTAGTTCCCTCTGGAGCCCCAATCTCTTCTAAAGATTTTTCTGCCCCGCCTTCTATCAGATATCGTGCACCGCTGATCCCCTGGGCTGTCTTGGTAATCAGTTCCACTTGGGAAACGGCCGCAATACTGGATAATGCTTCTCCACGGAATCCCAGAGAAGATACCGTAAAAAGATCTTCCACGCTTCGGATTTTACTGGTAGAATGCCGCAAAAAAGCAAGAGGGATCTGTTCTTTTTCAATGCCGCATCCATTGTCTGTGATGCGGATAAAATCTATCCCTCCTTCTTTAATTTCTACCGTAATGGCGCTGGCTCTTGCATCAATGGAGTTTTCCACCAGTTCTTTCACTACAGAAGAAGGACGTTCAATGACTTCTCCTGCCGCTATTTTATCAATGGTCTGTTTGTCTAAAATCTCTATATTCGGCATAGATACTCCTTATGTGTTTTCATGATATTCAGAAAAATCAAGGCACAGCTCTTCATAGAGCAATGATTTTATTTTGTCTTGATAGCTTTTTACAGGGTGCGCATTATTTATCATTTATTTCAAGAAGTTCCCGCTGCTTTTTCTTGCTGAAACTTCCAAGCACCAATTGATAGGATTTGTCCAGCAGGTCTTTTAGTAAATCATCCGGCACTTCGCCATCTGGCATAATGGAGTTCCAATGTGTTTTATTCATATAATATCCCGGAATAATATCCTTGTACTGTGTTCTTAAAAAGCTTCCTTCTTCAGGTTCCAGTTTCAAAGTAATATAGATTGGCACATTGTTCTCATCCAGACAGACAGCGGCAAACATTTTGCCTCCAATTTGATATCGGATCCAGTTCCAATCTTTTTGAAGATCTTTGGCTGAACCCGCTTTATTTAACAAATATTCATCAATCCATTCATATCTCATATATTGCCAGCCTCCCATTCATTTTTTTATTCCCGCGAGCAATGAGGAAAATAACCATGCTAAGTGCCCTGTGGGTATGCATGGTTATTTGACGAACGCCGCGAGGGGTAAATACCCTGTTGCTTGCAGAGGGGTATTTGATTTCCAATTTTTGCCTGACTCTATCATATCATTTCAGACTTATAAGCGCAAGACAACAAAAAGTTTATATCTTTATTTACCTTTATTCACTTTGAAGAGAGGTTTTAAAACTTTATAATACTGCTGCTGTGGATTTTTTTAAATTTTTTATGTAAACCGCCAGCGGTTTTTGATTTTATTCTGCAGTTCATACAGTTTGTTTAAGGCGTCAATGGGGGTGAGATTCCCAAGATCTATTTCCCGTACTTCCTGAATGATGTCGTCATCCTTAACGGTATCAAACAGGGACATCTGCGTTAAGTCCACTTCGTCTGGCTTTTTGTTTTTTTTGCGGGAATTTTTACTTCCTTCTACTATGATATTCCCTGCAAATTCTGTAATGTCATGGGCGGAAAGTTCGTCTGCAATAACTCTGGCACGAGCGATGACGCTTTCTGGCACGCCGGCAAGCTTTGCTACCTGAATGCCGTAGCTCTTATCTGCGCCGCCGGGTACTATTTTCCGCAAAAATACAATATCCTCACCCTTTTCTTTTACTGCAATACAGTAATTATTTACATTGTTTAGTTTTCCTTCCAGTTCCGTTAATTCATGATAATGGGTGGCAAATAATGTTTTGGCGCCTAAAAGTTTGGGGTTGCTGATGTGTTCTACCACTGCCCACGCAATGCTGAGGCCGTCAAAGGTACTGGTGCCTCTGCCAATTTCATCCAGTACCAGGAGGCTCTTGCTGGTAGCGTTTCTAAGAATATTTGCCACCTCTGTCATTTCTACCATAAAGGTGCTCTGCCCGCTTGCCAGATCATCAGAAGCTCCTACTCTGGTAAAGATACGGTCTACAATGCCTATTTTGGCGCTGTCTGCCGGAACGAAGCTTCCAATCTGAGCCATCAGGACAATCAATGCCGTCTGGCGCATATAAGTGGACTTCCCGGCCATGTTCGGCCCGGTAATAATGGAAATCCGCTGCTTATGGTTGTCCAGATAGGTATCATTAGCGATAAACATATCGTTATCTATCATCTGTTCCACTACGGGATGACGCCCATTTTTAATATCAATGACGCCGTTTTCGTTGATGGAGGGCCTGCAATAGTTGTTCCGTTCTGCCACAAGGGCAAGAGAAGCGAATACATCAATCCCTGCAACTGCTTTTGCCGTTTTTTGAATACGCAGGACTTCTCCTGCAATTTTATCCCGGATATCCCGAAACATTTCATACTCCATAGCGGTCAGTTTGTCTTCCGCGCCCAGAATAATATCTTCCAGTTCTTTCAGTTCCGTGGTAATATAGCGCTCTGCATTGGCAAGAGTCTGCTTGCGTGTATAATAGTCAGGCACCATATTTTTATAAGAATTTGTTACTTCCAGATAATAGCCAAAGACCTTATTATATTTGATGCGCAGATTTTTAATCCCGGTTTTCTCCCGCTCTTTTGCTTCCAGTTCCATCAGCCAGGTTTTTCCCTCTGTCTTTGCATGGCGCAGCTTGTCGATTTCTTCGTTATAGCCCTCCTTGATGATTCCGCCTTCTCGAATGGAAATTGGCGGTTCTTCGTCGATTCCAGATTCTATCAGTGCAAAAATATCATCCAAGGTATCCAAATCATTTTGTAATTCCTTAAGCAGAGGCGCATGAAATTCATCCAGAAGTCCTTTGATGAAAGGAAGCATGGCCAGGGAACTCTTAAAGGCAATAAGGTCTCTGGGATTCGCTGTCTGATAAGTAACACGGCCGATCAAACGCTCCAGGTCGTAGACGGGATTCAAGTATTCCCGGATTTCTTCCCGGGTAATAACATTTTTTTTCAGAGCTTCTATGGCGTCCAGACGCCCCTTAATCTCTTGCTTCTCAATCAATGGCTGTTCCACAAAATTGCGGAGCATTCTGGCTCCCATTGCCGTTTTCGTCTTATCCAGCACCCACAACAGAGAACCTCGTTTCTGCTTTTCGCGCAATGTTTCTGCCAGTTCCAGATTCCGGCGGGTAGAGCTGTCAATGATCATATATTTTCCGGTACTGTACAATTGCAGGGAAGTCATGTTGGCAAGGCTGTTTTTCTGTGTTTCGTAGAGGTATTTTAGAAGTACCCCTGCTGCAATGGCGCCAGATTCATAATCCTGCAGACCAAGGCCAGACAAATCTGACATTTTAAAATGGGAAAGTAGAGTACTTTTTGCTGTATCATCGCTGAAATACCAGGAATCCAGAGGATAAACGGTGATTCCCAGGCGGTGTTTTAAATCCTCAAATTCCAGTCCCGTCATATACAAAGATTCATTGCAGATAATTTCAGAAGGAGAAAACTTGTGGATCTCGTCCATAAGTTTTTTTTCATTGTCTAATTCGGTAACATAGTAATCTCCAGTGGTGACATCTGCAACAGATACACCAAAACGATCCTCCAGACATACGATGCACATAATGTAGTTATTTTTCGTCTCGTCCAACGCTTTGGAATCCAGATTCGTGCCCGGAGTAACCACCCGGATTACTTCTCTTTTTACCAGTCCTTTTGCCATTTTCGGATCTTCCACCTGCTCACAGATTGCCACTTTATAGCCCTTGGACACCAATTTGTTCAGATAATTTTCCACTGCATGATAGGGAACGCCGCACATAGGCGCCCTCTCTTCCATGCCGCAGTTTTTCCCGGTGAGTGTAAGTTCCAGTTCTTTTGAAACAGTCAGGGCATCATCAAAAAACATCTCATAAAAATCGCCCAGACGGTAGAAAAGAATACAGTCCTGGTATTCCTGTTTGGTTTCCATGTATTTCTGCATCATTGGAGTCATCTCTGCCACAATGTATTTCCTCCTGTATCATATGTTCTTTTTAAATTATCTATCGGTTGTGCTGGAGCCTGAAAGGTTTGGGCAATCGTTTCTGCAATCTTCATGCCGTCCATAGCGGCAGACATAATGCCGCCTGCATAACCGGCGCCCTCCCCACAGGGATATACTCCTTTCCAGTTACTTTCAAAACATTCATTCCTGGTAATGCGCACTGGCGATGACGTACGGCTTTCCACGCCAGACAAGATTACATCCTCTTTATCAAATCCCGGGAGAGTTCTGGCAAATTGGTGCATTCCCTGGCAAAAAGAATCCCGGATTTCCTGTGGAAAAAGTTCATGCAGTGCACCAAAGGCATACTGTCCCCTGAGTTCAGACGAAAAACTGCCGTAGGATACAGAAATTTTTTTCCGTTCAAAGTCTCCAAATAACTGCTGGGGAACCATACCATTTCCCAAGGCAAATGCTTGTTCTTCCAGTCTGCGCTGAAAAACAACTCCTGCCAGAGGTCCGTTTTCCCCAAAATCTTCAGGAGTTACTGTTACAATAATGGCGCTGTTGGCATTTTTCCCGTCCCTTGCATGAAGACTCATACCATTAACGGCAATCCTGCCCTCTTCAGAGGATGCGTTTACTACATAACCTCCAGGGCACATACAGAAGGAATATACGCCTCTGCCGTTTTCTAAGTTTGCGGTAAGTTTGTAAGAAGCAGCCGGAAGCTTTGCGGCCGCTTCTGTCCCATATTGGAGAATATTGATTACATCTTGGGGATGTTCTACACGCAGACCCACAGCAAAAGATTTTGCTTCCATTTGAAATCCTTTTTTGTACAGCATTTCAAAGGTATCTCTGGCGCTGTGCCCAATGGCAAGCACAGCCAGTTCGGTTTCTATTCGGGTATGTTTTCCTGTCGTCTGATCCTCGCATATCAGCGCCTGAAGCCTGTTTCGGGCAAATTCCATGTCTGTCACACAAGTGTGAAAGAGATAAGTTCCTCCCCAGGACTCAATTTGACGCCGTATATTTGTAATCACTTCTTTCAAACGGTCCGTACCAATATGGGGCCTGCTCTCATAGGCAATGGAATCTGGCGCCCCGTGCCGGATAAAAATTTCCAGTACTTTCCGGCTTCTGCCTTTCAGATCCTTTACCAGGGTATTCAGTTTCCCATCTGAAAAAGTCCCCGCCCCGCCTTCGCCAAATTGTACGTTTGATTTAAGGTTCAATATATTTTTTTGCCAAAATTCTTCCACTTCCTGGCTGCGCTCTTCTATGGGCATTCCCCGCTCCAGTATCACGGGGCAAAATCCATGTTCTGCAAGGAGATATGCGCAGAATAGGCCGGCTGGACCGCTCCCAATCACAATGGGTGGCTGGCGGAGAAATTGTTCTCCTGTTCCAGCGGGAAACTGATAGAGAACATCTTTTGCCAGTGAAACATTACGATTCTTAACTCTGCGGAGAATTTTTTCTTCCTGTTTTAACTTTACATCCAGAGTATAGACATAGGAAACCTCCTGCTTTTTTCTGGCATCTACGGATTGTCTGCGGAGCTGATAATCGAAGATTTCTTCTGGTTTTACCCGAAGAGTTTTTGCTATTTTCTGTATAAGCTGCTGTTTTGTATGGGTGATTGGCAGCTTCAACTGCTGAATCCGAATCATAATTTCCTCCTTGTCCTAAGGGAACATGATACTGCATTTCCAGCTACAAAGCCGCTGGACCATGCCCATTGCAGATTGTAGCCACCGCAGAGTCCGTCAATATCTACGACTTCTCCTGCGAAGTAAAGACCTGATACCAGCCGGGATTCCATGGTAACCGGCTCGATCTCTTCCGTATCCACGCCTCCGGCAGTGGCTTGGGCATGGTCAAATCCCTTTGTCCCGATAATGTCTATCCGTAGCCTCTGTGCGGCCTGCGTCAGCCTTTTCAATTCTTTTTGAGAGCAGTCAGCAGCGGGTTTTTCTGCAGAAATGCGGGATTCATTCAGCAGTACGCCGTTTAATTTCCATGGAAAAAGCCCAATCATTGCCTGGGCTGCATTTTTCCCTGTGCCATTGACAAGAAACCGCTGTTGAAACAGAGCATTTGCCTCTTCTTTTGACAGCTCTGGAAGAAAGTTTAGATTTACATATACTTGTTTTCCCAAAAGGAGTCCATAAGCTGCAGAACGGCTGACTTGAAATGCAGGGATTCCGGATACCCCAAATTCTGTCAACTGGAGTTCTCCAACATCTTCTGCTATCTTTTGTTCTTCTATGTATAATTGGAGGCTTCCCTCTGCACGAATTCCTGCAATTTCTCTCAAAAACGACTGTTTTCCCTGCATTTGCACCAGAGCAGGCACAAGTTCTGTCAATTTATGTCCAAATTTTTCAATATATTGAATTCCACTTCCGTCACTTCCTGTTTTTTTGGCGGCTTTCCCTCCGGTAGCAAGAATACAGAAGCTGCTTTTAAAAATTCCCTGTTTTGTGTGAAAGGAAAACTCATCTGTTTCTTTTCGGATTTCCCGGATGCCTACGTTGTATGCAATACGAACATGCAGACGTTTACATTCCATCAAAAGCACCTCTACCACTGACGCAGCCTGTCCGCTGGCAGGGTAATAATAGCCACCGCGTTTATTTTTGGGATAGATGCCAAGTTCGTGAAAGAACTGTAATGTTTCCTCCAGGCCGAACTGGCGGAATACGGGCAATACAAATGCAGGGTTCTTGCCGTTGTAATAAGCAATGCCCTGCTTCTGATTGGTAAAATTGCATTTTCCATTTCCAGTGGCTAGAATTTTTTTTCCAGCCCTGTCCATATGCTCCAGTATGAGAACGCTGGCTCCTTTTCTTGCAGCCTGGATTCCAGCCATAAGTCCGGAAGCTCCGGCTCCCACAATAATAACATCAAATTTTCTGCTCATAAATATTCAATCCTCATACGAATGTTTCGAATGGATACTCCAAAAGGCAGGGGTCTCCCAGCTTTGCTGGGGCCCTCCAAAAGGTACAAGGGCTCCTCCCAGCTTTGCTGGGGCCCTCCTCATGCCAAGTACTCATACCAATAATTATATCATTCATTTTCAAAAGATTCAAGCGAGCTAACTGGAGTAATTTTCCAGAAAATTATAGAGCTGCTCTTCATTTGAAATACATTTTCCGTTCATAATTTCGTTCTGAAGATCTTCTGGAAGTCTGTTTATTAAGATATCTGTGGAGGAAAACAAGGTTTTTTTGTCTGCATGATAGACAGCGACATAACCGTCTTCTGCCAGCAGGATATATTCGTAAGGTTCTACCACATTCAGGCTTTCTGCAAGATTACGTTCTTCCTCCAGTGCTTCCTGTTGTGATAAAAGGCTCTCATTTTTCTCTTGAAGCAGGGAGATTCTCTGTTCATAGGAATTCCAGTTCTTTCTTGTTCCCATCAAAAAACCCAGAACCAGGCTGCATACGGCAGTAAATAGAATTCCAAATAATAATAAGCGGATACTACACGTTTTTCTCATGGCCAACTCCTTTTTATGGTAGTATCTGCTATTTTTGTTATTTTATTCAAAAAAGTTCGTATTTGCATGAATTTACGCCTGGAAGAGTTATCTTAACACATAAAAAATCCCGTTCAACGGGATTTTTTATGTGTTACTCCGGCGGTTAAATGTCGACGAATTTTACGAAGAATAAATTTTCATCTGCAAGGCGGAAGAATGAGTTGTAGCGAGTGCTACAACGATTGATGACAACGCGGCAGATGGAAATTTAAGCAAGT
>CATNCF010000044.1 GCA_950097145.1 uncultured Lachnospiraceae bacterium
ATAGATACTATAACAAAAGGAAAATAAAGTCAAGCAAATTTGAAAGTATTTTGTAAGTCAAATAAATATCTTGTATTAAATGCTATAACTTCTTATTATTAATGTGCGCCATATGAATTGACATTTACCCGTTTCTCTGTTATGATTAGCAACAGGCTAAAAATCAGTTGATGAAAGGAAATATATGGAGACAGTAAGATTTGATGAATTAAATTTATATCCGAAGATACTTAAGGGGATTCAGGAAATGGGGTTTGAGGAGGCGACTCCCATCCAGGGCAAGGCAATTCCGGTAGTAATGGAAGGCGTGGACGTCATAGGACAAGCACAGACAGGTACCGGCAAGACAGCCGCGTTTGGAATACCGCTTTTAATGAAGGCAGATCCGCATAACAAGAAGACGCAGTCTATTGTGCTTTGTCCCACGAGGGAACTGGCGATACAGGTGGCGGAGGAAATCCGTAACCTGGCAAAGTATATGCATGGAATCAAAGTGCTCCCAGTGTACGGCGGACAGGATATTGTAAAGCAGATTCGCTCTCTGAAAGGCGGCGCCCAGATTATTATTGGGACTCCGGGACGTGTGATGGATCATTTAAGAAGAAAAACTATCCGCTGCGATTACGTCAATACCATTGTATTAGACGAAGCAGACGAAATGCTGAATATGGGATTTCGGGAGGATATCGAAACTGTTCTGGAGTATATCCCCCAAGAGCGGCAGACGGTGCTGTTTTCAGCAACCATGCCAAAGCCTATTTTAGAGATCACCAGGAAGTATCAAAAGGATGCTGTCACCATTAAGGTTGTAAAGAAAGAACTGACAGTGCCAAATATTGAACAGTATTACTATGATGTGAAGCGTAAGGACAAGGTGGAGGTATTAAGCCGTCTGCTGGACGTGTACGATCCCAAGCTTTCCCTGGTATTCTGTAATACGAAGCGGATGGTGGACGAGCTCACCAGCGCGCTCCAGGGCAGGGGATATTTTGCAGAAGGGCTGCATGGGGATATGAAACAGGCACAGCGTGACAGAGTCATGAACAAATTCCGCAATGGCAAAGCCGAGATCCTGGTAGCTACCGATGTGGCGGCACGGGGTATTGACGTGGATGATGTGGAGGCAGTATTTAACTTTGACCTGCCTCAGGACGATGAATATTATGTGCACCGGATTGGAAGAACCGGGCGGGCAGGAAGAACCGGCCGTTCCTTCACCTTTGTAAAAGGCAAAGAAGTATATAAATTAAAGGATATCCAGCGTTATTGCAAAACAAAGATCCTTGCCCAAAAAATACCCAGTATGGAAGATGTTGCCCAAGTGAAATTAGAAAAAATTATGGAGCATATTGGAACAGTGATTGAAGAAGAAGATTTAACGGCAATGGTTAATATGATTGAGCAGCAGGTCAATGAATCAGATTATACCGCAATGGATATTGCAGCGGCTTTCCTGAAACTTGCCATGGGCGGAAGTGAAGAAAATCAGAGAGCTGCCATGGAAGGCTTTGAATTTGGCGATACTGGTGCAGAAGAGGGAATGGTAAGGCTGTTTATCAATATTGGCAAGAAACAGCATGTGAAGCCGGGGGACATCCTGGGGGCGATTGCAGGAGAGTCCGGAATGCCCGGGGATCTGGTGGGCGCTATCGACATGTATGACAAATATACCTTTGTAGAGGTTCCCAGAGAGTATGGAAAAGAAGTGCTGATGGCAATGACCAGCGTAAAAATTAAAGGAAAGAGCATTAATATAGAACCAGCAAATCAGAAATAGCATTAATTTTTTGATTTTTATAATTTTTTTTAAATAAATGCAATAAAAAGCAGATTCCAGGCATTATCTAAACAGATAGAAGTGCAAAGGAGGTGCTTTTTATGGTGAGAGTATAGGGGTTCAGGTGATATAGTATGGTTGTAATATCTCACCTGTGAGACAAAAGCTGAAAGGGGCATGTCCCAATGGAAGACACTCCCAAGCGTAAAGTTTATATTGATGTGCGGCTGTTTGAACGTATTTGCCAGGGAGAACAGAATGCATTTAAAGAATTGTATGAAGTTTCATACAAACCGCTTTATGCATTTCTTCTTTCCTATACGCTGAACACAGAAGATGCACAGGATTTATTACAAGATACTTATATTCAGATTTTGAAAAATTGCCATATGTATCGTGAAAAAGGAAACCCTATGGCATGGATGATGAAGATTGCGAAGAATCTTTTCCTGATGAAATGCAGAAAAGAAAAGGAAGAAAAGATAAATTTTGAGGATATAGAAGACCAACTGGGATTTGAGGATATAGCCAATGTGGATGACCGGATCGTTTTGGAGAGAATGTTTGAAACGCTTCCGGCAGAAGACAGGAATCTGATCATCATGCATGACCTGAGCGGGTTAAAGCACAGAGAAATTGCAAAGCTGCTAGATATGCCTTTGGGAACTGTACTTGCGAGATATCACAGAGGAATTCGGAAATTGCAGAAGGAATTTGGTGAAAGTATATGAAAAAGAAGGAATTGAAAAAGAGAATAGAGGATGGATTTTCTCAGCTTGCGCCAGATATGTTTGAAGCGGTGATGGAAGCGGCAGAGGAAGAAAATATCGTATGGTCTCAGGCAGATTCCAGGCAGTGCACAGAACAGGAGAAGCGAAAGATCAAACTGGGATATGTGGCATCTTTTTGTACCTGTCTGGCAATGATATGTGTTTGTATTTTAGGAATATTTACTGAGAAGCAGAACCATGTATATATGGTTTTGGATATCAATCCCAGTATAAAAGTTGAGGTTAATGAATTCCGTCAGGTAGAGAATCTGACTGGATTAAATCAGGATGGAAAAGATGTTGTAAAAGAGTTAAAATGGAAGAAGAGAGAATCGGTGCAGGAATTATTGGATGTTCTTCTGCAGAATGTTGTGGAGAAATCCTACCTTCGAGATAATGAAGGGATTTTGGTTACACTTTCTGCATCACGCCAGGATGTCTGCGAGAATCTGGAGCGTGCACTGGGAGAAGGGATCGACCGGAAGCTGACAGAGCTGAAGGTGTCTGGTGTAACGACAGCATTCCGCCAGGTAAAAAGCAGTCCTGGCAAAGAGGGACGCAAGCTTTTGGAAACAGAATTAGTAAAATGCAGCGACCTGGATGAGAAACAGGCGCAGCAATTGTCAGTAAGAGAACTGATTCAGTATTGCCAGGATTACACCTCATTGGATTTAAAATTGTCAGAAGCATCAAATAAAGAACAGCCGCAGCAGAAGAAGGAAGAGACGCAAGGCGCTGTGTCTTCTGCTGATGGAGAGGCAGAGAAGCAGGAACATAAGAAAGCAGATGACAAAAAGCAGGAGGAGAAGAAAGCAGAGCAGAAAGGAACGGAACAGAAGGAACCAGAGGAAAGTAAACCAGGGCAGATGCCACAGAAAGGCGAATCAGAGCAGATAAATATACAGGATGAAACAGGCAGCGGGAATACAGAAGTTCAAAATGGGAAGAAAAACATAGAGGAAGGCTCTTGTAAACAGGAGACGCCAGGGAACACAGGAGAACAGCAGAAGACAGAAAATAACGGGAATCAGGAATCCATGAAGCAGCCAGAACATTCAGAGGGGCAGATTGATGTGCCTAAATCAGATAATTCAGAGCAGCCAGAGGAGGTTCAGGATTCCGGAAATGCTGAGGGACAGGATCCGCCAGAGGAGATAGATAAATCTGAGGGACAGGATACAAATTCCAAGCTGGAAAATTCAGAAGTGCAGAATACGCCGCCAAAATCAGAGAGCCCTGGCGGACAGGATACATCCTTCCCAATAGACAAGGAAGTGATTTCTGAAATAAAGAATTCAGGAGAAGAAAGTATAGATTCAGAACGGGATAACCCATGTAGACAAAGTTTACCTTCCCAATTAGTAAATTCTGGAGTAAACATAGAGCTGCTGAAAATAGATGAATTTGCCGGACACGAAACAATGCCTGGCCGGAAGAAAGCAGGAGAACGGAATGAGGCGATATTGTCAGGAGGCTTAGAACAAACGGAATGCAGAAAAGAACAAATACCGCCGTCACCGCGGAACAAAGAAAAAGATAAGAAAAAGTGAGAAAATAGTTCTATTAGTAAAAGTGGATTTGACATTAAGTATTAGCTTCAAATCCACTTTACTATTTCTTAATCGATGATATGTTTTACTTCCTATCATGAAGAGCCTTTAGCTTTTTAGAGCTTAGGGTTTTTCTTTTTAAGATTTGTATGTGAATTTAAAAGAAAAAAGTGTCCGTTAATGTAATTTGGGATTGCGACATTTACAAATAATTGTTAATATAAAGGAAATCTGTAAAGGAGAACAGGAAGGATTCAAATCAGGAGGAAAAAATGAGCAAAACCATAGAAATAAATAACTTAACGAAAAATTACGGAACTCACAGAGGGGTATCGGATGTGAGTTTTCAGGTGGAAGAGGGGGATATCTTCGGTTTTTTGGGCCCTAATGGGGCAGGCAAGTCCACCACAATCCGTTCTATGCTGGGGCTGATACGGTTTCAGAAGGGAAGCATCCATATTTTTGGGAAAGATATTAAAAGAGACAAAGAAGAAATATTAAGTGAGATTGGCTACATGCCATCAGAAACCATGTTTTATCCAGAAATGAAAGTGAAGGATTTGATGAAAATGGCTGCGGATGTGAGAAAAAAGGACTGCAGAAAAGAATCAGAGAAATTGTGTGATCGGCTTCAGGTAGACGTTCATAAGAAAATTTCTGATTTATCCCTGGGCAACCGTAAGAAAGTTGGAATTGTCTGCGCCATGCAGCACAGGCCGAAACTGTTTGTGTTTGATGAGCCCACCAGCGGACTGGATCCCCTGATGCAGGCGGAGTTTTTCAAACTGATTCAAGAATATACGGCAGAAGGGGCAACCTGCCTGCTGTCCACACATGTACTTTCCGAAATAAAAAGATATTGCAAAAATGCAGCGATTATGAAAGAAGGCAGGCTGCAGTGCGTGGAGCCAGTGAGTAATCTTACAAGGACAAATGCAAAAAGAATTCAACTCATCCGGCAGGGCAGGCAGGAAAATTATATTTATAAAGGTGATTTGAGAGAGCTAATGAAGGAATTGGCAGAATATGAGATAGAAGACATTTTGATAGAGGAACCATCTCTGGAAGAAATTTTTCTTCATTTTTATCAGCAATAAAGTGGGGGTCTGTTATGATAACAATTTATAAACATGAAATAAAGATGTATTTGAAAACGCTTTTGATTTGGTCTGTCTGTGTGGGAGGCATGGGATTTGCATGTGTTCTGCTTTTTTCCAGTATGCAGGACAGCATGGAACATATGGCGGAAAACTTTGCTTCTATGGGAGCATTTTCAGATGCTTTTGGAATGAGCCAGTTGAATATCGGCACACTGCAGGGATTTTATGCGGCAGAAATAGGGACAATTCATGCTTTGGGAGGCGCAATGTTTGCCGCTATTCTCAGTACCAATATGCTGTCTAAGGAGGAGGACGGGCACACCAGCGAATTTCTGTTTACCCTGTCCCTGGAACGGGGCAAAGTGGTAATGGCAAAATTATGCGCTGTTTTTTCACATATTATTTTGATGAATTTTTTCTGCGTGGGACTTTATCTTATGGGAATTGGGATCTTAGGAGAAGAAATGCCTATGAAAGAATTTTTCTTATACCATGGAATGCAGATTTTGATGCAGTTGGAACTTGCAGGGCTTTGCTGCGCCCTATCTGCATTTCAGAAGAAAAATAAGCTGGGGCTTGGCCTGGGCATTGTAATGATAATGTATGCTTATGATTTAATTGCAAGGGTAATTCCAGATTTATCTGATTATAAACTATTCAGCCCTTTTTCTTATGCAAATGCTTCTGATATATTCAGTACAGGAAAAATCTTGCCAGAGGCGGTGGTTTTGGGAGCGGTTGTACTAATATTTAGTATTTGTACTGCATATATGGTGTATGTGAGAAAAGATTTGGCTGCATAAAATGAAAAGTTAGGACATGATATGGGAAGAAATTGACAAAATCCTGTTCTCATGCTACTTTATTAGGAACAAATAAATATAGTACATTATTTTCCATTGACAAAGCTGCGAAACTTGCAGGATTGTATTTGGAATGATCCGGACTAAGGACAGACAGGAGGGAAAGCCATGTTTTTTTGGATTTTTATGCTGATGATGAATCTGCTGATTCCAGGAATTATGATTATTATGGGCAGGCTATTTCAGCGCAAACCGCCGAAGAAAATTAACAATGTCTATGGTTACAGGACTACACGCTCCACGAAAAGCGAGGAGGCATGGCGGTTTGCACATATATATTTTGGAAGGCTCTGGTTTCGGTGGGGACGGGTTCTTCTTTTGGTGTCGGTTCTGTTCATGACTGCCGTTGCAGGCAGGAATATTGAAATTGTTGGGACGGCAGGCGGTATATTGTGCTCACTGCAGTGTGTGGTGATGATTCTGCCAATCATACCAACGGAGCGGGCTTTGAAACAGCAATTTGGGGATTAGGAGAAAAGCGAACAGATTATGGTAAAAATTTTGTCAGACAGTACCTGCGATTTGTCACAGGATTTATTGAAGAAATATGATATCAGTATCCTTCCGCTGCATGTAATGCTGGGGGAAAAGGATTTTAGGGATGGTGTGGACATTCGACCAGATGACATTTTCCGGTGGTCCGATGAACACAAATCTACGCCAAAGACGGCCGCTCCCACCATTGAGGAGGCGGTAGAATGTATGAGGCCGCTGCTGCAGAATGGAGATGAACTTTTATGCTTTGCGATTTCTGAGAGTATGTCTGCATCTTTAAATGTCATGCGTCTTGCAGCAGAAGAACTGGAGGCCTCCGAACGTGTTTTTGCTGTTGATTCTCAGAATTTATCTACTGGGATTGGCCTTTTGGTGATTGAAGCTGCCTGTATGGCAGAGACAGGCATGGGCGCGGCAGAGATTGCGGAAAAGCTGGAAGAACTGAAACCGCTGGTCCGCAGCAGTTTTGTGATAGATACCCTGACTTATCTGCATCGGGGCGGAAGATGCAGCAGTATGGCGGCTCTTGCTGGAGGAATGTTAAAGCTCCACCCTAAAATTGTGGTAGAACATGGGAAAATGGAAGTAAGTAAAAAGTACAGGGGAAATTTGTCTAAGGTGGTAAAATCCTATGTGCAGGATATGGAACCACAATTGCGGGAAGCAAGACCGGCGCGGGTATTTATTACCCATTCCGGCTGTAATCCCGAACTTGTGAAAGAAGTGTCAGATTACCTTGAACATCTGTCAGTATTTGCGGAAATTCTTGAAACCCGTGCCGGGGGAGTAGTTTCCAGCCATTGCGGTCCTGGAACTTTAGGCGTGCTGTTTATAGCCCGTTGAGGGATCATAAAGAATGATGCACAGTATCTCAAAATTTCTATATATTATCATAGAGACCTTTTGTAAATGATGATGTATAAGGAGATGCTGTCTATGGATGGAAAAGAAAATATTTTGGTCAATACTTGTAACTTTATGGGGCAAAAGCCGATCATGATGGATTTACCTTATCCGCCAATTCAGGTGCGGGAGAGAAATCAGGCGTATGCAAATCTGCTTAGTATAGATTATTGCGGTGCAGTGTCGGAATTGTCTGCAATTACTCAGTATATTAATAATGAGAACCGCTTGTCCGGCGAAAATTGTCCTCTGGCAAAGACCCTTCTCGGGATTGCTATGGCAGAGATGATGCATCTGCAGAAACTGGGGGAACTGATTGTTTTGTTGGGAGGAACTGTTGATTTCACAGCAAGATTTCGTGACGGACGCCGAAAAATGTGGACGCCGGAGTATCTGAAGATTCCAGAACAGACAAAGGGAATGCTGCTTGCAGATATAGAAGCAGAAAAGGCCGCAATTACCCAGTATGAAGCGCATATCAAGATGATAAAAGACGATTGTGTCGTTGCAGTGCTGGCAAGGATTATCAAGGATGAAGAGTATCACATTATGTTATTGCGGGCTTTGCTGAATTAAAATTTAGAAGCAACAGTTCAGCAGTTAAAGATTGATATTTAACTGCTGAACTATTAAAAGGAGCTGAACGAAACATACCAGCTCCTTTTTCGCATCTGCATGATTAAAAACCTGCCATCATGAGCGCCATAAGCTGATCCCGGCGCACAGCATCCTGCGTACCATGAATCTGGGCGGCCTTACCGTCTAGTTCCATCTTGCTTACAGCGGCTTTCATCAGTTTTTCTTTAAATTCTTTTTCTTCCTGCTCTGCTTTTGCAGCCCGCCGTTCGGCGTTTGACTGAATCTGCAGCCGCAAGGAGTTTTCCATGGAATCTAATACAGTTCTGATATCCGTTACCATTTTTTTCCTCCATTATGTCATAAATTCTATTATTTGTATCGGCTTTTATCGTTTTTTTATAAGAGGCGTCTGAAAAATACAGGAATTCTATCATGATACAAAAGAGTGTAAATGAGCAAAAAGAGGAACAGGCATTTCATACCCGTTCCTCTGTAAAATCTTGTTTTGTGTTTTTTCTTAGCCAAAATATCTCTTAAGCAGCCCTTCAAATGCCTTTCCATGTCTAGCCTCATCTCTTGCCATCTCATGCACGGTGTCATGGATTGCATCCAAGTTTGCGGCTTTTGCGCGTTTTGCAAGGTCAAATTTGCCAGCGGTTGCACCATTTTCAGCTTCTACACGCAGTTCCAGATTCTTCTTGGTGCTGTCGGTAACAACTTCACCCAGCAATTCAGCAAATTTTGCAGCATGTTCTGCCTCTTCGTAGGCAGCCTTTTCCCAATACAAACCAATTTCAGGATAGCCTTCTCTGTGTGCAACTCTTGCCATAGCCAGATACATGCCAACTTCGGTGCATTCACCATTAAAGTTTGCTCTTAAGTCTGCCATGATATCTTCAGAAACGCCCTGTGCTACGCCAACTACATGTTCAGCAGCCCATGTCTTCTCACCGCTCTGCTCCGTAAATTTGGAAGCTGGTGCATTACATTGTGGACATTTCTCTGGTGCTGCATCTCCTTCGTAAACATAACCGCATACATTACATACAAATTTTTTCATTATTTTGTCTTCCTTTCTTATATATGAATTTATAATTTTTCTTTGCTAATAACAGTAATTGTTACTGATATTAAAATAGCATAAGTATTGGTGTATGTCAACACTAATTTTTAATTTCTTTTTTCAGGCATTCAGGGCATTTGCCCAAAAAGTAAGTGACATGTCCTGAAATCTCGCCTTCAAATTTTGTTCCGGCAAGCGTGTTGATATGATCGATGCTTTCCATATTAAGATCCAGCACACCGCCGCATTGCGTACATAACACATGATAATGAGGGGCTGTATTTCCGTCAAAACGGTCAGGGCCTATACTAGTAGAGAGTTTTCGGATTTCTCCATGTTCTGTCAGCAGTGACAGATTCCGGTAAACTGTTCCCAGACTGATATTTGGAAATTCCTTTTTTACATTCAGGTATATGGTTTCGGCGGTGGGATGGTCAAACCGGTTTGTCAGAAATTCTTTGATACATTCTCTCTGACGGCTGTGCTTGGTCAATGATATTCCCTCCATAAAGATAATAGTAATCATTATTATTAACAAAATAAATATAGTCCCTTTGCACACAGATGTCAAGGGCAAAGGGACTTGAAATTTTTTCCAGATATTTTAAATCCGAGCGCTCTGCTTTGAATTCTGACCATGGACGTTACTCTTACAGTTAGCTCGATCCAGGCTGCCTTACGGCACATGAAAGATTCTGCTTAGTGCTGCTTTGTTCCCAACCTGACACGGTTCACAGAGTTCCATTGCGTAAGACCCAAACGTCATCACCACTTATAAAAGGCAGCCCCACAGTCACAAACCCGGGGCAGAGCATCACCCCAACTGTAGCGGATTGTTGGTAAAGGGCACCGCTAACGCCCCGGCTGCTCGGAGACTTAAGTATAGCGTGTTTTAGGAGAAAAGTCAACTATCCAGGAGGCTTTTAGCGGTAATTTCTTTTTCCAGCCGTTTTTTTTCTCTGAGATTTTTAAAAAAATTGCTGAGCATATGGGAGCATTCCTCTTCTAAAATGCCTTTTTCCACGACTGTCTGATGATTAAAAGCGGAAATCTGCAGCAAATTCAATACGGAACCAGCACAGCCGGCTTTGGGATTCATGCTGCCGATAACGACTTTGTCTATCCGCGCCTGAACAATAGCGCCGGCACACATCTGGCATGGTTCTAGTGTCACATACATGGTGCAGCCCTCCAGCCTCCAGTCGCCCAGTTTTTTACTTGCTTTTTTAATGGCAGAGAGTTCTGCATGGGCAAGGGTGTTTTTATCTGTATTTCTCCGGTTATATCCACGGGCAATAATCTTTCTTTTGTATACAATTACACAGCCAATGGGAACTTCGTCAATTTTAGCGGCTTTTTTCGCCTGACGTATGGCTTCTTTCATAAATTTTTCCTGTTCTTCCATATACACTCCTGTAAATTATATGATAAAATATGCTCATAGTTTAAAACAAATTTGAGGAATATGCAAATGAAAATGAATTATGAGACAAACAGGCTTATCCTGCAGATTTTACCAGGCACTGCGGCGGGACAGGTGCTGCGGTTTTATCTAGACAATCAGGAGGTTTTTGAACAATATGAGATAGATCGTCCTGAGAATTTTTATACAGAACAATATCAAAAGACATTGCTTCAATGTGAATACAATCTTGCAGTAAAACAAACATTTATTCGTTTCTGGGTGTACGAGAAAGGAAGAGAAAACCAGATTATCGGCACGGTATCGCTCCAGCAGATCAGATGGGAACCTTACCAGTCTTGTGAATTTGGTTATAAATTTGATCAGAGGTTTTGGAGAAGAGGATATGCCAGTGAGAGTATTTTAAAGTGTATTGATATTGCGTTTAGAGAAATGAAACTGCATCGGATTGAGGCGCTGGTGCAGCCAGAAAACAGAGCGTCAAAGAACCTTCTGGAAAAACTGGGATTTGTAAAAGAAGGGATGAAGAGGCAGAGCGTAAAGCTTCATGGCGCCTGGAGAGACCATGAGGTGTACGCTCTGCTGCCTGGAGATATTCTGGATATTCCTCAGGCAGCCATTGAGACAAGCTGAGGAACTGCCAGATATTCAGGAAGGAGTTGTTTTGGCGGGCTGGGACAGCTCATTGAGATATCGGTACCAGTAGCCAAACTGTCCGGTATTGATAGAAGAAGGCTTTTCACTGCGGAATTCCGGGAAACCGAACAGGGCGGCCATCACTCGTTCTGGATTTTGAAAAACTCCAGGAATACCGATAAACCATTTTTTTACTCCGAATTCTTCTGTCATGCCCAGGATAATATAACGGTAATTGAAAAAGCCATGAAGCAGGAAGCTGTTGTTTCCAAAATACCAGAATTGTTTGGGCAGCTGCCGGATATCTTTTAATTCTAATCTTACACAGAGCGTATTTTCATCACCGGAAAACGGCGTCATTACTGGATAATTTTCCAGAATAAAACGCCAGCGCAGGCGCCAGTCTTCAGAAGACTCTGATTTTTGCTGGCTATTGTCCTTGTCTGGTTCTGATGTGGTGCTGGTTTTTGCATTACGGGGAGTTCTGCTGAATGTGTGGAATGCAGCAGGTTTTCGTTCTGTTATAGGAAGAGCTTCCACCGCCTTTAAGGCGTCCTTTGTCCCGGCGGGAGTTTCTGATACAGAGGTTTGGGCCGCATGTAAAAATTCTGCTGCCTTTTCTTCAAAAGATGATTCAGGTGTAGAAAGTGCCGGGGTGTCTGGCGGGCTGGGAGGATCCTGAACTGGCGGTGCTGAAGGATTTTCCAGTAATTGAGAAGGTTCCTGCACCTTTTCAGTTATAGCATTCTCTTGCGATTGGGGAGATTCTTGCTCTGGCAGTGCCGCCATGCCGCCAAAGGAGGAAGATTCCTGATTTGCCAAAGGTACAGGGGGGGCAGAAGTATCGCCAGATTTCTGATTCTCCGAAGATACGGGCGCTTCCGAAGAACCTGAAAGCTCTGAGTCTGGGACAGGCTGTTTCATTTGAACAGGCAAATCCGCCAGATCTACAAAGGATTCTCTGCGGAATTCATCATCATCCCATTGACTTACCAGCATGGTTCGCTCCGTAAGAGGTATGTAAATTCCTTTTACATGTTCCAGCGGATACCCGCTTTCTCCAATATTTTTTGTGTCTACAGCCGTTTTGAATTCCCCGCTTCCACGGTTCAGGGTAAATTTCCCCAGAAGAATACCGCCAAGCTGCTGTCCTTTTTGTACATAAAAATATACCTGGACAGGAGACAGGCTGCATCCGGTGTTTTTCATATGTATTTCCAGGAGACAATGCTGTTCTCTTTGTTCCACTTTCGCAAATCCAATGTTCCGGTTCTTGATTCCCTGCTCATACAAATAGAGGTATGTGATCATTCGATGAAATTCAGACATATGATATGCTCCCATAAAACTTTCTACATCTTATGTCTTGATAGAAACAAATAGACCTATATCTTAAACGGCAGATATATTTTGCCAGACTTTTTTGAAGTTTGTCATAGGGAATGCTTCTGCAGAAAGGCAATTCCCTATGATTCATCGATACCATTCCTGCCGGTGAGAGCAAGGGCCAGATCGGCGCCAAAAGAGGACATGCTTGCGGGAACCCAGGTTTTATTGTGAACGACACACTCTACGGTAACATCACAAGTATCCAGAGAAGGAGATACATTTTGGTAAGCGGTAATCAGATTCTGGGTATAAACGTCCATAAGATATGCTTGTTGTTCTTCTGGAGCATCAAAGAACATCTGTAATGTTTCTTCTTTGGCCTGGTAGAATGCGTCAGCATCCAGGGCAGATTCATTAAAATAGGTGGTGTGAATCACAACAGTTGCCTTTCCGTCAGATTCGTCCCTAACTTCCACAGAAGCGCTCATTTTTGCAAAGGCTTCCTTTCGGACAGCACAGAGTTCTTCCAGAGTGTCTTCCGCAATTACCTGGCCGCTGGCAGCAAAATTGCTGCGGATCATTTCTTTCAGGGAGTTATCGTAGGCCTGCTGTGCAGCAGCAATATCTTCCGTCGTCATTCCTAAGGCGGAAATTCCGCTGGCGTCACCCAGAATATATAAGTCGTAGATTGCTTTTATTGAATCTGCAGCGTTTGTTTTGGGGCTGCTGCAGCCCCAAAATAGGAGCGTGCACAGACAAAAGTATAATAAAAGGGGGAAAAAAATTTTCATAAATACAGTGAACCTTTCTTACTATGGATATGTAATAGGGATAAAAAGAAACGGAGGAGGGGGGATTTGAACCCCCGCGCCGGGATTGCCGGCCTACTGGTGTTCGAAGCCAGACCCTTCAGCCACTTGGGTACTCCTCCAGATGTGCTTACACATAAAGTATAACAAATATTTTTAAAAATGCAAATGAAAAATCTTGTGAAGAGTAAAAATTTGGGATATAATTATTTATCATAGTTAAAAATAAAGAAAATGCAAAGGATGTGAAGTCATGAAACGAATTGGAATGTTGACCAGCGGCGGCGACTGCCAGGCATTAAACGCTGCAATGCGCGGTGTTGTCAAGGGACTCAGTAAAAATGTGAAGGATTTAGAGGTCTATGGTTTCTATGAAGGCTATAAAGGCTTAATTTATGGAAATTACCGATTACTCACTTCGGAAGATTTTTCTGGAATCCTGACCAAAGGAGGCACGATTCTAGGAACCTCAAGACAGCCGTTTAAGCTTATGCGGGTGCCGGATGAGAATGGTTTGGACAAGGTAGAGGCTATGAAGCAGACATATCACAAGCTCTGTCTGGACTGTCTGGTGATTCTGGGGGGGAATGGAACCCAGAAGACAGCGAATCTTCTGCGTGAAGAGGGTTTGAACGTCATTCATCTGCCCAAAACCATTGACAATGATATCTATGGAACAGATGTGACCTTTGGGTTCCAGAGCGCTATCAATATTGCTACCGAAGCAATTGACTGTATCCATACAACTGCAGCATCTCATAACCGTGTGTTTATTGTAGAAGTTATGGGGCATAAAGTTGGCTGGCTGACCTTGTATGCAGGGATCGCAGGGGGGGCGGATATTATTTTGCTGCCGGAGATTCCCTATGATATTGATAAAGTAATAGGGGCCCTTGAGGCAAGGAGCAAGGCCGGAAAAGGGTTTACCATTCTTGCTGTCGCAGAAGGCGCTATTTCTAAGGAAGATGCGGCTCTCAGCAAGAAAGAATTGAAAGAAAAGAAGAAAAATTATCAGTATCCTTCTGTTTCCTATGAGGTGGCAGAGCGGATTCAGAAAAAGTCGGGATGTGAAGTGCGTGTAACTGTTCCCGGCCATACTCAGCGGGGAGGAAGTCCTTGTCCTTATGACAGGGTACTTTGTACCAGACTGGGTGCAGCAGCGGCTGACCTGATTTTGAAAGAAGACTATGGATATATGGTTGCCATGATTAATGGAAATACCAAAAAAGTGCCTTTGGCAGATGTGGCAGGCAAACTTAAGACAGTAGAGCCAGGTTCTAAGATTATTAAGGAAGCTAAGCTGATGGGAATCAGTTTTGGTGATTAAATATGTCGTATACTGCGTTATACCGCAAGTTCCGCCCCCAGGAATTCCAGGATGTCAAAGGGCAGGAGCATATTGTAACTACGCTAAAAAATCAAATTAAAGCAGAAAGAGTGGGACATGCATATCTGTTCTGCGGGACAAGGGGTACAGGCAAAACTACCATTGCCAAAATTTTTGCAAAGGCAGTGAACTGTGAACATCCCGCAGACGGCAGTCCCTGCGGGAACTGCCCTTCCTGTCAGGCAATTGCGTCGGGCAGTTCTCTGAATGTGATAGAAATAGATGCCGCTTCCAACAACGGTGTGGATAATATCCGCGAGATACGTGAGGAAGTGGCATATTCACCAACTGAGGGCAAATACAAAGTCTACATCATCGATGAGGTTCATATGCTTTCTATAGGAGCCTTTAACGCGCTGCTGAAAACTTTGGAGGAGCCCCCTTCTTATGTCATCTTTATTCTTGCCACCACAGAAGCCAGTAAGCTTCCAGTTACCATACTATCAAGGTGCCAGAGGTATGATTTCAGGCGCATTACCATAGATACCATTTCAAAACGGCTCGCGGAACTGATGAAACGGGAACAGGTACAAGTGGAGCCGAAAGCAGTGCGCTATATTGCAAAGGCGGCTGACGGTTCTATGCGAGATGCGTTAAGCCTGCTGGATCAGTGTATTGCATTTTATCTGGGGCAAAATCTCACCTATGACCGCGTGCTTGAGGTATTGGGAGCAGTAGATACAGAGGTATTCTCCAATATGCTTCGTAAAATAATGAAAAAGGATATTTCCGGTGTGATATTGCAATTGGAGGAACTAATGATTCAGGGGAGGGAACCTGGACAGTTTGTCACGGATTTTACCTGGTATCTTAGAAATCTGCTTTTATTGCAGAGTTCTGATAATATGGAGGATGTTTTGGATATTTCCAGTGAAAACCTGGCGCTGCTGAAGGAAGAAGCGGAAATGGTGGAAACGATACAGCTTATGCGCTATATCCGGGTGTTTTCAGAACTTTCCAATCAGATTCGGTATGCAGTGCAGAAACGGGTGATGATAGAGGTCGCCTTAATTAAGTTGTGTAAACCAGAGATGGAGAGGGATTATGATTCCCTGGTTCTTCGGATTGAACAACTGGAGCAGAAGCTGGAAGCCGGAATTCCCATAGTATCTTTAGCAGGCGCAGAACAGGAAAAGAATAAGGGAATTCATGTTTCAAAGGATGCTTCCAACAAAGAGGCGCCTGCTGTTAAACTGCCCAGGGCGGTTCCAGAGGATGTGCAGCAGGTAATAAAAAACTGGCGCTCTATTTTAGAGGAACTGCCAGGAGGACTGAAGAATTATCTTAGGATGGCACGTCCATCTATGACAGAGGCAGGTAAGCTTTCTCTTATCTTGGAGGATGAAGTGGCAGAAGCTTTTGTAAATACACAGGAACATCAGGAAGAATTAAGAGCTGCCATGGCAAAAAAAACAGGAAGAGAAATTCCTTTTAAGATTGTATTAAATGAAAACAGCCGTCCAGTGGAAGAGACCTATGTGGATCTGGAAAAAATCATAAATATGGAAATCACAATTGAAGAACAGGAGGAACTATAAATGGGAAGACGTGGAGGATTTCCGGGAGGGATGCCCGGTAATATGAATAATCTGATGAAGCAGGCGCAGAAAATGCAGAAACAGATGGAGGAAGCGACGAAAGAGCTGGAAGAAAAAGAAGTTACAGCATCTGCAGGCGGCGGGGCAGTAGAAGTGACCATTTCTGGTAAAAAGGAAGTAACCAAAGTGAAGCTGGCAGAGGAAGTAGTAGATCCAGATGATATTGAAATGCTGGAGGATCTGATTATGGCAGCAGTGAACGAGGCGCTCCGCCAGATTGAAGAAGCGTCTCAGCAGTCTATGTCAAAGATAACGGGAGGACTTGGGGGAGGATTTCCCTTTTAAATAAACGTATTTTACAGGTGATTGACCAGGAGGAACAAATGGATTATTACAGCAGACAGATAAGCAGACTGATTGAAGAATTGTCTTCTCTGCCTGGAATTGGAAGCAAGTCGGCACAGCGGCTTGCTTTTCATATTCTGAATATGCCAACAGACCATGTTCAGAAGCTGTCTTCCACGATTTTGGAAGCCAGGCAGAAAGTAAGGTACTGTCAATCTTGTTTTACGCTCACAGACAGTGAACTGTGCCCTATCTGCAGCAATACAGACCGGGATCATAAAACTATTATGGTAGTGGAAGATACAAGAGATCTGGCGGCATATGAGAAAACAAATAAGTATGAAGGAGTCTATCATGTACTGCATGGCGCCATTTCTCCCATGCTGGGAATCGGGCCGGGGGATATCAAGCTCAAAGAACTGATGCAGCGCCTGCAGGCAGAAGTGGAGGAGGTTATCATTGCCACTAATTCCAGCCTGGAAGGGGAGACAACGGCAATGTATATCAGCAAACTAATTAAGCCTACAGGAATTAAAGTCTCAAGAATAGCAAGCGGGGTGCCAGTGGGCGGTGATTTGGAGTATATTGATGAGATGACACTCCTTCGTGCATTGGAAGGAAGAACAGAGTTATAACTTGTCTGAATTGGAAAAATACTGCGGGTTTTCGTCGAGAAGTTTTTTGAAAGTGTGACAGAGATTTCCAAAAAATGCAGATTATGTGTGCTACCATTGGATAAAGAGGTGACAGCATGATTGAAATAATTTGTAAAGAAGAATCTTCAAAAGAAAACCCCAATAAAAAAGAAGAAACTATCTGCCTGCCCAAAAATATCCGGCAGGAAGGAAGCCCCAGAGGAAGACATAAGATATATCTGGAGGACTATGTTTATACATACCTTAGAAATATGGCAAAGAGCAAGGAAAATTGTGCGGCGGTATTTTTAGGAAAAAGCCAGGTAGAAAAGGATATCCGCTATACTTTTATCAGCGGTCTTGTAGAATGCAGCGCAGCAGTGTTTCAATGGGATTCCATTTCGTTGGATGACAGCTTTTGGGATTACATTTACAAAGAAGAAAAGCAGTATTTTCCGGATTTGGTGATTGTGGGCTGGTTTCTCGGAAAAGCAGGACAAGTTATGGAACTGTCTCCGGCAGTGGAAGCGGCGCATCGAAAATATTTTTCGGGCAGGGACAAAATCCTAATGCTGATGGATATTTTAGAAGAGGAGGAGCTGTTTTTTGTATATGAGCAGGGTTATCTGCAGAAACGGGAAGGCTATTACATTTATTATGAAAAAAATCTTGCTATGCAGGAGTATATGATTTGTAAACGGGAAGAGGAAGAGAAACTTTTAGAAGAGCTAAAGGCGGCGGAAACGCTGGAGGAAATACCGGAACTGAAATCTGAATCTGGAAAAGACCTTCATAATGAAGAGACGATGCAGATTGTGGAAGAACTGGACGAGCTGGAAGATAAAAAGGAAAATTCCCGGAAAACAGAGCGTGATGCAAAAGCCATGCTGGATCAGATGCGCAGACAAGAGAAAAAAGCAGAGAAAAAGATGAAAGAAGGATTAGGAAAACCCAAAAATCCTTCTCAAAATAAGATTTTTGCAAAAAGCAATCTGGAGGAACCTAAAAGTCAGGCAGAAGAGGCTTTGGAAGCTTATCGAAGAACTATTCTGGAACGGCAGGGAAAAAACAGAGAGCAGCAGAGCCGGAAGCTTCTGTATACAGCTTCTTCATTTCTTCTGGTGGTCATCAGTGTGATTGGAATTACCACAATTAATAATTATTGGAAAATGCAGAAAGTGGAAGAAGTTCTGCGTGTGATGAATCCGCAGTCCCCTGTACCTAAAACAAATAGTTCACACGAGGATAAAGGGCTGGTAGTGGAAAGCATAGAATCTCAGATATCTCCCCTGGAAGATAGTGCCAAAAACCAGGCAAGAGAGAAGGAAGATAAGACGGCAAAAGATGATTCACAAAATCCAGAAGAAAGTTTATCTGGAACGTCCAGGGAAAAGTCTGAAAATCCAGAAGAGAGTAAAAGTGTAAATCCAAAAGAAAAGGATGAGAGTAAAGATTTAAATTCAGAAGAGCCTAAAGATACTAAATCAGAACAGAAAGAGGAAGATACCACATCGGATAACTCCTCCGGTGGCGCACAGCCTGAAGAGAAGCAGGACAAGACTCAGGAAACGGCAGGTCAGGCCGGGGAACCCCGCTATTATACGGTACAGCCTGGGGATACACTGAGCACAATATGTGACAGCGTTTATAAAAATAAGAGTATGATACGGACGCTGAAGGAAGTGAATGGCATTGAAGATGGAGATAAAATCTATGCGGGGCAGCGGCTGCTTCTTCCATAAAATAATTTAATGCAAAGAATGCCGGAGTATGCTATACTGATGTATGGAGGTGCAGTTTTGGAAGAAAGAGCATACCGGGTGGTAAAATCATCAGATATAAATGAAATGAATAAAAAAATCCACAGGCACCGCAGGCGAATTCTGCTTCTGACGGCGCTTGTGGTTATTTTGCTGTTAGGGATAGTAACAGGAGTCTATATTTACATACAGACCAGGAGTTATAAGGAATATGAGGTTTTAAGTTCTGTGGAGCGGAAAGATTCCGACAGAACATTTTTTACAACGTTTAACGAGAATGTTATAAAATATAATAAGGATGGAGCTTCCTGCGTGGATGCAGACAATCGAATAATCTGGAATCAGACTTATGAAATGCAGTCACCTATGGTAGATACCTGTGAAAGCTACGCTGTAGTTGCCGATAAAAAGGGAGAAAAAGTTTATATCATGGACAGGCAGGGCCCCTGCGGAGAAATCAGGACAACTATGCCGATTCAGCGGGTACAGGTGGCGAATCAGGGAGAAGTGGCCGTTTTAATGGAAGAGAATGGAACGGGTTCTATCCATGTATATGATAGAGAAGGAAAGTTTCTTGCAGAAGGGGAACTTCACACGGAAAATACAGGTTATCCAGTCGATATCAGTATTTCCAATGATGGTAAGAAATTGGCGGCTTCACTGCTGGATGTCAATGAGGGAACTGTGAAGACGACGGTTGTTTTTTATAATTTTGGCTCGGCAGGACAGAATGAGATTGATAATATCGTTTGCCAGTATTCTTATGCTGATATGATTTTTCCCAGGATAGAATTTCTTACGAATAATGTCATGGCAGCTTTTGGAAGCGGACAAACAGTGATTTTTGAAGGGGAACAGAAGCCCCAGGTAAAAGCCCAGATTTCTTTAGAACAAGAAATCCAGAGTATATTTTATAATGAAGCATATGTAGGATTTGTGTTTAATAATGAAAATAAAAAAGAACCATATAGACTTCAAGTGTTTGATTTAAATGGGAAAGAGATACTTGCGAAGGACTTTGACATTAAGTATCAGGAAATTGAGTTTTTGGCAAATGACGAGGTATGTGTACGGGCAGATTCTGAATGTATTATTTATACGCTCCATGGAATTGAGAAATTTCACGGGAATTTTAAGAAAAATATTTTAAAGATAATGTCTGGCGGAGGAATCCGGGATTACATATTTTGGGCAGAAGGTGAGACGCAGAAGATCAGACTTAAATAGGAGTGGACAGAATGGATATGATTTTTGTGGCAGTAGTGATAATTTTGGCAGGATTCGGACTGCATGGATATTTGCGTGGGCTGGTACGGGTACTGTTTTCTATGGTGGCAATTTTTTTGGCGATTGGGCTTGCCACGGTATTGACACCTTATGTGTCTGAATTTCTTCAGAGTAAGACTCCTTTATACGACGCTATCCAGGAAAAATGTACAGAATATATGGAAGAATGTGCTGCGGAGGAGACATGGCAGAAGGAAGAGAAGGATGCAGAGAAACAACAAGGATTAAATTTTTTTGGTTTGGAGATACCGCAGGAAATTCAGGATATTTTTGAAGGAAATGTGGTAGAACAGGCAGGCGGACTGTTGGAAAACTCAGGGGTTTATGAAAAAATTGGAGAATTTATTGCGGGGCAGATTTTGCAAAGGGCGGCCTGGGTGCTGTCATTTCTTATTGTTTATATGATAATGCTTGTACTAATACATGTTTTAGATTTGATTACAAAACTTCCAGTATTAAATGGCATCAATCATGTGGCAGGTCTTTTGACAGGTCTTGTCCAGGGGCTGATTGTGGTGTGGCTTTTATTTTTGCCGGTGGCGCTGTGTCAGGGAAGTGAATGGGGAAGACAGATGATGGAAAGCATCCAGCGAAATGTTTTTTTGAAGCTGTTGTATGAGAACAATTTAATTGAACAATTTATTATGGGAATCTTATCATAGTATATATGAATTCGTATTATGATGTAGGCGCTATCGCCTGCAATGCAGGCAGTTTGCGGGCGGTTTCAAAGGGGCTGGACTAAACTTTTACAAGTTTTTGGAAAAAAATAAAAAAAAGTATTGACATTTAAAATAGGACATGCTAATATAAATTTCGTCGCGTGAGAAGCGACAAAGTAAATAAGATTTCAAAAAGAAATTTAAAAAAATGAAAAAAGTGCTTGACAGACACGAACAACTGTGATAAGATATAGAAGTTGTCGCGCAAGACAGCACAGAGGACCTTGATAACTGAACAGTGAAATAACCTTGAAAGATTCAAAAGAGTTTCCGTGAAAACGGAGAAGCCGGGGAACCGGTTTTGAAATTCAAGAACAGCATAAAAGATGCGACCTAAAAACAGTAAGC
>CATNCF010000045.1 GCA_950097145.1 uncultured Lachnospiraceae bacterium
CTAAAATATCTTAAAATAAAATAAAAAATATGTCAATGACTTGCGGCTTTTGTTTTCTTAGTATATAATTTGGTAAAATACTTTAGGAAAAGCGAAGAAACAGTATGAGGATAAAACAATATACCCTGGGTTCAGGAAAGCCTTTAATCTGTATACCAGTGACGGAAACCGGGAAGAATGAGATATATGAGGCGGCAGAGCAGGCGGCAGGACAAGTGGCGCAAGCCCTGGAATGGCGTATGGACTGGTTTGTAGAAGTGGGACAATGGAACCAGGTAGAAGAGGTATTGGGCCGGCTGGCGGAAGTGAGCAGAAATATGGTATTATTATGTACGTTCCGCAGTAAACAGCAGGGAGGCCAGAAGGCAATAGCAGAGCAGGAATATGTTATGCTTCTGCAGAATATAGCAAAGAGCGGTATGGCGGATCTGCTGGATGTAGAAGTTTCAGAACTGTCAAATGCTCCAGAATTAATTGCATCTCTTCATAGTTTTGGCCAGCGGGTGATTGGTTCCCAGCATTATTTTTCCCATACGCCTGATATGGAGAGAATGCGGCAGGAACTGCGGCAGATGGAATCAGCAGGGGCAGATATTGGGAAACTTGCAGTCATGCCCAAAAGTCCGCTGGATGTACTTCGGCTCATGGAAGTTACAGCGTGTATGAGAGAAGAAAATCCGGGTTATCCCCTTGTGGCTATGGCTATGGGAGGATTGGGCGCAGTTTCCAGAATCGGCGGACAGCTTTTTGGTTCCTGTATGACCTTTGCAAGCGCTGGGACAGCTTCAGCGCCGGGACAGCTTCCGGTAGAAGATACGGATTTAATATTGAATAAGATTTCAGAAAGTATGAATTTGAAATGAAAGAGAATATATACCTGATTGGATTTATGGGGACTGGAAAAACTACAGTATCCCACAGTCTTGCCAAGAGGCTGGATTATGAAGAAATAGACACAGACGCCAGGATTTCATCCCAGCAGGAAAAAAGTATTACAGAAATATTTAAAACTCTGGGAGAACAGGCGTTTCGGGACATGGAGACAATGCTGCTGCAGGAATTGCAGACTGCAGTGCGTAACATCATTTCCTGCGGAGGCGGAATGGCAATGCGGGAACGAAATACTGCATTAATGAAAAAAAACGGAATTATTGTATTATTAACAGCAGAGCCGGAGACTATTTTGAGCAGGGTAAGGGGAGATCATGGACGCCCCGTATTAAATGGAAACATGAATGTAGAATATATCCGTACACTGCTGGAGCAGAGGAATCCATACTATCAGGCAGCAGGAGATGTAGTAATTGCTACAGACGGGCGTACAGCAGAAGAAATTGCAGAAGAAATTGTAAAGAAAATACAGAAATTATAATTTCTTGCAAAAATCTTTTGATTTTTAGAAAAAAGTGTGCTATACTAATTTAGCTCGAAAAAATAAACAGTGAGCACCCATAGTTTAACGGATAAAATACCAGATTCCGGTTCTGGGGCTGGGGGTTCGATTCCCTCTGGGTGCATTTGGAACTATTAATGTCAATCTCCCTGTCAGACGGAGTGCGGCAGGAGATTTTGTGTATATGGTTACAGTTTAGAATAAACTGCGTAGATAGATAAAGGAGATTATATGAAGAATAATAAGAATACAGGTTCAACATTTAGTATAGATAAAATTAAGGAATTTTGTAAAGCAAATGTTAAGTATGTTTCAGCAGGGGCCATGACCGCTGCTCTTGTTTTAGTACTATTTGTCAGTGCATGCAACGATAAGAATAATGGTAATTCTTCCCCTGGAGCACAGGATACGCAGCAAGAAGAAACAGAACAGGGCAATCAGGGCGGTACAGAACATGCAGAGGGTGACGAGGGCACAAAGGACAGCAAAGAGAATGAAACAAATCCAGAGATTCAGGAACTGGTGTCCACTTATTATAATTCCTACGCAGCAGGGGACTTGGACAAGCTCTCAAGTCTGACCAAGCATCTTTCTGATATGGAGAAAGATTATATTAAGATGATGAATAAACATGTGGAAAGTTATGATAATGTGACCTGTATCGTAGAGACAGGAAAGGCAGAAGATGAATATATTGTGTCAGCAGCATACGACATGAAATTTGCCGGAGCAGAAGAAGCCCTTCCAGGAATGAATGTTTTCTATGTTCAGACAAGTGAGGAAGGGGAACTTTTTATCAATAATAAATATAGTTCTTTCAATCGTGAAATAAATGAACAAAAGACCAATAAAAAGGTTCTTAAGTTAATTAAAGAATTTGAAGAGAGTGAAAATATCGAAAAGCTTCGGACAGATATCCAGGAACGGTATGACAAGATTCTGGAAGGTGATAAGAAGCTTCAGAAGAAAGTAAATAAAGTGGCGAAGGCTATTACGAAGTGGAAAGATACTTACACGCCGGGAGAAGAGCCAGAGGAACCGAAACAGGAAGAACCAGAACAGAAGCCAGAAGAGCCGAAGCAGGAAGAACCAGAACAGAAGCCAGAAGAGCCGAAGCAGGAAGAACCAGAACAGAAGCCAGAGGAACCGGAAGAGTCAGCAGAAGATGAGAGTTCTGATGAAGGAGAGTCCAGCGGAGTCAATTATGTACCGGAAGGAAAAGTTTTAACAGCTACTGACGGCTATAACGTCCGGGTGTCCATGAATGAATCTGCAGAACTTGTGGGAACTACAGCCGTTGGCGACAGCATCAAGGTGATTTTGAGTTACGCAGAAGGCTGGACAAAAGTAGAATGGAATGGAACTACCGGATATATCAGGACAGATTTATTGCTGGCGAATTAGTCTTTGTCTTGGAATTTGAAATATCCATAAGCATGAGCAGAAGGGAGAATTGCCCGCTAAGGGCAGTTCTCTTTTTTCCTAATACATTGTAAATGAATTTCCAATCCTTCAATCGGTTGAATTTTCCTTGTAAATGCAGTATAAAATTAATGAAATGCTTCACCCTAATGGTAAAACCAAATAGGAGGAAGCTATGCGAAATCAAGAAGAAATTAATGTGTTAAAAGAGACAAGAAGAAATGCATCTATGGCAATGAAAGCCATTGACGCCCTGATGGGGAAAATATATAATCAGGAATTTGCCTATGAACTCACATCTGAGAGAAACCGTTTTCAGGATTTTGAACGGAAGGCGGAAGCGGGGCTTTGGGAATATGGTCTGCTGCCCAAAGAATCTGCTGTGCAGAATGCAATGCTGTGGGGAGCAGTTCAGGCAAATACGATGCTCAATATAAGTACCAATCACGTTGCAGACATGATGATTCAGGGAAATACCAGAGGAATTACCGATTTGTTAAAAGTGAAGCACAATAACAAAAAAGTGGGAAGCTTTGCCAATGAACTTGCAGAAGAACTGATGGATTTTGAAGAGGAGAATATTGAGCGGCTCAAGAAGTTTCTGTAATAACAGATCATCACAGAATAAAAAGGGTGAGGACATGTCAGAGTTGATAAGAATTAACAAATATCTCAGTGAGGCGGGAGTCTGTTCCAGACGGGAGGCCGACCGGCACATTGAAGCGGGGCGTATCACCATTAATGGCAGAGTGGCGGTTATGGGAGATAAAGTATCTCCTGGGGATTTGGTTAGGTATGGCAAAAAGTTAGTGTCCAAAGAAGAGAAAACGATACTGATTGCTGTAAATAAGCCTTGCGGAATCGTGTGCACCGCAGAAAAACAGGAGAAAAATAATATCGTTGATTTTGTACATTATCCCCAACGGATTTATCCTGTTGGCAGGCTGGATAAAAATTCTCATGGATTGATTTTGATGACAAACCAGGGAGAACTGGTTAATAAAATCATGCGCAGCGGTAATTTTCATGAAAAAGAATATATTGTCAAAGTAAACAGGGAAATTTCAGAAGAATTTCTCCAGGGAATGGCAGATGGCGTTTATTTAGAGGAATTAGGGGCTGTTACCAGACCGTGCCAGATTGAAAAGACGGGAAGGCGGGTTTTTCGTATTGTCCTGACTCAGGGGATGAACCGCCAGATACGCAGGATGTGCAAAGTCTTTCACTATCGGGTGATGGATTTAAAACGGGTGCGTATTATGAATATAAGGCTGGGAGATTTGAAAGAGGGGGCATACAGGGAGATTACCACAGAAGAATGGGACGAATTAAAAGAGCAGATAAAGGATTCTTCCAGTGAGACAATCCGCTGGTAAAGAAAAGGTCTTGCAGACAGAAGCCATAGCTGGCAGTTGTATCAAGAAAAGAAAGGGCAGGAACATGGATATGGACAAGAATCAGGCCGGACAGAGAGTCAAAGAGCTTCGCAGTGAGTTGGAATATCACATAGAACGTTACTACAATCAGGATAATCCAGAGATCAGTGATTATGAATATGATATGAAAATGCAGGAATTAAAAAAGCTGGAACAGGAATTTCCAGATTTGCTGACAGAGGATTCCCCTACGCAAAAAGTGGGTGGAACAGCAAAACGGGAAGCTGGGGTTCTGGTCAGACATAATGTGCCAATGCTGAGCCTGCAGGATGTGTTTTCCAGAGAAGAGGTGGAAGCATTTGTGGAAGAAATGCAGAAACAGCTTGAAGATCCAGAATTTGTTGTAGAATACAAGATTGACGGTTTGTCTATGGCGCTCAGATATGAAGATGGGGCGCTGAATCTGGCGTTGACCAGGGGGGACGGCGTCAATTTTGGCGAGGATGTGACGGCCAATGCCAGAGTGATTTCAGATGTAAAGAAGAAATTAAAAGAACCTGTGGAATATCTGGAAGTCCGTGGAGAAGTCTATATGACAAATAAAGATTTTGAGAGAGTCAATGAAATCCAGGAACTGAACGGAAAACGGTTATTTGCTAATCCCAGAAATTGTGCGGCGGGAACACTGCGTCAGTTGGACAGCAAGGTGACCAAGGAGCGGGGACTCTCCATGTTTGTATTCAATATCCAACAGATCCGGGGAATGGAAATTAACACGCATACCCAGGGGTATGAATACTTGAAACGGAATAAAATACCGGTGATCGATGACTACCGGGTCTGCCGGACGAAAGAAGAAGTCTGGAATGCCATTTCTGCCATTGGGGAAACCCGGGGAACGCTTGGGTACGACATTGATGGAGCAGTGGTAAAAATTAATTCGTTTGCCCAGAGAGATACTCTGGGGGCTACCTCAAAAGTGCCTCGGTGGGCAGTGGCATATAAGTACCCGCCGGAAGAAAAGGAAACTACTCTTTTGGATATTGAACTGTCTGTAGGACGTACCGGAAGGATTACGCCAACGGCGATTTTTGAGCCGGTACGTCTTTGTGGAACCAGTGTTTCCAGGGCCACCCTTCACAATCAGGACTTTATCGATGAGTTAGACATCCGTATTGGGGACAGGATTTTAGTATATAAATCAGGAGAGATTATTCCAAAAGTGCGGAAGGTATTAAAAGATAAACGGCCTGCCCACACAGTACCTTACCGGCTGCCGGAAGAATGTCCGGTATGCGGCGCTAAGACCCAGCGGGAGAAAGATACTGCGGATCTTAAGTGTACTTCTCCAAGCTGCCCGGCACAATTAGAACGGCATATTATAAACTTTGTGGGAAGGGGAGCCATGGATATTAAAGGGTTTGGAACTGTTTATGTGGAAGAACTGGTGCGGCGCGGGTATCTGAAAGATGTGGCAGATATCTATACTCTGCGGCAATATAAAGAGGAATTGATTGAACAGGGAATTATCGGGAAAGAAAAGAATACCGAAAAGCTTCTGGGGGCAATTGATAAATCAAAGGAGAATGATGCTTACCAGCTTCTGACCGGATTGGGAATACCAAATGTGGGAAAAGCCGCTGCAAAGGCAATATTGAGAGAATTTCGGAGTATGGATGCATTAATGGAAGCGGACGCAGAAGCATTGCAGAAGGTAAACGATATTGGAGAAGTCAGCTCTAACTGCATTTTGGAATTTTTTGGAAAAGAGGAAAACCGCCGGATGGTGGAGCGGATGCGGGAATATGGTGTGAACCTGCAGTCAAAAGAACAGCCCTTAGGCGCCAAATTCCAGGGCCTGACTTTCGTAGTTACCGGAACGCTGCCCAGCCTTGGAAGGAAAGAGGCAGCAGAACTGATTGAGGCCCAGGGAGGGAAAGTTTCCGGCTCAGTATCTAAGAAAACTTCCATGGTTCTTGCAGGAGAAAATGCCGGGAGCAAACTTGCCAAAGCCCAGGAACTGGGAATAAAAATTATTTCTGAAGAAGAACTTTTGGAAATGCTGAATGCGTAAGCAGGAAAAATTTTTCATAAGCCACATAAAAAGAATGCAGAAAGAAGGAATGATGTATGCCAATTAAGGTTCAGAGCGGGCTGCCCGCAAGAGAGACCCTGGAGAGGGAAAATGTATTTACTATGGATGAAAACCGGGCGGTGCACCAGGATATCCGCCCCATTGAGGTGGGAATTCTGAATTTGATGCCCTTAAAAGAAGAAACGGAGCTGCAGATACTGCGGGAATTGTCTAATACACCGCTCCAGGTGGACGTGACGTTTGTGGCGGTAAGCAGCCATGAATCCAGGAACACTTCCAGCAGCCATTTGAACAAATTTTATAATATGTTTGACGAGATCAAAGACAAGAAGTTTGATGGTTTTATCATTACAGGAGCTCCTGTGGAGCAGATGGATTATGAAGAAGTAGACTACTGGAAAGAGTTTGAAGAAATCTGCGAGTGGACAAAAACCAATGTGACCTCCACCATGTACCTTTGCTGGGGAGCCCAGGCAGGACTATATTATCATTATGGAATTCCAAAATACATATTGCAGGAAAAAATGTTCGGATTATTTGAACATAAGGTGAGCAACCGCAAGATTCCGCTGGTTCGAGGTTTTGACGATTATTTTCTTGCCCCTCATTCCAGGCATACAGAGGTGCGGCGGGAAGATATTGAGAAGGTGTTGGAGCTTACGATTCTGGCAGAGTCAGAGGAGGCGGGAGTTTTTCTTTTGATGGATACAACGGGGCAGAAGATTTTTGTAATGGGGCATCCAGAATATGACAGAATCACATTGCATACAGAATATATGAGGGATAAGGAGAGGGGAATGGATATCCAGATGCCAAAAAATTATTATGTGGATAATGACTGCACCATACGTCCAAATCTGCAGTGGCGTGCTCATGCCAATACCCTCTATACGAATTGGTTAAACTATTACGTATATCAGGCAACTCCTTACGAGTATACGTCAGTGCCGCCCAAGAAGCAGAAAAAATAAATAAAACCATTCGAATACCTTTGCAAAAATTGGATATTCTGGTATAATAACAGAATGAATAAGTTTAGGAGGCGTAAACATGGCGGAAGACAGAAAAGCGTATATGATAAAAGACGACAATCTGGGTGAAGTACGGATTGCGGATGAGGTGGTTGCTATTATCGCAGGACTTGCTGCCACAGAGGTGGAAGGCGTAAGCTCCATGGCAGGCAATATTACCAATGAACTGGTAAGCAAACTGGGTATGAAGAATCTGTCCAAGGGGATCAAGGTGGAAGTGCAGGAGAATGTGGTAAAAGTTGATGTTGCGCTGAATATCCGGTTTGGTTATGGAATCCCAGAGGTATCCTCTAAGGTGCAGGAGAGAGTAAAGTCGGCAGTTGAAAATATGACGGGCCTGGAAGTAAGCAGTATTAATGTACGCATTGCAGGTGTGAACATGGAAAAACGCAGATAGCAGGAATGTTCGGATACCTTGAATATTGAACCTTTACAAGTAAAGACGAGAACAGTTTATGTAAATTAAGGGTGTCTTTCATGACACCCTTTTTTAGAAAGGAAACAGAATGAGTCGTAGAGAAATCAGAGAAAAGATATTTAAACTGTTGTTCCGTGCAGAGTTCTATGAAGAGGGAGACCTGTCTGAACAGCGCCAGTTGTTTTTGGAGGAGCTGGGGCAGGAGGAAGAGAAAGATACGCTCTATATACAGAATAAGTTTGAACAGATCGTAAGCCGTCTGCCGGAACTTGATGAAATGGTAAATCAGGTGGCGCAGGGATGGAAAACTACCCGCATGGGGAAGGTGGATCTAACCTTGATCCGCCTTGCCGTATATGAAATAAAATTTGAGGAGGATATTCCGGAAGGAGTGGCAATTAATGAAGCTGTGGAGCTGGCAAAGATCTATGGTACGGATGATTCGCCCTCTTTTATAAACGGGATTCTTGCAAAACTGGTATGACAAAGAATGTATATACGGTAGGCCAGGTGAATGCCTACATTAAGAATATGTTTACCCAGGATTTTATGATGAACCGCATCTATGTGAAAGGGGAAGTCTCGAACTGCAAATACCATACTTCCGGCCATATTTATTTTACCTTGAAAGATGAGACGGGAGCGCTGCCGGCCGTGCTGTTTGCAGGAAACCGTAAAGGACTGGGATTTTCTATGAAAAATGGAGACAATGTGATTGTGCTTGGCTCCATTTCAGTCTATGAAAGAGATGGGAAATACCAGCTTTATGCCAGGGAAATACTGCTGGACGGGGAAGGGCTTTTGTATCAGCGGTTTGAAAAACTAAAAAGAGAATTGGAAGAGATGGGAATGTTTGCGCCTGAGTATAAACAGCCCATTCCAAAGTATATTAAAACCCTTGGAATTGTTACAGCGCCCACAGGCGCGGCAATCCGGGATATCCAAAATATCAGCAGCAGGAGAAACCCGTATGTGCAGACCATACTCTATCCGGCACTGGTTCAGGGAGAAGGGGCGGCGGCCAGTATCGTCAATGGAATCCACGCCTTAGAACAGCTTGGTGTAGATGTTATGATTGTTGGAAGAGGCGGCGGTTCCATGGAAGACCTGTGGGCATTTAATGAGGAAGTGGTTGCCCGGGCGATCTTTGAGTGTTCTGTACCTGTTATTTCTGCAGTCGGCCATGAGACAGACACTACCATAGCTGATTATACAGCAGATCTCAGAGCGCCTACGCCTTCGGCTGCAGCGGAACTTGCCGTGTATGACATCCGTGAATTAGAAGAGATACTTCTTTCCTTCCGTTTAGAGTTAAACCGCCGAATCTGTGAGAAACTGGAACGGAGCCAGGAAAAGGTCCGGCAGTTCCAGGGAAAACTAAAGCTGCTGAGTCCGGAAAATCAATTAAATGAGAAAAGGCAGACTGCGGCAGAGCTGGAAGATAAACTGCGGATATATATGGAACAGACAATTGCCCACAGGAAATATAAAGTGGAATTATATGCAAGACGGCTGGAGGCCCTGTCTCCTTTGAAGAAATTAAGCATGGGATATGCGTTTGTGTCAGATGAAGCGGGAAAAAGCCTGCGGGATGTTACACTGCTGAACCAGGGAGATGTTCTGAATATCCATATGCTCAATGGTCAGGTAAAGGCTCTGGTACAGGAAATTCATCATATGGAACGTGCCGGCGGGCAGCAGAGTGGAGAGAAAGCACAGATTGAGGGTTCCAAGGAAAGGAGCGGTGAAAATGGGTAAGGAAAAGCAGGAAGCTTCTCTGGAAGAACTATTTCGGGAACTAGAAGCGATCATAGAAAAAATGCAGGACAGGGAAGTGACACTGGAGGATTCTTTTTCTCTGTATGAGCAGGGAATACAGAAATTGAAATGCTGTGACGAGAAGATTGACGGTGTGGAGAAAAAAATGCTTCTGCTGAACCAGCAGGGAGAATTGGAGGCATTTGATGAATAAAGATTTTCAGATGGAACTGGAGGAGCGTACCAGACAGACAGAGACAGTGATAGAGAAATATCTTCCTGCCGCCGAGGGTTACCAGCAAACGGTTATCCAGGCAATGAATTACAGTATTCAGGCGGGGGGGAAGCGTCTGCGCCCTATACTGATGTGGGAGACTTACCGGCTATTTGGAGGCAGGTCCAAAGTGATTGAACCCTTTATGGCAGCGATTGAAATGATTCACACCTATTCCCTGGTTCATGATGATCTTCCTGCAATGGACAATGATGAATACCGCAGGGGAAAGAAAACTACTCATGCCAGGTTTGGGGAAGCCATGGGGATTCTTGCCGGAGACGGGCTTTTGAACTATGCATTTGAAACAGCAGTAAAAGCATTTGAATTAGAACCTTTAAACAGTCAGATTGGAAAGGCTTTGGCTGTGCTTGCAAAGAAAGCCGGAATCCATGGAATGCTGGGAGGACAGTGTGTGGATATAGAGTCTGAAGGCAAAACTGTGTCAGAAGATATGCTGGCATTTATTTATCATTTAAAGACGGGAGCCCTTCTGGAAGCTTCTATGCTCATCGGAGCAATTCTTGCGGGAGCTACTGGCAGCGAGCAGAAGCAGATAGAACTGGCGGCGGGAGAGCTGGGTTTTGCCTTTCAGATACAGGATGATATTCTGGATGTGACTAGTACCACCGAAGAACTGGGGAAACCAGTGGGCAGTGATGAGAAAAATCATAAAACTACCTGGGTCACGCTATTTGGCGTTGAACGGGCTGGGCAGGAAGTAGAGCGTCTGTCCAGGCAGAGTGTGGAGCGGATGAATGCCCTGGTAGTGAAAAATGAATTTCTCACCAGACTGATGATAGAACTGATACATAGGAAAAAATAACCGAGGAAAGAGGGTATTATCTATGGTATTGGATAAGATAAAAGCACCCAATGATATTAAGAAGCTGGACAAATCTGAACTTCCGGTGCTGGCAGAAGAAATCCGGGAGTTTTTGATTCAGAAAATATCAGAAAACGGCGGGCACCTTGCATCCAATCTGGGTGTGGTGGAGCTGACAATGGCGCTGCATCTTACATTTCAGCTTCCCCAGGATAAAATTATCTGGGATGTGGGGCATCAGTCCTATACGCATAAGCTTTTAACAGGCAGAAGGGAAGGGTTTGACCATTTACGGGAATTCAGCGGTATGAGCGGTTTTCCAAAACGTAAGGAGAGCGCCTGTGACAGTTTTGACACAGGACATAGTTCTACTTCCATTTCAGCAGGACTGGGATATGCAGAGGCAAGGGAGATCACGGGAGAGCAGTATAAAGTGATTTCCGTTATTGGGGACGGCGCCATGACCGGGGGGATGGCGTATGAGGCATTAAATAATGCCTCCCGGTTAAATACGAATTTTATGATTGTACTAAACGATAATAATATGTCCATTTCGGAGAATGTGGGCGGTCTGTCCAGCCATCTTGGAAATCTGCGCACAGCATATTTTTATCAGGATTTGAAAACAGGAGTGACAAACTCTCTGAACCGGATACCTATGGTTGGAGAGCGGATGGTGACGCGTATCCGGCGTACAAAAAGCGGAATCAAGCAGCTTTTAATTCCAGGCATGATATTTGAGAATATGGGCATCACGTATCTTGGTCCAGTAGATGGGCATAATATTGGAGAACTGCGGCGGGTGCTTCGGGAAGCCTCAAAGGTGAATGGAGCGGTCTTAGTCCATGTGATAACCAGAAAGGGTAAGGGATATCTTCCAGCAGAACGACATCCAGCGAGATTTCATGGTGCAGAGCCATTTCGGATTGAAACCGGACTCCCGTCAAAGCCGAGAACTGCGGCAAATTATACGGATGTTTTTTCCACGGTGATGCGTAAAATGGGAGAACGGGATGCCAGAGTAGTGGCCGTCACCGCAGCAATGGGAGAAGGGACCGGTCTGAAACGTTTTCACAATTTGTTTCCAGAGCGCTTTTTCGATGTTGGCATTGCAGAAGGACATGCGGTCACTTTTGCGGCAGGTCTTGCAGCCGCGGGATTAAAACCAGTAGTAGCCGTGTATTCTTCTTTCTTACAGCGGGCATATGATCAGATCATCCATGATGTCTGCCTTCAGGATCTGCATGTAATATTTGCCGTTGACCGGGCTGGGCTTGTGGGAAGCGACGGGGAGACACATCAGGGAATCTTTGATTTGTCCTATCTGTCATCTATTCCCAATATGACAATTTTAGCGCCAAAGAATAAATGGGAGCTTTCCGATATGATGAAATTTGCATTGAATTTTGGACATCCCATTGCTGTTCGTTATCCCAGGGGGGAAGCGTATGCGGGATTAAAAAGTTATCGCGAAAGGGTTTCCTATGGAAAAAGTGAAGTAATCATTCGCGAACATGAAATTGCGCTGCTGGCGGTAGGAAGCATGGTAAAGACGGCAGAGCAGATACAAAAACTGCTCAAATCCATGGGATATTTTTGTTCTTTGGTTAATGTCCGGTTTGTGAAGCCATTGGATACAGAACTGCTGGATGATTTTGCTGAAAGCCATGAGCTTTTGGTTACCCTGGAAGAAAATGTTATTACGGGAGGATATGGGGAACAGGTTTTGCATTATTTCAGCCAAAAAGAGCAGCAAGGAATGCCTGTGCTTATGAATTTCGCCCTGGAGGATAAGTATGTGGAGCAGGGAAGCGTGGAAATACTGAAAAAGGAACATGGACTGGATGTGGAGTCTGTTTTAAAACGTATTGTAGCTGGTTATGTGCGGAAATAGAAAGGTTATGGAATGAAAGAACGTTTGGATGTGCTGCTGGTAAATCGGGGATTTGCGCCTTCCAGAGAAAAAGCAAAGATTATGATTATGGAAGGAAATGTATTTGTTGGCGGGCAGCGTGAGGACAAGGCGGGAACTTTTTTTGATGAGAAAGCCGCCATAGAAGTCCGGGGACCTGTCCTGAAATATGTAAGCCGGGGCGGATTAAAGCTGGAACAGGCCATGAATCATTTTGGGATCCGTTTAGAAGGCATGGTATGTATGGATATCGGAGCCTCTACCGGAGGTTTTACGGACTGTATGCTTCAGAATGGTGCGGAAAAGGTTTATGCTGTGGATGTAGGTTACGGGCAGTTTGCCTGGAAGTTACGTCAGGATCCCCGGGTGGTCTGCATGGAGAAGACAAATATCCGTTATCTTACGCCTGAGGATATAGAAGATGTGCTGGATTTTGCTTCAGTAGATGTGTCTTTTATCTCACTGACAAAAGTACTTCCAGCGGCATGGAACCTGCTTTCTGCCCAGGGAGAAATGGTTTGTCTCATTAAGCCCCAGTTTGAAGCAGGCAGGGAGAAAGTGGGGAAAAAGGGCGTTGTCCGGGACGCCGGGGTGCATCAGGAGGTAATTGAAAAGATTCTTGTATTCTGCAGAGAACTGGGATTTACCATTAAAAATCTGGATTTTTCACCCATCAAGGGACCGGAAGGAAATATCGAATACCTTGTGTATCTAAAAAAAGGCCGGGGATGTGGTACAGATTTTACAGACGCAGCACAGATTGTGGCGCAGGCACATGAAACGTTGGACAGCAAGTGACAGGGAAGCTCAGGAGGACAGGAAATGAAACATTTTTATATGATTGTAAATCCGAAGCGGGATGAACAATTGGAGCTTACCAAAGAAATTCAGAACTTTATATTAGAACATGGGGGAACCTGCAGATATCAGGTAAATCAGATACAGGAGGGACGGCCCTTTGACAAGAGTCAGATTCCCTATGATACAGAATGCATTTTGGTGGTGGGAGGAGACGGTACGCTTCTTCGTGCGGCGCGGGATATGGCGCAGCATAATATTCCGTTAATCGGCGTCAATACTGGACATGTGGGATATCTGTGCGAGCTGGAAAAAGATACTGTCATTCATGGGGTACAACAGCTTTTAACGGGAGAGGATTATGTGGTGGAATCCAGAATGCTGTTGTCTGGCTGCAGCGTCAGGGGGGATACAATATCCAAAGAAGAGATTGCTTTGAATGATATCGTGATTCACCGTTCTGGGATACTGCAGGTGGTTAATTTGATTATTTCTGTAAATGGAGAATATTTAAATACATACAGTGCAGACGGCATGATTATCGCAACGCCTACGGGCTCTACAGCATACAGTATGTCAGCAGGAGGACCCATTGTAGATCCAAGGGCAGAGCTGATTGTGGTGACGCCCATCAGTCCCCATACACTGAACGCCAAGAGTATTGTTTTGGGATCAGAGGATGAGATTGCCATTGAGATTCGGACACGGGATGAAGGCCAGGGCGCTGATGTGGAGGTTAGCTTCGATGGACAGGCAGTAGGAATTTTAAGACAGGGGGAGAAAATTTTAATCAAAAAGGCGCAGGTACGCACAAAGATTTTAAAATTGAACCGTATGAGTTTTTTGGAACGGCTCAGAAAAAAGCTGCAGGGGTGCAGTTCGTAAGGGGATGTACAGGAGGTAGAAATGAAGTCTAAGCGTCACGCGAAAATATTGGAAATAATTGCGAAATATAATATTGAGACACAGGAGGAGCTGCTGGACTGGCTGGAACGGGAAGGATTTCAGGTGACCCAGGCAACTGTTTCCCGGGATATCCGGGAATTAAAGCTTACGAAGATTGCAGGGAATGCCGGTCGGCAGAAATATGCAACACTCAATGATAACCGCAATATGGGTGAAAAATTTATTCGTATTTTTCAGGATGGATTTGTTTCCATGGATATGGCCCAGAATATTCTGGTAATTAAAACGGTTGCAGGAATGGCAATGGCGGTGGCAGCGGCGCTGGACGCCATGGACTGTCATGAAATTGTAGGAAGCATTGCTGGCGATGACACGATTATGTGTGCAGTGCGTACCGTGGAAGATACAGAAATACTTATGGAACGCCTGCGGAAGATTGTAGAAAATGAACGGTTACATAAACTTTGATGACAAATCATAACATACTGCCGAAACTGAGAGAGTAGAAGGAGAACGGATATGTTAGTAAGTCTGCATGTAAAAAATCTTGCCCTGATGGAAGAAGCCGAAGTGGAGTTTGGAAATGGGTTAAATATTCTGTCTGGAGAGACAGGAGCAGGAAAATCCATCATCATAGGTTCCATCAATCTTGCATTGGGGGAAAAAGCGCCGAAAGAAATGCTGCGGGAGCAGTCGGAATATGCGTTGGTGGAACTTGTTTTCCGGGTAGAAAATCAGGAGCAAGTGCGTCAATTAAAAGAAATGGATATTTATCCGGAAAATGATGAAATTATTATGTCACGGAAGATTACAGCCAGCAGAAGTGTGGGAAAGATTAATTCGGAGACAGTTTCAGCTTCCTGTATGAAGAATGTTGCAGCTCTGTTGATAGATATTCATGGACAGCATGAGCACCAATCCCTGCTCCATAAGAGAAAGCATCTGGAAATTCTGGATGAATATGCTGCAGAACAATTGAAAAATAGAAAAGATATTTTAAAAAAATGTTTTCAGGAATACCAGCAGATATTGGAAGAACAAAAACAGGCGCTTCAGGACGGAGAGGGAAGAGAACGGGAACTCTCTTTTCTGGAGTATGAGATTCAGGAGATTCAGGAAGCGGATTTAATTCCAGGAGAAGATGAGGAATTGGAGCTTTCTTACCGGAAAATGGCAAACAGCCGGAGAATTATGGAGGCGGCAGGGAATGCTTATGAGATGACTGGAGGGGATGACAGCGCAACAGAACAGATTGGGCGGGCCCTGCGGGAGCTTCAGTCTGTGGCGGAATATGATCCCCAGTTGGGAGAATTAAGCGGCCAGTTGGAAGAAATTGATGATCTTTTGAATGATTTTAACCGGGAGCTTTCCAGTTATATGTCAGAAGGAGAGTTTGATGAGGAGACGTTTTATGAAGCAGAGAAACGTCTGGATCTGGTGAATCATTTAAAGGAGAAATTCGGAGGCAGTATTGAATCCGTTTTGCAGGCAAAGGAGGAGAAAGAGAAACGCAGCGAGCATTTGAGGGATTATGAGGAGTATTTGACAGAGTTAGAAGAGCGGCTGAGTGGAGCGGAGAAGTTACTGCAGAAAATAACGGATGAAGTGTCTAAAATTCGTCAGAAGTGTGCAAAAAAACTTACCAGGCAGGTAAAAGAAGCTCTGGTGGAGCTGAATTTCCTGGATGTGAATTTTACCATGGAGTTTAAGGATACCGGGAAGTTTACCGCCAACGGGAGAGACGAGGCAGAATTTTTAATTACTACGAATCCCGGAGAACCTTTAAAGCCTTTGGCAAAAGTAGCTTCTGGCGGTGAATTAAGCCGGATTATGCTGGCAATTAAAACGATACTGGCAGAGAGCGATCAGATTGAAACGCTGATCTTTGATGAGATTGACACTGGAATCAGCGGCAGGACTGCCCAGATGGTGGCAGAGAAAATGAATGTTATCGGCCGAAACCATCAAATTATCTGTATTACTCATCTTCCTCAGATTGCAGCTATGGCAGATCATCATTTTTTAATCAGTAAAAATGTAGTAAGAAATGCAACATTTTCTAATATTGTTCTATTAGAGGAACAAGAAAGTGTTGCGGAACTGGCTCGGATGCTGGGCGGAGTGAAAATCACTGATACGGTTCTGGAAAGCGCCAGGGAAATGAAAGAGCTTGCATTTTCTGTAAAAAGTAAAATATAATACATTTCTATGATTTAAATTTTCACCTGTACGGTAGATTGGATGCACGAAAGAGCTTCCAACCTACTCATACATTCGCAAAAACCATGCTGACGCACTCTGACGTCTGCTCGCATAACCAGCTGCTAATCCAAAATCTCAGTTAATTGCAATAAATTTCATAAAACTGAGATTTTGGATTGCAGCCATACAGGTGAAAAATTTTCAGAAGTTAAAAAATCCCAGAGTGAAAATAAAAGAATTTCACATACTAAAAGAGGATTTCAAGTCAATTGGAATTCTATCAATAGAACGATATGTAAGGGTGTGTGAAAAGTTGAAAGAACGTAAGCAAAGAAAGATGAAATATCAAAAATGGATTGCCTGGGGAAGCTTAGCTGCAGGTTTTTGCTGGGGACTATTTTTTTCATATTATGCCATTGGCGAGTCAATTCCTGATACAATACGCATCGAAAAGGGGGAGACAGAGGATTTTGATTTTCATGTACCCATAACAGCAGAGCTGGAACAAGAGGGAATGGAAGTGTTTGGAAATCAGTCCCCTGCCGTTGATAAGGATAAGGTTACACTGGATCTGAATCAGAGTTTTTCCCTGAAATCCCAGCAGCAGGGAAATTATTTTATGTCCTGCAAACTTTTTGGATTGTTTCCTATCAAATCTGTCTCTGTGGAAGTAATAGATAAGGAACAGGTAGTTCCGTGCGGCGTCCCAGTGGGTATTTATGTAAAAACAGACGGCATATTGATTATTGGGACAGGAAGTGTGGTAGGAAATGACGGTATGAATTATGAACCGGCAGTGAATCTTGTAAAAAGCGGTGATTATGTAAAAACCGTAAATGAACAGGTTGTGGAGAATAAAGAGGAACTTATTGAGAAAATAAATCAATCAGGAGGAGAACCCGTAATATTAGGGGTTCAGCGTGATGAAGAGTATATACAGATTAAAGTAGAACCTGTGAAAACAGAAGAAAATGATTATAAATTGGGAATCTGGGTGAGGGACGATCTGGCAGGCGTCGGCACATTGACTTTTTATGACAGCCAGGGATATTATGGGGCATTAGGGCATCCGGTGAGCGATATGGATACCGGAGTTAAGGTCAGTCTGTCAGATGGTACTTTGTATGAGGCGGAAATTGCGGGAATTACAAAAGGAGAGAAGGGAAATCCAGGGGAGATCTCAGGCGTTATCACGTATCTGGATCAATATAAGCTGGGAAGTGTAGAGGAGAATACCAGTGTAGGGATATACGGAAAACTTCAGCGGACGCCAGAAGAAAGCCAGGATAACCAATATTATCCTGTGACCCTCAAGCAGAACATAGAAAAGGGAGAGGCAGTGATTGTGTCCACTGTGTCAGGGGAGCGTAAGGAATACAGTATCAATATTTCCAGCTTAGACTATAACAGCGATAATAAGGGAATTTTATTTCAAGTGACAGATCCGGAACTGCTGAACCTGACAGGCGGAGTTATTCAGGGGATGTCAGGTTCGCCGATTATCCAGAATGGCACAGTGATTGGCGCCGTGACCCATGTGTTTGTACAGGACGCCACAAAGGGGTATGGGATATTTATTGAAAATATGCTGGAGCATTGAGAAGGGCAGGAAAGATTGCGGTAAAAAAGAGGCGGGAGCTAGCTCACGGCCTCTTTTTTGCTGTAAGATTCATATCCGGCGAAAGCCGGACATTGGATAATCGTTTCACGATTATCCGATGCTGCCTGGCCCGGCGCAGCTATAATGATAGTCGAGGTTTAGTAAAAATATAAGAAGGCATTTACGGTTATTCAGTTTAAATGGTAAAAAAATATTTGAAAAGAAAAATCCTGTATTGCAAAATAAGCATTTATATGTTACGATGAAATCGGAAAAATAAGTGCATGAAGGAATTAAAAGGTGAGTATTATGGATTTTGTTGATGAAATAGAAGAGTTTTTGGATATGCAGAAGAAAGAAAATGGAGAAGCAACTACAAAAACATATAGAAGTAAAATATATGCTTTTTATGAATTTGTCTCTTTAGAACTTAGAGACACAGATGTCTCTTATCTTTTTTTCTTAAATAGAATGGATAAGGACAAATTATTACAGAGTGTTGAACATTATGTGAGAGCTGGTAATTTGAAAAGTAGGGCGGCAGTAGATGTTTACTTTTCTGTATTAGGGAACTTTTATAAATATCTTTCAAATAAAAACGGAAAAACAAACGATTATTTTCAAGATAACATAAAAAAAGAAGAATTTAAAATAGAATTTGAGAAAAAAATAAAGGAGTTACATTTACGAGATTCTGATACACAAGAGCCAATAGGGAGAGAAATGGCGAAGAAAATTTTGGAGGAATGTGATAAGCTGATTGATAGTATTGATATTGAAAAATTATTAAAAAAAGAAAAAGGAGTATATTCAAATTATATTTCATCTCTAATAATAAAATTGGTTTTGCTTTATGGAATGAAAAATGAGGCCATTAGGAAATTAAAAATAAGGGATTATAATGATCAGTTAAATGATCTGGTAATCAATAATTATAGAGTGCGTTTGCCGGATGGACTTGCAATGCAAATGAAAAAGTACAAAGAAATTCGCAAAAGCTTTTTAAAAAAGTATGAGATTAAAAGCGATCGATTATTTTTTGACGATTATGATATAGAGAAAGAATTAGACAATACGAAAATGTATATTGTATTAAAAAAAGTGATGGGGAATATGCAGGCAGGAGGAGTGGCTAAATATGCTATTATTCAATTGTTAAGAGAAGGAATACCAGCTTATATAATTAGTGATTTTACAAATTATAAGGAAGACGTTTTAGATTATTGTCAGGAGCAGGTAGATGCAGAAAGAGGTTTATCATTATTAAGTGAAAAAAGCCGGCTATTAGATTCTGCACTGCGAAAAAATAATTTATTTGATGATATGTAATCGGCGGTTTTTGAAATGGAAGAAGGTGACATTCTATGACTGTAGAAGATATTATATCTGGTGAATCAGAGTATATTGAGTTTAAGCAGGAAGTTCCGAAAAAAAGTGAAGTATATATGAAAACGGTAGTTGCATTTGCAAATGGCAGTGGAGGAAAAATTGTATTTGGCGTAGAGGACAGTACCTTTAAAGTGCTTGGAATCAATCAGGAAGATGCTTTCTCCATAATGGATGGAATTACTTCAGCAATCTGTGACAGTTGTTCACCTATGATTATGCCAATAGTAACCCTGGCTTCTGTTGAGGAAAAGGTTGTAATTGTGGTAAATATAATGCCAGGCAGTCAGCGTCCATATTATCTAACTGCAAAAGGAAAAGAAAATGGAACTTATATACGAGTGTCAGGAACTACCAGACCAGCGGATTCGTTTGTGCTTAAGGAGTTAGAGTTTGAGGGTGTCAATCGGTGTTTTGATCAGACCTATGCAGCACCAGAAGAATGTGTTACAGAAGATGAGATTAACCGTTTGTGTGACAGGATGTATCAATATGCGGTGGAACATTGTAATTCTAAAGAAACATCAGAGAGAATTAATCGCCTGACAGGACGAAATTTGTTGAGCTGGGGATTTTTAGTTAAACGGGGAGATAAGTGTTATCCTACAAATGCTTTTCTGCTTATGACAAGTAATTTGCTTCCACAGGCAACAATTCAATGCGCCGTATTTAAAGGACGAGATAGAGATATATTTATTGATCGGAGAGAATACAGTGGGGATATTGTGACACAATTGGATGCAGCATATGAGTATGTTCTGCGCAATATAAATATGGGTTCGGAGATTAATGGGTTGCATAGAACAGATATATATGAACTACCGACAGAATGTATCAGGGAGATGATTTGTAATGCTGTGGTTCATCGAAGCTATCTGCATCCCTCAAGTATACAAGTAGCAGTGTATGATGATCGTGTGGAAGTGACTTCTCCGGGGATGCTGTTTGGCAGTTTGAGATTGAAGGATATAAGAGAAGGAATTTCCATACCAAGGAATCGGGCATTGGTATATGCGTTTACTTATATGAATATTATGGAGCATTGGGGCAGCGGGATTCCGAGGATTATCAGAAGATGCTGGGAACTTGGGTTAGAAGAACCGGAATTAATGGAAATTGCAGGAAGTTTTCGCATAAACTTATTCCGTTTTTCGGATAAAACCAGAATTGGAAAAAGTACGGATAAAATGAAAAAAAGTACGGAAAAAGTACGAAAAAGTACGGAAAAAATAAGGAAAAGTACGGATAAAACACAAAAAGGTATGGAAAAAGTACGAAAAAGTACGGATAAATCAAATGACAATTATAAAAAGATTATTCAGTATATAGAGGAAAGAGGGGCAATAACGAATAAAGAAGTTCAGGATTTGCTGAATGTAAAAGATTCCCGTGCATTAAAAATATTAAAAGAACTGGTAGAGGCAGAGGTATTAAAAAAAGAAGGTAAATTGAAAGGAAGTTATTACAAATTGAAGTAATTTGTCAGAATTTGTTGTCCTTTCCTTGACACACTCGTGAGTGGCGGCCCTATTGTCCAGAATGGAAAAGTCATCGGAGCCGTCACCCATGTATTTGTCCAGGACGCTTCCAAAGGCTATGGGATTTTTATTGAAAATATGCTCGAGCATTGAGCCGTGCAAGAATAAAAGTACAGGCAATTTGGAAGCTTGCTTCCAAATTGCCTGTGTTTTTATTTTTATAGGGCGAAAGCCACACACTGCATGGATGCTAAGCTGTTTTATTAATGATAACAATAGTATGAATCATCTTTTTTAATATAAAAAAAATGGATTGTCTAAAAGCCAAACTTGAAATATAATATATAT
>CATNCF010000046.1 GCA_950097145.1 uncultured Lachnospiraceae bacterium
CGGCGGTTAAATGTCGACGAATTTTACGAAGAATAAATTTTCATCTGCAAGGCGGAAGAATGAGTTGTAGCGAGTGCTACAACGATTGATGACAACGCGGCAGATGGAAATTTAAGCAAGTAAAAACATCGATATTTAACCGCCGGAGTAATACCAAGGCGGTTAAATATCGAATGAATTTTACACAGAATAAATTTCTATCTGCAAGGCGCAAAATTAAACTGCAGCGATTGATGACAACGCGGCAGATAAATATTTAGGCAAGTAAAAACATCGACGTTTAACCGCCTTAGTAATAAAATCAACTGCTATTTCAAAATGCGGGGATGAGGAAAGTAACTTACCGCCGCTTTCCCGATAATGTCCTCCATTTTTACAAATTTATGCTCCCAGTACCGGGAATCCCAGGAGTCATTGCGGTTATCCCCCATCATGAAATACGAACCTTCTGGAACTGTGTATGGGCCAAAATCTTCTTCACTTATTTCCTGGGTAAAATCTTCTTCCAACGGCTCATCATTAATATAAATTACCCCGTTTTTACCTGAAATCGTCTCACCTGGCAGTCCCATAATCCGTTTCAGGTAAAGAGTCTTTCCATCATCAGGATAAATAAAAGTCACGATATCCCCTCTTTTGGGCTCCCCAAATACATAAGACAGGCGGTTTACGAGAATTCTGTCTCCTGCCATTACGGTAGTTTCCATGGAGCCTGTGGGAACCTGTGCGTTGGCAACCACATATTTATTCAGAAAAAGGCCGATCCCCAAAGCAATGAGAATCATTACCGCATTGTTAAGAACTTCTTTTAGAATTTTTCTTCTTTTCCCAGGTTTCTCTTTTTGGGAAAAATCCGTTCCTTCTGGTTCTGCACGCTCTTTTTCATACTTGTCTGCTTCACTCTTATTTTGTTCCATCTGATCTTCCTCCTTCACTTAGCCAAGCAAACTTTAATCCATGGGAAGTTGTTCCATAGCATGTAAAATGTGAATGCGCATGGCATTTCTTGCACCCTCTCCATTCCGGGCCTTTAAAAAATCCATCAATATTCTGTGGTCCACAAGGGTTGCCTCCACCGCCTCTGCATGTACCCTGGACAGCCTCACACCTTTGTTAATTCCTTCATAAATCACTGGCATAAGCTGGTTCATAAACTCATTATGTGTGGCCCTGGCAATGGACTTATGAAATGCCTGTTCCACCTCAGTCCTGTCTTCCTTCTGCTGTATACGCTCCTCGATCTGTGCGCCCAGGGCCAGAATTCTCTGAATCTCTTCCTCTGTAGCGCGCAGCGCCGCATAATATGCCGCCTCCGGCTCAAAAATCAGCCGCATCTCATATAAGTCTCTCGCTTTCACCTTTTCGGGGGCCAGGGCAGATAATTCCAGAGACTGCCCTGCTTTGAAATCCTTTCTGACAAAAGTTCCTTTTCCACGCCGTATTTCCAGGATTCCTCCTGTCGCAAGAATGCGGATTGCTTCCCGCAGTGTAGTACGGCTCACATTCAATTCCTGAGACAATGTATTTTCATTTGGCAGCTTACTGCCCGGCAAAAAACGCTGTTCCACTGTAATCATAGACAAAATACTGTCTGCAATCCGATCCGACAGCCTGCTGTCTGTTTCCATCGCAATACCTTCCTTCCAGATCACTGCATCCTGCTGGTAAAGTCTGCCATAGCCTCGGATATTTTAATCTGCTGGGGGCAGACAGCCTCACAGCTTCTGCAGCCCACGCAGGCGCTTGGATGCTTTTCTTTTGGCACAGCCATCAATGCCATAGGGGCAATAAAACCTCCATCACTAAAACTGTGCTCATTGTACAATTCCAGCAGTGAAGGAATATTCAGGCCCTGGGGGCAATGGCTGACACAGTAATGGCATGAAGTACAGGGGAGGACTTTTTTCTCCAGCATTTTGTCTGCAATCCCCTGTATCTCTCCCAATTCCTGCTGGTTTAAAGGCTGCTCTGTCTCAAAGGTCTTGATATTCTCTTTAAGCTGCTGTAAATTTGACATACCAGAAAGCACCATAGTTACTTGGGGCAGTGCCTGAAGGAACCGGAATGCCATAGCCGCCTCTGTTTCCATTGGGCGCATCTCTTTTAATTTTGCACAATCCTGTTCTGATAGCTGACAGAGCTTCCCTCCGCGCAGAGGCTCCATCACCCACACTGGAATATGGTATTCTGAGAGGAGTTCCACCTTGCCTTTGGCATTTTGGAACGACCAGTCCAGCCAGTTTACTTGTATCTGGCAGAATTCCATATATTCCCCATAAGCTTCCAGGAACCGTTTCATCACTTCACAGCTTCCATGTGCAGAAAATCCAAGATGACGGATCCTCCCCTTTTTCTTCTGTTCCAGCAAATATGTAAAAATGCCGTACTTCTCATCCAGGTAAGCGTCAATATTCATCTCACAGACATTGTGGAACAAATAAAAATCAAAATATTCTACTCTGCATTTTTCAAGCTGACGCTCAAATATTTCCTCCACTTTGTCCATATTGGACAGATCGTACCCTGGAAATTTTGTGGCGAGAAAATATTTTTTTCTGGGATAATGTTCAAGAATCTTCCCCATTACCAGTTCCGAATTGCCGCCATGGTAGCCCCATGCAGTATCATAATATTTAATTCCCTGTTCCATGGCATAGGAAACCATCTCTTCTGCCTGCTCCTCATCAATCCTTCCATCATCCCCATCTATCACAGGAAGACGCATCGCCCCCACTCCAAGGGCTGACAATTTTAAATTCTGAAACTCTTTGTAAACCATACCTTCACCTGGCTGCGGAATCATCAAACCACGCCTTTTCCTTTCATTAATTTAGCTAAAATAAATCAATTCATCCTCTGGTTTTTCTGCCGGCTTTAGTTCCAAAGCATACAATACCGGTCCCTTTCCCTTATACTCCATTGCAAATTCTGTACGCATTTCCGCTGTAATTGTCACCCAGGACTTATGGACGATTTCCGTCCCTTTTTCACATTTACATTTAAAGCCTACAAATGTAATATCATCCACACAGCAGGTCATGGCAAAACGTCCTGGTACAAACACACCTTTTTTCATCTTTTCCGGATGATATACCAGTGCAAGGAACCGCACTTTTTTTCCCTCATATTTTCTGGGATCATCCAGTGCGTCCATATACCAGATTCCATAATCCATATCAGAAATGTCAATGATTTCCTGATTCAGATCATAGGGCAGTTCCTCCAAATCATTTTCATCAATGGTGCCGTCGGAACGTTCATAGGCGATCTGCGCCTTCCGATTAATAACCTTGATGGCACGGCGGAATTTGCCCTTTGGCGTATCATCCTCACAACGGTTCAGAATTACCACATCTGCCGCAAAAAGCTGTTCCATAATCATTGGCCTCATATTGTTGAGATACATTTCGAAGGTTGTGGCATCCACCGTGGCAAGAGACTGTACCAGCACCCAGCCTTTGGGCAGTTCCAGTTCCAAGAATCCGGACATCTGCCAGGTTCCATTGTATTCAATAAATACCTGATCTGGCTGATGCGCAAGCTGCAGTTCTAAAAGTTTTGCAGAAGTAAATTCCTCCTCTTCTTCAATCATAGCCAGTACGGTATTGACCCTTGCCAGCTCTTCTTCTTCAAATTCAACCTCCCCGTCTTCGCAGAGAATCAAAAGCGTTTTCCCCTGCTGGCTAAACTCTCCCTCAATCAGTGTTTCCCGTATCAGAGAGCTTTTTCCGCTGTCCATAAAACCAGAAAATAAGTATACCGGAATCTCCATTCTTTCACGCCCTTTCTATCTGCTCCTCTTAAATCCCAAATAATTCATTCAGTTTTTCTTCCTTGAGATCCGTACCAATCACACAGAGCCTTCCTGTATAATCCGGCTCTCCGGATCTAAGCTCATATTCGCCGTCTACCATATCAAAATAAATCCATCTCCCGTCTTCGCCTGGCACCATCCCCTTTGCGCGCAGAATCATCCCATAATCCTCTGTCTCACAAAAAGCTTTCATGGCACATTCAATATTTTCCTTGGTAAATACATGAGGCGTCTCTTTCCCCCAGCTTGTGAACACTTCGTCTGCATGATGATGGTGATCATGATCGTGGCAGCCGCAGGTACAATCTTCCCCATGCTCATGATGATGGTCATGAGCGTGGTGGTGTTCTTCATGATGATGGTCATGAGCGTGGTGGTGTCCCTCATGATGAGCATGGCCGTGATGACATTCATGCCCTTCTTCGTGGTGATGCTCATGATGGTGATGCTCATCCATCAATTCCTCTTCCAAAGATTTCTGCTGTTCTATTACTTTATAAATCTGTGTCCCGTCAATATCATCCCAGGGCGTCGTAATAATGGCAGCTTTGGAATTTTTCTCCCGGATCGCAGTCACCACCTCTTCTGTTTTCTCCGGTTTCACATTCTGGGTCCGGCTCAATACCACAACCGTTGCATACTCAATCTGGTTATTGAAAAATTCTCCAAAAGCCTTCATCTGTTTTACAGCTTTTGCTGTATTGACCACACTAATGCGTCCGTTCAGCCTCACTTCATTTTCTTCCTCTACTTCCTGCACAGACTTCATCACATCCGACAACTTACCCACGCCAGACGGCTCAATTAAAATACGGTCTGGATGAAACCGTTCCATAACCTCCCTGAGGTTCTTGCCAAAATCCCCCACCAGAGAACAGCAGATACAGCCAGAGTTAAGCTCACTGATTTCAATACCAGAATCTTTCAGAAATCCTCCGTCAATGCCGATTTCACCAAATTCATTCTCAATCAGTACAATCTTTTCTCCTTGAAATACATCCTCCAGCATTTTTTTGATAAAAGTTGTCTTTCCAGCCCCTAAAAATCCAGAGATAATATCAATTTTTGTCATTTTATTTTCCTCCTATATCCTGAAATCACCTTACTGTTTCCGTGTCGTTACCACTCCTTTTTCCACCAAAAAAACCGGACGGTAAGACAGCTTTGCCTTCCTTAACCCTTCTGAGCCGGTATCCTCTTCCCGATTCACATACTTGTAATCCTGTGCCTCATGAAGCACAAACTGCTGATTAATCATGGGATAGGCTCCCTGTATCTGGGCAAAAGCCTTCTCAATATGCACCACGAAGGTATCTTCATTCAGAGGTTCCCCAACGGTAAAGGCTATAACTTCTCCCTGGGGCTCAGCTCTCAAAAGCCCCCCTTTTAACTCCAGCTCTTCCATCAGACGCAGTGCATTTAAAGTGACACACATCTCATCCCGCTTTTCCACATCTATTTCACACTGCATTTCCTCCCGCCATTTTAAAGCCATCTGAAAGCAATCCTCCACATTTTCCTCCGTAATCGGCTCATAAACCCAGTTTGGATGATTTTCTTTGAACCGGTTCACATGATTCCGTTTCCCGTGGAGTTTCTTTCCCCCAAGACCTGCCAGTTTCTCCGTCTCGTACACATAGTCTGCAATATCCCTGTTATATGAAATCTGCAGCCTGCCAGGATACCAGGCGTCCAGCAATTCAAATTCCTTCTCCTGTACAAGATGCATCCGAAAATCTGCCTGCCGCTCTAAAAACCACTGGAACATTACATCTAATGCTTTATGGGCCTGTTCCTCCCCTCCCGCAGGGAAGGTGATGCTTGGAACCCCATTTTCTCCAATTCCCTGAAAAATCAGGGTATCTTCCACAACGGCATACTTTGTGGGATATTTCCGGCTCCATAAATAAATATTTGGAAAAACCAAATCACAGCTTCTGCACATTTTCTGTTCCAGATAACTGCTTATCAGCGCTTTATCCTCTAGTTCAATTTTTTGAAATGATAGTTCCATATATATTCCATCTCCTTATCTGTCAGACTGTATTTCTAAAAAATGATCTTCTGTACAGTAATTATTTCCCATTTGAATATAATTTTGCATAAATCCCATTTTTTTCCAATAATTCCTGATGTGTTCCCTCTTCTTCAATCCCGGTATCCGTAAGCACCAGTATCTTCTGAGCATTGCGTATGGTAGAAAGCCTGTGGGCAATCACAAAGGTAGTACGGTTCCTGGCAAGTTTCTCTAAAGATTCCTGTACCACCTTTTCGCTTTCATTGTCCAGGGCGGAAGTGGCCTCATCAAAAATAAGTATCGGCGGATTTTTCAAAAATACACGGGCGATGGACAATCTCTGTTTCTGGCCGCCAGAAAGTTTCACGCCCCGCTGCCCGATATCCGTGTGATATCCATCTGGCAGCGCCATAATAAAATCATGGGCATTGGCATTTTTAGCAGCTTCTATCACCTCTTCTTCCGAAGCGCCCGGTTTGCCGTAACGAATATTATCCATCACAGTTCCAACAAAGAGATACACATCCTGCTGCACAATTCCAATTTGGCTGCGCAGGCTTTTTAATGTAAAATCCCTCACATCCACGCCGTCAATTCTGACTGCCCCCTGTGTCACATCATAAAAGCGGGGAATCAGGCTGCAGAGCGTACTCTTGCCTGCACCGGAGGAACCTACCAGGGCCATATAAGATCCTGCTTTTACATCAAGATTAATATGATGCAGGACAGTTTCTGTATTTTCCTCATAATGGAATGAAACATCCTCAAAGGAGATATCTCCCTTCACAGAATCCAGCTCCAATGCATTGGGACGATCCTGAATATCCGGTTCAATTGCCATCATTTCCATAAAACGTTCATAACCAGTATACCCGTTTTGAAACTGTTCTGTAAAATTAATCAATTTTTTTACCGGTTCGGTAAACGTATTGATGTACAAAAGGAAGGTGATAAGATCTGTCACGCTTACCTGTCCGTAAGTAATCAGGACCGCCCCTGCCGCCAGCGCCACAATGGTAATCAGCGTAGTCAGCGCTCCCAGGCCGGAATGATACCCCGCCATATAGAGATAACTGTTTTTCTTTGCCGCCAGAAACCCCTGGTTCCCCTGTTCAAATTTCTCCAGCTCTACGTCCTCATTGGCAAAAGATTTCACCACGCGGACGCCTGACAGATTGTCTTCAATCTGGCTGTTAATATCTGCTATTTTTATCCGGTTCCGCTTGAACGCACGCTTCATCCTAGTATTAAAATAAGCGGCATACAAAAGCATCACTGGGACAAAGGCAAATGCAGCCACAGTCAGTTTCACATCAATGTTGATTAAAATAATAAAAGACCCGATAATCTTAATCAGGGAGATGACCAAATCTTCCGGCCCATGGTGCAGAAGTTCACTGATATCGAATAAATCGCTGGTAATTCTGGACATGAGCTGCCCCACCTTCTGATTGTTGAAAAAGGAAAAAGAAAGCTTTTGATAATGGCCGAAAATTTCAGCCCTCATATCATACTCAATCTTGGCTCCCATCACATGCCCATAATTGGCTATAAAATAATTGCAGAAACACTCCACAGCAACCAAAGCCAGCATCACAATTACAAGAACCGTTATTTTATCAAGGGCCGCCTGGGCCTCAAGAGTAATCACTTCATCTGTAATGTAACGCACAATCAGCGGAATTGCCAGCGTTACTCCTGCCCCAAGAATTGCAAAAAACATATCTGCAAGAAATAATGGCATATACGGTTTGTAATACGACGCCAGTTTCTTCCATTTATTTCCCATAATTTGCACCAAGCCTCAAGGGAAAATGCCTGCATTTTCATTTGAGGCGCAAACACAAAGGATGAAAGAGGTGTGTTTGCATTTTATCCTTTCTTCGTTCTTCTTTCACCCTTTCCTCCATTTTCCAAATGATCTCTCAGGATTATAGCACATCTTTCCAAGTAATTCAAATTTGAAAAATCTCTGGATTCTTTTCTTCATCTGTGTTACGCTTGATGCAGAAAAAGCATAAGAAAGGGGAATCAGCCATGACTCCAACCAAAATCTATTATGAACAGCTTGCCAAAACAACCATAAAAAATCTGGAAATGCGCCAGATAGAAGCCCATTACTGCCCCTGTTCCCAGGATGCGGTAAACCTGGCTTTAGGCATGGTAAACTCTGGCAGTGTAGTATCCTTCGGAGGTTCTATGACTTTGTCAGAATCAGGCATGATGAAAGCTCTGCAAGACCGTGACGATCTCACGCTTTTAGAGCGCAGCAAAGCCAAATCACCAGATGAAGTGACAGAGATTTACCACAAATCACTTAGCGCAGACTACTATTTCATGAGCAGCAACGCCATTAGTGTTACGGGGGAACTGGTAAATATCGACGGTACTGGGAACCGGCTTGCCGCATTGATTTACGGCCCTTCCAATGTGATTATCCTGGCAGGTATGAATAAAGTCATGCCAACAGTAGAAGCTGCTCTTTCTCGGGTGAAAAACACAGCTTCTCCCATCAATGCCATACGCCTCAGCCGCAATACTCCCTGCGCCGTTACCGGAATCTGTTCAGAATGTCAAAGCCCAGACTGCATCTGCGCTCAGACTGTCATTACCCGCCGCAGCAATCAGGCAGGCAGAATTAAGGTAATTCTCATCGGTGAGGAACTTGGATATTAATACTGTCTAAATCCGCCTGTTCCAAAAAGCCCGGATGAGCTTGTGCTCTCCCGGGCTTCATTTTGGCTCACCTGTCATTTAAATTTTTCTGACTGCTCTTGAATCAATTCTGCATCTGCAAAATAATTTATCTTCATGGCATTGCGCACCTTATCCAAAGTATCTGCCGCCACGCGTTCTGCCTCTTCACTTCCTTTTTTCAGCACTTCATAGATATAAGGAATATCTTTCTGCAGCTCTTTTCTCCGATTCCGGATAGGCTCTAATTCTTCCTGCAGCACATTGTTCAGGAATTTCTTCACTTTCACATCGCCCAGGCCGCCGCGCTGATAATGTGCCTTCAATTCATCCAGGTTTGCATAATCCGGCAGATAACGTCCGAAGTGTTCCTCCCGGCAGAACGCGTCCAGATAAGTAAATACTGTATTCCCCTCAAGAGAACCTGGATCTTCTATCCGAAGGTGGTTTGGATCTGTAAACATACTCATAACCTTTTTCTTAATCTCATCCGCTTCCTCTGACAGATAAATACAGTTGCCAAGAGACTTGCTCATCTTTGCTTTCCCGTCAATTCCCGGCAGCCGCATACACGCCTGGTTATCTGGCAGCAAAATCTGTGGCTCAGTGAGTGTCTCTCCATAGATAGAATTGAATTTATGGACAACCTCCCTGGTCTGCTCGATCATAGGCATCTGATCTTCTCCTACTGGTACAGTAGTTGCCTGGAACGCAGTGATATCTGCCGCCTGGCTGATGGGATAAGTAAAAAATCCAACGGGGATGCTCGCCTCAAAATTCCGCATCTGAATCTCAGCTTTTACAGTAGGATTCCGCTGCAGGCGCGACACAGTTACCAAATTCATATAATAAAAAGACAGTTCACACAATTGAGGAATCTGGGACTGGATAAACAGAACAGACTTTGACGGTTCAAGCCCGCAAGCCATATAATCCAACGCCACTTCCACCACATTCTGACGTACTTTTTCTGGATGTTCCGCATTATCCGTCAACGCCTGGGCATCTGCAATCATAATAAATATCTTATCGTACTCCCCAGAATTCTGCAGTTCCACTCTCCGTCTTAAGGAACCCACATAATGTCCCACATGGAGTTTCCCTGTAGGCCTGTCACCTGTTAAAATAATTTTACTCATAATCTATCCTCACCTGTTTTAAAGTTTATGCTCTTTACACTATAATATAAGCCCTACTGTCTGGATCTGTCAATCTTATTTCTGATCTCCTGCATCTGGTAATCTAACGCTTCGATGGAAACCGCACAGTCCTTCAGCATTCCCACGATCTCATCTGCACGGTCCACATTCTTTTTATATTTTAATTTATGTTCCAGACTCGCCCAGAAATCCATGGCAATAGTCCGAAACTGCACCTCCGCATTCATATATTTCTTCTCATTGGACAGAAAAATCGGCACACTTAAAATAAAGTGAAGGCTCCGGTACCCGTTAGGCTTTGGATTCTTAATATAATCCTTTTCCCTCACAATTATGATATCATCCTGTTTTGTCAAAAGCTCTGCCAGACGGTAAATATCATCAGGAAACGAGCAGATCACGCGCAGACCTGCCACATCCGTCAGATTCTCCCGGATACTCTCCAAAGTAACTGGATAACCTTTCCGCTCCAGTTTTTCAAATATACTTGCCGGGGACTTCAGTCTGCTTTTAATGGCTTCAAAAGGATTCCTGTTATATTCCTGAGAAAACTCCCCGTTCAATACCTTGAGTCTGGTTTCCACTTCCATAATGACCGAGTGGTATTCCATCATCAGCCTGTTGAATGATTTTTCCTGCTTCAGCTTTTCAGTCTGAATCTGGATAATTTCGTTTTGTTCTTTTAGCGCTTCTGCCTGCTCCTGCACCTTACGCTCCAACTGGTTTCTGGTGAAGAACAGTTCCATCGCATTTTTAATTCTGTTTCTGACCACAGAATTTCCAAAAGGCTTATGGATAAAATCAGAAACTCCCAGCTCCAGACATCTGTTCTCCACCTCTATGGAATATTCCCCACTGATGACAAGTATGGGAAATTTGTGCATCCATCCCCTCTCTTTCAGCTCTGCAATCACTGCAAACCCATCCATGATAGGCATCTGCAGATCCAGAAGAACGGCTGCCGTCTCATCCAGGAATTTCTGAAGCTTCTGCACTGCTTCTATCCCGTTGGATGCCATTTCAATTGCATATTCATCTTCCAATATGCAGCGCAATAATTCACGGTTGACTTCTACATCATCTACCACCAGTATCCTTTGCATAGCTTCCTCATTTCAAAATTTTATCCAAAGTTTCAAATAAAACATCTACCTCAATAGGCTTTGCCAGATGCCCATTCATTCCAGAGGCCAATGCCTCCTTTTTATCTTCTTCAAAGGCATTTGCCGTCATGGCAAGTATGGGGATGGATGATAATTCGGGATTCTCAAGTTTCCGGATAGTTCTGGCTGCTTCATGGCCATCCATCACAGGCATTCGGATATCCATAAGCACAAGCTGATAATATCCCGGCTCGGACTTCTTCAGCTTATCCACTGCAATTTTACCATTATTAGCCACTTCAACAGAAAATCCGGCATCCTCCAAAATCGCCGAGGCAATTTCTTGATTCAGTTCATTATCTTCTGCCAGCAGAATCCTTCCCGTATGGTGTTTCTCTGCCGGTTCACCGCTGTTATTTCTTTCTTCTGCCTCTGAATCCACAATGGAATGCAGACAACGGCGCAGTTCTGACAAAAACAGAGGTTTGCTGCAAAATGCGGAAACTCCGGCTTCTTTTGCCTCTTCTTCAATATCCAGCCAGTCATACGCTGTCAGAAGAATAATGGGCACGTCCTCTCCCATTTCCTTCCGAATTCTCCGTGTCACCTCAATGCCATTCATATCCGGCAGCATCCAGTCAATCACGTATACCGTATAGGTATCTCCTCTTGACACTGCCTGACGGGTCCGCAGCAGCGCTTCCTTGCCTGATAATGTCCATTCGGCACGCATTCCTACCTGTGTCAGCATATAGGTGACACTGTCGCAGGTATTGAAATCATCATCAATCACCAAGGCCCTGCAGTTCTTTAATTCCGGTATGTCCCGGGGCTCTTGTGCATCAGCGTTCAACCGGAACGTAAAGCAGACATTTACCTCTGTACCAGATCCCTGTTCGCTTTTTACTTCAATGGTACCACTCATCATATCTACAATATTTTTTGTAATGGCCATACCAAGCCCGGTACCCTGGATTTTGCTGGCTGTACTGCTTTGTTCTCTCTCAAACGGTTCAAAAATATGTGATACAAATTCCTTACTCATACCAATTCCAGTATCCCTGATATTAAATTCGTAATTTGCATAACCCTTAGGCGCCCCGGCCTTTTCTATAATCCGCATACTTACCATACCGCCTGCAGTGGTATATTTCACTGCATTGCTCAGAAGATTTAAGAGTACCTGGTTCAGACGGAGTTTATCACAGTAAATCTCTTCATTCATAATATCCACTGCATCAATATACAAGTCCAAATTTTTAGCATGCACATCCGCCTGCAGAATGTTTCTCAGACCATGAAGGATATCCGGCAGGCTGCAGGGTTTCTCATCCAGATGCATCTTACCGCTTTCAATCCGGCTCATATCCAGAACATCATTAATCAGGCTTAAGAGATGGTTGCCTGACGTCATAATCTTTTTCAGGTATTCTTCCACCTGATCCTTCTCATCAATATGTGTAACTGCAAGCGCTGTAAATCCTACAATGGCGTTCATAGGCGTACGGATATCATGGGACATATTGGACAAAAACAGGCTTTTTGCCTTACTTGCCCGGTTGGCCTGCATCAAGGCATTTTCCAGCAGGTCCTTTTTCTCCATCTCTCTGCGTGTTTCCTCATCCACGCAGCGGATTCCCAAAACAATCCCGTGTTGTCCGCTCCATGTTCCTGTGCGCACCGTTTTCATCTGGAAATATTTCGTTTCTTCTTTCAAAATGGCACGGTAATTCACATAGCTCTGGTTCTTCTGTGCCAGTTCTCTTTTGAGCTGCTCCACTGCGACTGCATCCCTGAGCAGTTCCCGGTCATCTGGATGCACAAATTCCTGTATGTAACGCTCCATGCTCTCTTTAAATGGGAGCCTGCCATGCGAATCCAGAATAAAGGCACGCCCTTCCTCTTCATTATTGCGCAGAGATATTCCATAATCCAAATCGAGATCAAAACAGCAGACAATATTATAATCAATGCTTAATGCATGAATCAGCTCTAACTGACGCCTCTCGTTCTTTTTCTCCTGAAGCTTTTGTGCCGTACAGTCTAACAGGAAACGCTGATAAAACAATTGTCCATTTTCTTTTAAGAGCTTTGCATTGCCCATAATGTGCAGAATGTCCCCATTCTTATGCTGTACACGGTACTCGATGCTGACAGTGTCTCCCTCCTGTTCCAGCTTTTTTATACTATTTCGAAGTTTATGTCTATCTTCCTCCAAAACACTCGCTGCAACCATGTCAAAGCCATCATCCAATAGTTCTTCCAAGGACTCATAACCCAGGATTTTTAAGGCTGCCCTATTGATGCTGTATACACGTTTTCCGTCCAGGGAGTGCAGCATGACGCCACAGTCAATGGTAGTAAAAATCTTTTCCAGAGATTTGTTTTTCTGGGTAACCTCCTGTTCAAAAGCCCGCTCTTTGGTCACATCAATAGCCACTCCTACGGTTCCCATTACGCTGCCGTCCAGATCATACAGCGGGGACTTATAAGTCATAAGCGTCCGCTGCCCGGCGCCAGTCTGAATCATCTCCTCCGATACGCAGGTTTTTCTGCTGTCCATAACCTCCTGCTCAGATTCGATACATGCCGGGTCGTCCCGATCTACATCCCATATGTACGCATGTGTTCTCCCTTCCACCTGCTCCCTTGTTTTATTGACAGTTCTGCAAAAACTGTCGTTGACTTTCTCATGGACACCATTCTTGTCCTTATACCAGATAAGATTTGGCACGTGGTTAATGGCAGCTTCCAGATACTGGCTGTTCTGCCAGAATTCTTTACTCTTCTTATACTCCTGCTGCCACCGGAAAAAACGGAAACGTATTTCTTCTTGGGACATAGGGCAGATCCAGATATCTTTCACTTTGGAAAATTCTTCTAAAATTATACTGATTTTTTCTTTCTCCGCCAGCAGAATCAATTCCGCCTCTACAGGCTTCGCCTGTATCAGTTCCTGCACCGCCTCCTTTGTATTCAAATCCTGCAGATCTGCCAAAATCACATCGGCCTTCTGGGCTAATGTCTGTTCTGGATAACTGCTTTCCATATATTCATGAGTAAAATGTTCAAGAGGGGGCATTTCTTTTATAATTTCAAATATCCTGCTCTGCCGGCCCAGCAAATAAAATTTTAAATGGCAATGGTACATACCAGTTCCTCCTTATGATCAGATAATGACATGAATCAGATTTTATTTATCTTTTTAACATAACTATAACTGAAAAAAGTTCACTTCATAATTTACTGTCTTTTTCAGTCCTGTTATCTTTACTTTAAAAACGTCCCCTGATTTATAATTGACATTATTTGGACGGAAAATAATGCATCCCATCTGCCCGTATCCGGAATTTTCCACGTTAAAATACCCATTGGATTTCTTATTGCTGAAGGTCCATTTCTTTCCATCTTTTTTGCGTGTGAGCGTTACTTTTACTTTAGATTTTTCCACACTTTGCCCCATACCAACGCTCCATGCAGTATCATTTGAAAAATATTGTATTGGCATATTCTGGGCAGGCCATGCCACCCCATAATATTTTGTATTCCCAAAACTATTATCAAATGCATACATGGCTGAATAGTTGTTCACAAATCCAAAGCCAGTTTTTTTCATGGAAGGATTTAAAATCCATCTCCGATGCCCTACACGGTCAATATTCGACATATCGCTGTCCGCCATCCATCCATATAAAACACTGGATGCCAGATTTCCATAATTCCATGCAATGTTGCTGGAACCAGCTCCTGTCTTTCCAAGGTTATATAATGTATTAGATATGCCTGCCGGCTTTGATGGGAAATGGGAAAGCTGCCCGTTTGCCGCATTGACCAGCGCTGCCGCCTGGCATTTTTTATTATATGTTTTATCTATTTTTACATTTGCAGGAAGCCCCGCCACATAGCGCATAACATTCAACGCATTCAAGCCGTCATTTAAGGACGATTTTTTTAACACGCCGGCTTGAAAGGATGATTTTTTTATAGATGGTTTCTCGGCAAAAGCCACAGGTCTTTTGGTGTTAAATTTATGCTTTTTTACAAAATTCCTAATTGCTTTCTTGGAATGGTACTGTACATTTATTCCCGTAGTCTTAGGCTTTGCCTGACAGGGAACCGTAACGGATATTGTCATCACAATTACCAAAGCTGCTGTAAGTGCAAGTTCCCGAAAATTTTTTTCTCTTTTCATATTTTCCTCCATTCTACGTGTTCTTTGTTTCTTATGCCTAAAAAGCTCTTAAAGCATATTGTACCACGAATTGCACTTTTTTGAAACGCCGCAGGTAAATTTATATAAAAAATCAATCTAAATACCGCCAGGATCTATGGTACATATTCCCTCACAATTTTCCGTACAGAAGAAAGATAAGCCCTGCCAAATATATTCAAATGATTTAACAAGTGATACAAATTATAGAGATTTTTACGGCTGCTGTACCCAGGCAGAAGCAAACCAGTATCTTTATAGGCATCATAAAATCTATGGGAAAAACCGCCGAACAGCTCTGTCATTGCAATATCTGCTTCGGCATTTCCCACATATACTGCCGGATCAATCAGCCATGCTCTGCCGTCTGGCCCGGCAATAACATTGCCCTGCCACAAATCACCGTGCAGTAATGACGGATGTTCTGGCTCTACAAGTATATCATTTAAATGATCCAACAGCCAGGTAATCTTCTTTCGTTCTGCCGAATCAAAATAATCTGCCGCACGCCTGAACTGCGGTTCCAAACGGCAGTCCCGGAAAAAACTCGTCCATTTCTCATATGCTGTATTCTTCTGTATTCCTGAACCGATATAATTGTCTGAGATAAATCCATAATTTCCTTCCTTTACAAACACAGATGTATCTGCCTTGTGCATCTGGGACAACTGCAGGGCAAATGTTTCCCAGTAGTCTGAAACAGGCGCTCTCCCGGCAATAAATTCCAACAGCAAAAAAGAGCCATGCTCCTTGTCAGCTCCTCTACAGAGAACACACGGGACATTAATTGCTCCAGTTTTTGCAATGGCAGTCAAACCTGCTGCTTCAGCAGAAAAAAACGAGGCATTCTCTATAGTATTGGCTTTCATAAAAATACACCTTCCATCTGTCAGCGCCAAACTGTATGCCTCATTAATGTCACCTCCTGAAATCCTCTGTTTGTGTTCCATTTTGACACCGTTTCCAAAGAGTGAGAATAATGCATCTTCCAAAGATCTAAAATGCGGCGGCAAATATTCTTCCATAAATCTTTCAGCTCCTTTACGTATCCACCGCTGCTGCGGGAAATTTCTCTACTTAAGACTATATCATACCGCAGCCAGTCTATGCAACAAATAAATATGCTCCCTTCCAGTCAATAAGTTTTTATTGTTTCACTTATCTGTCCAGAAAGGAGCATATCCATCATTTATTTTGATAATTTGCAGCACCCCATTGCTGTTTATTATGTCTTTTCCGCTCTTATTTTGTGATCAATTCCACTTCTACAGGCAGGGATTTCTCCACTTCCTCCCCAGCAATCAGCCGGATTGCCGTAAGGATTGCAGTTTCACCCATCAACTCCGGTTTCTGTGCAACCGTTGCCATCATCCTTCCAGCCTTGACTTCATTTACCGCATCATCCGTAGCGTCAAAGCCTACGACCTTAATATCCTTTCCGGTTGCTGCGATGGCCTGCAGCGCTCCTAATGCCATCTCATCATTATGGGCAAATACACCTTGAATGGAACCGTCTGACTGGAGTATATTTTCCATAACCGTCATGCCTTCGGCACGATCGAAGTTGGCACTCTGGCTTGCCGCCACATCCAAAGCTTTGTCTGCCGCTTCATGGAAACCGGCGCCACGGTCGATGGTGGCAGATGCGCCGGGAACTCCCTGCAGTTCCGCAACTTTTGCACCTTCGCCAATCTGCTCAATCAGATATTCCGTAGCCATTCTTGCGCCAGCCACGTTATCAGAAGCAATCTGGCAGTCCACTTCCACACCATTTACCACACGGTCAACAGAAATCACTTTAATCCCCTGGGAAATTGCGTTCTGTACGGCGGGAGCCACCGCGTCGGAATCAACCGGATTTACAATCAGCACACTCACATTTTTGGAAATCAGGTCTTCAATGTCATTCTGCTGCTTTGCACTATCGTCCCCGGCATCTGCAACCACCAAAGTTACATCCTTTTCTTCGGCTGCGGCTTTTGCGCCTTCTGCAAGAGAGACAAAAAACGGATTATTCAGCGTGGAAACAGAAAGCCCAATGGAACCGTTTCCCTTACCCTCCATAACTTCCCCCTCGCCATCAATGGTGATCGCGTTACACCCAGCCAAGCTGAATGCCATGCACAATACTAACAGGATACTTGTTATTTTTTTCATCATTTATGTTCTCCTTTCCCTATCTGTTCCATACTACCCTGCTGATTATCTCTTCCGGTCTGACAGTACCGCAATCAGGATTACGATTCCTTTGATCACATCCTGATAGTAAGAAGATACTCCAAGGATGTTAAGACCGTTGTTCAATACTGCAATTATCAACACACCGATTAACGTTCCATAGATTTTTCCCCGGCCGCCGCTCATACTTGTTCCGCCCAGGGCTACGGCTGCAATTGCATCAAGCTCATATCCAGATCCAAGGGTGGGCTGTGCGGAACCAAGCCTAGACAGGAGAATCAGTCCTGCCAACGCGGACATAAACCCAGAAATTGCATATACGATAATCTTTGTCTTATTGATATTTATACCTGCGAGCTTCGCACACTTCCAGTTGCTTCCTGTTGCATAGACTGCACGCCCGAAGGTAGTCTTGTTCAGTAAGAAATAGAATCCGATAAAGATTAATACCAGCAGGATGACTGGAATAGGTATACGATAAAAGTTCCCTCTGCCTACAAGCTTAAGTACAAAACTGTCTCCCAGGTTGGAAATTGGTTTTCCTCCGGTAAAGATCATCGTAGCGCCCCGGTAAACAGTCATGGTAATCAAAGTTGCAATAAATGCCTGCAGCCTTCCTTTTGTTACCAGGAATCCACTGACAGCTCCAAGCAGCGTTCCAATTACCAGAGCCAGAATCATTGCGAACCCGGCTGGCACTCCGGCTGAAATCATGCCTGCGCAGAGTACTGTACTCAATGCCAGCACAGAACCCACGGATAAGTCAATGGCGTCTGTCAGGATAACGCAGGTCATTCCAAATGCAATCAATCCGTTAATTGACGACTGGCGGAGCAGAGATAAAAAGTTGCTTCCTGTCCTGAACTCAGGACTTATGATACTGATTCCCACAACCAGCAGTAACAGCGCAATCAGGGCGCCCAGATCCTGCACATGATCCGTAATTTTTTTCTTATTTGCTTCCATTAAATCATACCTCCTGTTGCTAATGTCATGATATTTTCCTGGTTTGCTTCTTCTTTATAAATAATTCCTCTGACAACGCCCTCACGGACAACCATCACCCGATCACTCATGCCCAGCACCTCGGGCAGCTCGGAGGATACCATGATAACGGCCACCCCTTTTGCCGCTAAGTCATTGATAATACTGTAGATTTCCTTCTTTGCACCGATATCTACGCCTCTGGTTGGCTCATCAAGAATCAGGATTTTGGGTTCTGTGTATACCCACTTTGCAAATACTACTTTCTGCTGGTTGCCTCCGCTTAAGTTATTACACTCATGAAGCGGTCCAAAACACCGGATATGCAGTTCCTTAATCCCCTTTGTAACCAGGTTCCGTTCTTTCTTGCGATCTAACACATAGTTCTTGGAAATGATGGGCAGATTGGCAAGGGCAATATTTTTTTCAATACTCTCTTCCAGCATCAGACCTTCCACTTTACGGTCTTCTGTAATGAAGCCAATCCCATTTTTCATGGCCTGAATAGGAGATTTTATCTGCACTTCTCTGCCGTTAATCTCAATCTTTCCAGATTCATAAGGCAGATTGCCAAAAATCGCCTGCATGATCTCTGTCCTTCCCGCACCCATAAGCCCCGATACTCCCAAGACTTCTCCAGCTTTCACTTCAAACGCCACGTCCTGGAACACGCCTTTCTTGGTCAGTCCGCTGACTGTTAAAACCGTATCGCCAATCTTACAGTTCCGCTGGGGGTAACGTTCTCCGATTTCACGTCCAATCATCAGTTTGACAATTTCATTCATATTTGTTTCCGGGATATTTCTGGTTCCTACATATGTACCGTCACGCAATACGCTGATCCTGTCGCACAACTCAAAGATCTCTTCCATCCTGTGGGAAATATACACAATGGAAACTCCTGATTTTCGAAGTGACTGAATCACCTCAAAAAGTACTACTGTCTCGCTCTGCGTCAGGGCAGCCGTTGGTTCATCCATAATGATAACTTTTGCATCCACCATCAAAGCCTTACAAATTTCAATCATCTGCTGCTGTCCCACAGACAAGTTGGACATAACTTCTCCCGGATTGATATGTACGCCCAGCCGGCCCAGCGCCTCTTCGGCTTTTTTCCTCATGGCTTTCTGGTTACAAAATCCAAAACGGTTCTTGATCTCTTTACCCATAAACAGATTCTCTTCCACCGTCAAGTCAAACAATACGTTCAGTTCCTGGTGGATAAACACAATCCCTGCTTTTTCAGCTTCCTGGGGATTCTTGTAATTTACTTCCGTACCGTCTACAAGAACTGTACCCTTGTCTCTGGTATAGACCCCGGTCAAAATCTTCATCAGCGTACTTTTTCCTGCTCCGTTTTCCCCCATGAGCGCATGAACTTCTCCATGCCCCAAAACAAAACCGGCATCTTTCAGTACCTGATTTGTTCCGAAGGATTTGTCGATTCCCTTCATCTCAATCTGCATCTCTCTTCCTCCCTTTTATTTAATAATTCCAGGATTCCCCATGGAAGCTTCAGAACAGACATGCGGACTGCAGGATAATATTTGCATATGGCGTGGTCTCTCCTGTCCGGATTACTGCCTTACACGTCTTTGTCCGCGCCTTCAGCTCTCCATGGGAACAATATTCAATTTCACATTCCGTATCCAGTTCATTTACAAGCGCCAAAATTTCTTCCAAAACATTTGGGTTCTTCTCCCGAATCTCTTCTGCAAGGACGATCTTCTCTATTTTCATCTCCTTTGCAACTTCTCTCAGCACTTCCATAAAAGACGGGACTCCCATTTTAAGGGCCAGATCAATGCGTTCCGTCTCTTCTGGAATGGGAAGGCCGCAGTCTCCCACTGCCAGAGTATCCGTATGGCCCATGTAGGACAACACTCTTGAAATATCTGCATTTATGATACCGTTTCTTTTCACCTATTCATCCCTCCATTGCTTTTTTTACTTCATCACGGGACGGCATTCCGCCCTGCGCCCCGAATTTTTCTGTAGACAGGCCAGCCGCTGTATTGGCAAATGCCAGGGCCTTTGCTATTTCCATTCCTTCCGTAACCGCCACTGTAAACGCTCCGTTTAAAGTATCTCCAGCTCCAGTAGTATCTACCACATTCGCTTTTCTCGCAGGCACCAGGATTACTTCTCCACTTTTAAGACATGTACTGACGCCCCGTGCTCCTTGTGTAATCACCAGTTTTTCTGGATATTTTTTCATCATTTCTTCAAAAGAAATGTTCTCGCCAAACAGAATGACAGCTTCGTGCTCATTGGGCGTTAAGTAGGTTACTTTTTCCAGAATCTCCTGCTTTACCGGACGCGCAGGACCTGGATTTAAAACTACTTTTACGTCGTGTTCAGCACACAATTCAATTACATATTCAATGGTCTCCTGTGGAATTTCATGCTGCAGCAGGACTATCTCACATTCCAGAAGGGAATCTTTTACCTCATTCACATAATCAATATCCACATAGTCATTAGTTCCCGCAACAACAACAATGGTATTGTCATTATCGCCGACTGTAATCATTGCCAGTCCGGTCGGCGTCCCTGAAACCGTCTTAATACATTTCGTCTCAACGCCTGTTTCCTGCATGCTTTTTACAAGGCTTTCTCCTGCCGCATCATCTCCTACGCACCCGAACATTTCAACTTTGGCGCCAAGTTTTGCCATGGCAACGGCCTGATTCGCTCCCTTTCCTCCTGGAATATACATCAGCTCTCCGCCTTTTACCGTTTCACCTTTGAGAGGAATCCGTTCTGCTTTTACCGTCATATCCATATTGATACTTCCAACTACTCCGATCTTTCCCATGATTCTTCATCTCCTTTTCCGTTCTTGTAACTTATATTATAAACATTTATATAA
>CATNCF010000047.1 GCA_950097145.1 uncultured Lachnospiraceae bacterium
CGATATTTGTTGATGGTTTTCTGTAGAAAAATTGGGGATAGTGTTGTAAGACTGGCTATAATAGTGAAAAATAAAATTTTTATGGTTTTTTTAATTAAAGTTTTATTGGCTCGTAGAAATTTGTAGAAGTTCATCCTCTTATGTGATAAAATGTATATAAAATATCTTATGGGAGGATTGTTGTTATGGGATTAATTATATGTCCTGAATGTGGCAGAGAAAATGTTTCTGATAGTGCGGAAGCGTGCCCTAATTGTGGATATGGTATAAAGGCACATTTTGATAAAATAAAACGAGAAGAAGAAATTCCTGATAAATCTGTTGTGCAAGAAAAAAATAACCATAAGAATTCAATATTATATAACAAAAAAGTGTGGGTTATTGGTTGTTTAGGTATAATCATTTTGATTTATGGTGTTTTGTATGGTACAAAAATAATGAATTATCATAATGCAGTTAGGTATTATGAAATGAAAGAATGGAAAATGGCTATTGAAAGATTTGAAAAACTAGGGAATTTTTCAGATAGTGAAGAATTTTTGCAAAAAGCCAAATTAGAATTAGTAGTAGATGATTATGAACTTGGTGTATTTGCATATAGTAAAGGTGATTTCAGCACATCTGTGCATTTGCTTGAAGAAGCAAAATCTTTGCTTCCAAGTTATACCGGATTAGAAGAACAATTAAAATTATCTGCTTTTATGAATGATTTACAAGGCATATGGGAATCTATGGAGATAAATATACAAGTAGAAGGATTTAAAGCAAGAGTAAAAGATTATGATTGCACTTCTTATGCTGATTATTGTGATGTTACACCTTATACAGATGATGATGGACATTTAGTAATTAAAGTAGTGGGAGAAACCGGAAATAGGACGTGGGAATTAAAATATGAGGAAGATTCAGTAAATCCTAATGATATATATTCAAGCAATTGGATAGGATATGCTTCAAATATGAATGGAACAGGTATGTATTTTCATAAAAAATAATGATAAAATTTTAAAAGGCGGGTCAATTAAGACCTGCTTTTTTAATGCAATTTTTTATAGAAGAAAGAAGTCCAACCATGCAGGTAATAAACAGATTAAAGATGGAATCATCTAATCAGGAATGTCTGGTGTTCTGACACGTTTACATATTGCCAAATGACTTGCCTGGATTTCCATCTGCCGCGTTGGCTTCACTCAACGATGCCGTCGCATCGCCTCGTTCAGCGGCCTTGCAGTCTGGAAATCCATTCTACGTCATTTAATGAAAATAAATGTGTCAGAACACTATCTGCAAAAAGCACTGCAGCCAGTAATGGTAAAAATGGTGGTTCAATTAGCAGAAATGGTATATAAGATATTAAATTATTACTTGACTCTCATACCGGGGAGGCATCAGAGAGATCCAGCAGAATGGAAACATTCTTACGGTCAGCAGTAAAAGTGGACGCATATTTAGATAATGGATGGAACAGATAGAAACTTTCCCACGCTAAAGTCAAAAAAAATGTAAACTATCCCCTGCATACCCTTCCAACTCCATTTACCCCTGCCAATTATTCCACACCAGACAATCCGCCAAACAGAACATTCCACAACGCAATAATTCGTTCATTCAGCCACTTTCTATTCATACCATGGCCAAGTTTCTCTCCATAAAAAGCCGAGAACAAGATTTCTAAAGCGTTACAGACCCAAACATTAATTCCAAATAGAACCATATATAAAAGGCTGCGGGAATTCATTCCACAACCTGACTTTTAACACTTATTCGCTTACCCAATATTTAATCACAGGCGTTACACTCTTTGTTTGTGTGGTAATATTTAGTTGTGTGCTGCTAAAGCGTTATATCTTCGACATTTATTCCCATAGATGATACCTTTGTAACTGCTAACTTGATAAAATAATCAAGTATTTCATTTTCGTGGTTTCCGTCTGCTTTTTTGATTTGCTGCAATTCTGCATATCTGTTAATCGTAATTGTGATTAATTCTTTCTCAGCCATTTTTATTACATCCATATCGTCACCGATTTTTGAGCTGATGCAGTCATCACAGCTACAATTTTAAATATAAATTTCCCCACCTTTTTCAAAAAATCAGTTCCCATCTATCACAATTTATGGTAAAATGTCATCTGATTATATAGATAATGAATGGAGTAGAGCGATGACAAAAGTAGTGAAATTTGGAGGAAGCTCTCTGGCAAATGCCGGACAGTTTTCCAAGGTTGGGAAGATTGTCCGGTCGGATGAGAGCCGAAGATATGTAGTTCCGAGCGCGCCGGGAAAGCGCAATGCGAAAGATACAAAAGTTACAGATATGCTGTATCAGTGCTATGCACTGGCAGAGGCAGAGAACGATTTCAGCGCTGCCATGAAAAAGATTCAGGAACGCTATGAAGCTATTATTAATGGATTAAACCTGAATTTGTCTTTAAACCAGGAATTTACCCAGATTACAGAAAATTTTAAGAATAAGGCGGGGGAAGATTATGCCGCTTCCAGAGGAGAATATCTAAATGGAATCATTATGGCAAATTATCTGGGATATGAATTTATTGATGCGGCAGAGGTAATAATTTTTGACCAGAATGGAGAATTTGACGCAGAAAAGACAGACACTGTTTTATCTGCGCGTTTGGAAAAGTGTGAGCGTGCCGTTATTCCTGGATTTTACGGAGCGCAGGAAAATGGAATGGTTAAAACGTTTTCCAGAGGAGGTTCTGATATTACTGGTTCTATTGTGGCAAAAGCAGTACATGCTGAAATTTATGAAAACTGGACGGATGTATCCGGCTTTTTGATTGCGGACCCCAGAATTATTGAAAAGCCGGAAGTGATTAAAGTAATTACTTACCGGGAACTGCGGGAGCTTTCTTACATGGGGGCAACTGTACTCCATGAGGATGCGGTATTTCCGGTCCGCAAGGCTGGAATTCCCATTAATATACGCAATACCAACGCGCCGGAGGACGAGGGCACTCTCATAGTAGAGAGCACCTGCCGGATTCCAGAGTATACCATTACAGGAATTGCAGGAAAAAAAGGTTTTGTTGCGGTAAATATCGACAAAGACATGATGAATTCTGAGGTTGGATTTGGCCGTAAGGTGCTTGCGGCATTTGAAAAATATGGAATCTCTTTTGAGCACCTTCCATCCGGAATCGATACTATGACTGTGTTTGTCCATCAGGAAGAATTTGAGGGCAGAGAACAGCAGGTTTTGTCGACGATTCACCGTTTGGCGCAGCCGGACAGCATTGAACTGGAAGGAGATATTGCGTTGATTGCAGTGGTGGGGCGCGGTATGCGTTCTACGCGGGGAACGGCGGGACGCATTTTCTCAGCACTTGCCCATGCTAATGTAAATGTTAAGATGATTGATCAGGGTTCCAGTGAGCTGAATATCATTATTGGCGTAAAAAGCTGTGAGTTTGAAACGGCAATCAAGGCAATTTATGATATTTTTGTGGTTACACAAATTTAAAATAAATGAATATTTGATTGGCTGGGAAGCATTTTTAGGAATCACAAGCGGAGCTAATATGAAATGAAGAGAAAGAATCAGAAACAAATGGAACAGGCCCATAAATCTGTGCAGGGACAGAAAAGAGAGATAAAATGGGATAAATTGGATAATACAGCTCACATATTTCCAGTTATTGCCGGGGAGAGCATGAGCAATGTCTACCGGATTTCAGTGACGCTGCAGGAAGACATAAAACAGGAACTTCTGCAGGAAGCATTGGAGCGGGTGCTTCCCTGGTTTGAAGTATTTCGTGTACGGATACGTTATGGGGTATTCTGGTACTATTTTGAGACAAACCAGAAGCCGGCGCCAAAGGTGAAAGAAGAATACCGGTATCCCTGCCAATTCATTTCTCCTAATCGGAATCATAATTATCTGTTTCGGGTTAATTATTATAAGAACCGGATTAATCTTGAGGTATTTCATGTGCTGACGGACGGTATGGGAGGAATCACCTTTTTACGGGAATTGACTTATCAATATCTGCGTCTGGCGCACCCAGAACTTCAGGAGGAACTGGGAGACGGATTGTGCAGTGATACCTCTCTAAACAGGGAAGACAGTTATCTTAAAAATTATAAGAAAAGCCATAAAAAAGGGTATAAGACAGAGCGGGCGTTCCATGTGAAAGGAGAAAAGCTGGCGCCTACCGAGATGGGGATTATGCATGGATATATGCCCGTTCTGGCGCTGAAAAAAGCCTGTAAGCAATATGGAGTATCCATCAATGAATATCTGGTGGCTGCTTTTCTATGGAGTATTTATCAGGAGTGTATGCATGGAATGCCAGGCAGGCATCCCATAACTTCCTGTGTTCCTGTGAATCTGCGCCCCTATTTTGATTCCATAACTATGAAGAATTTTTTCGTGATTGTATCGGCAGTATTCCATCCCCAAAAAGACAGTTATACCTTTTCAGAGGTGGTAAAGATTGTGGCTGAGAGTCTCCGCAGCCAGATTAACAGAGAACATCTGGAAAATCTTTTTGCCTACAATGTGTCAAATGAGAAGAACCTTATTCTGCGGGCAGTGCCGCTGTTTATTAAAAATATCGCCATACGTTATGTTTATCACAGCAGCGCCCTGGCCAACACCACAACAGTTACAAATATTGGGAATATTCAGGTGCGGGAGGAATACCAGGATTATATCAAAAGCTTTAGTGCGTTTCTTTCTATGTCGGAAGGGCAGAGTATTAAAGGCACGATCTGTTCCTATAGAGATACTTTAGTGTTTACGTTCAGCAGCAATCTTGCGGATGTCTGCGTACAGCGGGGATTTTTCCGAAGGCTGTCTGAGGACGGAGTTCCGGTGCAAATTGAAACAAATGGAGTATATGAAGAATGAGAGAATGTAAGAAATGCCGGGTGGAAATCCTGGATGACAGCAGTATCTGCCCACTATGCAATAGTGTGCTGGAGGCTGCAGGCAAACATCCTGATTGTACCGGATATCCTGATGTGAAAGCAGTTTCACGGAAATTGAGTTTTATCGTGCATCTGTATAGTTTTTTGGCAATTATTACAGAAGCAGTGCTGATTATTATAAATTATTTGTATTTTGAGGGAGTATGGTGGTCCGCAGTCAGTGGAATTAGTATCTTATATTGTTTTATCACTTTAAAATATTTTCTTCAGAAAAACAGGGGGTATAAAACAGTAATTGTAGCACAGGCAGCGGGGGCGGTGCTTCTGGTTATTGCCGCGGACAATATTGTGGGATACCGGGGGTGGTCGGTAAATTACGTACTGCCTGGAGCCATATTGCTTCTGGAAGCCACAATCGCAATTTTAATGATTGTAAATGCTTCAAATTGGCAAAGTTATATGCTGATGCAGATTTTAACGATTTTGGTATCTCTGTTCTGCGTGCTTCTCTGGAAAATTCAAGTGATAAAGAGCCCGATTCTAACTTTTATAGCCCTGGCAGTGTCTCTGTGTATGCTTCTGGGAACGATGATTTTCGGAGAACGGCGGGCAAAAGCGGAACTGAAACGGCGGTTTCATGTATAAGAAATCGACAAGATGCAAGAAGGAGGAAGCCATGTCAGAGGTCAGTGTACGAGGAAAAGTAATTGGGGATATGATTGCGCATTTTACCAATGATAATTTGATTGGAAGGAAAATTAAGACAGGGGAGCTTCGCAAGAATCTGGTTGAGCCGAAGTGGAAATGTCCTAATTGTTTTATTATGAAGGAAATCGAAATGCCCAAATTTAATATGGAGTACCTGAGCAGAAAAGAAGGGCAGAGAAAAGATTTTGTCATTCTGCAGCTTCATGGGGGCGGATATATTGGAGCCATGCGCAACGCTTATCGTTCCTTTGCAGGCTTATATTGTGAAGTAAGTAAAGGTATGGATGTATTGACCATTGATTACCGGGTGGCGCCGGAGAATCCGTTCCCAGCAGCGCTGGAAGATGCTGTGGAAGCTTATGATTGGCTGAAAAATTCTGGCTGGCACAGCAGGCAGATTATCGTGGCCGGGGATTCGGCAGGAGGCGGGCTTGCCCTTGCCCTGTGTATGTATTTAAAAGAACACAACCGCAGACTGCCTGGTGGTCTTGTACTTATGTCTCCATGGACAGATATGACGGCAGAAGGTCCCTCCTATTTTGATAATTTTGAGCGGGATCCTTTGTTTGGGCGAACAACAGACAGCCTTATCTATAACCGGGATTATGCAGGGAGGCACGATTTAAAAGATCCGTATCTTTCACCTGCTTTTGGAGAGTATTGGGGATTTCCGCCTATGCTGATTCAGGCAGGATCATTAGAAATGCTGTTGAGTGATTCGGTGCTTGTGGCATATAAAGCAAAGCGGCAGGGAGCAAAAGTGAGATTAAGCATTTATGAAGGAATGTTTCATGTATTTCAGATGGGAATGATGATGATGCCGGAATCCAAACGTGCCTGGAAAGAAGTGGGCAGATATTTTGAGGTTGTTGCGAGAAAGTGAAAAATAACGAAAAAGCTCCTGGCTGCATAGTGTAATAGTAAATGCATACAGGAGTTTTTTATGTTCAATACATTTTTGCATGTGCTTGGAGGAACAGGATTTACATTTCTTATGACTATTTTGGGAGCTGCGGTAGTATTTTTTTTCCGGGGAGCCATTGAGGAGAGGATGAACCGTGCGTTTCTGGGTTTTGCTTCTGGCGTTATGATTGCCGCGTCAGTATGGTCGCTGTTGATTCCATCCATAGAACAGAGCGGGGAACAGGGAATGCTGCCCTGGCTGCCTCCGGCAGCGGGATTTGCAGCAGGAGGGGTATTTTTGTATCTTGTAGATAAGATGCTTCCCTGGTTTCATGCAGACTATAAAGGAAAGAAAGCTGGAACAAAGCTGCTGGTACTGGCAGTAATAGTCCACAACATTCCAGAAGGGATGGCAGTGGGCCTTGGATTTGTGCTGGCAGGACAGCATGTAGGAGAGACGGGATATCTGGCCGCAGCCATAGGGCTCGCAGTGGGAATCGGGATTCAAAATTTTCCAGAAGGAGCAGCGATTTCCCTGCCGGTACGCCAGAGCGGAGCCAGTGTATGGAAAGCTTTTTTTATGGGATGCGTTTCCGGGGCAGTGGAACCGGCAGCAGGCATTCTGGTATTTTTTACGGCATCTATTGCCGCGCAGTTAATGCCTTGGCTTCTTGCATTTGCAGCCGGAGCCATGATCTATGTGGTGGCAGATGAGCTGATTCCCCAAGCGCAGCCGGACGAGAGCAGTAATGCGGGGACTATTAGTGTCATGACAGGATTTCTGATTATGATGGTATTGGATGTTGCTTTGGGATAAGAGAGGAACAAGGCTTGACAATATGCCGGAGAGAAATCTATAATGGTACTAATTGAAGAAGAAAGGTGATTATATGAGAAGAACAAAAGAACTATCAGCAATTCTGCTGTCAATCATATTAGTGATAGGAATATTTCCCCTAATGCAGGTAAATGCCGCGGCTGTGGATACGGGAGGAACCAGCACCGCTGCGTCTGGAGATAATAGTTTATCTTCTTTAAGTCTTTCAGCCGGGAGTTTATCTCCAGCATTTCAATATAATGTCACGGATTATACTGCTTCTGTTGGGCAGGATGTCTCCAGTGTGGAAGTAAGCGCGAAGACTTCCAATGCTGCTGCAGTGATAGAATCTGTTTCTGGAAACACGGATCTTCAGCCTGGACAGAATACAATCAGCATTGTAGTAAAAGCAGAAAACGGAATGACAGCTACTTATAAAATTACAGTGACCAGGGAAGGAAATGCAGAGAGTGTCCCGGAGCAGGGAGCAGAACAGCCGGATACAGGGACACAGAGCCCAGAAACAGGCGCGGAACATCCAGAAGGGGGGACAGAAGCGCAGGAAGGAAACCAGGGGGGGATTACGGTCAACGGGCATCCATTTAATTTGGCCCCTGCTATTCCAGACGATATCATACCGGAGGATTTTACAAAGGCTGCGGTGAACTGCCAGGGACAGCAGGTGGAAGGGCTGCAGTATGGAAAGGGAACCTTGACCTTGGTATATCTTACGACGCCGAGTACAGAGGTGAAGAATACTCTTGCAGTATATGAGGAGGCCAGCGGTGTTTTTTATCCATTTCGGAAGATTTCCCAGGGGGAAAATCAGTACCTTATACTCTTGAATCCGCCGGCAGAAACCGGCTTATCTCAGGAATACAGCTTGTCTGAACAGAAAGTAAGTACTTTTGAAAATGTCCCGGTATTTGTCAAGGCGGGCGCTGGTACTGCAGCCGGGGACGGCGCTGGAGGCTTTCAGGGAGCAGAAGGTACAGAAGGGAACAGTGCAGGCGCAGGATATGAATTTGCACTGGTTTATGGGACCAGCAGTTTTGGAAATACAGGCTGGTATCAGTATGATACAGTAGAAGGAACCTTCCAGCGTTACCAGCCGGAAGGAGGTTTTGTGCCGGGAGAAGGCTCAGAGGATCAGGAGGAAGAACCAAGCGTGGAAATGCAGGGGCTGCAGAATGCATATAAGGATCTGGAGGTACAATATAATAAAAAGAAAGATTCTTCCAGGAAAACAACGGCTGTATTGATTTTTGCGATTGCTGTTCTGGTGATCGTAGTGATAAACCTGCTTTTGCGGGGGAGAAAGGATGATGACGGCCTGGAGGAGGAAGACTATGAAGAACCAGAACAGCCAATGAGAAAACGTCTGCAGCTAAGGGAAGAAAGGGAGAAAGAAGGACAGAACTTGCCTGACAGAAAACATTTGGGGGCAGAAGACAGGGAACGTGTCAAAGTTTCCAGGAGAAACCGCCGCCAAGAGGAGTTTAAGGAAGAAAAGTCCCTGAAAAGAAACCATCATGAGGACGAGCTGAAGGAAGAAAAAAGTCTCAGGAACTATAGTGAGGAGGAGCCGAAAGAAGGAGCGAAAGGCCTCAGGAACTATCGTGGGGACGAGCTGGAGGCAACAAAGAGCCATAGAAAAATTCATCGGGAAGATGAGTATAGGACAAAACCGGAACCGAAACCAAAGACGAAATTTGAAGATATTGATGATGATTTTGAAGTAATTGATCTGGAAGATTTATAAAAACAGATAATCAGGAGAACTATGTATATTGAGATTGATTTTGAAAGTGATGAGGCAATTTATCTGCAGCTGAGAAATCAGATTGTGCTGGGGATTGCCACGAATCAATACCGAGAGGGAGAGTCTCTTCCTTCGGTACGCCAGCTTGCTGAAAGCATCGGAATTAACATGCATACAGTAAATAAGGCATATCATGTATTGCGTCAGGAGGGATTTATCCGCCTGGACCGCAGGAATGGAGCTGTCATTTTCCTGGAGGAGGATAAAAGCCATGCTGTCAGGGAGATGCAGGAAACATTGCAGATGATGCTGGCAAAGGCAGTGTGTAAGAATGTTTCCAGGGGAGAAGTGCATGAGCTGGTAGATGAGATATATGACAGATTAACAGGAGGAACAAATGCATAAACAATACACAGGCCAGGCAAAAAAAGCGTTAGAGTTCGCAGGAAAATTATCCAAAAAGCTTTCACATAATTATGTGGGTACAGAGCACATTCTGGCAGGAATGATACAGGAGAAGAGCGGAGTAGCAGCTCAGGTGCTTGGAGAGAACCAGGTAGAGGAAACGAAGCTTTTGGAGCTGATTGAGGAGCTAATTGCACCTGGGGAGGGTGTGGTGCTTCTGGACAGGGACGGTTATTCTCCCAGGACTCAGAAAGTACTGGATACAGCAGAGAAGGAAGCATCTCATTTTGACAGTGAAAAAATTGGAACAGAACATTTATTGCTCTCTATATTAAAAGAAAATGAATCTGCCGCTGTGCGTTTGCTGAATACTATGGGGGTTAATTTGCAAAAGCTGTATATAGATCTGTTAGTGGCAATGGGAGAAGAAAGCAGTTTTTCCAGGGAAGAGATGAAATCAGCAAAGAGTAGAAAGAGGAATCTTGAAGCTACGCCGGTGTTGGATCAATATTCCAGAGACTTAACCAGATTAGCCCTGGAAGGTAAGCTGGATCCGATATTTGGAAGAGAAGAAGAGATTCATCGGGTGATTCAGATTTTAAGCCGCCGGGGTAAAAATAATCCATGTCTGATTGGAGAACCAGGGGTGGGAAAAACAGCAATTGCAGAAGGGCTGGCACAGCAGATTTCTCTGGGGTTGGTTCCAGAATCCGTTTCGGGAAAACGGGTAATCACTTTGGATCTTTCCAGTATGATTGCTGGTTCCAAATACAGGGGTGAATTTGAGGAGCGTATTAAAAAGGTAATTCGTGAAGTGATCGGTGCTGGAAATATTTTACTGTTCATGGATGAACTTCATACGATTATCGGTGCAGGCGGTGCGGAGGGAGCGATGGATGCCTCTAATATCTTAAAGCCTTATCTTGCTCGTGGGGAATTACAGATGATTGGTGCTACCACGGTGGAAGAGTATCGGAAATATATTGAGAAGGATGCGGCTCTGGAACGGCGGTTCCAGCCTGTTATGGTGGAAGAGCCTTCTGTGGAGGATACCATACAAATTTTAAAAGGGCTTCGTAAATTTTATGAGAAGCATCATCAGGTAACTATTTCAGATGAGGGCATTGAGGCGGCAGCAAGGCTTTCGGAACGCTATATCTCGGATCGTTTCCTGCCAGATAAGGCCATTGACCTGATGGATGAAGCGGCAGCAAGGGTGCGCCTCGTAGGTGTGAAATCTTATGGGCAGTTGCAGGATATGGCAGCAGAACTTAACAATTTGACAGAGGAAATGGAAGAGGCAATTCAGAGTATGGAACTGGAGCGCGCTTCTGAACTAAGGCAGAAGAAAGAGGAACTACAGCAGGAATATGAGAAGCTTCAGAAAAAGGCCAAAAAATCATTAAAGCTGAAAAAGGCACAGGTTGGAGAAAATGAAATTGCAGAGGTGGTAGCACAGTGGACAAAGATTCCGGTAAAAAAGCTTGCGGAAGAAGAAACTGCCAGGCTTCGAAAGCTGGAAAGCGTGCTGCATAAACGCGTGATCGGACAAGAGGAAGCAGTCAGTGCAGTAGCAAAGGCAGTGCGCCGGGGAAGAGTAGGTTTGAAAGATCCTGGACGTCCCATAGGCTCATTTTTGTTCCTTGGCCCCACAGGCGTGGGGAAAACAGAGATTTCCAAAGCTTTGGCAGAAGCCATGTTTGGCAGTGAGGAGGCCATGATCAGGGTAGACATGTCAGAGTATATGGAAAAGCACAGCGTGTCTAAAATGATTGGTTCGCCTCCTGGTTATGTGGGGTATGATGAAGGAGGACAGCTCAGTGAAAAAGTAAGGCGGAGCCCTTATTCTGTAATTTTGTTTGATGAAATAGAAAAAGCGCATCCAGATGTGTTTAACATTTTGCTTCAGGTACTGGATGACGGGCATATTACAGACGCCCAGGGAAGGAAAGTAGATTTTAAGAATACCATTATCATTATGACTTCGAATGCCGGGGCCCAGTCTATTATTGAACCGAAAGCATTGGGGTTCGCGTCGGTGGAAGATGAAAAGCATAATTATGACCGTATGAAAAGCAGTGTAATGGAAGAAGTACGAAGGATTTTTAAGCCGGAATTTTTAAATCGCATTGATGAGACCATTGTATTCCATACGCTCAGCAAAGAAGACATGAAGAAAATTGTAACACTTTTGTCTAAGACTTTAATTCAGCGGTGCCAGAACCAAATGGGAATTACTCTGCATATTACAGGAAGCGTCAAAAGCCATATTGTGGAAACTGCATATGAGCCAAAATATGGAGCGCGCCCTCTCCGAAGAAAGATCCAGAATGAATTGGAGGACAGTCTTGCAGAAGAAATTCTTGCAGGAAGGGTAAAAGCCGGGGACCAGGTTGAAATTACCATGCGGAACAAAAAGGTGTTTTTTGTGGTGAAGAAAGAAAATTAGTCTGGTCAAGAAAGGGGAAATATAGTATAATATGACGTAGGAATGAACATACTATGAAGATATCAACAGGAGGATAATAAAATGGCTGTAGTAGAAGAATTGATTCGCGTCGGGAATAATGAGACTCTTAGCTTCGGAAATTATAAGCTGGATAAAAAGTCTAAGCTGGATAATTTTGAATTTGGAGGGGATTTGTATAAAGTTAAGACATTCAAGGAGATAACCAAGCTGGAACGCAATGGCATGTTTGTGTATGAATCTGTACCTGGAACAGTTGTAAGCGGCCTTAAGGTGACAGACAGCGGAGTAGAATTTCAGGTTGAGGGTCCGGAGGATGCACAGATTACCCTGGAACTGGAGGAACAGACAGAATATAAGGTGATGGTGAACAGTACAGACTCCGGCCAGATGAAGACAAATCTTGGCGGTAAGCTCAGCCTTTCCGTGGAGCTAAGTGAAGATGCGCCAGTATCTGTTGTAATTAAAAAGATTGGATAGAAAAAGAGATATATGGAACTGCTGCAGAAATAGACTGCAGCAGTTTTTTTGCAGTTCACTCGTCAGCCAATAGGGAGACAATCTCATGCCAGTAGGATAATTTATTAACAAGATGTACAGCAGGGATTGTTTTTCTGAGAAAGAAACGATAAAATAAAGAATACAGAGGAAAAACTCTTGTACGGAATCATATTTTATTTAAGGAAGGAAATATGGAACTGAGGAAAACAGTAAAAAGTGTAACGTTTTTAAGGTTTCTTGCGTGTCTGCTCACAGCAGCCCTGTTTGCAGGAAATTGTCCCATTGTTCCTGCACAGGCAGAAACAATGCAGGAACAGGAAGAAAAAAGCGAGTCCCAGGAATCTGCCTTATTTAAGCATCCAGGCCTTTTGCATACGGAAGAGAGCTTTGAGAAGATGAAGGGAAATATTCAGAATCAAGTGCAGCCAAATCTGGAAACGTGGGATCTTTTAAACAGCGACGGCTTTTCTGATGCTGGATGGAATCCCAGGCCGGCAGAAACAGTAGTCCGTGGAGGAGATGGGGATAATCGTGCGGGATTTTATATTGATATCCGGCGCGCTTACCAGAATGCCTTGATCTGGAAAATTAGTGGAAGTGAAGAACATGGAGAGGCGGCGTGCAGAATCTTAAATGCATGGTCAGGAACCATGAAAAGCCTGACTGGAAATGCCGACCGTTTTCTTGCATCAGGAATTTATGGGTATACCTTATCAAATGCAGCGGAACTTATGCGGGATCATCCAGGTTTTCAATACGAACCTATGAAAGAGCTTTTGTTGAATGTATTTTATCCCATGAACGACGATTTTCTGAAAAACCACAATGGGGCGCACATTGGAAATTATTGGGCCAACTGGGATCTGTGCAATATAGCGGCAATGATGTCCATTGGTATCTTCTGTGATCGGGAAGATATTTACAGACAGGCATTAAATTATTATAAGACAGGAACAGGAAATGGATCTATTTACAATGCCATGCCCTATGTCTATGAAGGAAATCTTGCCCAGTGGCAGGAATCTGGGCGTGACCAGGGGCATACTACATTTGGCATCAGCCTCTGCGAGGTAATCTGTGAAACAGCATGGAATCAAGGGGACGATTTGTATGGGCTGTCAGATAACCGCCTGCTGAAAGCGGCCGAGTATGTGGCAAGATATAATTATTTGGAAGAAGAACTGCCTTATTCTGCCTATGAGTGGCTGAAAGGACAGTCTGGGCAGAGTGAATGGCAGTCCGTACTCAGCAATGTGTCCAGGGGGATCCGGCGTCTAATTTATTCTATGGTTTATAACCATTATGTAAATCGAAAAGGACTAAAGGCGCCCGGGCTGGAACAAGCCCTGAAATCTTCGGATGGAAATCATGTGATAGAAGGAGCGCAGGCAAATGGAGACGAACTGGGATGGCAGACACTGACCTATGCAAATCTCAGTGGACGTGTGGAAGACCGCAGGATCCAGGGGGACTTTGCAGACGGTGTTTACCGGATGCGTTCTGTGCTTACCGGGAAATCTCTGGTGGATCAGGACGGTATTCTTGCGTCAGCCCAGAAAGGCTCAAAGCTTGAAGAATGGTGGGAATTTAGAAATAAAGGAGACGGAGAATATATTGTCACCAATGTATCTACCGGCAGAACGCTTCAGGTGTGCAGTGATGACAATGAAGAAAATGACAGTGAGTATTACAGCTATGGGACAATAATTGGCACAGGGCAGGCGGATGGTTCTCTGGCACAGAATTTTGCATTTGTCAAGAATCATGACACCGGAGATTACCGCATCATATCCACAATTAATTATTGTGTATTGTCCCTGAAAGATAATAAAACAGAAGATTCAGCTTCCATCATTCAGGATAGAAACCGCTCTGGTGTTGGTCAGAAATGGATCATAGAAAAAGCGTCAGAGCTGGGAGCAGAGTTTCATTTTGACGATGAAACATCCGGTTTTTCCAGTGATAATGCTCTGGCAAAAGGAAACTATAGTTTGGCAGCACATGGCAGCGGGAAAGCTCTTTCCTTAAATGGGACAAGCCATTTTCTCACAGTAGAATCTAAAACTGGAGGAAGCATACTGGATTCTGCAGAAGAATTTACCGTATCCTTTGAGGCTAAGCCAGAATCAGGCGCATCCAATTGGATGTTTTATGCGGCTCCGGCAGGAAATTCCGGAGCGGATGGAACAGAATCCTGCCTTGGCATTTTGGAGAATAATGGAACTATTACTGTAGAACGGCAGAAGAACGGAAGTTCTGACAGCAGTATCATCCGTGCACAGGCAGCAACAGAAGAGTGGTACCATGTGGCGGTTGTGTTTGCCAGAGAAGAAACCATTCTTTATATCAATGGCCAGGAAAAAGCAAGACAGGCTTTGCAGCATTCTGTTTCTGATATTCTAGGTGCAGGAAGCCTCCTTCAGATTGGAAAAGCGGATCGAGGAACTGGAGCCTATTATCAAGGACTTATGGACAACTTTAAAATGACAGGCCATGCCATGAATTCCAGCGAAGTCATGGCAGAAGCTGCAGATTATGTAAAGACAGAGCTTCCGGAGATTTTGGCGGAATTCAATTTTGATGATGAAAAGACAGGTTTTGCAGGCGAAGCGGCAGAGGCGAAAGGCTCTTACAGCCTGAAAGAGCATAACAGTGGAAAAGCATTATATCTAAATGGACAGAAGGACTGCCTGCGTATCACCGGAAAGGATGGAAGCACGCTGGTTCCAGGCGGTCTGGTGAAAGAAATGACGGTTTTCCTTCAGGCAAAAAAAGAAGGGGGGAACGGCTGGGTCTTTTATGCGGCGCCCAACGACTATGCGCAAAATTATCTCTATGAAAAATATCTAGGCATCTTAGACAATGATGGAAAAGTTTTGGCAGAGCGTTATGCAAACCAGGGAGAACGCCTGCCTACAGCGTCTGGCGCAAGCCAGGCCGGACAGTGGCATTATATCGCGGCCGTTTTTACCGAGACAGAAATCATTCTTTACGATAACGGTGAAGAAACTGCAAGGACTGCAAATGACGTGCCCCTCCAGGATATCCTGGGAAGCAGCAGCGTTTTCTATATAGGAAAAGCCAATTGGGGAAACGGGGAGTATTTCCAGGGAATGATTGATAATTATAAGGTGGTTTCCCGTGCCTGGAGCAAAGAAGAAATCAAGGCAGAAATGGAAAAATGTGAAGGGCAGGCAGGTATTGTTTTTACAGAATTAGATGCTAAAATTGCAGAGGCTTCGGCAATCGAAGCTGGTAAGTATACAGAAGAAACATTTAGAGCCTTGCAGACGGCTATTGAATCGGCGAGAACTGTTAGAAATACAGCAGCGTCCCAAAAGGAAGTGGATCAAGCGGTGGAAAATCTGCAGAAAGCAGTTTATGCACTGCGGGAAAAGGGCTCAGAGGATCTTTTGGTGGAACGAGTGGAGTTAGCTCCTTCTGATAAGAGCCTGACAGTGGGAGAACAATTAACGCTGCAGGTAAAGATAAGTCCGGAAAACGCAAAAAATCAAGAATTAGATTGGTCAAGCACGAATCCTGCAGTTGCAAGAGCTTCTGGAAAGACAGTGACAGCAGTGGGACCAGGGGAGGCTGTGATTACAGCAAAGGCAAAGGATGGATCGAAAGCACAGGCGTCTGTGAAAGTGAAAGTTACTCTTAATCCAGTAAAGATGAAAAAGGCTGTCCAGCAGAGCAATAAAAAATATGTGACAATTTCTTATGGAAAAGTAACGGGGGCGGCGGGATATGATATTTACCGTTCCACCAAGGCGGCAGGTGGATACCAATTCATTGGCAGCAGTTCAAAAACCACCTACGTGGACAAAAAAGCCGCTGCTGGAAAGACTTACTACTATAAGGCAGTGGCAAAGGCTAAGACAGAAAATTGTAATAGTACAATCAGTGGAACCTATGCAAAAGTGAAAGTTCTGGCTGTTCCAAAAGTGAAAGTACGGTCACAAAGGGGAGGCAGGCTTACTGTTTCCTGGAAAAAAGTTTCAGGGGCGTCAGGCTATGTGGTATATACTTCCAATAAAAAGTCCAAGGGTTTTAAGGCCGCAAAGACGGTGAAAAAAGCCAAAACGGTAAAAGCTGCCGTTCAGGCTAAGAAAAATGTGAAGAAGCTGTATGTGAAGATACGTCCTTATTATTCAGAAAAAGGCAGGAAAGTATTTGGAACTTATTCAAAATCAGTAAGTATTACAGTAATGAAGTAAATAGCAGCAGGTACGAAAGGAGCTGTACATGGCGAAGGGAAAGAAAATGACTGTGTATTTTTGTCAGTCCTGCGGATATGAGTCCTCTAAGTGGATGGGGCAGTGCCCGGGGTGCAGGGAATGGAATACATTTGTTGAAGAAGTTGTTGAGAAAAAATCTGCAGGGAAAATTAAGAGCGCTCCTGGTGGAACTGAGGAACTGAAGCCTGCAAAAATTTCTGAGATCGATATGCAGTCTAAGGAACGGATGCAGACGGGATTCAAAGAACTGGATCGGGTGCTTGGAGGGGGGATTGTTCCAGGGTCTCTGGTATTGGTGGGCGGAGATCCAGGGATTGGCAAGTCCACATTGCTTCTGCAGGTCTGCAGGAATCTGACGGATATCAGGGAGGTGCTGTACATATCAGGAGAAGAATCCCTTCAGCAGATTAAAATGCGTGCCCAGCGGATCGGCGAATTTTCAGACAGACTTCAGTTATTTTGTGATACCAGTTTAGAGCGCATTGAACAGGTTGTAGGACGTGAGAAGCCTCAGGTAGTGATTGTAGATTCCATTCAGACCATGTACAGTGAACAGGTGGGTTCTGCACCTGGCAGTGTGTCCCAGGTGCGGGAAACCACGGCAAGACTCCTGCAGATTGCAAAGGGCATGGATATCACAGTGTTTATTGTAGGTCATGTAACCAAGGAAGGTGTGGTGGCAGGTCCAAGAGTGCTGGAGCACATGGTAGATACCGTATTATATTTCGAGGGCGACCGCCATGCTTCTTACCGGATTTTGCGCGGAGTAAAAAACCGTTTCGGTTCCACCAACGAGATTGGAGTCTTTGAGATGCGGGAAGAAGGACTCATGGAAGTAGAAAATCCTTCTGAATTCATGCTGAATGGAAAACCCCAGGGGGCGTCAGGTTCCATCGTTGCCTGTTCCATGGAAGGGACACGTCCGATTCTTGTAGAGATTCAGGCGCTGGTCTGCCAGAGTAATTTTGGGATACCGAGAAGAACAGCGGCAGGAACGGATCTGAACCGTGTCAATCTATTGATGGCAGTATTGGAAAAAAGGGGAGGGCTCTCCCTTTCTGGCTGTGATGCCTATGTAAATATTGCAGGAGGGATACGCATGAATGAGCCCGCTATCGATCTGGGAATTGTCATGGCCCTTGCTTCCAGCTTCCGGGACCGGGCAATTGATGAGAAGATCATCTGTTTTGGCGAAGTTGGATTGAGTGGTGAGGTCCGTGGGGTTAATATGGCCCAGCAGCGTGTCTCAGAGGCAAAGAAACTGGGCTTTACAACTTGTATTTTACCTAAAGTCTGTATTCCTGGACTGACGGATGCAAAAGGCATCAAAGTGATTGGAGTGGAGAACATCAGGGAAGCGATAGGATGGATTGGATAGAGTAAAGGCGGGCTGCTGTATCAGTGATAGAACGATCATAAATACAGCAGCCCTTATCATTATTTTTGGTATAAGATTCGGATAGAGTTTAAAACACAGAGCATAGCAACCCCGCTGTCAGCAAATACAGCCATCCACATGGACGCAAAACCTGTTAATCCCAACACCAGAACCAGTGCTTTGACAGCCAGTGCGAAAATTACATTCTGCCATGCAATACGGGTGGCAGCCCTGGCGATTGAAATAGACTGGGGTACAGCGTTCATATTAGAAGTCATAAATACCACATCAGCAGCCTCAATTGCCGCGTCAGCGCCGCTTCCCATGGCGGCGCCCACGTCAGCGCCTGCAAGTACGGGGGCATCGTTAATACCATCGCCCACAAACATAACAGAACCGTGTTTGCTGCGGATTTCCTGGAGCCGTAATAATTTATCTTCTGGAAGCAGACGGGCATGAACCTCATCAATTCCAGTTTCAGAAGCAACTGACTGGGCGCTTTCCATGGAATCTCCTGTAAGCATTGCAGTAGTGATATGCAGTTTATTCAGGGCAGCGACAGCACTGGAAGATTCAGGCTTGATGGTATCAGAGATCACCAGCGTGCCGGCAAAAGCTCCGTTTACTGCCAGGAACACCTTAGAGCCATGAGCAGACTGTCCAGAACTGTCCAGTTCCACATGGAATTTCTCCATCAGTTTCTGATTTCCGGCAAGTACCTCACCTGTAGAGAGCAGGGCTTGAATGCCATGTCCTGCGATCTCCTGGAGTGCAGAAGGATTTTCAAGGGCAAGGCGCTGTTCCTTTGCAGCAGCAGTGATACTGATGCCAATAGGATGGGTGGAATTCTGTTCACAGCTTGCGCATAGGGTAAGAATTTCTTTCTGACTGAAATTTCCAGAGGGAATTATTTGCTGCAGCGCAAAGTTTCCCAGTGTAATTGTTCCCGTTTTATCCATGACTACAGTGGAAATTTTATTCAAAGCTTCGATGGAAACACCTCCTTTGAATAAAATTCCTTTTTTTGATCCAGCTCCAATGCCAGAGAAAAAAGCCAGTGGCACACTAAGAACCAGTGCGCAGGGACAGCTTATAACCAGGAATGTAAGCGCAGTGTAAATCCATTGGCTCCAATCCCCAGTAATCAGGGAGGGGATAACAGCAGTGGCTGCCGCTGCGAGAACTACAAATGGAGTGTACACTTTCGAAAAACGTGTGATGAAGCGGTCAATCTTAGGCTTACTTGCAGCAGCATTTTCCACAGAATCAAGAATCTGTGTGACCATGGAATGTTCCAGTGTTTTTTCCACTTGAACCGTTAATTGTCCAGAAGTATTGATGCAGCCTGAAGTAACAGCATCTCCTTTGATAACTTTAACAGGGACTGGTTCTCCGGTGATGGGAGAGGTGTCCAGACGGCTTTCTCCTTCTATAATAGTACTGTCTAAAGGAATGCGGTCCCCAGGCCGCACAATCAGAAGATCCCCAGGTTTTGCCTCTTCGGCAGGAATTTCTTTTACAGAAGAGCCAGTATTAAGATTTACAGTCTCAGGGCGCAGGTCTACGGCATCCATAATCTGGGAGCGGCTGCGGGAAACGGCTGTTTCTTCAAAATATTCACCAATGCGGTAAAACAGCATAACTCCTACGGCTTCTGCAAATTCACCGATAATAAATGCGCCCAGGGTGGCAAGGCTCATCAAAAAGTTTTCATCAAAAATCTGTCCTTTGGCAAGATTTTTCACAGCGGTGAACAGAATCTGTCCTCCTAAAATAAGATAAGCTGTCGCATACAGAACGGCAGGAAGAATAGCCCCTCCTATGCCAAGATGTTCAAAAATTTCTCCAGATGCAAACAAACAGGTACCTGTTGTAATAGAAATCAAATCTATCTGATGTTCATTTAATTTATGACGATTTTTCTTGTCCTCTTGCAATAATTTTTTTCCTTTTTGCAGAGGATGCTGTTTTTGAACTACTACGCCAGATTCAATGGAAGAGCATATTTTTTGAAATTCTGCAATTAATAAAGATTCATTTTTTGCAGCTTCTGGTGTTACAGAGACACGGAGCTGCTTTGTAGCAAAGGTGAGTGTGGCGGCATTGACGCCGGGAAGCTGGCTGATGCGGTTTTCCATTTTTGCGGCGCAATTGGCACAGCCCAGATTTTCTACCAGACAGGTGAGTTTAACACCTTCTGAAAGAAATGCATCTGGATGTTTATGATGTTCATGCTCATGTTCCTGCCCGCAGCAGCAATCGTTCTGCTCATGCTGGTGTCCATGTGCGCAGCAGGAATCATCGTGTTCATGCTGGTGTTCGTGCGGATGTTTATGTTCGTGTTGAAGATCATGCATAGAAAATACCTCCTAGTATAAGTTATGATTTGTATGTTTGATGTAATAAATGTACATATGAATAAATGTTCATATGTACATTAAAACATACTGGGGGCGTGATGTCAATAGAAAAATAAAGAGAAGAAAGGAAGTTAATAAAAACTGAAAATTCCAACAATTAATGAAAAATATGATTAAAAACTTACTTTGATTTTTTTGGAAAAATTTGTTGACAATCAAAAATAAACATGGTAAGATAACATTCGTCGTCAGGACAGCAGCAGTCGAAAAATGTAGAACACTGTTAATGTAATGGCAAGAGACAAAAATAAAAATGAAAAAAAGTGCTTGACAGACACGAACAACTGTGATAAGATATAGAAGTTGTCGCGCAAGACAGCACAGAGTACCTTGATAACTGAACAGTGAAATAACCTTGAAAGATTCAAAAGAGTTTCCGTGAAAACGGAGAAGCCGGGGAACCGGTTTTGAAATTCAAGAACAGCATAAAAGATGCGACCTAAAAACAGTAAGC
>CATNCF010000048.1 GCA_950097145.1 uncultured Lachnospiraceae bacterium
ATTTTATATTTAATACTATATGTTATATAATATTATTTGTCAACAGTTATTTAAAAAAAGAAGGCAAAAGCCTTCTCTCTAACATTTTTATATAACTCTCAGTGCTATTAATACCTCCATACTGCTGTTTTCATCCACCAACGCTGTGATCTCTCCCTCCATCTGGTGCATTAACTGACGGCAGATATACAGACCCAGACCGCTGCCTGCCTGTTTCCCCACATTGCTGCCCCGGAAAAAACTATCAAAGATATGAGGCAGTTCTTTTGACTCTAACTTGCATCCACTGTTTGTAATGGATACAAGGTATTCCTCCTCCTGTCTCCCGGCATCAATCTTTATCCAGGCTCCATCCCCATATTTGATGGCATTTTCCACAACATTCTGGATGACTTCCACCACACGGTCAAAATCTGCATACACCAGACAATCTCTGAAAGTTCCCATTCTGAACTCAATCTGGTTTAACGCCATTTTATCCCGATAATACGTACGGATCTCCTCCAATACCTTTCCCATATAAATTTCCTCATTCTTCACTTGAAAATCAAGGAAATCTTCATTGGAAGCATGAACAATTTCTGAAATATATTTCTCAATCTCATTTGCTTTCTGATTGATATGCTCTGCAATCTCCTGCTTTTTCTCTTCCTCCTGGTAGAGATTTCTGCCAAGAGCCCTGGCGTACAGTTTAATAGCGCTCAACGGCGTCTTAAGATCATGGGACAAGGACAGGAGCAGCAGCTTCTTTTCTTTTTGAAGTTCCAGTCCCCGCCGTTTCTGTTCCTCCAGATGCTCCCGCAGCAAATCCATGCCCCAGAGAAATCTGCCGAAAAAACGGTTTTTATTTTCCTGTAACGGTACGATCAGATTCCCTTTGGCAAGCTGGTATGGAAGCTGGGAAAACTGATGAAATGGATGCAGGATTTTAATACGGATATATAATATTACACATAACACCGCCGCCAGCAACAGGGAAGCCGTCCCATTTATCCATAAAAACAACTTTTCTTTTTGGTTTTCAGAATCGTAAGTGATTTTATAATAAGAATGCTCTGTGGCAATAACGGCATAGTCTGCCCCGGTATTCTCCCAGAACTTTTTCATCTCTTCGCCGCCTTCTTCTGAATCTATGCTGAACATTCCTGTAATTTGTCCATAATTCATTCTTCCCGTAAAACCCATTAATTCCTGCAGATCTTCCGGGGAACGTTTTTTCTCTTCTTCAAACTTCTGTAAATCATAGCCTATACGGTTAATAGAGATTTTATAGGTTTTATCTCCTGTTTCTTTTTGATCGTTCCATGCCATTAGATTTATACAAAACGTCAGGGCCAAAAACAGAAGAAGCGCTTTTGCTGTCAGCCGATTTATATCTCTCATTTCCCCTCACCATTCCTCCTCTGATACGTACCGGTAACCCACGCCCCACACGGTCAATATGTGTGTTGGCTTTTTGGGGTTCTCTTCCAGCTTTTCCCGCAGCCATTTGATATGCACGGTTAATGTCTGAGGTTCGCTTTCACTGTCAAAACCCCAGATTTTATAAAACAATTCTTCTTTTCCAAGCGCCTTTCCTTTATTCTCCATAAGATAGAGCAGCAGATCAAATTCTTTGGCTTTCAAAGATATTTCCTGATTCTCTTTCCAAACCCGGCGGCCTGGTTTATCCAAACGCAGATCCCCATCTACAATCTCATGGGAAAAATACCTGCGTTCCATAATTCCATTGACTTTTGCCAGCAGGATATCAATGTCATAAGGCTTTTCTATATAATCGTCAGCCCCCAGAAGCAGGCCGTTCAGCTTATCTTCTTTACTGTCTCTGGCGCTCAGAATAATAATAGGGGTATTGGCATTTCTCCGAATCCTGCTGCACACGGCAAATCCATCCATGTTCGGCAGCACCAAATCCAGAAGTACCAGCTTTGCCCCCTCTGTCTCATAAATTTCCAATGCTTCCTCTCCTGTCAGGGCAAGATAGGCGCCATACCCTTCTGCCCGAAGAAAATCTGACAGCAATTCTCCGATTTCCTGATTGTCCTCCACAACAATAATATCCGCCATTTTTCCCTCCGTTCCCAGTGCGTCAGCTTTACCAGCCCATTTCAATAAGCCAGGCGTTTAATTTCCGTTCGCGTTCCCGCAGCAGATTCGTGATGTCTGCCGCCTCCTGAGCTTCAAGCTTCTGTGAATAGCATGTTCCCAGTTCAAATTCTCCTCTAATATTTCCATCTACAATATACAATATTCTGCTGCATTTTGCAGCAACTTTCATATCATGAGTTACTAACATAATGGTAGTTCCCTCCTGATTCAGTTTCATAAGCTCTTTCATGACCTCCTCAGAAGCACCCCGGTTCAAAGCTCCCGTAGGTTCATCTGCAAATAAAATCTGGGGGTGGTTCATCATGCTCCGGCAGATGCAGGCGCGCTGAAGCTGCCCTCCAGAAACTTCTGTGATGTCATTTCCTGCAATCTCACTGATCCCAAGCCTGTGCATTAATGCTAAGGCATAAGCATCAATTTCCTTACGGCTGCGGTCTTTCCTGCCGGACTGGTATGCCGGGAGAAGAATATTATCCAGCACAGTAAGATTTTTCAGCATATACATCTGCTGGAAAATAAATCCCATTTCATTAAGCCGCACCTGGGCAAGCTCTTTTTCCTTCAAATCTGTAATTTTTCTGCCTCCCAAAATCACCTGGCCTGCCGTCGGGCGGTCCATGCCAGACACACTGTAGAGCAATGTGGATTTGCCGGAACCGGAAGGCCCCATAACGGCTGTCATCTCTCCCTGTTCAATGGTAAAATTAACATTTTTTAACACATTATTCTGTCTTTTGTTGGTAATATAAGTCTTGCACAAGTCCTGTACACGCAATGCTTCCATTCTATTTTCCTCCATAAATGAATTGTATATTGACTGTTCTTACCCTTTTCATGGTAATGATACAGGCTGTTACTGTTGCAAGGAATAATACCAAGGGATAAAATCCATACACTTCCAGTGGATTTACCACAAAATCTATCCTTGTGGCTCCCATGAACTGAAATACCTTGCCTGATGTAGCCTGTGAAAAATAATTTCCCGTAATAGCGCCTGCTGCAATTCCTACAGACAGTACCAGCATAATCCGCTTCGTCTGCCATGCAATAATGGCCTGGTTAGAGAATCCCATTGCTTTCAGCATCCCCATTTCTGCCTGCTCACGTATCAGAAACATTTTCTGCATCAGCACCACCACCAGGATATTAATGGTAAGCACAATTGCCAGAATCATAAGCTTCAGGGAATCCAGCTGCTGGGAAATCCCTCCTACCATATGGTCGATAAACTCCTGCACATTTTGTATCTTTGCTTCTGGAAATATCCTTTTTACTTCATCAATGACTTCCAGCCGTTCTTCACTCTTATCTTTTAAAAGAACCTCTACGCCAAAACCCCCGGCTGCTGCGCTGTAATCCAGGTCTGCAAGTTCTGTAAACCGGATACCCTGCCCCATATTATTCATGCTCTGATATAACGCAGTCAGGACATAAGGCTCTTCTCTGCCATGATTGGTAATATAAACAGTATCTCCCACTGCAGCATCTATTTTTTCAGCCACAATATAAGTCATGGCAATCTCATTTTCATATACTGGAGCTGTCCCCTCTTCATAAAAATAATCTTCCATGGAGGTATTCAGGCCCTGGAGTGAAAAGGACTGAAAGGATTTATCTCCTTTACGCACCTTCAAACGGAAAAATACCTCAGTATATACTTGTTCCACTGGTACTCCCCCGGCTTCCAGAAGTTTTTTAACCTCATCCATATAATCGTAATAGTTCTGTCTGTCTCCTGACAGAATCAGTTCTGAGATCTTTCCATCATCTGCTACAAAAAAATCACATTTCTGGGCGCCAAACCACTCCAGCAGGCCGTCAGATCGCAAGGTGTTTATGGTATTCACAGGCATAACTACCAGCCAGACGCCCAGCATTCCCGTTATGGCAATCACCAGGTATTTTCGAAGTTCTGAAGTTACATCATTAAATGCCAGAAATGTCGTTGGTTTTTTACGGCTTTTGTGCAGCCGGAACATACCTTTGCGGTGAAAACGCTCCCCATTATTTCCTCTTCGAATGGCGTCTAAAGGCGTCATTTTTTTTATTTTTCCCGTACTGTAATAGCCAAAAAATGTTACCAGCAGCATAATTGCCGCGCTGGCCAGAAATTGAAACACCATATTGCTGCCGCCATTTTCTATCACAAGTTTTTCTGTGGCCTGGTGGATGAAAAGACGGCTGAATGGAATGCTTGCAAAAAATCCCAGCAGCGCCCCTGCCACCGCCAGTACAAAATATTTGACGGTATACAATTTCCGTATGGCACTGTCCTTCATTCCAATCGCCTTCATAATACCGATTTCTTTATAATCCTCATTTATGGTGAAGACAATGGTAAACTTAAGCATGACCAGCGCAATAATAATGAGGCAGACACTCACACTTAAAATGACTGCAGCCATCACAGTTTCCATGACATAGCTTTTCTTTACCGTTGGCCTGTCTCCGCAAAAAAACACTTGAAGGCTCTGATTATTATAGGCAGTATCAAACTTCTTCACATCTCTGCAGTAGACGGAATACATTTTTCCAGAGGGAAGCCCTGCTTCTCTGCTCACTTTCTCGTAATCAGACTGACATACCAGCATCCGTTCCGTCCCCATCATATCAGAACCCAGAAATACATCCTTGAAACTTCCTGCCACTGTAAAGTTCTTCTGAAACCCATTGTCTGTGGAGAGCGTCAGTTTATCTCCCTCTTGCAACCCATTTTTTTCCATGCATTTTTGGGCAAGGTAAATGCTGCCTGGTTCTATTTGTTCAAGTTCCTGATTATTCTCCTGAAAAAATTTCTGTCCTTTTATGCTGACGCTGTTGAAAATGATGGTTTCGCTTTGTTCCAGATTCGTTCCGTTGCTGCGCTTTGTCTGTTTCTTGGTGAGATACCGCACATCATCCACAAAATAATTCGATACCTCTTCCTGCCCTTTCAGAAAGTTCTCAACTTCCCTATTCTGCTCTGAAACTTCTTCCTGTCCCCTGTCCAGAGTTAAAATCGTAAAATCACCTAAATGAGATTTTTCCATAAATTCATCTAACCCGTTTTGAATGATGGAAAAGTTATTCAGACTTCCTGTAACAAAAGTGACAGACAGAAAAATAAACAGCAGCAATATCAGGTTGATAGATTTTTTCCGCCTTAGATCTTTTTTTAATATTCTGATATTCATAATTCCTCTCCTTTCTGCTGACACTTTAGCATGGAAATTATTAATAAATCCTTAAATGAAGTGAAGAACAGGAGTAAAATCTTACAAACTTTAAGACTTTACTCCTGTTTTAACAAATCATTCCTGATTCTTAATATTTTCCCTAAATCACCGTCAAAATTCCTACAGACTTCAACAGCAAAATCAACAGCAGAACCGGCGCAATATATTTTATCATCACGGTATAAAGGCCGCGTCTGCCAAATTTCGCTCCGCCTTTTTCAGCTTCTTCAATAATCGTCTTCGGCTTTAAAATCCAGCCAATCAAGATACAGGTACCTATTGCCACCAGAGGCATAAACAGATTGTTGCTGAGGTAATCCAGTACATCCAGTATCTGCGCCACGGCGCCATTGGGCAGTTTCAGTTCAAAATACCACTTATTATAACCCAGACAGACTACGATTCCGCCCACAACTGCGATAACTGTCTCAATCAGGCACGCCTTCATTCTGGACAAATGAAATTTATCCATGAAGCTGGATACTACCGCCTCCATAATGGAAATGGCGCTGGTCAGCGCTGCAAACAATACCATAGCAAAAAAGAAACAGCCCACCAGATTTCCTACCCGCCCCATAGCAGAAAACACCTTAGGCAATGATACGAACATCAGCCCCGGACCAGAGGCATCCATTCCCTCTCTGCCCATAAACGTATAAACTGCGGGAATAATCATAACGCCTGCAAGAAAAGCTACCACTGTATCAAAAATCTCAATCTGATTAATCGAGCGCACCAGATTATCTTCATCCTTTACATAAGAACCATATGCCACCATGATTCCCATGGCAACACTAAGGCTGAAAAACAACTGCCCCATGGCATCCAAAAGGACTGTAAAGAAACCTTTCACAGTCATCCCCGTAAAATCAGGCACCGTATAGATAAAGAGCCCCTGAAGCCCCGTCCTGGTAACGCCCTGTTCATCCGTATGGGATATGGTCAGAGAGAAAATTGCAATTCCAAGTACCAGAAGAATCAGGATAGGCATCAAAACTTTGGAAAATGTCTCAATTCCTTTGTTGACGCCTCTGATTACAATAAATGCCACCACAAACAGAAATACCAGCATCAGCACAATAGGCGAAATCTCACCTGTAATATGCTCTGTAAAATATCCGTCTGCCGACGCCTGCGCACCGTCTCCAGTAAGGTAAGCCAGAAAATACTTCACTACCCAGCCGCCGATTACACAGTAATAAGGCATGATGATCACTGGAACCAGGCAGGCAAGGATTCCTAAAAATCCCCACTTGGAACTCAGTTTTCCATACGCTGTAAGAGGACTCTGCTTCGTCTTTCTTCCAATAGCAATTTCAGTTGCAAGTAATGTAAAACCAAAAGTTAATGCCAAAATCAGGTAAATCACCAGATACAAGCCACCGCCGTCCTTGGCTGCCAGATAAGGGAAACGCCAGATATTTCCCAGTCCTACAGCACTTCCTGCTGCCGCCAGGACAAATCCAATGGAACCTGAAAACGAGTTTCTGCTTTTTTCTTTGTTCATTCTTTCCTCCTCCAATTGTGTCATTTCTTCTATTGTACTGGCTTTTGTCTGTTTTTACAAGTTTAATATTCATAAAAGTAATTGTAGCCGCAGAATCTCTGGTTGATCGGATCATAATAAATTCCCACAGTAACATCCCCCTGTGCCAGAAGCAGAATCATATCCTTTAATTCTACCACCTGATAAGAATAATGGGGATTATAATCCAATCCGTTCTCTTTGGCAAGAGCCAGCTTATCTTCTTCCCAGATTTTCCGCTGTTCTCTCATCTCCTCTGCCAGTTCACTCTGATCCCCCTTTTTCTTCATAATATAATCCAGCAGACGAAACCCCCGCAGATAAGCATTTTCAAAACCTCCCGTCATTTCATCCACATAGAAAGAGGGCGCTGATATATATTCCATCTTTGTCATAAAAGTAACATAATCTGCCAGATCATCTTCATACTTTTCCAATGCAGTTACCATAAACTGCTTCCCCTCTTTCCATTCATTTTGTTTCTCCCGTTCTCCAGAACCATATTCTGTACAGATAAAACTAATCACATTCCAGTCTCCGCAGGCAATCCGCACCTGAATTTTCCGGTGACCCAGCTCCATGATTTCCTGATAAAAGTAAATATTTCCATAGGAAGTATCTCTTTTCATCTTCATGTTATGATAGATATGCTGACCGCTGGTGTTGCACCATTCTACCACATCTTCTACCTTCACATCTGCCTCATAGGCAATCAACTGTCCAAAGTACCAGTCTGCTGCATATACCACTGCATCTTCCGGCATTTCTTCCGTCACTGTCCCTGCATAACATACAGCCTGTTCCTTGAACAAAGCATCCAGCAAAAATTCCGGCGTTCCATAGTCTAACCTTTTTCGCTCCTTTGCGTAATAATTCCAAGGAAATATCTCAATATCATCTTCTATTTTTCCATAAAAAATATTGGATCCTACATTTTCATATGTTACTTGTTCCGGCGTGCTGTCCCTCCTCAAAACCTGATTTCCCCCCTCAACAATTCCCAGATACCCGATCCCCAAAATAATAGCCGCACAAAAAAGAGTCCGCACCATAGATTTAACGCTGCGCATTTTGCTTCCCCCCCTTCATACGGATTAAGACACGGGTTCCTTTGCCCAACTGACTTTCAAACCGCAGAACGCCGCGGTGAGTGGACACAATTTCTGAACACAGCGCCAGACCCAGGCCGGCGCCGCCGCTGGCACGGCTCCTGACCTTATCCACCATATAAAATGCCTGGGTAATCTTTTCAATTTCCTCCTTGGGGATTCCCACCCCTTCATCTTTTACCTCAATACAGAACTGCCCTTCTTCAAACTGGCCCAGTACCTTTATACTTCCGCCTTCCCGGGATGCTTTGATGGCATTGTCAACCAAATTATAGAGAAGGGACTTGAACAATTCACGATCCACACACAAGATCCCTTCTTCAGACTCGCAGGCAAGCTCCATTCCATGACTGTCTGCAACCACTTTTAAAGAGGTTTCAATCTCTGCAAATAATTTTCTCATATCCTCATTCTGCCATTCCAGTTTCGCTTCTCCTACCGTAATTAATTCCATCAATTTTCCAGACAAAGTCCTCATACGGGTTGCTTCCTCTTTGATAATACCTGCATACTCAATCCGGCTTTCCTCCGAAATCTCTTTTTTGATCTGCAAAAGATCTGAAAATCCCAAAATAGAAGTCAGAGGTGTTTTCATCTCATGAGACAAGTTATCAATAAAATGCTTACGGTCCTCTGCCACGTCTTCCAAAGCACGGATATTTGTCTCCACTGACTCCGCCATAATATTCATATTCTTGGCCAATTCTGACAGCTCGTCATGTCCCCGTTCCTGAATACGCTTCTGGTAGTTTCCCTGGGCGATCTCTCTGGTTCCTTCATTCACTCTTTTTAATGGATTCAGCAGCAGTTTCACCACCACCATCAAAATCAAAGAAATTCCCATGGCGCAGGACATGGTAATTACCTGGATTTGGTGCAGCATATTTTCATGTGTCTCCATCACATCCCTAATACTGTTTTCTGTGATCACATAATAATTTTTGCCTTCGATACTCTCTCCTGACGCCGTATAGAGCTGATAATCCTGTACCTGCATATGGGAAACACCTCCGTTCTTCACTTTATCAATCAGCGCTTTTGGAATCTTCATTTTCTTATTGGCATATATCTGCTGAATTTCCCCGTTAAAAAAGGCAACTCCATTCTTACTCTTACCAAAGGTGTCTACCATGAACTCCTGCAGGGTATTTTCATCCAATACAACAGCATTTGCCCGCAGACGCTCTGTAAGCATCAGGCTTTTAAAACTGGTTACCAAAAATTCATGTTCACTGTACACACTCTGTTTCCGCTGATCCAATGCCAGTGAAAAGCTGTTTTTTAACAGCAAAATACTGGTGATGCTCACTGCAAGCATCACCAGTACCATTGTATATAAAAATATTTTCTGCCAAAGCTTCATTGCTGCTCCTTTGCACTTTCCAGACGATATCCCAGCTTAGGGATCGTCACCAGCTTATCCTTCAAATTCAGTTTCTTGCGGAGCTGCTGAATATGAATGTCAATGGTTCTGCTCTCGCCTTCATATTCAAACCCCCATACAGCCGCCAGCAGGCGGTCTCTGGAAATTGCCACGTCCTTATGCTGAATAAAAAACACCAGCACCTCAAATTCCTTGGGTGTCAGATATACCTCTTCCTCATTGCACTTACAGGTATGTTCTTCCACATTGACATAAATATTTCCATACTGGTATATACATTCTGTCCGCTTCACCCTCCGCAGGATAACCTCAATTCTTGCCAGCAGTTCCATAGCCTCAAAGGGTTTCACAATATAATCCTCCGCCCCAAGCCGCAGCCCCCGCACCTTGTCCGTCAGCTCCTGCTTGGCCGTAATAAAAATCACTGGGGACTCTGTATTGGTACGTTTGCGCATAATCTCAAACCCGCTCATATCCGGCAGCATAACATCCAAAAGGATCAAATCATAATTCTCATGTTCTATTTTTTCAAAAGCCTCTGCGCCATTGCCGCACACTTCACTGGAATAGCCCCCGATGGCAACCGTAGCTTCCATCAGCTTGGCAATATTAGGATCATCCTCCACAATCAAAATCTTTATCATCTTCGTGCATTCCTCCGCTGTCTCTCGTACCATGTTATCACTATATTATCATGTAATCTGCAGGAAAATGTAAAAAATATGTAAGCTTATAGATATTTATCAATGGCCTCCACAGTCTGCAGAAGTTCATCCATACGCCGCTGTACCTGCTGCGCCTGCTGGCTGGTATCCTCCCCAAGTTCTACTGCCTGCTGGGTATTGACTGATACTTCCTGGCTTACGGCCGAAATCTCATTGATACTGTCCACAATGACATTATTGGATTCCAGAATTTCTTCTATTTTCTCATAAATATCTGCTACATTCTGGTTTAACTCACCCATTCTGCTGCCAATGCCTGAAAATTGCTGATCTGCACTTCGAATTAATTCATGCTCCATTTTGGATGCTTCCATAACATTATCCACAGTACTCTTTGCCATATCAGCATTATTTTTCAGTTCCTGGACAATCTTTTGAATATCTTCTGTCAGTTTCCTGGTCTCGTCTGCCAGCACACGGATTTCCTCTGCCACCACCGCAAAGCCCTTTCCTGCGTCTCCTGCATGGGCGCTCTCAATGGACGCGTTTAAAGCCAGCAGATTAGTCTGGCTGGAAATTGCAAAAATCTGTTCTGTTATAACATCTACTGCCCTGGCATTTTCAATTAAACTGGCCACAGACGCAGCCACTTGTTCATTTGCCTTCAGCATCTTATCAGACTGATTCTGCAGATCGTCCATAGAACTCTGGCCTCCGTCCACTGCTTCCCTGGACTGCTGTGCCAGCGCCAGCATTTCATCTGACATTTCTTTGGTGCGCTGTATCATGCCCTGGATATTTTCCGTCATAATTGTCTGTTTCTCAATACTCTCTGCATTATTGGTATTGCCATCTGATATTCCAGAAAGAGCCTGGGCGGTAGAATCCACATCCTGTCCAAGAATACGGATATACTCCCCTGCCTTGGCAGAATTCTCTTTCACAGACTTAGCAACCTTCAGAACATCTTCCAAAAGTCTTGCGCTATGCTCTTTTTCTTCATTCAGGCTGTTAATCCGCATCTCGTTATTGCGGTTGGAAATCTTAGTAGTACCGCACAGCACAATCAAATACACAATCACTGTTGCTCCCTGAACAAGAAGGGATGTACTGTTTAATTCTGCCCCAGAAGGCAGATGTTTTAATACCGCTGCAATATAGATCAGATCTGCCACAGTAATCAGACTATAAACCACCGCAATTCTCAAAATCAGTTTATAATCGAAATATAAAATATAAATTACCGTCAGGGGAAACACAATTGCAAATACCAAATCATTCTGAGCTCCCAGCAAAGCAATTCCATAAACAATCATATACCCTGTCACAGAAACATGCTTAAAATTTCTGCTGTCTTTCTGGTGCAGAAAGACTGCATAATCAGCAATCATAGAAATAAAAACCGTAAGTTCCACTGTCATCAGAAATACCAGCCCGATATTGCCTTTGCTGTAATCACTGAAATATCCGAAAAACAGGAATAAATCCATAATCGTAATGATGATGAGCAAAAACTGGTTTACTGATCTCTCTCTGTTGTAAGCCTTTTCGTTCATTTCTGTTCTCCTCTGCAATAAATATGATCTATATTTTATCATATTTCTACTGCCGTTTCAACAATCCAGCTTGGCTGTTTTAGGCTTTTAGTCCCAAAAAATGCGCCATTAATCCCACCAGAAATACCATATTTCCGATTTTTCCAGTCCTGCCGCCAGCTCGGAAATCTTATATGTCCCGGTTCCCTGGTCAACCCTGTCGGGACAGAATGCATACTGCTCCTTTGCCACCTCCATGGTGTCTGCCCCATTCAGTTTCATGGGAGCATAAAATTCCATTACATCATGGGTAAATACCGCTGGAACCGCCTGATATTTCTCATACCAATATTTACAAATGGAAATCATTTCATCCGGGGCAGGACACTCATTCCATCCGCCCATGGGCAGATAGCCAATGAGTTCCCATGGATGTTCCACTGGAATTTCCAGTAACAGCGTATCCGCCTCCAGCATCCCATCCTGAAAAGACATATATCCAATAAATTGATTCTGTTCCTCTCCCTCTGTCTCTTCCCCCAGCAGCTCTTCCAGCTCTTCTTCTCCATACTCTTCCGTATATTCAAGGAAACGTTCTTCCAAAAGTTCTCTTCCATTGTTCTGGCAGCCTGCAATAATCTTCTCCCTGTCATACTCTTGTTTTACCACTTCCTCCAACCACTCCACAGCACATTCATCCAGACAGAGCACTGCTGGATAAAAACCGCCTGTTTTCCCAGCTTCAAAGGCTTTCCTGTATGCCCGTTCTACGAACTGGGGATCTGTCCCCTGCTCAAACACCGTATAACTGCACCGAAAGCCCTCCGCGATCTTTTTTGTTGATTCTTCCATTTTTTCCTCCTTAATTTTAAGCACAGTCCCAGGAATACAAAATATCCCGAAAATCTTCATTGGCCAGATCCTTTTCGCTGATAAAGAAATTCGCCACGCCGGCATCGCCCCACATGATATAGTCGTCATCATCGTAATCGGAATCCATCTGGAAAAGCTGAATTGCATATTTTTGCTTCTCCTCCTCTTCCCGGGGATCATATTGGGTAAAATAAGGCCAGCCCAGCATCCAATGGCCAGAAGGCGCCAATTCCTCAAAGAGAGCGTCCGTTCCCTCCTCTGAAAAACAGTTATAAAATCCTGCCTTTCGTTCCATTGCTTCTTTCCATCCTGCCGCCTTTGCCGCCTGCTGAAAATATTTTTCAAATTGACAATCGTCCACACTTATGTATGTGTCCTTAATCTCTATATCAAGCCCATATTCTCCCCAGACCGGTGATTCGTCAATCTCTTGCGCTGCGCTGTCCGGCATGCTCAAAGCCCTGATATCTTCTGCCGAAACTTTATAATCTATGGCTTTATGGTACACCACCCGAAAACTGTTCTGAACCAGCCTGCCTTCACTGTCCGTATGAAAATCAAAATCCATGCCGTACACATCGTCCAAATGAATGAAAAACTGCAGCATACCGCTTTGGGGCAGTTTATGATCCAGGTTCTTTCCTTCCCGGCTGATTTCATCCAGATTAATCTGCGCCAGCAGCATCAGCAAACTGCCATCCTCTGCTTTTGGATACTCCATGCTCATATTCCAGTACGGTAAACCGCCGAATTTACTGTCTGTAATCTTCGGCTTCCGCTGCGGATTAATCTTAATGTTCAGCGCCTGCCTGGCAGAAATTCTTTTTATTTCTTCGATTGTTTTTCGTTCCACTTCTGGTAAATTGTCCATTTATTTTCTCCTTTCTTGTATTACTCCATCAAATTTTCTCAGCTTATATAAATCCCCCTGCTGCCCACAGCAGGATTGCTGATTCTGTATACATCGTTAACATATCCGTGATAAAATCGTTCAGGTTCCAAAACAGAAGGATTTTTGCCTGTGTCAAAGTAACTGAAAGTCATTAATGCTACTTTATTCATGTAATAGTTCATTGTATCCACATCATCCAACAGCAAAGCCTTTATGAAATCGTTATAATCAGATTTCGCTATTCCAAACCATTTTGGGATCATAGCGCCGAACATGATCCTCACTTCTAAATTGGTAATTTCCAACTCATATCTCTGCTCCCACTGTCCAAACTCCGACACCAACTGCTCCCAAAGCTGAGGCCACCATATAATCTATGGAAAAAAATTTTTCAACCCTACTCAAAACCAATGTTTTTCCAAATCTTCTAAACCGGATGATAAGAGTTACTTTATCATTTGCTTCCCACCATTCTGTAATAAAACGCGTTTTGTCTACATAAAAATTATCTGTTTTTCTGATAATTGCAAAATCCTGATGTCCAATACCAACTCTTCTTGCCATATATTCACATCCTTCTTTACCATTCACGCCGGCTTATGGCATCCTCCACATTAGTTCCTATCAATATACCCATAAAATATTATAGCACAAATCACCGACAGATAACATATGTTTAAAACTGCCTTCTATAAATTAGTTCTGCAAATTGTCCATATTTTTTTACTTCTTTTAACTCAAAACGCCTCAATGATTCTTTTTGCGAAAATAAAGGAATTCCATCCCCCAGCAGCACTGGTGCAATTTGTATCATTAAGCAATCTACCATATCGCAATCTAACAGGGGGGACAATATGGTGTTCCCGCCAATGACCCAGATATTTTTATCTCGGGCGATTTGTTTCACGAATTCTGCCACATCGCCTTTTACAGGTATAAAACCCGATAAAGATAATTCTTTCTCATGTGTAAAAACATAATTTATAGTAGTTGAATAAATAGCCTCTGCATGTTCTGCTTTCTCCAACTCACAAAATGTCCGTTTTCCCATGAGGGCAATATCCATGCCTTTATAAAAACTCTTAAAATCCGTCTCTTCTATGGTTCCAGTCTCATAAAGCCAGTCTAACTTGTGTTCCTTGTCCGCCAGATAACCATCCATTGTCACACAGCCGTAAAAATATACGCTCACATTCCCACTCCTCTCTATTATTTATTTCTTTGATCCTTCTGTTATTGTTTTGTTTTCTAAATTAAACCATATATATTTACGGAATACAAGCAGTTCCATACAAGTATAAGCAAAATAAATAGTATAAAAATAAAACAGGTAAAGAAACTGCAACATTTCACAATTTCTTTACCTGCATAAATGCAAATATTTTCCCGTCTCTCAAAGCATTTCTTTCAAAATTTTATTTACTATGCCTGGATCAGCTTTTCCCTTCATGGCTTTCATGGTCTGTCCCACCAGAAATCCTATGGCTTTTTCCTTGCCCCCCCGATAATCCTCCACAGATTTTGGATGTTCCTGGATTACTTTTGCAATGACATCCCGGAGGGCGCCTTCGTCATTGACCGTTTTCAGTCCATGTTCCTCCACGTACTGTTCCGGATCAATATCTGATGTAAACACCTGCTCAAATACTTCTTTGGCCACCGTGCCATTAATGGTTCCCGTCTCTGCAAGGTCAATCACTTTGGCAAAGTTTCCAGGTGAAAACCCAAGATCTTCCGGATCCATTTCATGCTCTTTTAACAGCCGCATAGTCTCTCCCATCAGCCAGTTGGAAACTTTTTTGGGTTTTCCGCACAGCTTTACTGTATCTTCAAAAAGATCTGCAAGCTTTTTGGTTGAAGTCAGGATCTTTGCATCATATTCCGGCAGTCCAAATTCTGAGAGATACCGGGCAAATTTCTCATCTTGCAGCTCTGGCTGCCTGTCCTTAAGCTGCTGCAGATATGCATCGCTGATGACAAGAGGCAATAGATCCGGCTCTGGAAAATAACGGTAATCCTGGGCGTCCTCCTTGGAACGCATGGCATAGGAATATCCCTGCTGGTCATTCCATCTTCTTGTTTCCTGCACTACCCGTTCACCAGACTCTATCAGGTCAATCTGCCGGACTGTCTCTGCTTCAATTGCCCGTGCAATGGCCTTAAAAGAACCAATATTTTTCATTTCCGTACGGGTGCCAAAGGCTTCGGCTCCTTGTTCCCGGACAGATATATTCACATCTGCGCGCATGGAACCCTCCTGCATTTTACAGTCAGAAGCTTCCAGATATTGGATGATCATGCGCAGTTTTTCCAGATAGGCGATGACTTCCTCCGCTGAACGCATATCCGGCTCTGACACAATTTCAATCAGAGGCACGCCGGAACGGTTGTAATCCACCAGGGAAACTTCCTCCCAATCATCATGCACCAGTTTTCCAGCATCCTCCTCCATATGGATTTCATGAATGCCAATGGTTTTTTTCCCTGATTCCGTCTCAATCTCAATGCCTCCGTCATGGCAGATGGGCAGATAGAGCTGGGAAATCTGGTAATTCTGCGGGTTATCTGGATAAAAATAATTTTTACGGTCAAATTTGCTGTACTGATTAATCTTGCAGCCTGTGGCAAGTCCCACGGCCAGGGCATGTTCCACCACTTTTTTATTCAGCACTGGAAGGGAACCCGGCATTCCAGTACAAACTGGACAGGTATGGGTATTTGGCGCGCTTCCAAACGCAGTGGAACAGGAACAGAAAATTTTAGTCTTTGTGGCAAGTTCTACATGAACTTCCAGACCTATGACGGTTTCATATTCTTTACTCATGCTCTTCTCTCCTCTCTACTGCTCTGCCAGGGGGCTTCGCTGATAAGTCCCGGCCTGTTCATAAGCATATGCCGCACGGATGATCTTTTTCTCCTGAAAACAATCTCCAATGATCTGCAGTCCAATGGGCAGACCCTTTTTATCCAGCCCGCAGGGAAGGCTGATGGCTGGAAGCCCTGCAAGGTTTACCGATACCGTATAAATATCCCCCAGATACATTTTTAAAGGATCCTTTAAAGATTCTCCCAGTTTTGGAGCCGTAGAAGGGGCTGCCGGACCAAGAATCACATCAAATTTTGCAAATGCCCGGTCAAATGCCTGTTTGATCAACGCTTTGGTGCGCAGGGCTTTCAAATAATAGGCGTCGTAATAGCCGGAACTTAGGACAAAAGACCCCAGCATAATCCGCCGTTTTACCTCCGTCCCAAACCCTTCGGAACGGGATTTCTTATACATGTTATGAAGCCCTTCGTATTCCTTGGTGCGGTAACCGTATTTTACTCCGTCAAACCGTTCCAAATTAGAACTTGCCTCAGCGGCGGCAATGACATAGTAAGCTGGGATGGCATATTCCACCAGACTTAAGTCAAATTCCTCCACGGAAGCTCCCTGTTCCTCCAGTTTTTTTGCCGATGCAAGAACCGCCTCTTTCACTTCTGCGTCCAGCCCTTCCCCCAGATAATCTCTGGGAATTCCAATTTTCATACCCTTCACATCCTCTGTCAGCCCAGAGGTAAAATCCAGATCTTTTCGCAAAATGGAAGTGGAATCCTTCTTATCATGTGAGGCAATCGCCTCCAAAATCGCAGCGCAGTCTGACACATCCTTTGCAATCGGCCCAATCTGATCCAAAGAAGAACCATAAGCAATCAGTCCATAGCGTGAAACTGTTCCATAGGTTGGCTTGAGTCCGGTAACTCCGCAGAAAGAACTGGGCTGGCGGATGGAGCCGCCAGTATCGGAACCCAAGGCATAGCATACTTCTTCCGCCGCCACCGCCGCGCAGCTTCCTCCCGAAGACCCTCCCGGCACATGATCCGTATTCCAGGGATTTCTGGTAACGCCATAGGCAGAAGTTTCCGTGGTGCTTCCCATAGCAAATTCATCCATATTGGTTTTTCCCAGGATAACGGCCCCCGCACGTTCCAGATTCCGCACTGCTTCCGCAGTGTAAGTGGGAATAAAGTTGTATAATATTTTAGAACTGCAGGTAGTCAGCATCCCTTTGGTGCACAGATTATCCTTAATGGCCACGGGAACTCCCGCCAGAGGGCTTGTGAGTATTCCCTCCTGAATTTTGTTCTGTACCTCCCTAGCCTGTTTCAGGGCTCCTTCCCTGTCTATGGTTACAAAACTGTGAACCTGCCCTTCCTTTGCCTCAATGGCGTCCATTGACGCCAAAACTGCCTCTTCTGCCGTCACTTCACCGGCTTTTATTTTTTTCCCCAGTTCGACGGCTGTCAATGATAATAGTTTCATTCTTTCCCTCCTTACTGGTCTACGGTCTTTGGAACTACAAATGCCCGTTCTCTGCGCTCCGGCGCGTTTGCAAGGGTATCTTCCCCGCCGTCCCTGTCCTCCACAATATCTTCACGGAACACATTATTGACAGAGAAAACATGAGACATAGGTTCCACTCCTGAAGTATCCAGTTCGTTTAATTTATCAATATAATCCAACATACGTTCCATATCTTTTTTGGCCGCCTGCCTCTCTTCCTGGGTCAGCTCCAATTTCCCAAGGATCCCCACATACTCCATCGTCTCATCAGAAATAACCGTTCTGCCTGTCTGTACTGTGAAGGTACTTGATTCTGTTTGTTTCAAATTTCCTTCCTCCTTCTATCCAAAAAACCTGCTATTTTCTCTAACTCTACAATTTATCTGATTTTCACATGCACTTCCCGAAGCTGCTGTTCCGTAACTTCCCCAGGGGCTTTGCACATAAGATCCTGCGCGTTTCCGTTCATGGGGAATGCAATCACTTCCCGGATATTCTCCTCTCCACGAAGCAGCATAATCATACGATCCACACCCGGCGCCATGCCTGCATGAGGCGGCGCCCCAAACTGAAACGCCTGATACAATGCCCCGAATTTATTTTTCAGCGCTTCCCTGTCATAACCTGCAATCTCAAATGATTTCTCCATAATCTGCAGATCATGGTTCCGCACTGCTCCAGAGGATAATTCCACGCCGTTGCACACAATATCATACTGATAAGCAAGAATCTCCAGCGGTTCTTTGGCATTAAGGGCTTCCAGTCCGCCCTGGGGCATGGAAAATGGATTATGGGTAAATCCAATCTGCTTTGTTTCCGGGTCGCGCTCAAACATAGGAAAATCATTGACATAGCAGAAACGGAAAGCATTTTTCTCCAATAAATCCAGCTTTTCGCCCAGCTCCGTGCGGATCATACCCGCATAATACGCCGCCTTTACCTCTTTATCTGCCATAAAGAAAATCGTATCCCCTGTCTCCGCTTCAGTAAGGCTGCGGAACGCCTCTTTTAACTCTGAGGGAATAAATTTATCAATCGGGCCTTTATAACTTCCATCTTCCATCACTTCCAGATATCCAAGGCCACCCATGCCAAGATCTGTGGCGAACTTCAATAATTTTTCATGAAACCCTTTGGACATTTCCGCATGTACCCGGATTGCCCGGACTGTTTTGCCAAGAAACGGTTTGAAACTGCATTTCTGGAAAAATTCTGTGAGATCCATAATACGTAAAGGGTTTCTTAAATCCGGCTTATCCGTGCCATATTCCAGCATTGCCTGCCGATAGCTGATAATTGGAAACGGCGCTTTGGTCACTGTGCTTCCCTCCGGCGCAAATTTTTCGAATACTTCCGAGAGAACTTCTTCACCCACCTGAAATACATCTTCCTGGTCAGCAAAGCTCATCTCAAAATCAAGCTGGTAAAATTCCCCTGGAGAACGGTCCGCCCTGGCGTCCTCATCACGGAAACAGGGGGCAATCTGAAAATATTTATCAAAGCCGGCTACCATCAAAAGCTGTTTATACTGCTGGGGCGCCTGGGGCAGCGCGTAAAACTTGCCTTTATATTTCCTGGATGGGACGATATAATCTCTGGCCCCCTCTGGGGAGGAGGCGCACAGAATCGGCGTCTGAATTTCCACAAATCCCAGTTCTGTCATTTTCTGCCGCAGAAATGCAATCACTCTGGAGCGGAATAGAATGTTTTCTTTTACTTTCTGGTTTCTGAGATCCAGATAGCGGTATTTCAAACGGACCTCTTCCCGGACCTCCTTACTGGTCATAACTTCAAAAGGAAGCGTGGTATATACTTCTCCTAAAATATCAATTTTCTCCGCCTCCAGTTCAATGGTTCCCGTAGGAATTTTCGGATTGTAAGTCTCCTCATCCCTCTTTTCAATCATTCCCCGAATGGATAAAGCCTGCTCCTTGCGGATTCCCTCCAGTAATCTGCCATCCCGGATTACTACCTGCATCACCGCATACATATCCCTCAAATCCACAAAGGAGACACCGCCGTGATCCCGGATATTTTCCACCCATCCTGCAATGCGGACCGTCTTTCCGATATCTCCTTCACTTACTTTATCTAACGTCATGTCTCTGTAAATTCTGCTCATAATGTCCACTCCTTTTCCTAATAAAGTATTCCGGAGCATCAAAAAGCCCCGGAATACGCAACTTGTATTCCGGGGCGAATAAACTTTATCCGCGGTACCACCCGCCTTGAGAAAGAAATACATTCCACAAACTGTCTGGAACTCCTTTCCCCACTCTTATGCGTAACGTGCATGGACGTACTGGCCTACCTTCTGCCATTTTGCAGAGATTCAACCAGTCTGCTCCAGAGTGTTCCCTTTATCTTCTCCTCCAAACGACGCTCTCAGTCGGTGACGCCGTATTCCTGTCGGTCTCTGAAAACAAGAGTCTCCTTCAACGCTTTACCTTACTAATGTTTTCGTTGTTAAATCATAGCACTCTTTTTTGGTTTTGGCAAGTATTTTTTTTATTTTTTTTATTTTTTTTATTTTTTTTATTTTTTTACATCAGTGCTTGGCGGTTTCGCTTTACAATTGCCAACATGTCTGATCATATACCCTTTCGTATATTCTTTTCCGCAATATTTACATCTTCCTTTTGTCTGTACAGCCATAATTTATCCTTTCTCTGTTGTTTTCGATTGATCCGCTTTGTTTCATCTCTCTATCTTACCATATCATGGACTGTTTGCGACAAAAATATAAAATATTGGGCATAAGGACGCATATCGGCCGGCTCATCTCCTGCAGTGATATTACTAAGGCGGTTAAATGTCGATGTTTTTACTTGTCTAAATTTTTATCTGCTGCGTTGTCATCAATCGCTGTAGCACTCGCTACAGCTCAATCTTCCGCCTTGCAGATAGAAATTTATTCTGC
>CATNCF010000049.1 GCA_950097145.1 uncultured Lachnospiraceae bacterium
CCTGCACCAGCTTGTCATCCCCGGAAGGAATCCCAAGCGGACGCTTTTTACTGCTGTTTTTCTTCGCAATATATGTACGCCGTGCAGGTTTCGGGCGGTAGGAGCGGTCTTTTAATGCGCTGATGATGCGCTCTATTCTCGGACTGCCCATCCCGTCCAGTGTTTCACCATCCACACCCGGCGTCATGCTCCCCTCATTGGCGCAGATATTCCTATATGCCAACAGGTAGAACTCCGGGTTGTACAAGTTCCGGTAAAGCCTTTGGAACTTATATGATAAATCTTTTGACTGTTTGTTCAGGCTATTTAATACATCAGTTGGATTTCTCATGATGCCTCACGCACCTTCCTTTCTTTGATATCTTTGTCTACCGCTTGCTAAAGGCGGTTTATGGCCTACACACTGACGGGCGCACAATGGTTTCCTTTCCTAAAACATCTTCCAGCTCTTTCAGCGTGGTCTTTTCCTTCCCTCCGAGGAATAAGGTGGTGTCACAATTCCCTTCGATTGTGTCAGCGTTGCCCTTATAAACCGCCTTTAGCTGAGATTTTGACTGTAAAATGATAGATGCCGATATTTCCCTGCTCCGGATTGTGGCGATCAGCTTCTCAAACTGCGGAATCTGCCCGATGTTGTAGGCTAAGAATCCGGCGCCTTACTGTCTCACGACAGCAGGTTTCCGAACTCTCGCCCCGGAACCGCACGTACACCTCTCGATGTATACGGCTCCCCACTATACATCCTCTACAATTATTTATGGATTCTGTCATAGCATTCTCCACACACTACAAGCGTTTTTCTTTTCTTCCTGTTCATAATCGCTCCCCATTCTGTATTAACATCAAGGTCGCTCATACTCTTTACTTGATACACCTTAACCGCTGGCACATATGCGCCACACATTTCGCAGACATTCGCCTTATACCTGAAAAACAGTTCTTTCGGCTTGTTCATCTGCTCATATTCGGGTATGATGTCTGCATAACTCCCAAGGGCATATTTCACCCTGCGGAATCCCTCATTATAGAGGACTTCCTCATGCTTCAAAATGCCGTAATCAGCTTCCATTTCTTCATCATTGATTATCTTTTCCAGTACATTCGCAAGGGTGACTTCCAGCTTGTCCGGCTCCGTAAAGCCCAGGCTTGCGGTCAAGCTGCCCTGTGCGTCCGCATCAATTACTAAAACTTTCTTACCCTGTTTCGCAAGCCCGATCCCCAGGCTGCTCGTTGTGGTGGTCTTGCCGCCCCCACCTTTCTGGTTTGCTATCGCTATCACTTTACACATGGTTTTATTCCTCCGTTTAGTTAGATTTTTCTTTGATGTTGGCTTTCTGCACTTCCACATAAGCCCGGTAATACCTGTTTGTACCCTTGTTCCGGTACAGCTCGGAAACTTCCGTCACAGCCACTTTGGGCTGTCTTTGCAGAATCTTCTCGAACCACTTAATATCATTCTTCGTTCCCATCAGTCGAATTTTCAGCACGTTTCCTCTCCATTTCTGCAAAGATTTCCTCAATAGACCGTTGTTTCCGGCAGTATTCCGGGTAACGGAGCTTAATGCCCTGCCAGAAGTACAGTGCGTAGCCGCAGCAGAAAATATCGTTTACGGAATACTCCCTGCACTCGCCAATCTGCTCGTCCTTGCGCTTATAGTCATCAATGCTCGGCGTTCCGTCCGTGTAAAGGTTAAAGGCAAGCCTTACCACCTTTACGCTGCCGCTGGTCTGCCAGCCCTGATGCAGACACTCTGTTTTGACGCACCCGGACTTCATATCGTAAATCTGGCTGAAATGGTTTCTCGTGTCCTCTGAAATACCGAGAATGTAGATCAAAGCCTCGTGATAGCAGTCCTGATACCTCGCCTGTTCCAATTTCTCATAATAGAATCTTTCATGTTCCTCGTTTGCAAAAACCATGTGTGTGTTGTTGGCGCTCTGCGCCTCTGCTCTTAACACTGTGTTGTTCATACTTGAACCTCCTTTTTGATTTTCTGCTTTTTTATTAACCATAACAACAGAAAAAGGACACTCTCCGCATCTTGGAAAATGTCCTTTTAATAGCATTCAACTATTAAGTTTTGAAAGGTTCAAATTTCTAAAACATACCGTATAAGTCCAAATTAGTCCACCAAAAGATGTAAAATTTGATGTAAAATTGATGTCAAACCTTTAATGAAAGTGCCGCAAATCCGCATAAACACTGGATTTATTTGTCGAGCGACTTCATGGTCGGGAACTATAAGATATCTTTATTTTCATAAGCGGCTGTTGAATAATTTTCAATCATAAAAAATAAATTGGCATTTCCTAAAATATCAAAATATCCATCTACTGCGTTATGATGCCAAGCCGAGCAAACAGACGATTTGTAATCAACACTCATGATTGTTTCTGAAAAAGTGAAACCATGTTTGCAAATTGACTATTAATGCATTGAACTAATCCTCTTTAATCTTTCGACTCAATCACAAGCAGCACTCCATCCTCAAAAGATATTTCCGCCTCATTTTCCACAATCTCATTGCTGACACCAAGAGAGTGGTAACATTCCAGTGTATCATGATCCAGAGGATATTTAAAACCTGTCAGAGTCAGCCCCTTTACCTGAGGGGAAAAGGGAAACAGAGACACATAACTGCCATATTGGTCTTCCCGCTTTATTGCAATTCCCTGGGAGATCATGCGGACGCGGTTATGTTTGTCCACTATCCGGCAGTCCACCCCGCGCTGCATGGCTGCCCCCAGCAAATGAAAATTACCTATAACGTGATCCATTCGGCTTCCAGTGGCGCCCAAGAGATGAATGCAATGACTGCCCTGAGCCATTGCCGTACGGATGGCAAGCTCTGTATCTGTCTCATCCTTCTCCGGCTGAAACTGCAGAATTACAGGCCGCCGTTCCTGCACCATGTTCTGGAAACTATGCAGAATTTCTGGCTCCACAGAATCAAAATCTCCTACAATATAATCCGGTATCATCTTTTCTTTATAGAAAAATTCCATACCAGCATCCACTGCAATAACAAGCCCAAAGGAATTCTGCCTGATATAGGAACGCACAAACTCGCTCTCCAATTTTCCTCCGCTTATAATCAATGTCTCCACGTTACATTTCCTCTTTCTTTTCTCATAGCTCAGACGGCTATTCCTTCATCACTTTTAAAAATTCTTCCACATTGGCTATGGTATCTCCCCGGAATACGGCAGAACCTGCCACAATAATATTTGCCCCTGCTTTTAATACTTCCTGGACATTATACAGGTTAATCCCCCCGTCCACCTCAATATCAATCTTTAAGTCCCGCTCTTCAATCATCTTGCGCAAGTCGCGGATTTTCTGGGTGGCATAGGGAATATACTTCTGTCCGCCATAACCAGGATTTACAGTCATAAGCAGGACCATATCAAGCTTAGGCAGAATATATTCCAGACAGCTTAAGTCTGTTGCCGGATTCAGCGCCACGGATGCAAGAACCCCCTTTTCCTTAATCTTGTCAATGGTACGATCCAGATGGACACAGCCTTCTGCATGAACCGTAATAATATCAGCTCCGCATTCCACCATTTCATCCACCAGATGGGCCGGCTCTTTTACCATAAGATGCACATCAAAAATCCGTTCCGTAAGCTTTCGAATGGATTTCATTAATGGCGCCCCAAAAGAAATGGTAGGCACAAAATGCCCATCCATAATGTCAATGTGCACATAATGTGCACCCGCTTCGTCAATCAGCTTAATCTGCTCGCCCAAACGTGAGATATCTGCTGCCAAAATAGACGGTGCTAAACAATTCATATTCCTTCTCCTTTTACATTTTAATATTTTTTGATGCCTTTTAATTCTTCATACAGCATCTTATAATTGCCATATCGTATGGGACTGATTCGGCCTTGTTCCAATGCCTTTTTTACCCCGCAGTCCGGCTCGTGGATATGACTGCATCCCTGAAAACGGCAGTATGGCTCATACGCCGCAAATTCCCGGAAATAACTTTTCAGTTCTTCCTTTTCAAACCCCATAAGATAAAGGGAACTGAATCCAGGTGTATCTACAATATAAGTTTGTCCTTCAATATGAAGAAGCTGGGAATGACGGGTAGTATGCTTTCCCCTGTCAATCTTCTCACTGAGCACCCCCGTTTCCATCTCTGCTTCTGGAGAGAGCCGATTAATCAGGGAAGATTTTCCCACACCAGACGGCCCGGCCACTGTAGTAGTCCTGCCCTTCAATATTTCATGAATTTCTCCCAGTCCCTTCTGTTCTGCAGCGCTGGCAAAGATGATCCGGTACCCGCATTCCTGATAAACAGACCGCAGTTTCTCAAGTTCCTCTGACAGAACCAGTTCCTGTTTATTAAAACAAATTACCGTTTCCACCTGCTGGTATTCCATCATAATAAGAAAGCGGTCCAGAAGGTTAAAATTGGGTTTAGGCTTATCTGCTGCAAATATCACCAGCGCCTGGTCAACATTTGCCACTGCCGGACGTACCAGAACATTCTTTCTGGCAAGAATAGCGGTAATATTACCTGTCCTCTCCTCTGGATCTAATAATTCAAATGTAACATTGTCCCCCACCAGAGGTTTTATTTTTTCTTTTCTGAAAATTCCCTTTGCCTTACATTCATATGTCCCGGTTTCCGCTGTGTGCACATAATAGAAACCGGCAATTCCCTTTACAATTTTTCCCTGCATACGCACTTCCCTTAGTTCTGGGTGAACGAAACTTTAGGCACTTCCGTAGTGTCCCTGTCTGTAATCTCCACACCATCCTCGCTGAGATAGATCCATGTCCACTCAATGCGGATAGATCCCTGGGCGCAGTCTTCTATGCCACTCTGGTTAATTGTATAGGGGAATGAGGTTACAGTCCAACTATTGATCTTCTCGGCGCCTCCGTCTTTATACAACGTAATCACTGCCTCTATGCTCACTGCATCTTCTGGTATTTTTGCCAGCCGTTCCACCGTATAATTATCTAAAGAATAATATACATTTTTCCTGCCCATACTGATGGTCAGTGTCACTGTAGTTCCTTTTTCCACAGTCTTTCCCGGCAGTATGCTCTGACTGATTACATTTCCTTCCGGAACCTCGTCATTATAATCGGAATTTGTAGTTACATTTATGCTCAGGGCTGCAAGTTCTTCCCTGGCGGCCGCCTCTGGTTTGCTCCGCACATCCGGCATGGTAATGGGCTGAGGCCCGCGGCTGACCACTACTGTAACTGTGTCCCCCTTCTTCACTTTTGCCCCTGCTTCCGGGCTTTGTGACATTACAGTTCCGTTTGTCACTGTGTCACTATATTCAAACTGAACGTCTGGCGTCAGCTCATACTCTCTTAACTTTGCCTCTGCTGAATCTTTGTCAAGATCTTTAAGGCTTGGAACTTCGAATTCTCCCGTACCGCTGCTGATGGTAACCCGGATGGTCGTATGCTTCTTTACTTTTGTTCCTGCCTCTTGACTTTGTGTCACAATCTGCCCTGGCTGATATTGGTCAGAAGATTCCTCCCCCGCCTTTTCTATTCCAAGTCCTATGGGCTTTAATGCGTCCATTGCCTCCTGGAAGGTCTTGCCTCTGAGGTCAATCATGTCCACAGTGTCTTCGTCCTCTTGGCTATTGTTATCTTCCTCTTCAGGCTGATTATCCTCTTCCTCGGTCTGCACCTTATCCGGCTTTTTATCCTGGGTTCCTTTTCCCCCTCCAAACCGGAACAGCCCCAAAAAGCTGCCGCCAATATAAATTATAATCACGACAATAATCACTGCAGCCACAATGCCCATAATGGTCACTGCTTTTTCCATCTTGGGATTTAAAAATCCATCGTCATCTTCGTCGTCTTCCTCATCTTCGTCCTCTTCATCTTCGTCTGTATCTTGTGCAGCCTCTTCATAGTAAATATTTCTTGTCTGTTCTTTAATACTCTCTACTTCTTCCCGTTTCATGACTCTGGTTTTTTCCTGTTGTCCTACGGGTACCATCACCACAAAATCTTCATCCGGGCTGATCAGCGCTTTTTTCAGATCCAGAAGCAGATCACTGATACTGTCATATCTGCGATCCGGGCTTTTCTGAGTACATTTCAATATTATTTTTTCCAGACTAATGGGCAGATCCGGCGCATAGGAACTTGGATTCACCATTTCCTCCTGGAGATGCTGAATGGCAATGGCTACTGTAGATTCTCCGTCAAAAGGCACACGTCCGGTAACCATCTCATACATGACGATCCCCAGAGAATAAATATCGCTTTTCCCGTCTACAAATCCATTGCGTGCCTGCTCCGGGGACGCATAGTGCACAGATCCCATAACTTCAGAGTTAATGGTATTGCTGCTTGCAGCCCTGGCGATACCGAAATCTGTCACCTTAACCTTGCCCTCTGTGGAAATTATAATATTCTGAGGTTTAATATCCCGGTGAATAATATGCTTATTATGTGCGGCCTCAATCCCACGGCCTACCTGGATGGCAATGCTCACAGCTTCTTTAAATGAGAGCTGTCCTTTTTTCTCTATATAAGTTTTTAAAGTGATTCCTTCCACATACTCCATCACAATATAGTGCATGGAATTTTCACTTCCGACATCATAAATATTTACAATATTGGGATGCTCCAGTCCTGCCGCCGACTGGGCCTCTGTGCGGAATTTTGTTACAAAATTGATATCTTCTGAAAACTCCTGTTTCAGTACTTTAATACCCACAAATCTTCCCAGGGTATGATCCTTTGCCTTATAGACATCCGCCATGCCTCCGGCTCCTGCTTTTCCCACTATTTCATATCTATCTGCAATATAAATCCCTGCTTTTAACATACTTACCTCCAGTCCACATCTGCTGTAAATGGATCTGTCAAAATTACCGTAATATTATCGTTACCGCCATATTCATTTGCCATCAGGATCAACTTGTCTATGATATCTTCTGTCTCTGTCTTATTCTTTATCAGTTTAAAGATCTCTGCGTCCTCCAGCATATCTGTCAAACCATCGGAGCACATCAGGATCCTGTCGTTCTCTTTTAATTCCACCTCAAAAAAATCAATATTCACTTCTGGCCCGCCGCCTACCGCCCGGGTTATAATATTCCGGTCTGGATGAATTCTTGCCACCTCGGGACGCAATTCGCCTCTGCGCACCATTTCCTGTACATAAGAATGATCTCTTGTAATCTGCGTCAAACTGTCTCCTGCAATATACAGCCGGCTGTCCCCTACATTCGCCACGCACAGCTCCCCGCCTGCCCTGGTGGCCGCTACCACTGTGGTTCCCATGCCTTCCAGATCAATATGTGTACCAGCTTTCTCCACCACTGCAAGATTTGCCCTCCGTATTGCTGTGCGCAAAATAGTAATGGGCGCTGTCTCCAGACTGTTCTGTACAGACTTTACAATTGTATCCACTGTATACCGTGAAGCATAATCTCCCGCATTATGGCCTCCCATGCCGTCTGCCAGGATATAGAGATTGGGAAGATTTCCAACTGGCAGTTCCGAGGTATACATATAATCCTGGTTCATTTCCCGTCGTCTTCCCGTATCCGTTTTGGAAAAAGCCTTCATGATCCTCCCTGCCTTTCTATAAATCGTTTCCGCAATTGTCCACAGGCTCCATCAATATCTCTGCCCATTTCTCTTCTTATAGTAACATTTATTCCATTTTTTTCAAGTTTATTTTTAAAATTTAAAACTGCCAGAAGCTCTGGCTGTACGTAATCCCGTTCTTTCACAGGATTTACCGGAATAAGATTGACATGGCAGTTCTGACCCCTGATAAGCGCCGCAAGCTTTTGCGCATCATTTTCACTGTCATTCACGCCTGCCACAAGGCTGTACTCAAAGGTAATCCGCCTTCCCGTCTGTTTGAAATAGTATTCACAGGCATCTATCACTTGATGAATTTCATATTTTTTTGCCACAGGCATTAACTCCTCCCTTTTCTCCTGGGAAGGCGCATGAAGGGAAAGCGCCAGCGTGATCTGCAGCTTTTCCTCTGCAAGCCTGCGGATATTCGGTACAATTCCGCAGGTCGAAGCCGTGATATTTCTCTGGCTGAGATTCAGTCCGTTTTCATCAGAGAGAAGCTTTATAAATTTCAAAAAAGAATCGTAATTGTCCAGAGGTTCCCCGGTCCCCATCACTACCACGTGAGACACGCGTTCTCCAATATCCTTTTGAATCCGGTAAATCTGATCCAGCATCTCTCCGGGAGTCAGGTTCCGCACCAGTCCGTCCAGGGTAGAGGCACAGAACCGGCATCCCATCCGGCATCCTGCCTGGGAAGAGATACAGACACTGTTCCCATGTTTATATTTCATCAGCACGCTTTCCACCATATTGCCGTCAGCCAGTGCAAAGAGATACTTTCTGGTTCCATCAATTTTAGAACACTGGACCTGAACCTTTTGCAGTACTGTCAATTCACAGGCCGCTTTCAGTTTTTCTTTTAATTTATTTGAAATATCTGTCATCTCATCAAAGCATTCCGCATGTTTTACATGCATCCAGGGATAAATCTGTTTTGCCCGGAAGGGCTTTTCTCCCAGAGAAATCAGAAACGCTTCTAATTCTTTTTGATCCAATGACTTAATATCTTCTGCCATAATCTTTATTCCTTCCGCAGCTTAGCCAGAAAAAATCCATCATTCCTGCCTCCGTCTGGCAATATCTGCCGCTGAGCCTGTAACTGAAAATCAGAATGCTCTTGTAAAAACCAGTGGACATTTTCTTCATTTTCCGCCGGGTTGATGGTGCATGTACTATAAATCAAAACCCCGCCCTGCTTCACATACTGCTGCACGGTATGTAAAATTTCTTTCTGGAGACTGCACAATTCCTGGCTGGCCTCCCTGGTCATTTTATACTTAATATCCGCCTTTCTTCCTAAAACGCCCAGGCCAGAGCATGGAAGATCTGCCAGGACAATATCTGCCTTTCCGATCTGTTCCCGATCAAGCACCCTGGCGTCTGCCTGTTTTGCAAGAATATTAGGAAGTCCGCAGCGTTTTAGATTTTCCTGAATCAGGGACACTTTATATTCTGTAAGATCCCTTGCCTCTACGATCCCCGGGGAACCCTCTGCCTCCTTACGTTCTGCTTCCAGCAGAAGTTCTGCCATATGGATACTTTTACCACCGGGAGCCGCACAGACATCCAGCACATAATTCCCCGGTTTGGGCTCTGCCAGAAGCGCCGCCTGCATGGAACTTGTATCCTGCACATAGAACTTTCCCTCTGCAAATGCAGGAATTCTCCGCAGAGAATCATAATGCTCCAGGTACAGTACGCCTGGCAGAGTCTCGTGCTCCTGTACCTGGATCTGCTGTGCTTCCAGCTCTTTTTTTAACTCCTCCAGTGTGGTTTTTAACGGATTTACCCGAATGGAAACAGGCGCTTCCATTAAAAATGACTTCAAAAATTCTTCTATCTGATCCCAGGAATAGGAATTTTTCCACAATTTCAGAATCCATTCCGGCATAGAATATTTGACGGACAAGTATTTCTGAATATCCTGCTCTTTCTCTGGCAGAACAATCTGATCCAGGCTGCGGCTGACATTGCGCAGAACGGCATTTACAAATCCTGTGAGACTGTGAAATCCCTTTTTCTTTGCCAGCTTCACCGCCTCATTGCAGGTGGCGGAAGCTGGAATGGCGTCCATATATTTCAGCTCATAAACGCTGCTCCTTAAAATGCAGCGGATCTGGGGCTTCATCTTATTTACTTTTACCTTTGAAAACTGATTTAAAACATAATCAATCCATATCATATGTTCCAGAGTTCCCTGGCACACACGTTTCAGGAAACTCCGCTCCTGCTTCTGTAAATACTGGTATTTATCCAGCATATCCCGGATTGCAATATGGCTGTATTCCTGATCCCTTGTGACCGCAAGCATCACTTCTAAAACCAGTTCCCGCAAATTCACTCCGCTGTCCTGCATAATTTTTCTCCTTACTCTTAATCGTCTCTTCTTCCTCCGGTGAGAAACAATAGACGCAGTAACTGCAGAATCGATGCCGCGGCTCCTGCCACATATGTCAAAGCAGCCGCTTTCAAAACCTTACGTGTTTTGACAAGCTCCTCGGAACCTAAAATCCCAGTATCTCCCAGAATCCGCAATGCACGGCTGGAAGCATTAAATTCCACCGGAAGAGTCACAAGCTGAAACAGCACGGCAAGTGAGAAACATAATATACCAATATTGATCAGCAGCAATCCTGTATTGCTGGTAATAAACATTCCGATAATAATCAAAGGCCATGCAAGGGTGGAACCAATATTTGCAACCGGAACAATAGCGCTTCGCATGGAAAGCGGCGCATAATTTTTCTGGTGCTGGATGGCATGGCCGCACTCATGGGCTGCAACACCCACTGCCGCCACGGAAGCCGATCCGTACGTACTGTCAGATAACCGCAGCACCTTATTTCTGGGATCATAATGGTCCGACAATTCACCGGAAATATGTTCAATTCTCACGTCCCGGATTCCTGCTGACTGCAAAATACGCTCCGCCGCCTGCGCTCCGGTCATTCCAGACATACTGCGCACTTTATCGTATTTGCGGAACGTGCTTTTCACTCTTGCTGAGGCAATTAAACAGATTACTGCCCCGATAATCACTAAAATATAAGTTGGGTCAAAATAAAAACCATAAAATGGCATAATTACCACTCCTTTCCTAATCTGGTTCCATTCTCAACCGGATACCCACGCAGAAACGCATCTGTCTCCATTCGTTTCTTGCCTTCCAACTGAACCTCCAGAAGTTTCAGGCTTCCCTGGCCAGTCTGGACAATCAACCCAGCCCGGCCCGACTCAATGATAGTACCTGCTTCCTGACATCCTGTCTGCTTTGACGATTCTTCCACATAAGCTTTCCAGATTTTCAATGTCTTTCCCTTCAGCTTTGTATATGCGCTGGGCCAGGGATTTAATCCCCGTATCAGACATTCCAGCTCTTCTGCCGGCTTTGTCCAGTCTATTTCTCCAAGCTCTTTTTTTATCATTGTGGTATGCGTAGCTTTGGTATGATCCTGGGGAGTATAAACAGCAGTCCCTTCTTCTATTGCTGTCAAAGTCCTGACACAAAGTTCTGCGCCTGTTTGTGCCAGACGTCCGAAAAGGCTCCCCCCGGTTTCTCCTTGCTCCAGCGCCACTTCTTCTTTCATAATCATATCTCCCGTGTCCAGCCCTTCATCCATGCGCATAGTTGTCACGCCCGTTACCTGTTCCCCATTAATAACTGCCCACTGAATAGGTGCGGCGCCCCGGTAGCGCGGCAGAAGAGATGCGTGCACATTGATGCACCCCTTTGGGGGCATATCAAGAATCTCTTTGGGCAGAATCTGGCCGAATGCCACTACTACAATAATATCTGCCTGAAATTTTCTCAGATATTCTATACACTCCGGCTCCCGTATCCGTCTGGGCTGGAACACTTCAATGCCGTGGACCATGGCAGCTTCCTTTACCGACGGAAACTGCATGGTCTTCCCTCTGCCTTTTGGCTTATCCGGCTGGGTAACAGCAAGGGTAATTTCATGGCCTGCCTGCAGCAGGGCTTCAAAGGTTCCCACTGCAAAATCAGGCGTTCCCATAAAAATGATTTTCATTAATCTTCCTCCTCGTATTCCACATCGTGGAGCCCGTCTTCTGCCTTTTCCACATACATATGCCCTTCCAGATGATCAATCTCATGACAGATAGCCCGGGCCAGGAGTTCTTCTCCCTCCATTACCATATATTCCATATTCTCATCCCAAGCCTCAATTTTCACATTCATAGGCCGGGTAACAATCCCGTATTTCCCCGGAACACTCAGGCAGCCTTCTTCTCCTGTCTGCTGTCCGCTGGATTCTAAGAGCCTGGGATTCACCAGTACAATGGGACCGTCGCCGATATCAATCACCACTACGCGCTTTAAAACCCCCACTTGAGGCGCTGCCAGCCCCACTCCTTCTGCCTCATACATAGTTTCCTTCATATCTTCAATCAGTTCCTTAATTCTCGGCGTTATTTCCTTGATTTCCCTGCACTTTTTTTTCAGCATACCGTCACCCAACTGACGGATATTTCTCACTGCCATATCATTTCCTCCTATTTTAAAACCCATTCATGGGATCAAAGTCAAACTGTATGATTACATTCCCAAATTCCCGATGCTGGCTTATGAACTGCTCTAACACATCTTTCATCTGTATTAGTACGGAATAGTTTTCATGCTTAAAATACAGCACTCTCCGGTAAATATCTTTCACCCTGGCAACGCTTGCGTCTGAGGGGCCAATCATCTGAAGCCCTGTAAGTTTTCCCTTGTCCTGGGCCTGCTGGATTTTTTTTGCCAGAAGTTCAGAACTTAAAATTGCCGTCATATCGTCCTTAGACGCCACAAGCATTGTCAAAATATGCCCTGCGGGGGGATAGTGCATCAGTTCCCGGAAGCTGAGTTCCGTCTCATAGAACTTTTCATAATCCTGCTTCTGGGCCAATTCTATCGCATAATGCTGTGGACTGTAAGTCTGGATCACCACTTCCCCTGGCAGTTTTCCTCTTCCCGCACGGCCTGCCGCCTGGGTAATAAGCTGAAATGTCCGCTCCGGCCCGTGGAAGTCACTGACATGCAGCGACAGATCCGCGGCAAGAACACCCACCAGCGTTACATTCGGAAAATCATGGCCCTTTACAATCATCTGGGTCCCAATTAAAATATCTGCCTCCTGATTGGCAAAAGAGGATAGAATCTTCTCATACCCATTCTTATTGCGGGTAGTATCAAAGTCCATCCGCAGCACTCTTGCATCTATAAAACGTTTCTTTACAATCTCTTCTATTTTCTGCGTCCCTGCTTTAAAAGCGCTGATATATTTCGATCCGCACTCTGGACACTGTTTAGGGGTGACAGTAGTATAACCGCAGTAATGGCACATTAATCTTCCATTATTGTGCTGGCTCAGTGACACATCGCAATGAGGGCATTTCATCACATGCCCGCAGGCCCGGCAGGAAACAAAACCCGCCAGTCCCCGGCGGTTGATAAACAGCATAATCTGCTGATGTTCCCTTAACCGCTGTTCCATGAGTTCCTGCAGTTTTTCACTGAGAATGGAACGGTTCCCCTGTTTTAATTCTTCCCGCAAATCCACCGTATAACACCTGGGGAGCGGCTTTTCTTCTATTCTTTTTTCTAATGCCAAAAGCATATAATTGTTATTCTTGGCATGATAATAGCTGTCTATGGAAGGCGTGGCGGATCCCAGCACCACACTGGCCCCCGCCATTCTGGCACGTTCAATGGCTGCCTCCCTGGCATGGTATCTGGGAATTGTCTCACTCTTATAGCTATTCTCATGTTCTTCATCTATGATAATAATCCCTAAATTTGAAAAAGGTGTGAACAGTGCGGAACGAGGGCCAATCATAACATCCAGCTCTCCATTTTTAGCCCGTTCAAACTGATCATACCGCTCTCCCTGGGACATTTTGGAATTCAGGATGGATACCCGTTCTCCAAATCTCTGATAAAAACGAACTACAGTCTGATACGTCAGGGCAATTTCTGGAATCAATACAATCGCCTGCCTGCCGCTTGCCGCCACACGATCAATCAGTTCTATGTAAACAGCAGTTTTACCGCTTCCGGTCACACCCCGGAGCAGATAGGTCTGGCGCTTTCCCTGGGTATAATCAGTCCATATCTTCTCTACCGCCTGGTTCTGTTCCTGGCTGAGCTTTATTTGTTTTTTCTCCTGTTTCATCTCTCCAAGAGGATTTCGGTAAGCACGTTTTTCCTCCACGGTCAAAATTCCCAGCTCTTCCATGGTTCGGATAACGGCCGCCGTCATATTTAATTTCCTTGTCACGACCTCATAGGGCAGCGGATTCTGTTCTAAAAGATTGGACAAAAGCCTTGCTCTTGCCGTAAAATGTTTCCGTTCAAAGACTGCAAGCTGCTCCTCTGCCTCTGTTCTGCTCAGCATAAGACGCAGAAAACGCTGCTTTTTCTCTCTTGATTTCTGTTTTACAGGCAGTACCGTGCGCAGAGCATGGTTCATGGTACCGCCGTAATTTTTGCGCATCCACCCTGCAAGGGCGATAAGGTGCGATTCAATGGGAACACTTCCCTGTGCCACTTTCTGTATTGCTTTTAATTTGGAAACGTCATACTCCGGCGTATCGGTCAGTTCCACCACATAGGCTGTACTCCTGCGGTCTCCCGTCCCAAAAGGCACTTCCACCTGAACCCCCACTGCAAGATTATCCTGCAATTCTTCCGGTATCTTATATTGAAAGGTCTTATCTAACTTTTCATGTGAAATGTCTATGATGACATTTGCATATTTGGGCATATATTCCACCCCCTGCCTGTTCTCATATAGGTTCCCCTGCAAAAAGCACCGGGTATTATTACAATGTAACTATTTCCTGCATTACTTCCTGAATGAGCGCCCGCTCGTCCATGGGATACTTTTTTCCTTTGATTTCCTGGTAATCCTCGTGCCCCTTACCAGCCAGCACAATAATGTCTCCTGGCTGCCCGTTGGCAATCACATATTTAATTGCTTCTTTCCTGTCTGGAATCTCCACAAATTTTCCATCTGTCTTTGCCATTCCTATTTTGATATCATTTATGATATCCTGAGGCTCCTCAAATCTTGGGTTATCTGATGTAATCACGGTCAAATCTGCAAGCCTGCCGGACACTTCTCCCATCTCATACCTGCGCAGCTTGGAACGGTTGCCGCCACAGCCAAACAGGCAGACCAGCCGTGCTGGCTCATATTCTCTTAAAGTAGTCAAAAGACTCTCAAGACTCATGGCATTGTGGGCATAATCAATCATCAGGGTAAAATCATCCGACACCCGGATCATCTCGATCCGGCCCTTGACCTTTGCCTCTTTTAACGCCTGTTTCATATCTTCTAATGTCACGTTGAAATGACGGCAGACAGCAATCGCCGTCAGAGAATTATAGATGCTGAACCTGCCGGGAACATCCACTTCTATCTGGGCGTCCACAAGTCCCTGGGCAGTATAAGAAATTCCCAGATATCCCGGCTTCTTAATAAGTTTAGGTTCTGCCGCCCTGAGATCAGCTTTTTCTGAAAATCCAAATGTTTCCAAAGTACAGGTATGCCCTGAAAGCACCTGTTCCCAGTGCTTGTCGTCTACATTGACAATCCCTGTCCGGCACTGGCGGAACAATAACCCTTTGCAGGCCATATATTCCTCAAAAGAAGAATGCTCTCCCGGCCCAATATGGTCTGGCTCAATATTCGTAAATATACCAATTTCAAACTGGAATCCCGCCGTCCTGTGCATCATCAGACCTTGGGAAGAAACCTCCATTACCACACATTTACAGCCGTTTTCCACCATATCACGAAAATATTTCTGGACAATATAAGACTCCGGCGTGGTATTATTTGCCGGAATCACCTGTTCTCCTATAATTGCCTCAATGGTGCCGATAAGTCCTGTCTTATAGCCTGCACTCTCCAAAATGGATTTCACCATATACGTAGTAGTGGTTTTCCCCTTTGTCCCGGTAATGCCGATGACTTTCAGCTTTTCTGCCGGATAATGGAACCAGGCGCAGGAAGCAAGGGCAAGGCCATACCTGGTATCCTGAACCTGAATTACAGTAAGCCCTTCCGGCGCTTCTGTTTCTTCCTGTACCAGTACTGCCGCCGCGCCTTTCTCTGCCGCCTCAGTAATAAAAGTATGTCCGTCTACTACAGTCCCTTTTATGCAGACAAACAGGCATCCTTTTACCAGCTTTCTGGAATCGTACACCAATTCTGTAATCTCTATCTCTGTATCTCCCTGTATTACCCTGTAATCCAGGCGTTCCAATAATTTTTCCAAACGCTCCATTGCCATTCCTCTTTTCTCACATGCATATTCATTTTATTATATGATATATCTAAGGTTTTGGCAAGTTTTGCTTCTTTTGAGTTTTCCTGATTTGTAATCCGTGGGCCGCAGGTTACGGTTAAACAAGATGATAAAACATCATCGTATCTTGATAAGCGCCGTTTTTCGTCAAAAATCCACCTGGCACTTCACCTATTTTTACAAATCCCAGCTTATGGTAAAGCTTCTCTGCCCTCTCATTCCCCTTTACAACAGCATTAAAAATCAGAAGCCTGTAGCCCAGCTTTTTTGCCTGAACCAGGGAATCCCTCACAAGGCTCTCTCCTATCTGCATCCCTCTTGCCTGAGAGCGGACCGCATAACTGGCATTTGCCTGATGCCCGCAGCGTCCCACATTATTGGGATGGAGAATATACAGCCCCTGGATTCTGCCGTCCGCCCTGGCCACTCCCACATAATCCTGGTTTCCAAAAAATATTTCTGCGCTGTCAATTGTGAGGTCTTCCATCTGGGGAAATGCTTCTCCCTCATCCACTACCTCATTCCAGATTGCCGCCAGTTCTGCTAAATCTTCTTTTTGATATTGTTCCACAGTAACTTCCATGTTATCCTCCTGATACGCTTGCTGGACGACGCATTAATTAAATCCTACTACTTTTTGGGAAATCTTATATGCCGCCACTGAAATTTTTCTTCCGCTCTTGCCCGGCAGGTTCATTGCCTGGCCCATGATACCTTTCCGTAAGTGCCAGAACAGGCGGAGATCATATTCTTTTAAATATTTCCAAAGGGCTCTCTTTTTCTCCAGATTTTCCTTAGTTCCAGAACGAATCAGCATAATCGTAGAAACTACTGTAATGATTTCCAGATAATTAAACATATATTTTTTCAGCTTTTTATTGGGCAGCTTCCATAAGTCCACCGTCTCAACCATAAGTTTATTCACTCTGATCTGCTGGTCAATCCGCTGAATCATGACTTTCTCATTGACAGACTGATCTTCCCTTCCAATAAAATACCGGTAAAAATCTACATTGAGATAATACATATTTTTCACATAAGGCAGGGGCACATAGACAAAAAGGTTATCCACATAAAAAGTATGCCGGGGCAGCTCCAGTCCGCACTCACGCAGAAGCTGGGTACGGTAGATTACAGAGTGCATTAAAATATACTGCCCCTTGCGGAAATGCTTTGCCTCATCCCAGCCAAAGATCCGGTTTTCCGGCAGGGTCCCTGTGTACTTCATGACTTTTTTGTGTTTTGCGCCTTCCTTCTCATATACAAAATTGCTGATAAGCATATCTAAAGTCTGGCTTCCCCCAGACAGTTCTTTTAAAACAGATAGAATCTTCTCATAAGCCTCTTTGTCTACCCAGTCGTCACTGTCTACTACTTTAAAATAAAGTCCAGAAGCATTGCGGATTCCGGCATTTACCGCCTCCCCGTGTCCGCCGTTTTCCTGATGGATAGCTTTTACAATGGTTGGGTATTTCTCTGCATAAGCATCGGCAATCTGGGCTGTCCGGTCGTTCGAACCATCATCCACAATTAGAATTTCCACATCCTCGCCGCCTGCCAGCAGGGAATCTATACAATGTTCCATATAATCCTGGGAATTATAGCTGGGAATTGCTATTGATAATAATTTCATTTGTTCCTCCATTTTTCTGCAAAAAATAAAACATTATGACATAACACTTCTTTATTATACACATTTTTCCCAATATCGCAAATTTTATTTGGACAGAAACTGGAAATTCCTAAATACCCAGATTTTGTTAAAATGCAAAATTTGTTCATATTTTCTTTACATAATTATCATATAATGAACATATCAAAGTCACAATTTACGGATATACTACAATACATAAACAGAAAGACTTAATAAATTTTCGTTTTCACTTTATTTTTCATAAACCTTGCGGTGACGCAAGGTCCTCCCGTTAAATCAGTGTATCCTCACTTTTTTATATAAATCTTTTTCATATGAAGGCCGGCGCGGAATGCGCCGGTCTCTCCTTTTTATTCTTCTATTGTATATTTCTCATTTCCAAGCCGAATGTTCATATATTTGGTATATGCTCCAAACGCCGCTGGAATGGGATAGTTCTCCTGGGAATCTGCCGCTTCCACAAAGAGCATTCCGCTTTTATTTTCTGCAAGCTCGTCCACCCGCACTACATAACCTGTCATATGCCATTCCACATGGGAAAAAATATGTTTGGCATTTTCTAGTTTTTGAATACGGATTGGCGAAAGCTTCTGTTCTTTTACCCACAGCAATGCTTCCTGTTCTGATAAGTGTCCCTCCGCATTTGGAAATTCATACAATCCTGCCAGCAATCCTTTGGAAGGACGCTTATGCAGTACAATTTTCTCTCCATCACGGATAATAAATACTGTTTTTTCTTCAATTCTTCTCGGCTTCGCCTTACTTTTAACTGGAAGGCAGTTCCAGCAGTCCAGACGCCTTGCTTCGCAAAAATTCTGCCAGGGACATTTTTCACACTGGGGAGCCCCATTGGGAACGCAGACCATAGCTCCCAGTTCCATCAAAGCCTGATTAAAATCACTTGCTGCATCTTCCGGCATCACCTTCTGCAGGGCGGCTTCCACTTTGTTCCGCACGGACTGTTTCATAATATCTGAATTGTCATTAGCCACTCTTGCTATTACCCGCAGAACATTTCCATCCACCGCCGGAACAGGGATTTTATAGGCAATTGAAGCAATCGCCCCTGCTGTATAATGCCCGATCCCCTTTAATTTTAGAAGTTCCTGATAATCTGCCGGAAGTTCTCCCTGATATTCCTGCATTAGAGTCTGGGCCGCAGACTGCATATTGCGCACTCTATTATAGTAACCCAGCCCCTCCCAGAGCTTCAGCAATTTTTCTTCTTCACATTCCGCCAATGCCTGAATATCCGGCAATGCTGCAGTAAAACGGTGAAAATACGGCTTTACCGCTTCTACCCGCGTCTGCTGCAGCATAATTTCCGACACCCACACCCGGTAAGGCGTCGGCTCTTCTCTCCAGGGAAGCGCTCTGGCATTCCCACGAAACCAGTCTAACAAGGGTTCCACAATTTGCTGTAAATTAAAATTTTCTACCATTACTCTTCATCTGCTCTGCGCCATTTATAATAAAATCAATCTCAATGCCTTTCAGGTCTTCGTCTACAAGATTGTTCTCTTTTATCATTCTGCGAATTGTCTTCTGTGTGCTCTCCATATTGCTAAAACTATTCTGCTTCAGGGAAAATTCCTGCTCCAACTGGTCTGCTTTCATATCCCCTTCCACAAGCTCTTCCTGTTCTTTTCTTTCTTCTCTTGTTTTATCAATCTGTTCCTGCTGCTCTTCTTTTTTCTCTTGGATTTCTTCTGCCTTTTCTTTTTCATCTTCTGTTTCCTGATCCACTTTGTCTTTTCCTTCCTGGGCCAGAAGATTCATAACTTCTTTTCCTGCCGCATCCAGGATTTCATCTGCTGTGTCCTGGGCTTTCAGCATATCCTGTGAAACAGCCTGTCTTAACTTATCATCGGAGATGGAGCCTCTTACAATTTCCGCCTCCCACTTATACAGCTCAATATTGGCCTTTTCCTTGCCGGAATCATCGTTCAATTTCAGCGATTCCATCTGATATTCTGTCAGTGGCATATCCTGAAGCTCTTTCAGGCGGCTGCGCTCTTCGTCTGAAAATTGCAGGCCGGTTACTCCATTTCTCCAATCCTGATATTTTTCCAGTAAATCCAGGTCTTTCTGTTCCTGTGACTCCGGATCAATTTGATATTCCTCCTGAAGCCTTGTTTTTGCTTCTTCTACCTGGCTGATCACATCTTCTGATTTCTTGATCTGGGCATTCTTATCATCCCAGAGTTTCCACTTATCTTCAATTCTCTGAAGTAATTTCTGGTCTTTTCCCCAGGCGTCACTTACTAGCTGCATAGCCTGTTTTTTTGCACTTTGGCGTTTCTGTTCTACAAGGGTGTCTGTCTGGGATGGAATCATCGTAGAACCCGCATAGATTGATTTTCCGTTCCCTTTCTCTTGTTTTAAACCTACTGCCCCCATGGCCATCCCTACGCCGTTCACGCCGTTTTCACCATTTTGTACTGTTTTCACTGTCAATGACATCTTATCTCCTCCTTGATCCTGTGTTCCTGATTAAATTCCATTTCAATCAGTGTTTGTCTGCTATTTTGCCAAATTTCCAGAAGGCTGCACTTATGTTATTTATATCGGCAGGAATGGGGGAATTGTTTAATGGATTTGGTGGGGAGATGGGGGTGTATGGGGGATAATTCGGAGTTATCCGTTGGATTTGGTGATGGGAGAATTTATTGATAATCCACCGTTATCTATCAATTAGGTGAAATAGGAATGATGTGGATAATTCAAAGTCCGTTGAATTAGATAGGATT
>CATNCF010000050.1 GCA_950097145.1 uncultured Lachnospiraceae bacterium
CGGGAAAAGCAAGAATATAAATTAAAAATCCAACTAAAATAATAATGTACATGATTTTTTTCATAGTTTATTCTATGAACTAATTACATAAATATACCATTATAGGAGGTTATCATGAGAGTTTGCGAACAATTAAAGCCAAAGAACGTATTTAAGTATTTTGAGGATCTCTGCCAGATTCCGCACGGGTCCGGAAATACCAGGGAAATCAGTAATTATTGTGCAGATTTTGCGAAATCCCATGGACTAAAGTACATTCAGGATGAAAACAATAATGTGATCATTTTTAAGGATGGATCTGAGGGCTATGAAAACGCAGAGCCAGTGATTATTCAGGGACATTTGGATATGGTCTGTGAAAAAGAAAGCGGTGTGGAAATTGACTTTGAGAAAGACGGTCTGCAACTGTATGTGGATGGGGACTTTCTAAAAGCCAAAGGAACTACCTTAGGAGGAGACGACGGAATTGCCATTGCCTATGCCCTTGCCATTTTAGAGGATGATTCTCTTTTACATCCTCCCCTGGAGGTAATTTTTACTGTGGATGAAGAAATTGGCCTGCTGGGAGCAGAATCCGTTGATTTATCCATGTTAAAGGGAAAGAAGCTTTTAAATATTGATTCCGAGGAAGAGGGAATTTTTCTTACAAGCTGTGCAGGGGGACTTGGGGCGGTCTGTGAACTCCCAATAACCAGAGTGGAACAGGAAGGAACAGCTTATGAAATAAAAGTCACAGGGCTGCAGGGCGGACATTCGGGGGCTGAGATCCACAAGGAACGCGGCAATGCCATTGCACTGATGGGCCGTATTTTGCATACACTGTATCATGAGATCCCTTTTACGATTGAAAAATTAGAGGGCGGACTAAAGGATAATGCCATTCCAAGGGAGACTGTTTCTGTTATTGTGCTGGACACCAAGAAAGAGGAAGACTTGTTATCAATGACTGCTTCACTGGAACAGGAGTGGAAGAAGGAATACCATACTTCGGATCCGGATATTTCCATTCAGTGCCGGAAACTGGGAGAAGGAAAAAGATCCGTACTGCATAATTCCTCTGCCGTTAAGGTATTATTTTTCTTGCGCAATATGCCAAATGGCATACAAAATATGAGCATGGATATTGTGGGTCTGGTGGAAACCTCCCTGAATGCTGGAATTATGAAATTGTCAGACCAGGTATTCTCTGTGAATTTCTCCGTTCGAAGCAGTGTTACAAGCAGAAAATATGAATTAGCAGACCGCCTTGCATTTCTTACAGAGTTTTTAGGCGGGGAAATATCTGTAAATGGTGATTATCCGGCATGGGAATATAAACCGGAATCCAAGATACGGGGATTAATGGCAGAAGTATACTGGGACTTATTCCAGAAAGAGCCCAGGTTCGAGGCCATTCATGCAGGACTGGAATGTGGAATTTTATCTGGAAAAATAGAAGATCTGGACTGTATTTCTTTTGGACCGGATCTGATTGATATCCATACGCCCAAGGAACGGATGAATATCTCATCTGCAGAACGGGTATGGAACTTAATTATAGAATTTTTAAAGCGTTCAAAATAAATTAATAGGAAACAGCAAGGAGCTTATGAAGTATTGTAAAAAGATTGTGTTCCATCTGCTTATTCTTACAGCAATGCTGTGTTTTATCACTTCGTTACTTGATAAGGTACAGCAGACTGCAAAGATCACCTGCCTTTTCAAGGAGGAAGATACGAAAGAGCTTCTGCGTCGGCAGCAGATTTCCGGAGAAATTTACGAAACCATGAAAAAGTATGAAAAAGAGTCGGATTTTTCCAGATACGACTATCTTTCCGCATATCTTTTAACAGAACAAACAGGGAAAAAGGATCTGGATGCGTATCTGGAACTGATGTATCAATATCATTCCCAGAATATCCGCAGCATGGAGAAGGTGGAACATGCACTCTGGGGAGACTTAGACTATTTTCCCATTCCACTGCCCTGTCTGGAAAATGGAATGGGCACATCCTTTGAAAATTCCTGGATGTTTGAGCGGAATTTTGGAGGAAACCGGGGACATGAGGGGACGGACGTTATGGCTTCTGTGAATGAACGGGGACGATACCCGGTGGTAAGCATGACGGACGGTGTGGTGGAGAAAATTGGCTGGCTGAAACTGGGCGGCTACCGGATTGGCATCCGATCTGAACATGGCGTATATTTTTATTATGCGCATTTAAACGACTATGCCAGAGATTTTACAGAGGGGGAGGAGATCAAAGCCGGAGAACTTCTGGGGTTTATGGGTGACAGCGGTTATGGTCCGGAAGGAACTACAGGACAGTTTGCCGTCCACCTGCACGTGGGAATTTATGTTGATGACGAGACAGGAAGCGAAATAAGCATAAATCCTTACTGGGTGCTGAAATGGCTGGAACAGAAACGTCTGTATTATCATTTTTAATCTTGGATTTTAAAATCAGGAGAGAAGAACTATGCAGTTAAGACTGGATAAATATCTTGCGGATATGGGGATTGGCACCCGCAGCCAGGTGAAACAATACATACGAAGAGAACAGGTAAAGGTAAACGGCCTTTTGCCCCAAGGACCCCAGCAGAAGGTGAACCCAGAAGAAGACGAGATTACCTTCCAGGGGAAGAAGGTCTGTTATCTGGAATATGAATATTTTATGCTGAATAAACCGAACGGCTGCGTCAGTGCAGTGACAGATCTGCGTCATAGGACGGTGATAGATCTGATCACACAGAAGAACCGCAGAGATTTGTTTCCGGTGGGCAGGCTGGATCTGGATACAGAGGGGCTTTTACTCATCACAAATGACGGCAGTTTGACCCATGAACTTCTGGCTCCGGGAAAACACGTCCCCAAAACCTATTATGCAAAAGTAGAAGGAAGAGTAACGGATGAGGATGTAAGGAAATTTGCACAAGGGCTGGATATTGGGGAGAACAAACCTGTACTTCCAGCAGAACTTCATATTCTTTCGGATGAGACGGAACCTTCATCCGAAAAGATCATTTCTGAAATAGAATTGACTATTACAGAAGGAAAGTTCCATCAAGTTAAACGGATGTTTGAAGCCGTTGGAAAACGTGTGGTTTACTTAAAACGGGTCTCTATGGGCACATTAAAACTGGATGAATCCTTACAGCCCGGAACGTACAGAAGATTAACGGAAGCAGAGGTAAATTTGTTAAAAACCAGCCATAAGCAGTAAGGAAAATCATAGAAAACCAGGCTGCAAGAACCGTGCGAAAAGGAGAGAATGATGTTAGAAAATATAGAATCCATAATTTTTGATATGGATGGCACTTTGGTGGATTCCATGTGGCTGTGGCATGATATTGATGTGGAATTTCTGGGAAAAAGAGGAATTGCCCTGCCGGAAACCTATCAGCATGATATAGAAGGCATGAGTTTTACCGAGACAGCAGTCTATACCAGAGAGTTATTTCAGCTTGAAGAGAGCGTGGAAGAATTAAAATCTATCTGGAATCAGATGGCAATTGAGAAATATACATATGAAGTAAAATTTAAGCCAGGAGCGCAGGAGTTCTTATCTCACTGCAGAGAAAAAGGGATTTCCCTTGGAATTGCCACCAGTAATTCCCGGGAATTGGTGGATGCAGTGGCGTCAGCCCTGCATTTTGACGATTATATACAGGAAATCGTGACAGCCTGTGAAGTTGAACGAGGGAAACCAGCGCCGGATGTCTATCTGGAAGCAGCAAGGAGGCTCTGCGCAGAACCAGGAAATTGCCTGGTATTTGAAGATGTGCCCATGGGAATCCGTGCAGGGAAAAATGCGGGAATGCAGGTGTGTGCTGTGGAAGATCCCTTTTCTTCCCAGCAGGTACAGGAGAAGCGCAGGCTGGCAGACTATTACATATCAAATTATGAACAAGTGCTGAACTGTAGTTATGAAGTTTTGTAGGAGGGGGTTATGGAAGGAAAATTTTTGCCAATCTGCCGGGAGGATATGGAGTCACGAGGGATAAATCAATTTGATTTTGTCTATGTTATCGGGGATGCCTATGTGGATCATCCCTCTTTTGGACATGCCATAATCAGCCGCCTTCTGGAGGCGCATGGATATTCCGTGGGCATCATTTCACAGCCGGACTGGCGGAAGAAAGAAAGTATTTCTATTTATGGCAGCCCCCGTCTGGCATTTCTGGTGAGTGGCGGAAATATGGATTCTATGGTCAACCATTACAGTGTGTCCAAACGTCCCAGAGAGAAGGATTCTTTTTCACCGGGAGGCATCATGGGAAAGCGGCCGGATTATGCCGCTGTGGTATATGGAAACCTCATCCGGCAGACATACAAGAATACCCCGATTCTCATCGGAGGCGTGGAAGCCAGCCTGCGCAGGCTGGCACATTATGATTATTGGAGCAATAAGGTGAAACGCTCCATTTTATTGGACAGCGGTGCAGATATCCTGATGTACGGCATGGGAGAGCGCAGCGTCGTTGAATTAGCAGAAGCTTTAGACAGCGGACTAAAAGCGGAGGACATTACTTTTGTGCCGGGGACTGTATACAAGACCAGAAAAAAAGAGGATATTTATGACGCCATATTTCTTCCAGAATTTCAGCGTGTAAAAGAGGACAAGACGGAATATGCCAGAAGCTTTTATGTTCAATATACCAATACAGATCCCATTCGTGGAAAAAGGCTGGCAGAAGGATATCCACATGAAATCTATGTGGTGCAGAATCCTCCGGCAAAGCCCTTAACCCAGGAGGAACTGGATCATGTATATGATCTGCACTACCGGCGTACCTATCATCCTTCCTATGAAGCGCAGGGGGGCGTTCCAGCCATTTCAGAAGTAAAATTCAGCCTTACCAGCAGCCGGGGCTGTTTTGGAGGGTGCAGTTTCTGCGCATTAACCTTCCACCAGGGAAGGATTATTCAGTCCCGAAGCCATGAATCTATGATAAAAGAAGCAGAATTTCTGACAAAAGAACCGGATTTTAAAGGGTATATCCATGATGTGGGTGGTCCAACGGCAAATTTCCGTTTTCCATCATGCAAAAAACAGCTTCAATTTGGAACCTGTTCCCAGAAACAATGTTTGTTCCCTAAGCCCTGTAAAAATTTAAAAGCGGATCATGAAGATTACCTGGCATTGCTGCAAAAGCTTCGGAATTTGCCGGGAGTGAAAAAAGTTTTTATCCGTTCTGGCATTCGTTATGACTATTTGCTGGCAGATCCGGACAAAAGCTTTCTGCGGGAACTCTGCAGACACCATATCAGCGGGCAGCTCAAGGTGGCGCCGGAGCATATTTCAGACAAGGTTTTGGAGAAAATGGGGAAGCCCAGGGCAGAAGTGTATCATCAGTTTGTCCGGGAATATGAGAAAATGAATGAAAACCTGGGAAAAAAGCAGTATCTGGTTCCCTATCTGATGTCCTCTCATCCGGGCTCTACCCTTAAGGAGGCCGTGGAGCTTGCAGAATTTTTGCGTGATCTTGGGCTTATGCCGGAACAAGTGCAGGATTTTTATCCAACACCGTCCACCATATCCACCTGTATGTATTATACAGGTTTAGATCCCCGCACCATGGAACCTGTATATGTGGCAAAAAATCCTCATGAGAAAGCCATGCAGCGGGCATTGATTCAATATCGGGATCCAAGAAATTATGATTTGGTAAAAGAAGCGCTGCTGAAAGCCGGCCGCTCAGATTTAATTGGCTTTGACAAACACTGCCTGATTTCTCCAAGAAAAATCACCAGCGAATACAAAAAAAATAAATTCTATCGAAATGAGGGCCATAAAAAAGCGAAAGAAGACATGCAGGCTAAGAAAAGCAAAAAGCGAGGAGCAATTCGGAATATCCATAAGAAAAGAGGAACATAGGTATGAATAAACTGGCAGAAGAATTGGCACGGGAAGCAATGGAACGCATCAGGGAGTACGAGAGCCGGGATTCTTATAAGAAATTAAAAGAACTCATAGAAGAGGGACGGGAACTTTTAAGAACATATTATAGTGAATACCGGAAAGAAGTACAGTATTTTCAGAAAGAAGCAGAGGAGAATACAGATCATGAAAAGTATGCATCCATAAGCAATGTACCCAGAGGAATATTGTGTCCTGGAATGATCCAGTTCCTGGTGGTTGGAAATACAAAAAGAGGGCGTTTTACGAAAAAGCCAGGAGAATCAGGCTATATTTATGGTTACGATAAAGAAGATCATTTAATATGGGCTGATATGAAAGAAGGAAGTATCAGAAACAGAGAATATATTTTTTGGAAAAATGCAAACGTACAATTGGGATTAAAATACGCCGGCGAAGAGCAGCAGCTTGAAGAGATAACAGAAGCAGCATATGACGGGCAGGGGAGGATTTCCCGGTATCTGTATGGCAGCTTTTATGATGGGAAGATTTCTGATGCAATCATGGAACTATATACTTATAAAGAAATGAAAGCCTATGTTACACTTATTAATTCATACTTACCTGACGATTTGGGATTGTTTCATATAACTGCCGGTTCTCAGGGAACAGAAGAAGATCTGGATTCTGACATTTTTTCTGACTATATCAATGGGGAACATATTGTCCTGTATCTGGACGACACAGATTTTGTGACAAAATATACAAGGTATACCGATGAGTATCCGGATGATATAGAAGAATGTGTGCCTAAATATAAACTGAAACTATCCGGGGCGCATGTTCCAGGTACAGACAAAGCTGATAAAAAGGCGGACAGATCGTGGCAGAACCGCATGGCAGAGCTTTTAAAATGTTTAAAAACGGAAATGGGCAGAAAAAGGAAAGTGGCAAAGCTTGTAGATGCTTTCGAGAATATGTGTAAAATTTCCACAGATTCTGAGGAGGAAATGCTTCTGTTTGAGACGGGAATTTTCGATTTTACTGGAGAAGGGATGTTCTACTTTTCTCTGGTGCGGCAGTTCCCCAATGGTGAAGGAGAATATTTTCAACTGCATCTGGATGTGATGTATCAGCCAGACCAAGAAAACAGCAGGTTTTGCGAAAGTATCTGGGATGAAGATTTAGAGGAAAACTTCTTTGATTTTGTCAGAAACTCAGAGGCTTATCAGCTTTTAAGAGATCGCAGCGCAAAGAAGGTTCATGTATATCTGGATGAAACATAACGATACAGGAGGATAGGATGCAGATTTTTCAAATTGGCAAAAATGAAGCCGGGCAGCGTTTTGATAAATATTTAAAAAAGCTGCTTTCACAGGCCCCGGGAAGTTTTATTTATAAAATGCTCCGCAAGAAAAATATTACTTTAAACGGGAAAAAAGCGGACGGTTCCGAAAAGCTGAATCCAGGGGATGAAGTGAAGATGTTCTTAGGGGACGATACCTTTAAAAAATTTGTCTCACCTTTCTGGAGCTCTGTGCCGAATCATGCGCCACAGAAGCAAGAGGATAAATATCCGTGTATATCCCTTGAGATTATTTATGAAGATGAAGATATTCTGGTTATCGATAAACCCTCTGGTATGCTGTCCCAGAAAGCAAAACCAGAGGACATCTCAGCCAATGAGTATATCATTGGCTATCTATTGAAAACTCATGCCATACGGTCAGAGGATCTTGCCACGTTCCGCCCTTCTGTCTGCAACCGCCTGGACCGGAATACTTCCGGTCTTTTGATTGCGGGAAAGAGCCTGAAAGGACTGCAGGATATGTCAGCTCAGCTCAGCGACCGTTCCATGAAGAAGTATTACCGCTGCCTGGTAAAGGGACGGATTACAGAACCGATGATTCTGGAAGGCTGGCTGAAAAAAAGAGATGCCGATAATCAGGTACAGATTTTTCATTCAGAGGCCTCTCACGGCAAATATATCAGAACAGGTTATACGCCGATTTCCTGGTATACACCGGTAAAATCAGAAAATCAGGAAATTTTGCGTAGGCTGCATCTTTCAGAACTTGATCCCCAGAAGGAAATTTATACATTGCTGGAAGTACATCTAATCACAGGGCGTCCCCATCAGATCCGCGCCCATCTTGCATCCCTGGGTCATCCCATTGCCGGAGACCCAAAGTATGGAGATAAAAAGATAAACCAGTGGTTTTCCCAAAATTTTCAGATTCATTCCCAGATGCTTCATGCTTACCGGATGGTTTTGCCTGACGGCAGGGAACTGACCGCTCCTCTGGGACAGGAATTCTGCCGGGTACTTGGCAGCGTCAGAGCACATCAGATACGCGTTGGGAATAAAAACGCAGCCAAACAAACAGATTGACAATTCCATAGACTTTACACTCTGGACAACATACGTTATAATGATTGCATGAAGCTATTGCAGCTAAACAATTAAAGCAATGAAGCAGCCGGCTTTCGCAGCATTCGGCCAATATCCGCGCAATTGCTGCTGTTTGGCTTGACGCTTGAGGTAATAAAGAAACAGGAGGCATATATTATTATGAAGAAATGTAAAAAACTATTGTCACTTATTTTAGCAATTGCCATAGCATTCGGCAGCTTTGCCGTACCCGGGGCTGACGCTCAGGCAGATTCCGGGGTTTCTGCCAGCAGGCTGCCCTTAGACGATATCTTCGTTCCGGGCACAATTGCAACGGAGGGCGCTGCTAATTTTTATGAAGTAAGACTTCCTTCAGACGGCTGGCTTACCGTTACCTATCAGGGTTGGGATATCGAGGACGCCCATTACAGCATATCCAATGAAGATATGACCAGAGAATATCACAGTAAAGAGATATATACCTCATCAAATATCTCGCCCAAAACCGATTCCAAGACATTAGCATTCGAAGCAGGGACCTATACGGTTAAAGTATGGGGGCATAGAAACCATACCGGGAATTACAAGATTAAGGCATCCTTTGAAGCTGCCCGAAATAATGAAAGCCCGGACAACAATGAGTTTTCAACGGCGCAGACGCTGAATAAGAACCAAACAGTTACCGGTTTCTTATCAGAAGATGACACGGTGGACTTTTATAGGATAGACTTGCGGGAAAAGCAGACGATACAAGTTGTCTATACGGCCCGCATTGCCGATTCTTATTTTCAGGTGTGGAATCCAGACAATACAGAACTCCATAAAAAAGAAATCTATACTGCAAGTGAGACGCAGCCGAAATCGTATCTATATGAGGCCACGCTGAACCCTGGAACTTATTATATACAGATTTATCCTTACAGAAATTATCGTGGGCGTTATACGCTGCAATGGAAAGAAAAAATTATGACAAAATCCCTTTCCATTTCATCGAATAAACCCAACACCGTAACACCTGGGACTAAGGTAAAATTGAAGGTAGGGTTCTCTCCTTCTAATGCGACGGTAAAAACATATGAGTGGAGCTCCAGCGATTCATATATTGCTGAGATTGACAGTAAAGGCAATGTAAAGGCAAATTATCCCGGCGTTGTAAAATTTACGGCGACGGCAACGGACGGTAGCAATAAGTTCAGGTCATACACCCTTATCGTAAAGCCCAAAAAGACGCGGAAGCCGCGTGTATCTGTATCGGATCGTCGAAGTCTGTATGTTGAGTTTGATTCTCAATATGGCGCCAATGGCTATCAGGTACAATATGCGACAAATAAACGGTTTAAAAACGCAAAAACGAAAAAAGTCGCCGGAACGTCTGCAACGCTGAAAAAATTAAAGAAAAACAAGAAATATTATGTACGGGCACGGGCTTATGTAAAAAAAGGCAAAAAAATATATCCTGGTTCCTGGAGTAATGTGTCGTCAAAAAAAGTAAGATAGACGACGTCCCATTTCTTATCTGGCAGAAGCCCGGAGCATAGCAGCCCCCGAAAACCTCAAGTTTTCGGGGGCTGTTCACGAGTTAGGCATCTCCTGAGCTCTGGCGACTTTATCGAAAATGCAGGAATTTGAAGAATAAAAATGTTCATGCGTTTGTTGTAGCGACAGGGATGGAAATGTTGAAAGAATATGATTTCTCTGCTATAATAAAACATATGACTGGGAGGAAGTGAAGCTTTTATGTCAACATGGAATTCAAGAGGGTTACGGGGATCCACTTTAGAAGAATTTATAAATCTTACTAATGAAAAGTATGCGGATCATGGGCTTGCGCTGATACAGAAAGTGCCCACTCCCATTACTCCCATTAGAATTGATAAAGAAAATCATCACATAACTCTTGCCTATTTTGATCAGAAGAGTACCGTAGATTATATCGGGGCAGTTCAGGGTATTCCAGTATGTTTTGACGCAAAGGAATGTCACACAGACACATTTCCCCTGCAGAATATTCATCCCCATCAGGTAAGTTTTATGGAGATGTTTGAACGGCAGCAGGGAATTGCATTTCTGCTGATTCTTTATTCCCACCGGAGCGAGACCTATTATCTTCGTTTTGAGAAATTGATGGAATTTTGGAACCGTGCAAAAGAGGGGGGCAGAAAGAGTTTTCGGTATGAAGAACTGGAACCGGAATATTTTCTCTCTTCCAAAGGTGGAATATTGGTTCCTTATCTGGATGCTGTCCAGAAGGATTTAGAGAAGCGGTAAGTAAATCAGTTGACAAGCCGGAATTTCTCCGATATAATGTGGATGATTTAATTTGATAACATGGCAGTGCGTTAAAGCACCGCAGAGAAAGGAATAATTATGGAACGCAGGTTATTACATACGCCAGAAGGAGTGCGGGATATTTACAATATGGAATGTGCAAGAAAGCTTGTTTTACAGGAAAATCTGCATCATTTGCTGAAAAAGTATGGCTATCATGCAATTGAGACGCCGACGTTTGAATTTTTTGATATTTTCAGCAGAGAAATTGGAACAACTCCTTCTAAGGATTTATATAAATTTTTTGACCGGGAGGGCAATACTTTGGTCCTCAGACCGGATATGACGCCTTCTGTCGCCAGGTGTGTAGCAAAATATTATGGAGACGAGGAATTTCCAGTGCGTCTTTCTTATATGGGAAACACTTTTATCAATAATAACAGTTATCAGGGAAGGTTAAAGGAAAATACCCAGCTTGGAGCAGAATTATCAGGCGATAATTCTGTGGCGGCTGATGCAGAAATACTGGCACTTGTGGTAAACGCTCTGAAAACTGCAGGTCTTAAGGAATTTCAAATTGGCGTAGGCCATGTGGATTTTTTTCGGGGACTGGCAGATGCGGCAGAATTGGACGAGGATATAGAACAGGAACTGGCAGAACTGATTTCCAATAAGAATTTTCTGGGCGTTGAAGAATTAATAGATTCTTTTCATTTATCAGAAGAATTGAAAGAGCTTTTTTCCATGCTGGGAACGCCCTGCATGACGGATGAAATGATAAAAAGGGCAAAGGATCTCGCGGGACATTATCCGGTAATTCTTAAGGCTTTGGAGCGGTTCGAGGAGCTGATGCAGGTCTTGTCCTGCTATGAAGTAGAAAAATATATTTCTATTGAACCAGGAATGCTCAGCACTTACCATTATTATACAGGTATTATTTTTGCCGGATATACTTTTGGCAGCGGGGAGCCCATTGTAAAAGGCGGACGTTACGATCATCTCATGGATTATTTTGGCAAACATGCGCCATCCATTGGATTTGCGGTAGTGATCGACCAGCTTCTTGCCGCTCTGGCCAGGCAGAAAATTGAGATTCCAGTGGAAAACAGCCAGGTTTTGATTGTATTTACAGAAGATAAACAGCAGGATGCCATAAAAAAGGCAATGTTCCTGCGGGATCAGGAGAACGGTGTTTCTCTTGCGGCCTGGCAGCCTGGACGGACAAAAGAAGATTATCAGAACTATGCAGAGCGTATGCAGATACAGGAGGTTCTTTTTATTTCATAAAATATTTGCCAAATCAATGGAGGAACGATATGAGATATTTAACATTTGCTCTTGGTAAGGGACGGCTGGCTAAGCAGACTTTGGCCACTTTTGAGAAGATAGGGATTACCTGCCAGGAGATGAAAGATAAAGACACCCGGAAGCTGATTTTTGTCAATGAAGAGCTTAAGCTAAAATTTTTTCTTGCAAAGGGGCCGGACGTACCGACTTATGTGGAATATGGCGCGGCAGATATTGGAGTAGCAGGCAAGGATACGATTTTGGAGGAGGCAAGAAATATTTATGAAGTACTGGATCTTGGCTTTGGAGCCTGCAAAATGTGCGTCTGCGGTCCAAAAGAAGCGAAGGAATTGCTGCAGCATCATGAATTGATCCGGGTGGCCACAAAATATCCGCGGATTGCCAAAGACTATTTTTATAATAAAAAGCACCAGACGGTAGAGATTATAAAACTGAACGGTTCCATTGAACTTGCTCCAATTGTAGGGTTGTCTGAGGTTATCGTAGATATTGTAGAAACGGGGTCGACTCTGCGTGAAAATGGTCTGGAGGTATTAGAAGAAGTCTGCCCCCTTTCTGCACGGATGGTGGTAAATCAGGTCAGCATGAAAATGGAACATGAACGGATTACAAAATTGATTCGTGATTTGAAAAAAGTTCTTTCAGATTGAGGATATAAGGAGAAAACTCTATGAGAATATTAAAATTGACAAAAGACACCAGAAATAATCTTCTGGAAGATCTATTAAAAAGAAGCCCAAATAGTTACAAACAGTATGAAGAACGTGTCAGTGAGATTATTGAAAAGGTGCGCAGTGACAGAGACAGCGCGGTATTTTCTTATACCAGGCAGTTTGACGGAGCAGAAATCAATGAAGAAAATGTCAGAGTAAGTAAAGAAGAAATAGATGAGGCATATCACATTGTAGATGAAAAATTAATTGCTGTTATGAAAAAATCTCTGAAGAATATTAGAACTTATCATGAAAAGCAGAAGCAGTACAGTTGGTTTGACAGCCGGACAGACGGTGTTTTGCTGGGACAGAAAGTAACGGCTCTGGCACGCGCAGGTGTGTATGTGCCAGGCGGAACAGCAGCCTATCCCTCGTCCGTATTGATGAACGTACTGCCCGCGAAAGTAGCGGGGGTGGAAAGAATTGTCATGGCAACTCCCTGTAACCGGGAAGGAAAAGTAAACCCTGCTACTCTTACAGCAGCAGATCTGGCAGGGGTGGATGAAATATACAAAGTTGGAGGTGCCCAGGCAATTGCCGCTCTTGCTTTTGGAACAGAGAGTATCCCGAAGGTTGACAAAATTGTGGGGCCGGGAAATATTTATGTAGCTCTGGCCAAAAAGGCAGTATTTGGCCATGTAAGCATTGATTCCATTGCGGGGCCGAGCGAGATTCTTGTACTTGCAGATGATGGTGCAAACCCAAGATACGTGGCTGCCGATCTTCTGTCACAGGCAGAGCATGATGAACTGGCCAGCGCAATTTTAATTACCACCAGCCAGACGCTGGCAGAAGAAGTTTCCCGGGAAGTAGAGAACTTTACAAAAGATCTCTCAAGAAAAGAAATCATTGAAAAATCTTTGGAGAATTACGGTTACATACTAGTAGCAGAAAATTTAGAGGAAGCCATTGAGACAGTAAATGAAATAGCATCTGAGCATCTGGAGATTTTGACAGAAGATCCGTTTCAGGTAATGATGAAGATTAAAAATGCGGGGGCTATATTCCTGGGAGAATACGCCAGCGAGCCATTGGGTGATTATTTTGCAGGTCCCAATCACGTCCTGCCCACCAACGGCACAGCAAAGTTTTTCTCACCTTTAGGCGTAGATGACTTTATCAAGAAATCAAGTATCATCTCCTATTCTAGGGAAGCCCTGGAACCAATTTATAAGGATATCGTACAATTTGCTGAGTCAGAACAGTTGACGGCACATGCAAATTCAATCAAAGTAAGATTTGAAAAATAAGGAGGAACGCTATGTCAGCAGACAGAATTGGCAGACAGCGACGGAAAACGAAAGAAACAGAGATTAACCTCATCTTAAATCTTGATGGAAGCGGTGAAGCTCAGATTGATACGGGAATCGGATTCTTCGACCATATGCTGGATGGATTTGCACGCCATGGATTTTTTGATTTGGATGTTGAGGTAAAGGGTGATTTAATCGTAGATACCCACCATACCATAGAGGATACTGGAATTGTTCTTGGAAATACGATTCGATATGCCTTAAAGGACAAACGAGGGATAAAACGTTATGGAAGCTGTATTCTGCCCATGGATGAGACTTTGGTGCTGTGTGCCATTGACCTTTCCGGCAGGCCCTATTTTTGCTTTGAAGGAGAGTTTACTGCAGAACGGGTAGGGTATATGGAAACAGAAATGGTACGTGAATTTTTCTATGCCATTTCCTATGCGGCAGGAATGAACCTTCACATGAAGATATTATCCGGAACCAATAACCATCATATGATTGAAGGACTCTTTAAATCATTTGGGCGCGCGCTGGATGAAGCAACTATGAGGGATCCCAGAATTAAAGATATTATGTCAACGAAAGGTAGTTTATAGGTGAAGCTATGGAATATAAAAACCTGATTGCTGTGATGTGCCTGAAAAATGGCATGGCAGTAACAAGCAGGGAAAATTTCGAAATTGCCGGGGACTGGAAGGAACTGGCAAAATTTTATAACGAGAGCGGCGTAGATAAACTGTATGTATTTGATTTATCTGATACTGATATGGAACATGAAATTAACCTTCATACCATGAAAGAATTATGCCGTATTATTGAGATTCCTATTTATGGGGCGGGAAACATCAAGCAGTTAGATGATATTAAGAAAATTCTTTACGCCGGCTGCAAAGGCGTGATCTTAAATAGTGAAGAGCATGATTTGATTCCACTTGTACAGGAGGCAGACAAACGCTTTGGGAAAGAGAAGATTTTAGTTTCCATGGAGACCGTAGATCTGATTTTCAAACATGGTAAGGAAGTAAAGGAACATATTCATAAGCTGGTGGTGTTAAATGAGGACATTGTTGAGTCTCTGGAAAACATTACGGATATTTCATTCAGCGTTATTCTTTCCGGCTGTAAAAAAGAACGCTGGATAGAGATTTTGAAAAAGGACTGTGTCACAGGCATTGGCGGCGATTATGTCAGCAATCCTGAGACAGATGTTATGAAGCTGAAGAGATTTTTGTCCTCAGAAGGTATTCAGACACAGAAATTTGAATCTTCTATGGACTGGTCTGAATTCAAGTTAAATGCAGACGGGCTGATTCCGGTGATTGTACAGGATTACCAGACCTGTGAGGTGTTAATGCTTGCATACATGAACGAAGAGGCTTATAACACAACCCTTGCCCTTGGTAAAATGACGTATTACAGCCGAAGCCGTCAGGAACTCTGGATCAAAGGGGAAACCTCCGGGCACTTTCAGTATGTGAAGTCTTTGACGATTGACTGTGACAAGGACACGATTCTTGCCAATGTATCCCAGGTGGGAGCGGCGTGCCATACAGGAAATCCTACCTGTTTCTTTCAGGAACTGGTAAAGAAAGAATATATCACAAAAAATCCTTTGAAGATTTTTGAGAATGTATATAACTCCATTGCTCAAAGGAAGCAGCAGCCCAGAGAAGGTTCTTACACCAATTATCTGTTTGATAAGGGATTGGATAAAATTCTGAAAAAAATTGGCGAGGAGGCTACAGAACTTGTCATTGCGGCTAAGAATCCGGAACCGGAGGATATTAAGTATGAAATTTCAGATTTTCTTTACCATATGATGGTACTGATGGTGGAGACTGGAATTACTTGGGAAGATATTGTGGAAGAATTAAATCAAAGATAACTTTAATTTAAGGAAAAGTTTACATAATTTATTTATGTAAACTTTTTTGCATTTAAAGAAAAAACAATTTAAAATTTATGCATTTTTTTTGCCAGGTATTACTAAAATAGTACAAAGCTATGTTAGGAGAAGTAAATGGTAAAATCATGGGAAGAGAGTGCAAGAGAACGTAAAAATTATGTGGAACAGGCCCGAGCCGCCTTCCAAAATCAGGAGCAGGAGTATCGTTCTGAACCTGTCCAGCAGGAATTTCCAGGAGGGAATTCTACCTTTGGCATAAGATTTGTGATTGCAATTCTTCTGTTCGCATGTTTTGTGTACTGTGATCAGGAAAATATCATGTTCCAGGGGATCGGCGCGAAAGAAGTGGTTCAGCAGATTCAATGGAAGCCATTTCCAACAGAGAAGCTGGGGGAGCTTCTGGGGGAACTTGATAGTTCTGCCCGACAGGAGGCAAAAAAGCAGTGATTTTTTTGTCCGGACTGAATCGGTGGACTTCTCAGACATTGTGTGTTAGAATGAAGAAGCTGCAAACAAGCGTAAAAGTAAAGGAGCACAGTGTATGAGCAAGCTTGCCTTAAGTGATGAAATATTAATGTCTGTTGATAAACCTGCCAGATATATTGGAAATGAAGTGAATATGGTACGTAAAAATCCCAGGGATGCAGAAATTCGTTTTGCCATATGTTTTCCCGATGTTTATGAAATTGGCATGTCCCATCTGGGAATCCAGATTTTATATGATATGTTTAATAGGAGGGAGGATGTCTATTGTGAACGTGTATATTCTCCATGGAGCGATCTTCATAAGATTATGAAGGAACAGAACATTCCTCTGTTTACACTGGAAACGCAGGAACCTGTAAAACAGATGGATTTTCTTGGAATCACCATTCAGTATGAGATGTGTTATACCAATATTCTGCAGGTTCTGGATTTAAGCCAGATTCCATTCTTGTCAAAAATGCGTACAGAAGAGGATCCCATTGTAATCGGTGGAGGTCCATGTGCCTATAATCCAGAGCCCTTGGCAGACTTTTTCGATTTATTCTATATTGGAGAGGGGGAAACACAATATGATTCCTTATTTGAACTGTATAAAACGATTCAGAAACAGGGTGGAACCCGTGAAGACTTCCTGCGTGCAGCCTGCAAAATACCAGGAATCTATGTACCTTCTCTGTATGAAACAACTTACCATGAGGATGGCAGAATTGCCGCATTTAAGCCGAAGTATCCAGATGTTCCCCAAAAGGTTCAAAAAGAAATTCAGATGGATCTGACAAATACGGTTTATCCGCGCAAGCCTCTGGTACCTTTTATTAAGGCAACACAGGATCGTGTGGTACTGGAAATTCAACGGGGCTGTATCAGAGGATGCCGTTTTTGCCAGGCAGGCATGATTTACCGTCCTGCCAGGGAACGCGATGTGGACATGCTTAAGGAATGTGCCCATGAGATGCTTGAGAATACAGGGCATGAAGAGATTTCTTTAAGTTCTTTAAGTTCCAGTGATTACAGAAGGCTTCCAGAATTAATTACTTATTTGATAGAGACAAAGGAAAAAGGGGTTAATATTTCCCTGCCGTCTCTGCGTATTGATGCATTTTCTCTGGATGTTATGAGTAAAGTTCAGGATATCCGCAAAAGCAGTCTTACGTTTGCGCCAGAGGCAGGCTCCCAGCGTCTTAGAAATGTAATCAATAAAGGATTGACCGAAGAAGTGATATTAAATGGCGCTGGACTTGCTTTTGAAGGGGGATGGCAGAAGGTAAAACTTTATTTTATGCTGGGCCTTCCTACAGAAACGGAAGAAGATAGGAAGGAGATCCCGCGCCTTGCAGACAGAATCGCCCGGCGTTATTATGAGATACCCAAAGAAATGCGCAATGGAAAATGCCAGATTACCATCAGTACTTCGTTTTTCGTGCCAAAACCTTTTACGCCGTTCCAATGGGCCAATATGTGCCCAAAAGAAGAATATCTGAACCGCGCCCGAACCGTAAATGAAGAAATGAAAGAACAGTTAAACCACAAGAGCTTAAAGTATAACTGGCATGAAGCTGATGTGACTGTATTAGAAGGCGTATTTGCCCGGGGGGACCGGAAATTGGGACAAGTCCTTTTAAAGGCATATGAAAGAGGATGTATCTTTGATGCCTGGACCGAAGCTTTTGATAATCAAAAATGGATGGAATCTTTTGAAGAATGCGGTGTACCTATTGATTTTTATAATCTGCGTGAAAGAAGTCTGGATGAAATTCTTCCTTGGGATTTTATTGACTGCGGTATATCCAAAGAATTTTTAAAACGGGAATGGCTGCGGGCAAAAGAAGAACAGGTTACACCAAATTGCAGCGTAAAATGCAGCGGCTGTGGCGCGGCCAGATTTCAAGGAGGTGTCTGTGATGAACATTAGAATTAAGTTTCAAAAATATGGTGTTATGAAATTTATTGGGCATTTAGATATGATGCGGTATTTTCAAAAAGCAATTCGGCGTGCTGGGATTGATATTGCTTATTCAGAAGGATATAGCCCTCATCAAATTATGTCCTTTGCAGCACCTCTTGGCGTAGGAGTGACCAGTGATGGGGAATACTTCGATATTCAAGTAAAGTCTTCCCTGTCCAGCCAGGAAGCCATTCAGGCACTAAATGAGGCGATGGTGGAAGGGGTTTCTGTCTTGGAATATCGAAAGCTTCCAGACACAGCCAAGACGGCTATGTCACTGGTGGCAGCCGCAGATTACCTAATTTATCCCAAAAAACAATATCAAATATCATTTCATGTGTCAGAACTTCAGGAAAAAGTTCATGAATTTTATGAATGCCAGCCTGAAATCTGCATCACAAAACAAACAAAAAAGCGGATAATTGAAATGAATTTGAAGCCTTTAATTTATGATATGAAGGTCTTGAATATGAAAGATGCACGAACTTTACATGAACTTCATGTGAGAAATCACGAGCTTTTAAGGGCATGCGCTAAGGAACAAAACACAGAAGTGCCTGCACTTTTCTTAAAAGTATGCACGGGAAGCAGTGATAATGTAAAGCCAGAATTAATTCTGGAAGCATTCTGCCAGTTTCATAATCTTCCATATGAAAACATGGCTGTTCAGATTCACCGTTTAGAGGTTTATGCAAAAACAGATGAAATTCCGGTAAAAGGTGAAAAGGATCGTACCAAATATCAGTCTTATCTGGACAGACAAAGAAAAATCTATCGGCAGAAACATCAGGAATTTCCGCGTTTTCTTCCATTGGCAGAACTCGGAACAAATATTTAATCTTTAATTAATTTTATAATAAAGTTAATTAATT
>CATNCF010000051.1 GCA_950097145.1 uncultured Lachnospiraceae bacterium
ATTCTAGAAAAGATTCAGAAGTAATATCAGAAAACTTAAATTATAGAATAAAAAAGTATTTGAAAGATTAGAAAGAGGAGGGGAGGTTCAATATTTTAAGAAATTTACGCAAAACAGGGGTTTTATAGTGAAACATGGCACACGGGATGTCTATATTTCATGAAAGGAATAAGGAATGAGAAAAAATTTTACGAAAGCAGTTGCAGTCATACTTAGCGTATGCGTAACCATGACGTCGGTATCGTGGGAGAATTTTATTGTAGCAAAGTCCGCGGAAGCGGAAGAAATGACGGAGCCGGAGAATGTTACGGCGGAGAATGAGATAGAAGAGGAGCGGACGGAGGACAGTACGATATTTGATTTGGGCGGTAATAGAAAAATGGAGGTTTTTCATGGGGCGGATGTACGGTTCCGGGATGAAAGCGGGGAACTGGTGGACTATGACCCGGCGCTGGTGGAAATATGCTCGGAGGAAAGTGCAGGCGGGCTTAGCCTGGCGGGATATGCTTATGAGAACAGGGAGGGGGACAGCAAGCAGTATCTTCCGGAGGCGCTTTCGGAAAATACGCCTGTTTTGATGGAGAAAGGGGATTACCGTATTTCTTTCCATCCGGTGGAGATACCGGAGGCAGGCATACAGCCGGAAGAAAACGGTGAGAGTCCGGTGGAAAGCAGCGGAAATTTAGAGGATAAGAGTCTGCCGGAAGAGGGCAATACGGAGGAACATGCGGAAGTGCCGGAAGAATACGTGCCGGAAGACGCAGAGGCGGTAGTTTTCGAGGAGCCGGGTACGGAAACGGCGGGAGAAGTACTGCCGGAGGATGGGGCTGCAGGGGCAGATGATATCAAATTTCAGAATCTTTCTGTAGAGGATATGGAGACTGTGGATTTGTATGGGGAGGAGAGCATGCGGCCGCTGAAGGCAGTCTATGAGAATGACTCTGAATCGTACCGTCTGGAGTATGAGTCCAGTGACATTGGCGTGAAGGAAAATATTGTCCTGGAGGAACGTCCGGAGAGTAACTGCTTTACTTTTGAGTTCCGTCTGGCGGGTCTTATGATGCGAAAAGACCCGGTGGGCGGGGGATTTACCTTTTATGATAAAGACAGCGGGGATATCGTGGGAGGGATCGCAGCCCCTTATATGAATGACGCCACAGGGGAAGCATATTCAGAAAAAATCGTCTGTGAGCTGGAGGAAAAAGAAGGGGAAACGGATGCGTATCTGCTGACGGTAATCCCGGACAAGGAGTATCTGGACAGTGCGGACAGGGTTTATCCGGTTACGGTTGACCCAACAGTTACATGGACGGGGGGCAGTAGGATACAGGATGTCTATGTGTGCAAAGGAAGCCCGGCGACGAATTACTATGCCAGCGGCGTGACGGTGATTTCCGTAGGGGACAGCACGGCGCAGGGACTGTACCGCACCTATATGAAATTCGTGGATATCCGCAAGGATCTGGCGGGGAAATATGTGGAGAGCGCGACGCTGGATTTATATGAGACCGGGGGGCGGCGCCGGGGGAGAGATTATCCGGGCATACCGGATTAAGGATAGCTGGAAGGCTTCTACGATTAACTGGAATAATAAGCCCGCCCACAACACGGGGAGCTATTATTCGCAGTTTAAGGCTACGGGAAAAGCGGGAACGAAACGTACTCTGGATATCACGGAGAACGCCAGGCAGATGGCAAGAGACCAGTTCCTGGGACATGGAATTATGCTCCGGGCAGAACGCGAGGGAAAGGAAGGCTTTTATACGCAGTTCTACGGCTCCCGGCACGCGACGGCGGCGCGGCGGCCGAAGCTGACGGTAGTTTATTATGACGCGCCTACAAAGCCGGCGAGCGTGCAGCTAAATGGCAGTTATTTTAAGAAGGGGAGTACCTTACAGGTGAGCTGGAGCGGCATCAGCTCCAGGGCATTGGATTACGTGCAGTATAAGGTCGTGGGAATGAATGATGCCACTGGGAAAGAAACAGGGGATGTGATTGCGTATTCCGCGTCTACCAAGATTGGCTCAGCCGCGTCAGCTACAGCTTCTATAGCGGGGAGCAATACCTGGGGAGAGGGCTGTTACCGCATCTGGGTGCGCGGCGTGGATAGGGGCGGCATCGCCGGGGAAGGCAGGAGCTGGAACTTTCACATCGACAGTACGGCTCCGGTGGTGGGCAGCATATCTGTTTCGCCCGCAGGATACACTTCTATCAAGAATCCTGTGCTGAGCTGGAGCAGTGTCTCTGACAAGCATTTGAAAGAGGTACAGTACCAGGTGGGAAGCGCCCCTTATGTGTTGGCAGGAACAGGAACGTCAGGCAGCGTAGTAATTCCAGCGACATATTTTCCGTCCTCCGGGACATACCCTATCCATGTGCGGGCGGTGGATCATGCGGGGAATGTCAGCGCGGTCAAGACGCTGAACTATCTGGTGGATGTGACCTGCCCGACGTTTGGGACGCTTTCTTCCACCCCGGCGGCGGGGCAGTGGACAGGGAATGCCAATCCTGCAATAGAGTTTAAGAATATCACAGAACTGCACAGTGGGATGATTGTGTCTGGGGTGAAATACTGTATCACAGCAGCGGGGCAGCCTGCGTCCGCATATAAGGCGGCGGCAAATGTGCGTTTTACCTCTTCGGCAAACCCATACGCGGGAAGCTTTACGATGGACAGCACGGACCAGGGCAAGCCGGATGGGAATTATATGATTCATGTACGGCTGGAAGATAAAGTGGGAAATGCGGTGATGAAAACCCTTTCCTATAAAAAAGACAGGACGCCGCCGACAGGCGTTCTTACCTATTCCCAGGCGAAAAGCAGCCTGAAAGATACGGTACAGATTACGGCGGCGTGCAGCGACGGGACAGGCAGCGGCGTCAAGAGCAGCAGCCTGGTAATCAAAGACAGCGCGGGTAAGGTGGCAGATACCGTCTACAGCAACTTTACCACCAGCTCCGTGACAAGGCCGTTTAATACAAAAAATATAAAGAACGGTTCTTACAAGGCAGAGCTGACGGTTAAGGATTATGCGGGGTATACGGCAACTGTAACGGATACAATCACGATTACAAACCAGGTGGATGCGCCCAGCCTGACAGGGAGCAATAAAAATAACGGAACGGGTTATATTACATGGAATCAGAGCGTGGGTATCAATGGGCTGAAAAGGATGGAATACCAGATAGAGGGCAATAGCGGATGGACTTCCGTATTAAATTCTGGTACGGGCACAGGTGGGTTTTCTTTCAGATTGCCGGCGGCAGAGAAAGCATATGTTGTGAAGGTACGCGCAGTGGACGCCAGCGGCCTGCCCGGAAAAGAAGCGCAGGTGGAGTGCGTCTACGATAAGACAGCCCCCGCAGCAGCGGTTTCTTCCATGCAGCAGGGCGTACTGAAGGGGAGCGTGACAGATACATACCTGAAATCGTGGAGCTTGAAAGTAAGGAAACAGGGGGATACCACATATAAGAAGCTGGCAGAAGGGACATATCCCGTTGTGAATGATATCCTGCATATCGTAAATGTAGGAAGCAGTGAATACGAGACGGGAGTTCTTTATGAATTCCTTCTGGAAGCATGGGACGAGGCAGGGAACAGGAGCACGGCAGCTTACAGCTACACAAAGAAAGACGGGGATGGCACGGCGCAGAAGCGGGAGCCAGTATGGTTTTTGGAGCATCCCGCATATCTGCAGGTCGGGAAAAATGAGTATTCCCTGCCGGAGAATACGAACTACCTGGAGCTGAAATCCCGGTCAAGCCAGGAACTGTCCAGCGTGGAATGGTACATCGACAACCAGAAGATTGGGGCGTTATACCAGCACACGGACAGGCCGTGGATTCTGGATTTCCACAAAATCAAGGCAGGCTGCCCGGAGGGGACAAAGCATACGATTATCGTCAAATGTAAAGATGAGTCCGGGAACGTGACATATTCCGTCCCGGAATATAAAAGGGCGCTCCTGGAATATCTTCCGGTGACTTCTGGAAGTGTGAAGACTCTGGCGTTCAAAGAGCCTCTGTCGGGATTTACCCTGGAGTCCGGTGTAAAGACAGGCAGTACTGGAACACCGTCCTATTATGTGAGGTTCGGTACGTCCGCATGGAAAAAGGTGCTGGCAGGAAAGGAATACAGTGTCAGCGAACTGCTGCCCGGCAGCGTCACGGTAACTTCTATGTCAGTAAAGGCAGAGTGGGGAAGCAGCGTCAAAGGGCTGAGCTCCTTCCGCCTGGTGGGGAATACCGTGGAACCGGAGACATTTAGCCTTTCGGAGATGGATAACTACGTGCCCACTTTCCTGTCGGCGGTGAGTAAGATAAACTATAAGACATACCTGACCTGGAACCGTGCGGGCGAGCAGGATATAGTTGATATGGAGAAGGAAAAGGATGTGGCGCTGCCGGAGGGGGTGAGTTATGAGATTTACCGTGCAGACAGTAGGGAAAAACTTGTAAATATGAACCAGGCATCTATTGTGGATATCAAAGATGATTATTACAGTGAGTTGAACATTAATTATGGACAAGAGTTTTTTTATCGGATACGGGCTGTGCGGAAGAAAGAAAATCAGTCGCCGGAATATAGCAATTTCTCCAGAATAATCAGCGCTAAAGTCGTAGATGGTGATGAGTATGTTAAATTGCTGGGACATAAGCCTTACTGGGAATATGAGAGTTTTGAAAATCCGAACGGAATAGGATACGTAGAGAAGAGCCAGGGGAATTTTGTATATTCACAGACGGATGTAGATATTGCAAATGAAAAAATGCCTATAACGATTGAGCGTACATATAATAGCCAGGCGAGTACTGTGTCTTCCTTTGGGCTTGGATGGAATCATTCTTATGATCTTGAACTTTTAAATATCAATGAGGAAGACAAGTTGATTGACCGTAAGGCATTAAGGGATGAAACTGGTACGATTTTCCTTTTTGAAAAGCTTCAGGATGGAACGTATGCATCGTCAATGGGGAAATATATGACATTAACGCAGGAAGAAAAGACAGAAACTATAGAGATACCTGCAAGAAATGGGAATGAAAAACTGTCCAGAGAAATTACCAGCAGTTATACAATACTTACCAAAGATAATCTGGAATACCGATTCAATAGTGGAGGACAGATGCTTTATGCAAAGGAGCCTAATGGAAGTTTTCTGCTATTTATGTATGATGCGAGAACAGGAAGGGTGTTGCGTGCAGTTACAGATAAAAATTTGACAATGGAATTTTCTTATCTGGAGGGAGCCAGGGAGAAGGCGGATGGAATTGTCGAAGAAGCTGTAGAAAAACAGAAAACGCCAACGAAGGCAGCGAGGACAGGCTTAGGTACAGAAGCGCCTCCGGCAATAAAGCCTCCGGCAGAAGGACCTTCCAGACCGGTTATTGAGATGGATGAAATCTCTAAAATACCAGTAACAGATTCCGGCGTGCCAGTTGGGGATGCAGTTAATAATCTAATGCTGGTTCGTAAGATTATACTGCCAGATGGGACGGACATTCAATATAACTATGATAAAAATAACCGCCTAAAGAAAGTTATACGCAGTGATGGAAAAACGGATGGGGAGAGTGTGTCTTATGTATATGAATATGATGGGCAGGGAAAGCTGTCTGTGATTCATGATGCAAAAGGAAATCCTTATACGATTATTTATCAGGATAAAAAGGTAAAAGAACTGTTGTATCCAGAAGTAAATGGGAAACAGGAGTCTGTACGTTTTACGTATGAAAATATAGAAAATGGGGATTATGCATATTTAACAACGATACAAAAAGGACTGGATGGAAAGTATGGAAAAGGGGAGACAATAAAAAGCAACCGTTTGGGAAATGTCCTTTACAGAAAAGATTTGAATGGTAAGGAGTTTACATATACATATGAGGACAATTTGCCAAAAATCAGTTCGTCTATGGTGGAATATCAGGAGCTGTGCGATGGGAAGATAGTCACAAAGGTTATAGAAAGAAAAGAGGAGACAATCTATGACTCAGAACAGGATATGAATCCGACGCAGGAGATCAGTGCAGACGATACAAAGGTTACCTATGAATATGCAAACCAGGAAAATGAGTATGCAGATGATTTGCCAAGCAGAATCACGGAGGAATGGGATGATGAAATATATGAAGATGAGTACTTCGAATATGACGAGTATGGAAATGAAATATGGGAAGAAGACCTTATAACAGGCGATACTATCCAGATTGAATACTATGGTCAGGACAATGAATTTGCAGGAGAGGAGAAAGAAACTGTGGAGAAACAGAAAGTAGAGGCAGAGGATGGAACAGAAGGCTATCTGACAACTACAACGACGCATGAGTATTCTTATGGTGAAGATGGGGTAAAGACAGAAACAATTACAGAAACTGCTGATGGGAAAAGCACAGTTTCAGTGAATAAATATGACAGGATGGGAAGATTGATTTATACAAATGACGGCCTGGGAAATAAAGCTTCTTATACATATGATTTTATGGGGCGGGAAATTTCTGTAGAATATGACGAAAATGGAAAGATTTATACAACCTCCAATACTTATGACGAGAATGGAACCCTGCTACAGGAGACGGGAAGAGATGGCATGAAACAGGTGTATAGATATGATGAAAGAAACCGTCTTCTCCAAAAAGAACAGGTAAAAGATTCAGACAGGCGGATTTGGAAAACATCTTATGGATATGAATGGGAGGAAGAATCTGAACCTGTGCTCATCGCAATACAGAAACAGCAAAGCCCCGGAGGAACTGTATCAGAAACATATACAGACCAGGCAGGCAAAACTGTGAAAACATTGTCGGGTGGCATGATGGTACGCAATGAATATGATAAGAATGGACAGGTGACTGTTCAAAATATTACATCTGTAGATGGGGAGGAAAAAGGTTGTGTTACAGTCAACCTGTATGACGCATCAGGGAATGTGACTGGCACGGTTTTGAACCCTGGCAAAGACAAAGCTACAGGAGCATGGATGGCAACGGAGGATTCCATTGTTACGAGCAGTACATATGACGTAATGAAACATCAGACATCTGCGACTGATGGGGAAGGTAACGTAACAGAGTATGTCTATGAAAACCTGGGCGCCTTAAAAGAAGTTCGCCAAAGTGATGGAGCAGGGGAGGAACATGTGATTTCTCACAAAACCGACATTCTGGAAGCGGACGGGACTACAAGTTCATGGATAATGGATGCCAACGGGAATGTGAGTAAAGAGTATTTTGACGCAAAAGGGAATAAGGTTAAATCAGCAGACTTAGGCGATGGAAGTCTGGCGCCCATTGTAACAACTTATCAATATGATGATAAAGAGAACCTGAATAAAGAAGTATATGCAGACGGAACTTATAAAACATTCCAATATGACGCGAATAACAGGATGATTTCAGAGTCCTGCTTTACATCTGCGGGAATCCAGACGCTGGAGACAAAATATGCATATTCAGAGCAGGGGAGTCTTTTAGTAATGGAAGATTTTGAGGTGGAAAATGGGCAGAAACACCGTTTTCGCTATACAGATTACATATATGACAGTCTGGGACAGCTAACCGGAGTGGCAGAGTACAATGGGAATGATGTTCCGAGTGAGGAAAAACTCAGGGAGTGCAGGATGACATACTTCTATGACTTGGACGGACGCCTGGAAACCGTTCTGTATCCTGTCAGCAGAAACAGTGAGATAAAAGGGCTGAAATATGTGTATGATGAAAATAGCCGAAAAACAGAAGACAGAGCCATAATGGAAAACGGCAGAGAGGAAGTGATTTCAAGTTATAGATATACCGGGATAGGAAATCTGGATTCAGAAACAATTCATATGGGATTTTTAGATGGAAAGTCGAAAAAAGTGATTTACAAGAAATATTCTTATGATGAATTTTCGAGAGTAGCAGGGATTTCTTATTATGACAATGAAGAGATGACAAACTGTCCGGAAGCTTACAGGTATACCTATGATAAAAACTGCCGTATTCTGACAGAAGACAAATACTGCTGTTATCCGGGGATGAGTGAAGAAGAGCAGACAGATGAACTGTGCAGTTATGAGTATGATGCCTTTGGAAGACTGAAAAAGGTGATGGTAAGAAACAGGAAAACAGGAATCAGTGGGGAAAGTGTTTATACTTATGATAAAGCTGGAAATATGTTGAGCGAGGCAAATGGAGATGGAACAGTATTCAGGACATATAATAGCTTGAACCAGCTTGTGCTTTCCCAAAAGCAAAAGGATGGGCAGACAGAATCACAATGCGCCTATCAGTATGACGCAAGAGGGAATCTGGTGTACGAGGAAGATACAGCACAGGGAATGCGGACGGATATGGAGTATGATATCAGAAACCAGATGATAAAGCAGACTCTGAGTGAAGGCGGCCAGATATCGGTGCAACAGGAAAATAAATATAACGGAAATGGACAGAGGGTGCAGAAAAAGGAAAATGACAAAGTGACCAATTACTATTATCAGAATTCTACGGTATATGCTGTGACGGATGAAAATGATACAATCGTTAATCTCCATCTGCTTAAAGGTGAAAATAATGTAGCGGCATCTGTGAAATGCCAGGGGGAAGATGCAGGGACGTGCTTCTTCTATGGGAAAGATGGCAGGAGAAGTACTACGGCAATTGTTAGACCTGATGGGACAGCGGTACAAAATTATAAATATGATGTTTTTGGGGAAACGCAGGTGGGCGGTACAGAATTGTTTTCTGAATTTTGCTATACAGGAAGCGTGTATGACAGCCAGACAGGCAAATATTACCTGAATGCAAGGTACTATGAACCGGAAAATAGAAGATTCCTTTCACAAGACTCCTATCGGGGCGAGGTGAAAAATCCGTCATCGCTGCATCTGTATGCTTACTGCGCGGGCGACCCGGTGAACTTTGCGGATGTGGATGGGCATAAGCCGAAGTATATAACAGAACAAGGGGCAGATGTCTTAGTTGACGGAGTGGCGATGAAGGATATCAGAGTAGGATTTTATGGAAATGTAGGCGCTGTAGGATGCGGTGCAATTGCTGTTTACAATGTAATGGTAGGCTATATGTATAAAGGAAGCTTTCAAGATGTTGTAAGCGAAATGAATATGTCTGGACTCTATGACTTATGGGAGTCAAGGAAATCCAAAAATATTCTAAAAAAGATAGTATTGGGAGTGAGGGGGTCGTGGTGTACGAAATGGACGCTTGGATTTGAGACAAATGCGCTCACACAATATTTGAAGAAAAGGTTTCGGAGGGTACGGAAGAGTTATTTTCTAGGGTGGGAATCTATTGCAAGAAGATCTACTGCAATTATTGTATCATATATGAAACCTGAGGGTGGAGGGCATTATGTGGCAGGAATTCGCGGCCGGAATGGCAGGAGGTTTAAGTTTTACAATCAATATTTAGGTGAATATAATGGACGTTACATAACGATTTCCCAATATAAAAAATACATAAAAAAGAATAGCAGAACACCGTTAGCTATTGTGGGTGTAAATGGTCCTAAGATGTGGTGGTAACATATAATTATATGCTTAGAAGGAGTTTTGCAATGAGTGGTAGTGTAAGGAAACAAATATTTTTGAGCGCCTTGTGTTTGTGTGTGGTATGTTTACTTTCATCATGTTATCGTTTACCACAGGGGGAACGTCCTTTTGATTATGGACCGGCGAAATGGGTATCAAAGTCGGGAGCCCTCTGGTTTGAGGTGACAAAGGATACTGTGGCGACAGACAAAAATCCGCTTCCAATATTGGACGGCGGGATTCTGTATGATGGAAAAGAATATGCATGTAAAGTGATGTTTAATGGTTATGATGATGTGTTTTTTTGGAAAAAGGAGGATTGGGAATATATACATGAAAGGTTGGAAGAGGAAAGTGTAACTGCGTTTTTGAAATACGTCCACAACCAAAATCCGGTGTATGATGAAGTAAAGGAGAATTTAATGCATGGGGTCTGCAATTTTTGGCCATCGAAGCTGGTAGTTTATGTTTGTGGAGACAGCAAAACAGGATGGTATAATCAGGGCGCGAAATATATTTTTACAAGGCAGCCGTTGGAGGAAGAAGGTGCAGAAGATGCGGAAAAGTGAAGGATGGAAGTTACCGCGGGGAAATAAGAGTATGCTTATGGGGATAATGTGTTTTAGTGTGCTCTGCTTAGTATCTGCGTGCCGATTGCCACAGTGGGAACGTCTCTTTAAATATTAACAATTATTATGTTTTGCACACTTCAGTTAATGCTTGTTGGTGTGGTTTTATTGTTCCATTGGGAATAGAGATATGTGAGGAGGATTATCCATTTCAAAGAATTATCCATATGTTTGAAAATGCGGATGAAAATATGCCGGATATAGTGAGCGCGGAACAGATGGTGGGAAAAGTAGTTGGTTATATTTGGAATCACAACAAAAGCGGAGGTTAGAAATGTTTAACATTAGAAGGAAACTACTGCCAGGAGCTGTGTGTTTGTGCATGGCTGTTATGGTTTGCTCATGTCAAAATCTGCCACACGGAGAGAGACCTTATGATTATCCGCCTGCAAAGTGGGTTTCAGAATCGGGTGATTTATGGTTTGAGGTGACAGAGGATACTATGGCCAGGGAGGGAAACTGGTATCCGATCTTAGATGGCGGAGCTGTCATAGATGGCAAGACGTATGAATGCAAGGTGGAATTTGACAGTTATGTAAGCGTTATCTTTTGGGACAAAAATGTCTGGGTACAGTATATGCGCGATCTGGAATGGGAAAACGAATGGCATCCGATTCCCCATCCGCCGATGTTAGTGGCAGGAACATGCAGGTTTTCGCCTAACAAAGTAAAGGTATCGGTAAATGAAGTGGGCGAGTATTTTCAACATGAGAAAATTATTTTTATAAGGCAGCCTTCGGATAAGGAAGAAATGACAGAGAAGAACGGTGGAAAGGGCTGGTGGTGGATAATAGGAGCTAATGATTTGCAATAGACAGGAGATGGTAGATGAAAAGGAAAATATGTAATATGTTTGCGGGATTCCTGGGAATAACCGTATCAGTGCTTGCAACTCTTGGTTTTTTGTCTAAAATGGGAACGGGTTCTGCACTACCAAAGGCTCCGGAATATTATGGTTCTGCTGTATGGAAAACTAAATCGGGGGATGTCTAGTTCAAAGTTGAAGGGGAAATGTAAAAGAAAGATAAAGGAGGCATATGAACAATGGCTTAAAGATAATAAGCCAATAACGAAATAAACGCTATATTTATATTATATGCAAAAAGGTAGAATATTAATTTAGGTTCGCATAAAAATCATGTAATTATATATATGCAGTATGGATTCAGAAATAGATGGCAACAGAGATTAATGCACATCAATTTCTAGTTACTTGTTTATATTCAAAAGAGTTTGAAAGTGTTAATAAACTTATTTAAATTAAAGACTATTGTATATTGGATTTTTGCATGGAGGAGAAGTATGAAGCATCGTAATAATTTTACTCATAAAATGAACTACTTAGAAGGGATAATAGAAAGCATTCGAGTACCCACGTCAGATGAACAGGAAAAATTGTATTCTATGGCAGGAGAGAGAAATCCTGTTATTCGACGAACTGTAGCAAAAGCGTTAATGAAGCGCCATGATGTGCCTGAAAGTGAAAAAATACTAAGAAAAATGACATATGACACAAATCGAACTGTGCGTATGGAAGCGGTTTACTGGCTTTTCACAGGGAGAACGAAAGAAACATTGTCAAGGCTGAAAGAGTTGATGGAGACATCAATATCTTTAAGGATACGAACCTATGCGATTACCAGCTATTTTTCAGTTTGGGTGAATATGTATGGGTATCATAAAAAAAGCATGAAAGATTATTTAGATGATGTGGGAGAGTTTTATAAAAATGAGAAGGATACTATGCCCTTGGTATCATATGAAAGAAACAGATATATGGCGGGCGAAATAGATGCGTTGAAACAGATGCAGAAAGTCTTGTTGGGAGAGATGCCAGGGGATATCAGGGAGCAGTATTATGCGCTTGAATGTCTATGTGGAGTTAGAAAGGTTTCGAATATAGATCAGATTGACGAGATTTTAGAAGTGGCTTTTTCAAAAGTTTGCGACAAACACGGATTAGCATATGTCATTGGAGAGATGATGGAAAAGCAGCCTATTTGGCCAATGGTTTTAATTTTAGATAGGAGTGGGGCAAAGCTTTCTCAGCTTTTGGAGTATCTATCGCTTGAAGTGGAAGAATGTGATATGCAGGCATATGCTTTCGGAGTAAGCCCAAGTGAGGAAATTGATGGGAGATTGGTAGAATTGATTCAGAGAGAAAATGGATGCGATATTCGAATGGAGCAGTATCCACGAAAGATTGAGGGTCTGGAAGACTATGATTTTATTGTCCCCATTGGAATGAGACTTGAACCAGAGGAATATCCATTTCAGATAATTGTTCCGCTATTTGAAAATGTAGATGAAAATATGTTGGATTTGGATAAGGCGAGGGAAATGGTGATAGAACTGAATAATTACATTTACAGGGTAATAGACAATTTGGACTGGTGTCCAAATGCTAAGAAGGTAAAGAGCGGAAATGTTTAATATTAGTGTTAAAAATGCCGTATTTATGCGGCTGGTGGCGTTTTGCAAATGCCTAAAAAATTGTTAACGTGGGGACACCTGAGTTAACCGCTATAACGGCAGCGGCCAGCGTATCCAGAAAACAGAAGACGGAAAAACCACAAACGACTACTACCAGGGGACAGCAGTCCGGGCGACTACGGACGCGGAAGGGAACAAAAGCAGCTTCAACCTGTATGGGCTGGAGGGCAACGTCATCGCATCTGGAAGGTATACGGGGAGCTGCGCCGGGGAATACCTCACCAGCGGCAAAGATTTAAAAGGCAGCATCACCAGCCTGATCAAGCCAGACGGGAGCTGTGCGGCCGTTTACCGCTATACGGACTTTGGCGAGATGGTTATGTATGCGGCAGAAGATGTGGAGAATGAAATCTGCTATACAGGCGGCATTTATGATGAAAGCACGGGGTTGTATTATCTCGATGCAAGGTACTACGACCCGCAGGATGGGAGGTTTACCAGCCAGGATACGTACAGGGGAGAAGATGAAGAGTATAAGACATGGAATCTGTATACGTATTGTGCAGATAATCCGGTTGGGTATGTGGATCCAAGCGGGCATTCTACGATGGCGTTGTTTACGGCAGCAGCAAGAGCATATGAGGCAGGAAAAGCTTTGCTAGGAGCCATAGCATTGTTGGCGACAACTTATTATACAGGGCAGGCAGTCAGGAATGCTCCCATTGTTACGCGTGTTCCTGTATACCGTCCGATACCGAAACCGCCTGTAATTAGAAAGCCAAGGGTTCAGCCGGTTCCAAAGGCTTCGGCAGTCCCGAATACCAGGGTGTTACCAACGCCAAAAGCTCCGGAGGTTACTTTACTGGAAAAGGAAGAAAGATGGATGGATGCCTGCAAACTTTTGTATCAGAAATGGAAACAGAATAATAAAAGGTTAGAATATACATTGCGGCTGCTTTGGGAATGCTGGTATTTTGATTTGGAAGATGCGTGTTTCATTTATTTTTCAGAAGAAGAGACACAGGCAGTTCATCAAATATTTAGAGAAGTTTATAGCCATTCGGAGAGGCATTTCAGGAATGAAAGTAAATATTTATGGCTCACGGCCTATATGCTGGAAATCTGCGGAACTCTTATGTATGATATAACGATATATGATGAGAGGTTAGTAACATTGAACCTTCATATCCTAAAAATGGCTGATGAGGAGGCTAAATATAGGTTTCAGAAGGTGAAGGAACCAGCATTGCGGGAACTTATGGCGCGGGGATGGGATAATGCCAGTCTGTCGGAGGATGATATCAAAAAAGGAAAGCTCCTGTTTATGAAAAGGAAATTAACGCAGGAGGAGACGGAAGAGAAAAAACGTATCGAAGAAAAAATAGAAAAGTTTAAGGAAAAGGTGGAAAAATATTTTCCCGGTAATAGTATGGTAGATGAATATTTTCGGGAAATGTACAGTTTTATCGTAATATAAGATGCAGGGGTAAAGGAAATGGAAAAGAGGGAAGATGGTGCTTTTGAAATGGCATTTTTAGAAAGAATTCTAGAGGAAAGGGGTATGCCAAGCAGCGAACAATGGAAAATGCTTTACCAATGCACAATGGATAGTGACTCGTCTGTTAGATATGATGCAGCAGAAGCACTTGGGATACGCTGTAATGACAAGGATGAGGAAAGATTGCACCAAATGACTTATGATAGTGCGGGGCTTGTGGATATAGAGGCTATTGAGTCTTTGGCTATGGGGCATCAGGAAAAAACCCTGAGGCGGATGTATGAGTTAATGCGTCTGGGAGGACGAAGGGTTAGAGGATATGCGGTGAGTACATTTTTTAATGTTTGGATAAATCGATACGGATATAAGAAATCCAGCGCAAAAAAATGTTGGAGAAAAATGGAGAAGCTATATAAAAAGGAAAAGGATGTCTGGGTGCTAAATTTTTATGAAAAAGCCAGATACCTGTGTGGTTACAAAAAAGGAATTGCAAAATTAAGAGATATCTTACATGAAAATCAAGGATACGCTCAAAGTATGGCGTTTAGTCAACTGAAAGATATTCGTACAATATTTAATGAAAAAGAGATTAATGGGATTTTAAAAACAGCACTGGATTATACAGACAATCTATGGGGGATTAAGAAAAGCATAGATGAGTTGTTGGAGACAAGAGAATTACCGCGGATTTTGCTTGTTTCTAAAGAGAATAAGGGCCTTTCGCAGATGCTGGAGTATCTGAGCTATAAGATGGAAAATGAAATATGGGTGCGATCTGCGGGAATAAATCCAGCAGAAGAAATCATGGACGAGGTGAGGGAAAAGCTGGGTGAAGAGGAAAAGATGAAACGGTATTATTATCCGAAGGAAATTTGCTCGGTGTGGATTTATGACTTTATTGTCCCGCTGGGAATCAGGATAAAACCGGAAGATTATCCGTTTCAGAGGCTTGTTCCGCTATTTGAAGATGCGGATGAAAGGATGCTGGATGTGGTAATGGCAGAAAAGATGCTGGAAGAGTTGAGGGATTATATTTATAAAGAGATGGAGCAGGTGAGATAAAGTGGAAAGTATAACAGGGAATGAGAGGTTTTGTATTTTAACGGGAAGGAACGATGCTTATTGTTATTGGGAAAGATAGATTTGGAGAACAAATATTTAGCTGCAGTCAGTCGGTTTCACAATATGGTGCTGCTTGGAATATCAAATCAGCCGTTATCTATATGGATACCAGAGGATGAGAAAAGATGGCATATGGATTACGAGTTTCATATTTCATGTATATGGCGTATCCGGCAGAAAGATACCATAATTGCAGGTTATCAGGACATATATACAGAGATTGATGAGGACGGGAGAATTGTAGAAGAGGAGACAGAGAGCGGAACAGCGGAAGGAAATGCGAGAGGGAGAACGCTTTTTGAAAAAAATATTTTTGGGAAAATGAGTTCGGACTGGCCATTAAAGATCTTGGGATTTTATGAGAGTGAAGTGGGGGATATCCGGATAGAGATGGAAAAGGGGTACTGTTTCGAAGCATTTCCGACCTCGTCTGTTGAAGAACGGCTGGAAGAATGGCGCTTTATTGATGTGATATGTAAAAGGCATTATATATGGCCTAAGGAAAAACAGCGAAGGCTGTTGCTGCTTGATAAGGATAACACAGATTTTTCGCAGTTGCTTGAAATGATTCTTCAGGAGATGATTCAGGAGGAAGATCTTATGGTAATATCGGCGGGGATATGCCAGGGCGAAAAGCTTTCAAAAAGGGTCTTAGAGTCAGGCAGATGCTGGTATGGGATTGATTTGGAGAGAGTAAACAGGATTCATAGGGTAAACATGGAGGAAGCTTATGATTATGTGGTTCCGATCGGAGTTCCGCTCCCGGAAAATAAAGCTATATTTCTGGAAGAAATTTTAAATTATCAAAAATATGTTACAACAGGAGACGAGTCCAGAAAAGAACTGGAGAATATGGGAAAGGAAATTTGCGAAGCTATAGGGTGTGATTATGAAATCAGTGATAAATGCAGGGAAAAGAGGGAAAAGGAACTGAAGAAATACAAAGATTTGTTGGGGATATAAAATGATATTATGTTTGAAAGAGAAATGCGATGGGAACCTAGAAGATTATATTTGTTAAATGATATTAGTGCTCTCATCATCAAAGAACTTTTTGATTATTCTGGTAATGAGATGGTTGGAAAACTGTTTTTATCAGACAACCGTTTGAGGAGGGCACAGCATCAGGGATGGTGACTGCTATCAGTATGGCAGGAAAGGGAATAATATCTGGGAGCGTACTCTAAAGGGAATTGCAAAGAAAATCTTTACCAGATATTGCGAGAGAGTTGGCGGCTGAAACAGTGATGAGAGGGACAGAAGATGAGGAATAAAAGCAAAAGAGACGAGAAACAGGAATTTTTAGATGAAATTATTTCATCAAAGCGGGTTCCTTCGCGGTTTGAGTTGATGCAAATGTACCGAATGGAAAAAGATAAAGATTCCTGTATCCGGTGGAGTCTGGCGAAAGCGCTGGTAAACAGGTATGCGCCTGAGAGTGAGGCAATGCTGAGGCGAATGGCCTGTGATAAGGATGGCTTAGTGCGGATAGAAGCGATAGATTCTCTGTGCATTGGCAGGGAAGAAGCGACATTGCTATTATTAAGAAGAAAGATGCGGCAAGCAGACGATTATTTAGAAAGAGGATATGCAGTACTATCGTATTTTGATGTTTGGCTAAACCGATACGGATATCGTAGGGAAAGCATGTCCCGCTATCTAAAGAGCGTAGAAGGGCTTTATGCGCAGGAGGAGCATTTGTGGGTGTTAGCAATGTATGAGAGGAACCGGTATTTTGCAGGGGAAAAGGAAGCGCTGCAAAAGCTGAAAGCGATTTTACTGGATAAAGGCATTAACGATTATTATGTTTTACGTGCAGTAATAAGTGTTATGGAAGAGATGATGAATGTTTTTAACAAAGATAAGATAAAGGAAATTTTAAAAGAATTTCTCGATCGTGAACCAGCAGGATTACAGGGAGTAAAGGCAGAAGCGGAAAAAGTATTGGAATCGGAAGCGATTGTCGGGGTACTATTTTTAGATAATAAAAATACAGGGTTGTCCCAGGTGCTAGAAAGTATCGGAAACTTTAGAATGGATGATATGCAGATACTCTTTGCGTCTGCGGGAATTATGCCAGGGGCGGAAATAGAGTCTGAAGTGGTAGAGTTAATGAAACAGAGGGAGGGAGTGGATTTAAGGGAAGAACAGTATCCAAAGCCTGTTATGAATGCCCACTGGTATGATTTTATTGTCTCAGTAGGGATAAAGATATGTGAGGAGGATTACTCATTTCAAAGAATTATCCATATGTTTGAAAATACGGATGAAACTATGCTGGATATGGTGAGCGCGGAACAGATGGTGGGAAAAGTAGCTGATTATATTTGGGATACATATAGTAAATATTTGGGAAAGTAGAGTCCATGCTTACTGCCAAAAAGATAAAGGAAACTGTAATTTAGGCGATCACGGACGCGGAAGGGAACAAAACCAGCTTCAACCTGTATGGGCTGGAGGGCAACGTTATCGCATCCGGCAGATATACGGGAAGCTGCACCGCGAAATACCTCACCAGCGGGAAAGATTTAAAAGGCAGCACCACCAGCCTGATCAGGCCGGACGGGAGCTGTGCGGTCGCTTACCGCTATACGGACTTTGGCGAGACGGTTATGTATGCGACGGAGGATGTGGAGAATGAAATCTGCTATACAGGCTTTATGATGAAAGCACAGGGCTGTACTATCTTAATGCGAGGCACTATGACCCGCAGGATGGGAGGTTTACCAGCCAGGATACGTACAGGGGAAAAGATGAAGAATATAAGACCTGGAACCTGTATACGTATTGTGCAAATAATCCGGTTGGGTATATAGATCCGAGCGGGCATTCTGCGATTGCGTTGTTTACGGCAGCAGCAAGAGCATATGAGGCAGGAAAGGCTTTGCTGGGAGCCATAGCATTGTTGGTGACAACTTATTATACAGGGCGGGTAGTCAGGAATGCTCCTATTGTTACGCGTGTACCTGTATACCGTCCGATACCGAAACCGCCCGTAATTAGAAAGCCAAGGGTTCAGCCGGTTCCAAAGGCTCCGGCAGTCCCGAATACCAGGGTGTTGCCAACGCCGAAAGCTCCAGCAGTCCCGAGGACGAAAGTAACGCCAGGGACAAAATCAAAAAAGAGAATAAAATACGTAAAGAGAAAGTTAAAAAATAATTTTGTAAGAGTTTCGGATCAATATTTAAAAAAGCAGGGAATTGATGCACATGAACTTAAGCGTGATGTGATGGGAGATAAAAATATGTCAAAAGCAGAAATTTATTATGATAAAGTGACTAAATTGCTATATGTATTTAGAAAAGGAGCTTCCTGTATAATTCAAGTATAGGGAATTCCAAGAAAGAAGGTTGAGAAAAAAATACCTCAGAGTAAAATAAGATTACTGACTTGCAGGTTAGTGAAAATCTTATTGAACAGAGAGGTA
>CATNCF010000052.1 GCA_950097145.1 uncultured Lachnospiraceae bacterium
ACGATCATCTCCTCCATAGATTGATTGAGATGATCATACACGAATGTGCAGAGATTGTCTATCAGATGTATTGAATATAGCATATTTTTTTCTCATTGAAAAGATATAAAAACGTGCGTTTACCGTGTTTTTGCCCTCACGCCAAACGCATGAATGTGTTTCATAACCAAACTCATATAACTAATTAATTTTTACAAATTTATCATCTGCTCCAGATGTTTTTCTGGATTCGTACAGATTGCATACCGCTTCTTTTTTAGGCTTAAAGACTTGCTTCCTACTTCTATCAACTTTAATATATTCAATGACAGTTTCCTCATGATATTCAAGTTATAGGCTGCCTGTTTCTCTATCGCATGATTTCCATCCTCCCAAAATGTCACATCCAAATGCCTATGTAACTTTCTACCATCCAATGCCTATGCACTGCACGTGTCGCCTCCTCAATCCCTGTTGGCAGGCTGCTTATAAAATGCCTTTCCTCTGTGCTTACTTCGCCTTTCTCTCCCATTACTGTGTTACGCGTCAGGATGACCGTCTTTCGTCCGCCCACTCTTTTTTCTGGCTTAACCATGAAATGTCATCTGTCTGCCAGTATTCCCTCTTTTCTATCTTCCCCCTTGCTTTTTCTACAGTCTTTTTATAGGCGCATTTTTTCAGAAATTCATCCTCTGAAAAATACAGACTGACATCCTCCAGTAAATTCTCCTGGTTGCTGTTTAGCATTTTGTTCCACTGTTTCTGGAAATTTTCCAGAAATTCCGATGGCACCATTGCGAAAACTCTCTAAATTGTATCATGAGAAGGTATCCCGTTTGAGAGTTCCAGATAATTCCGCAGGAACTTTTCATGTTCCTTACCAAATACTTCCATTTCTACCCAGTCGTCCGCATAGAGTGTTCATAATTTATTCATTCATGCGTTTGTCATGATACAACTATATCACCTGCCATATCGTAATGACACTGGCGGGATACCTTTATTTCCAGATATACAAGAACCTGGAGGAAGGGAAAAAATATACAAGGAAATCCCTGCCTTTGGTAGTAAAGAGCTCCAAAGAGACAAGACCTAAATCAGTCGTCATTTATGTCGGGCAGTATTTTGGCCTCTTTCCCTTCCTTGAATTCCTACAGCTCTATGCAGAATGCACTTTAGAAATACGACAGCTTCTTGATCCGAGCCTGGCTAAAGTATAGCAGGCTTTTGGGGATATTCCCAAAAGCCTAATTGAAGATTTTTGTCCTGTATTCACTTTCTGCCTAAATAAAATATTTCTTCCTCAATTCAAGGTATGTACAAATTTGTCAAATGCTTTCTGTCCTTCCTCATTTCTCTTATAAACTCCTGCATGTTCCAGAACCTTACTGAACACCAGGGCAATTTCATTCTGAAGAATCTCCATCGCATTCTGATCATTAATATTGGGATATTTTGGCAAAAACTCTTCCACCCAGTCCGCATGTTTTTTAATATCCTCGTCTGAACGGATATCTTTTTTATTCACAATAAATTCTGCAAGTTTTTCCATCTCAGCTTTTAGGCGTGCAGGAAGCACTGCAAGGCCCATCACCTCGATAAGGCCAATATTTTCCTTCTTAATATGATGCAGTTCTGTATGAGGATGATATACCCCCAAAGGATGTTCCGCCGTGGTAATGTTGTTGCGCAGCACCAGATCCAGTTCAAAATAATTCCCGCGTTTTCTGGCAATTGGGGTAATGGTATTATGAGGTTCCCCGTCTGTGCTGGCAAAAATAAATGCATCTTCGTCCGTATATCCCCTCCAGGCCTCCAGTATTTTATCTGCCAGTGCAATTAAACGGCTGCTGTCTGCAGAGGAAATGCGGATGACTGACATGGGCCATTTCACAATCCCAGCCCTGACATCCTCAAAACTTGTAACTGTAAATTCTCTCTCTATGGGAGCTTTGGCCATGGCAAACTCGTATCTTCCGCCCTGAAAATGATCATGGCTTAAAATGGAGCCCCCCACGATTGGAAGATCTGCGTTAGAACCCACAATATAGTGTGGAAATTGTTTTACAAAATCAAAAAGCTTACAGAAGGTTCCATGATCTATTTTCATAGGAATATGCCTGGAATTAAATACAATGCAATGCTCATTATAATACACATACGGGGAATACTGAAAGCCCCATTGACTGCCCTGAATCGTCACTGGAATGATCCGGTGATTCTGTCTTGCCGGGTGATTAATGCGGCCGGCATATCCCTCATTTTCCATACACAGGAGACATTTGGGATAGCCGCTCTGTTTTGCATTCTTTGCCGCCGCAATCGCCTTGGGATCTTTCTCCGGTTTCGATAAATTAATGGTAATATCCATTTCTCCATAAGGCGTCTGTGACTTCCATTTTACATCCTTAGCAATCCGGTAACGCCGAATGTAATCACTGTCCTGGCTTAACTTATAATAGAATCCAGTAGCCGCCTCAGCCCCTTTTTCCCTATAGTTCTGCCAAAACTCATCGATTACCTGACTGGGGCGCGGCATTAGTTTGGACATCAATTTCGTATCAAAAAGATCCCGGTACACTACCCCATTTTCCTTCAAAATACCTGTCTCATAAGCATAATCCAAAAGCTCTTTTAACACTGGCTCCAGTTCTACATTTTCATATGTTTCCTCCAGTTCTACATACTCCTCGATCTGAAGTATTTCTAACAATTGATTCGTAGTAAAAATCACATCTTCCGGCTCAATCAAATGATGCTCCAGGCCATAACATACTAGTTTCTTAACCGATTTGTTTACCATAATTTCCTCCTTACTTTTTACTTTTTGGGAGACGATAGGAAGCACAAGGGCCCTCTCATTTTCTTTAGAGACGATAGGAAGCGCAAGAACTCCTCCCACTTCGTGGGTCCCTCCTCATGCTAAATACTAAATCTTTACACCGCCATAGGGCCTAATTTTCAATACATGGCAGGAGCCTTTTCCATAAACATTATCTAATGTTTTACGGTAAGTCTCTACAAAATCATCTGACACAAATGCCTGGATGGTTCCTGCAAATCCTCCCCCATGCACACGGCTCGCACCATGTCTCTCCAGAATGCTGTCACTGACTGCAAGACCAATGGAAACACTCTGATTCTGCACATCCCGATTGGTATAAATATTCTGCAGATATTTAAAAGAAGAATTTCCTGACGCTTGCACGTTCTCCAAAAATCCCTGGAAATTTCCTGCCTGCAGAGCCGCAACCTCCTGTTCCACGCGTTTATTCTCCTCAAAAAAATGCAGCGCACGCAGTACCGGACGGTCTCCGCATTCCTGCCGGATATTAGAAAGATTTTTATAAAAATCTTTCGGATCTACTTCTCTCAAAAATTCTTTTCCAAAAAACTCTGACACTTTCTTCATTTCTTCTGGAATCAAGGCATAATCACCTGTCAGATTTGCGTGGGAGCCCTTGGTGTCTGTAATACACAGACTGTGATGATACGCGCTAAAATCCACATCTACTTTCTCTACTTCCGGATCCTGGGGATCTGCAAAATCAATATGTATCAGCCCTCCCACAGAGCAAGCCATCTGATCCATCAGGCCACAGGGTTTTCCAAAATATACATTTTCTGCATATTGTGCCGCCAACGCAGTTTCTACAGGGCTTACTGACATATCATTATAAAGGCCGGAAAGAATCGTTCCCACCAACACTTCAAAAGCTGCCGAACTGGACATGCCGGCTCCATTTAGCACATCACTGGTAACGCAGGCACAAAATCCCCCTATTTTATATCCATTCTTCTTCAATCCATAAGCCATGCCCCGAATCAGTCCTGCAGAGGTTCCCTTCTCCCCTTTTTGTACTTCCAGGTTCTTCAAATCTACCGTAATCATCGGATAGCCCTCAGATTGTAATTTTATCACATCATTATCTGATTTGCTTACCACTGCAATAGCATCCAGATTAATAGATGCTGCCAAAACCTCTCCATGCTGATGATCCGTATGGTTTCCGCCTACCTCGCTTCTTCCGGGCGCACTGTAAATCTCCACCTCCTGCTCCCCAAACAATTCCTCATATTTCTGAATTGCCCCCTGATAACGTTTGATCTGATAAGCAATTACCCCTTCATCCACATAGATCTCCCTCAAACGCTCCTGATACTCCTCTGAGATTAATTCCTTTGCCAGTAATTTTGTATTTTTCATATTTGCCCCGCCTTTGCTTTATAGTTTACTTTTACCGATATTATACAAATATTTTAGTAAATAGTCAATATTTTTATCTTAATATTTAGTAAATATTTATCTCTGCAATTCTCTTTTGCTTTCACATTGAATTTTGATGAAAGATCCATTATACTAAGAACATTACAATCTTACATTCTTTATGAAATCGCTGTTTTCACAGCAAAATGATAACGTTCCGCGCATACAAGGGAGGTATTTATGGCAACAATTAAGGATATCGCAGTGTCAGCAGGCGTTTCCTCTGCTACTGTTTCAAGAATTTTAAATAATGACAGCACTCTGAACGTGGCTCCTGAAACCCGGCAGAAAGTTCTGGAGGCAGCACATTCTCTCAACTACAAGAAAAAATCCCGCGCCTCTGCAAAATCATTTTATACTCTTGGCATTGTACAGTGGTTTTCCCCCCAGCAGGAACTGGAAGACAATTACTATCTTCTCATCCGGCAGGGCATTGAGGATTTCTGTATGCAGAACTGCATTCATGTGGTGAGAACCTACAAAGCCGATGTAAATTACATGGACACGCTAAAACAAGTGGATGCCCTGGTATGTGTAGGAAAATTCAGCACAGATGAAATCCGGCAGTTTTGTGAAATTACTTCCAGTATTATTTTCCTGGATATGCCCATTGACGATATCAATGTTTCTACAATTACCCTGGATTTTAAACAGGCTGTAAACACAGGCATGGATTACCTTACCTCTCTCGGACACCGCAGGATTGGTTTTCTGGGTGGAAAAGAATATCTGGATAACTGCCAGCTTTTTCCTGATATGCGCAAAACCCTGTTTATGGAATACTGTAAGAAACATAATATTATCTTTGAACCCTATATCCTGGAAGATGCATTTACCATAGAATCCGGCTCCCGCATGATGAGCCAGCTACTGGAGTATCAGGATCTTCCCACAGCAATTATGGCTTCCAGCGATCCCATTGCCATAGGGGCACTGCAGGTTTTAAATAACCGGGGACTGAGAATTCCAGAAGACATTTCTATCATAGGTTTCGATGACACCAGCCTTTCGTCATTTACCTCGCCACCATTAACTACAATCCATGCGCCTGCCTATGATATGGGCAGTTTTGGCGCCAATATCGTATTTAACATTCTGAAACTGCAGCCTGCTACCGCCATGAAGATCCAGCTTCCCTGTAAACTGATGGAACGGCAGTCCTGCCGGAAACTATAATATGTCGTCTCAAGCAGTTCTCTGCAGTAAAAAAGAACATACAAGGCTTTTTCTTGCATGTTCTTTTTCCAGCGATACCATTTTCTTATTCTCGTTATTATGTTCTTTTAAATATTATCTGCGTGAAACCCCTGGCGCAGCAAGGTCTCCAGATCTGCAATATATTCCTGTATCCGCTTTCCATTATCGGTATCACTCACCATTACCCGGGACTTTTCTGTCTCTATTAATTGGGAATCTGATTCAATATCCTTATTTTCCCGCAGCGCCTGATAAACGCTCTCAAAGGGCTGGTGTGCTTTAATCCTCAATCCATGTGAATTGTATATCAGCGTATATCCTGCAATTCCTGTGGTCTTATGGTAAGTCTCACAAAATCCTCCGTCAATAACCAAAAGCTTTCCATTGGCACGGATGGGCTGTTCTCCTTCCCCGGTCCGCACTGGGGTATGGCCATTGATAATATGGGACATTGCTGTATAAAGTCCGAAATCCCGCAGAATCATATTACAGGTCTTTTCTTCATGATAAAATTCATAGTATGGATTTGTCTCTTCGTTCCAGGTACTCTCATCATCCAGAAATGTGCGCTCAAAGGTCTTAATATTTCTCCCTGACAAAGGAGATTTCCGACCGCACCAAAGATACCACATAAAGTCAAGGGCATTCTTCTCATGTTTGCCAAAGTACGCTCTCCTTGCCGCCTGATCCGCATAATCCAGATAAGATTTTCCCTGATATGTCTGTCCTTCAAAGGCTACTCCCTCAAAATTCCCGGTATCATCCATAGGAATACAGCCGTGATACAATAAGTTGTCATTAAAAATCCGGTACATGCTCCCTTTTTCATACATAAACTGAATATGGCGCTGTAAGCGGACACTGTTGAGAAACGCCGCTTTCAATTCATCCATTACCGCACGCTCTTCCTTCGTCAGTTCATAAGGCTCGCTTCCCAGAGTGGGAAATACCGTATCATTCATTTGGTACTGCTGTCCGTCAATGGCAACGGTTCCTTTCTCTGTATCAATCTTATCCAGAAGCAGCCTGTCGGTCATATTGTATTCTGGATGGTTCTGAATAATTTGTCCCTCCAGCTTGAACATCATGACAGATATGGCTTTCACCGCCGCTTCCATGGGATTCGGGTGAGGATAAGTATTTACTGCAAACAAGGTAAGGGCCCGCAGGCTGATTCCATATCCGCTCTCTAAAATTTCCGTATTCTGATATTTCAGATTATTACGGACCACATTGGCAATACACGCCTCATTTCCCGCCGCAGCCCCCATCCAGAGAATATCATGGTTGCCCCATTCAATATCCAGGGAATGATGCCGCAAAAGCAGATCCAGTATTTTATCAGCATATGGCCCTCTGTCAAAAATATCCCCTACAATATGCAGATGATCCACGGCAAGCTGCTTAATTAATGCAGATAAGGCAATGATAAATTCATCCGCATTATTGATATCCAATATTGTGTCAATAATTTTCTTATGGTACAGTACCTGATTATCATCCTCATCCTTCTGAACATGGAGGAGTTCGTCAATAATATAGGCAAACTCCTCCGGCATTGCCTTACGCACCTTAGATCTTGTATATTTGGAGGATAGCAGTTTCGCAATCTCAATAAGCTGGTTTAAAATCATCCGATACCACTCCTGTGAGAGAACCCCTTCCTTTTTTAACATGTCCAGCTTTTCCCTTGGATAATAAATCAATGTACAGATCTCCTGTATTTCCTGGCTCGTTAAAATTTCTCCAAACAGCAGAGTGGCCTTTTCACGGATAACGCCGGAGCAATTGTTCAAAATATGGTAAAACGCCTCATATTCGCCATGGAGGTCGCTCATAAAATGCTCTGTTCCTTTGGGAAGATTTAAAATTGCATTTAAGTTAATGATTTCCCGGCAGACCGCCTGCCTGTTGGGATACTTTTCTGATAACAGTTTTAAATATTTTTCATCCTGTATTTCCATTCCCTGTCCTCCTTCCTGTTTATGGGTTTCCTTGAACATCACCGCCGAAATGCGTTGTATACTGCCCCTTTTGCCATACCGCCCCGGCATTCAGCAAGCTCGCTGACGGTCAAGAGCTGATATCCTCTTCTTACCAGTTCAGGAATAACCGCTTTGGACGCTTCTGCCGTTGGGCTGTACAGATCATGCATTAAAATAATGTCCCCGTCTTTTACATGGTTCAAAATTGCCGCCTGTGTGCTGGAAGCATTTCTCGTCTTCCAATCCAGCGTATCAATAGACCATAATATCAGAGGCATCCCCACTGCGCTTCTTACAGACGGATTCTGCCCGCCTCCTGGAGGACGCATTACAACAGGTGAAACCCCAATGATATTCTTTACAGCCGCATTGGTAGAATAAATCTGGCTTTGGATTTGCGGCGTTCCAATCTTTGTCAGTATTTGATGGCTGTAGGTATGGTTTCCAATTTCACATCCCATATTATGGGCCCGCCTTATGGTATCTGCATACCCTGACACTCGCTGCCCCAGCACGAAAAATGTGGCTGCGCCTCCATACTGCCCCAAAATATCCAGAATTACCGAGGTATATTGAGACGGACCGTCATCATAAGTTAAAGCAACCATGGGTTTGTCCAGATCAATTTTTCTCCTCAAAGTTCCGTCACCATCATAATAACATATCAATCTGCCTTCCTGTACCCTGCAGCTTGTAATTTTTCCCTGCCAGCTCTCATAGGAGAGCACCTGTCCTGAAATTTCCTTGGTAACTCTGCCCCTTGCGTCTGTACAAATAATCCGCCCAGAACTGGAAAGATACATGCCAGTCGATGCGGCCTTTCTCCCATCAGAACCAAAATAATATTTGGTTTTTCCAATTTTCCGTACAGCGCTTTGCACCAGTACCTTCGTTCCGCCTTTCACATCATAGCATTTTTGAGCGGCAGTATCATAAATTCTGGTACAATTACCTTTTTTATTAAAGTAATATTTGCATTTGCGTACATTCTTCCAGACATTTTTCTGTTTTTCCCATTTTTCTGTATGGTAATTGCGTCTGTAAAACCTCCATACCCCCTTTTTGCTCTGCATTTTACTGGTTACAAAACCGCTCTTGCCAACTTGTACATAACTTGTACTGGAAATCACATTCCAGCCCTTTGCCGCTGCCTTGACGCCTTTGGAATTAAAATAGTATAATCTTCCATTGTGGAGTTTTACTATTTTCTTCTTGACATTTCTCATATTCCCCTTACTGTACTCTTTACATTTTTTCGTCTTTAAATCGTAAATTCTGATACAATTACCTGATTTACTAAAATAGTACTCTTTATCAAACACTTTTTTCCAGACATTTTTCTGTCTCTCCCATTTTACATCCTGGTAATTGTAATCATAGTATTCCCAGAACTGCTTCTGCTTTTTCATTTTGGAAATAACAGTCCCGTTCTTTCCAATCTGTATGTATTCTTGGCTGGAAGCCTTCTGCCACCCCTTGTTGGTTGTCTTTAGCCCTTTGGAATTAAAATAATACAATTTCCCATCCTGTAGCATACAGATTCCTTTTTTCACTGTTGTCATTTTGCCGTTGCTGTATGTCTGGCAGGTATGTTCCCCTTTATGATAAATCGTGGTACAATTGCCCTTGGAATTAAAGTAATAGTCCTGTTCTCCCACGGTCTTCCAGATATCTGTCTGTTTTTCCCATTGCAAAGTATTATCATTATAGTCAAAGCATCTCCAAATTTGCTGGAACTTTTCCAGTCTAGAGGCCACAAAACCACTGCCATTTACATAATAAATTTCTGTCTGAGACACCTCTTTCCAGCCTTCCGCTGTATCACAGTTTCCACTGGAATTAAAGTAATACATTCTGCCGTCGTCCAATACACAGATCTCGTTTTTCTGCTGCACCCATTCTGCTTTTTCGAAAGAGAATTTGAACAGGCTGACGCCTTCCTTTGTCTGTTCCAACTTGGAACTCACAAAACCGCTGCTGTCTACATAAAATTTTACGCCGGAAACCTCTTTCCACCCCTCCTCCGTTACCTGGGCGCCTTCCAGAAAGAGTATATAATGGCTCTCCTGCCAAACTAAGCCGTCCGGAGCCAGAGCCTCCTTTTGTCCTGTAGGTTCCGCTGGCAATACTGCTTCCTGTTCCTGCGTTGTTCCACCTGCTGTCGGCTGCTCTTCACCTTCTGGTGCAAAATCGTCTGCTGATGAAATCTCACCTTGTTCCTGTGCAAGGTTATCTGTTGACAGAACCCTTTCCTCTGCTTTGCTCTCAATGGGCACAGCAGTGCAAATTATGGCACAGAAAAGCAGAAGCGCAGTTATCTTTTTTCCATTCTTTTTTATTCTTCCTTTATGAAAACACATGGTTCACAATTCTCCTTTGCTGAATCACCTTTTATCTTGTCTGTAGAAACATATTTTCCCTCTTGGCTTCCTCGTCCTCAGGAAAATCTTTCAGATATGCGGCCATCTTTTTTTTGGCCGCAGCAAAATCCAGAAGATTTTCATAACAGATAATTTCGTTCCGGCGCAATTGTTTTTCATTTTCTATGTTCTCCGCCTTAAGTGCTGTCTGGAACAGTTCCAGAGCTTTCTCATAATCTCCAGCCTCCATCTGTATTTCTGCCAGAGCAGTTAATGTCGCAAGATCCGAACCATTTTTCTTGAGATAACTCTCATACAGTGATTTTGCCTTTTTTCCATCCTTTTGTGCATCGTACACCTGAGCCAGATACAGCAGCGCTTTGGAATCTCCCTTATTAATCGCCTGATCCAGTTCCTTCCTGGCTTTGTCATAATCTCCACGAATCAGATAAATATGCCCGCGTTCTGTGTAATCCTCTGGCTGTTCTGCCTTAAGCTTCAATCCCTTTGCCAGAAGTTCTTCTGCTTCCTCCGTAAAACCTGCTCCTGCCAGATTTTCGTAAACGGAAAGATAAAGCGCATAATTTTTCCCGCAATAATCCAGAGCCTTATCATAATCCTTTCTCGCTTTATCGCTGTCGTTCTCTTTCAGATATACGCAGCCACGGATAAAATATGCCCTGCTGTCCTTTTCATTATAATCAATGAGAGCGTTGCAGGTAGTAATGGCTCCCTTCGTATCTCCACTGTTATACTGGGCAGTCGCTTTGTAATAACAGATATCTAGTTCCAGTTCGCCCACAACTGCCTGTGACTGATCCAGAGCCTTTTGAAAAGCCTCCACTGCCCCTGCAAAGTCACCTTCATTCATTTTGTTAATTCCTACTTTTCGATAGGCCTGCTGGTTTTCTATTACCCTTTCATCCTGACATCCTGTTATAATAAAACTGCAAAGTAACCCGAATATCAGCAGCCATGCCGTTTTTCTTTTGAATATTCCTTTCACTCGCATTAATTCCATGTGCTCTGCCTTTCCTCACTACTCTCACTTTTTCACTCCATAGGTTCTGTTGTGCCATTCTTCTTTCTTGTTCCTGGAAGCTGTGCCAGAATAATCGCAAGAAACATCAGGACACAGCCGAATATTTCCCGGCTGCTGAGCTTCTGGGACAAGAGTATCATTCCTGCCAGCACAGATATCACCGATTCCAGGCTCAGAATCAGAGAAGCTACGGTAGGATTCATGCCTTTCTGTCCCACAATCTGCAGGGTATATGCCACCCCGCATGACATAATTCCTGCATAAAGAATTGGCTGCCATGCTTGAAATACAGAAGCAATTGTGGGTTCTTCTGTGAAAAACATCCCTACACCAGATATGAGCCCGCACACAAAGAACTGAATACAGGACATTTTCACACCATCTGCCAGTGAGGTAAAATGATCAATTACCAAAATATGCAGGGAAAACGCCAGCGCTCCAATGAGCAGCAGCAATTCTCCCTTTCCTGCCGGAAGCCATTCTATCAATCGCTGGGTCTGGCTCTGAGAAGCCGTGTCTGTAATGCATAAGAAATATAGTCCAGCTAGGGCAAATAATACTCCCAGCCACACGGTAAACCCGCAGTTCCGATGAAAAAACAGTCCTAAAATGGGGACAATGATAATATAAAATGCTGTAATAAATCCTGCTTTTCCCACTGTGGTATACTGAATTCCAAACTGCTGAAGATTGCTGCCCAGGCAAAGAAAGATTCCACAGAGAATCCCTCCCGCAGCAAGGTTTCTAATCTCCTTTTTTCTATCTTCCCGGCTTTTTTCTTCCACAGTTCCAGCCTGTCCATTGATCCTGTTCAGCAGCCAGATACAGGGAATCAGCACAATTCCGCCTAATATGCAGCGGATAAAATTGAAGGTAAAAGGACCAACATAATCCATTCCCACACTCTGCGCCACAAATGCCACTCCCCAGATAGAAGCTGTCAATAGCAGCAGCAGAGAATTTCTTACTTTTAATCGGTTCATAATTTCCATACTTTCGTCTGTCCATATCTTGTGAAACAGGGCTGCCGCAAACATGTCTCAGGCAGATTCTTCGCCCTTCGATACTATTTTGCGGCAGCCCCTTTCTATATCATTTTTCTTAAGATTCCGGCATTTCTACTTTCACTTTGTCCAGATGCCAGATATCATCCACATATTCCTGGATCGTCCGGTCAGAGGTGAATTTACCTGCATGCGCCGTATTCAGCATTGCCATTCTGGCCCATCCTTTTTCATCCCTGTACGCCTGTTCCACTCTCTCCTGTGCCTCTGCGTAAGAACGGAAGTCTTTCAGGATAAAGTATGTGTCCGCATACTGTGTATCCAGGGTATTCAGCAGAGAATTATACAACGGACGGAATAATTCAGAATCATTTCTGGAATACATTCCGTTAATTAACTGCATCAGCACCTGGCGGATATCCTGATCATTGTTAAAAATCTGCATCGGATCATAATCACGTTTCTGCTCATGTTCAATGACTTCCTGGGAGCTCATACCGAAAATAAATGCATTCTCCTCTCCCACTTCTTCTACAATTTCCACATTTGCACCATCCATAGTACCAATGGTTACTGCGCCGTTCAGCATAAACTTCATATTTCCTGTACCAGACGCCTCCTTACTTGCTGTAGAAATCTGCTCGGACACATCTGCCGCCGCAAAAATCCATTCAGCCGTGGACACCTTGTAATCCTCAACAAATACTACCTTCAGCTTGCCATTAATGGAAGGATCATTGTTCACCACTTCTGCAACGCTGTTAATCAGCTTAATGGTAAGCTTTGCAATACGGTAGCCTGCAGCAGCTTTTGCGCCAAAGATAAAGGTTCTTGGATAAAACTCCATTTCCGGATGTTCCTTAATCTTGTTATAGAGATACATGACATGCAGAATATTCAGAAGCTGGCGCTTATATTCATGAAGGCGCTTCACCTGCACATCAAAGATAGAACGGGGATCTACCTCAATTCCATTGTGCTCAGAAATATAACGTGCCAGGCGCAGTTTGTTCTGATACTTAATGTTCATAAATTCCTGCTGTGCCTTTTCATCATCCGCATAGACTGCAAGTTTCTCTAAATGCGGAAGATTGGTTACCCAGTCATCTCCAATATACTTATTAATCCATTCTGACAAAAGGGGATTTCCATGATACAAAAATCTCCTCTGTGTAATTCCATTGGTTTTATTGTTGAATTTGTTCGGGAACATCTCATAAAATTCATGGAGTTCCTGGTTCTTCAAAATTTCAGTATGCAGCCTTGCCACACCGTTTACAGAACAGCCTGCCGCAATGGCAAGATGCGCCATTTTCACCTGGCCGTCAAAAACGATTGCCATTTTCTTTACCTTATTGTAATCCCCTGGGAACCGTTTCTCAATATCCAGAATAAAGCGGCGGTTGATTTCCTCCACAATCTGATAAATTCTTGGCAGCAGTCTGGAAAAGATCTCAATTGGCCACTTCTCCAGCGCTTCCGACATAATTGTATGGTTTGTGTATGCGCAGGTATGAGTGGTAATTTCCCATGCTTCATCCCACTCCATACCTTCATCATCCAGCAGAATACGCATCAGCTCGGCCACTGCTACGGTGGGATGGGTATCATTTAACTGAATTGCCACTTTCTCCGGAAGCTTATGGAGATCCGTATGGTGTTTTTTATAACGGGCAATGGCACGCTGTACACTTGCTGATACAAAGAAGTACTGCTGTTTCAAACGAAGTTCTTTTCCTTGGATATGGTTGTCATTGGGATATAATACCTCTACCAGGTTTCTGGAAAGGTTCTCTTGTTCTACTGCCTTTCTATAGTCGCCCTTATCAAAAGCATCCAGCTCAAAATACTCTTCTGGCTCTGCATCCCAGGCAATCAACACATTTACCATATTATTATTATATCCAATTACCGGCATATCGTAAGGCACAGCACGGACAGACTGATATCCTTCATGAATAAAACGGGATTTTCCATTTGCATCCATCTCAGAGCGCACATAGCCGCCAAACTTCACCTGGAAAGTATGCTCCGGACGGCGCAGTTCAAACGGGTATCCGTCTTTTAACCAATTATCCGGCACTTCCACCTGGAACCCATCTTCAATTTTCTGACGGAACAGCCCATAACGGTAACGGATTCCGCAGCCATACGCCGGGTAGCCAAGGGTAGACAGCGATTCCATAAAACATGCTGCAAGCCTTCCCAGGCCGCCGTTGCCAAGAGCCGGATCGGGCTCCTGATCCTCAATCACATTTAAATCAAATCCGATTTCTTCTAACGCATCCTTTACCTCTTGGTATGCAGTCATATTAATGAGATTGTTCCCCAATGCCCTTCCCATTAAGAATTCCATGGACATATAATACAAAATCTTTGGATCTTGCTTATCAAAAGACTTCTGGGTTGCAAGCCACTGGTCAATGACTACATTTTTTACCGCATTAGACACGGCCTGGTATACCTCCTGCTGAGAAGCCTCCTCCAATGTCTTACGATAAAGATTTTTCACATTGTTTTTAATTTCCTGGATAAACTTCTCTTTTTCAAACATCTTATTTTTCATAGCTGCCTCCTTCTTCTCTGGTACATACCCCTTAACATACCTTTTCTACTCCGAGCAATACATGCTCTCCATTGATATTCCATTCTTTCTGATATCCTCTCACAGCAGTACTGTCGATCTTTAAGGCAAGCACCTCAGACTGGATCTTTGCGCCGCACGCCTTAAAAATGCCGGAAATTTTCTCTTCCGCCTCATAAGAAACGACAATTTTATCCATCACCTCAAAGCCGGCTTCCTTACGCATCGTCTGAATCTTGCTAATTAACTCACGCACAAAACCTTCTTCCATCAATTCCGGTGTCAGATTGGTGTCAAGTACCACCGTCACTTCATTATCACTTTCTGTCACATATCCTTCCTGCTGCGTCATAGTGATAAGTAAGTCCTCTTCACATAATACAACTTCTGCGTTTACGCTGTCAAGGGAAATACTTCCTTTACTCTTAAGCTCCGCCATAGCTTTATTGCCGTCAAGTTCTTTTAATGCCTTCTGGATCTGTCCCAGATATTTTCCATATTTCGGCCCTACTGTGCGAAGCTGGGGCTTAAAGGAATAGTCTGTGAAACTGCTGACATCGTCTTGGAACGTCACTTTTTTTACATTCAATTCTTCTTCTATAATTTCCCGGAAAAATTCCGGCAGCTCATAAGGCGCTTTCACGAACATATTCCCAATGGGCTGACGGTTCTTAATGTTTGCACTGTTGCGGCAGGCACGTCCCATCACCACAATTTTCAGCACCGCGTCCATATGTTTCTCCAGCTCTTTGTCCACCATAGAGGTATCTGCCACGGGAAAATCACAAAGATGCACGCTCTGAGGCGCATTTTTATCAATACTGCACACCAGATTCCGGTAAATGTCTTCAGTCATAAAGGGAATCATGGGAGCCGCCGCCTTGCTTACCGTTACTAATGCGGTATACAACGTCATATAGGCATTAATTTTGTCCTGTTCCATGCCTTTTGCCCAGAATCGTTCCCGGCTTCTTCTCACATACCAGTTACTCATATCGTCTGTAAATTCCTGCAGAGCCCTTGCCGCCTCTGGAATCCGGTAAGCGCCCAGATCATTGTCCACTTCTTCCACCAGGGTATTCAGTTTGGACAGCAGCCATTGATCCATCACAGACAATTTCTCATATTCCAGTTTATATTTTGTGGCGTCAAATTCATCAATATTCGCATATAAAATGAAAAATGCATAGGTATTCCACAATGTTCCCATAAATTTGCGCTGTCCTTCCTGTACCGCTTTTCCATGGAAACGGTTTGGCAGCCAGGGGGCGGAATTTACATAAAAATACCAGCGGATAGCGTCTGCGCCATAAGTTTCCAAAGCGTCAAAAGGATCGATTGCATTTCCCTTTGATTTGCTCATCTTCTGTCCGTTTTCATCCTGCACATGCCCAAGAACAATTACATTCTCATAAGGAGCCTTATTGAATAACAGCGTGGATTCTGCAAGAAGGGAATAGAACCATCCCCGGGTCTGATCCACTGCCTCTGAGATAAACTGTGCCGGAAACTGCTGTTCAAATACCTCTTGGTTCTCAAATGGATAATGGTGCTGTGCAAAAGGCATTGCCCCAGAATCAAACCAGCAGTCGATCACTTCTGGCACCCGGTGCATTTCTTTGCCGCATTTGGGACATTTGATGGTCACCGCATCAATATATGGACGGTGCAGCTCAATTTCTTCCGGGCAGTTTTCAGACAATTCTTTCAGTTCTGCAATGCTTCCAACCGAATGCATATGGCCGCACGTACACTCCCAGATATTCAGCGGTGTTCCCCAGTAACGATTCCTGGAAATTCCCCAATCCTGGACATTTTCCAGCCAGTCTCCGAAACGTCCTTTACCGATGTTCTCTGGAATCCAGTTGATGGTATTATTGTTGCGGATCAAATCTTCTTTTACTTCTGTCATTTTGATAAACCAGGATTCTCTTGCATAGTAAATTAACGGCGTATCGCAGCGCCAGCAATGAGGATATTCATGTTCAAACTTAGGGGCGTCAAACAACAGCTTCTGATCCTCCAGGTCCTGTAAAATCTTAGGATCTGCTTTCTTACAGAAAATTCCTGCATAAGGCGTTCCCTCTGTCAGTTCTCCTTTTCCGTTTACAAATTGTACAAAGGGAAGATCATATTTTCTTCCTACTTTTGAATCGTCTTCACCAAATGCCGGGGCAATGTGTACAATTCCAGTACCGTCTGTCATAGTAACATAATCGTCGCAGGTAAGAAAGTGCGCTTTCTTATGCTGTTTTGCCGCGGCTTCTCCTGCACAGGCAAACAACGGCTCATATTCTCTGTATTCCAAATCGGTTCCCCGATAAGTCTCTAGTACCTCATATGCCTTCTCTCCAGCCGCAAGCTGCTCTTTGTCCAGCAAAGCGGATAGTACCTTATCCAGCAATGCTTCTGCCATATAATAAGTATACCCGTCTTTTGCCTTCACCTTGCAGTAAGTTTCCTGCGGGTTGACACAGAGCGCCAGGTTGGAAGGCAGCGTCCAGGGCGTTGTCGTCCATGCCAGGAAATAAGCGTCCTCTCCCACTGCCTTGAAACGAACAATGGCAGAACGCTCTTTTACGGTCTTATATCCCTGCGCCACTTCCTGTGCCGAGAGTGGAGTTCCGCACCGCGGACAGTAAGGCACAATCTTAAAACCTTTGTACAATAATTTCCGGTTCCAGATTTCTTTTAATGCCCACCATTCTGATTCAATGAAATCATTATGATAGGTGACATATGGATGATCCATGTCTGCCCAAAATCCAACAGTACCGGAAAAATCCTCCCACATGCCCTTGTATTTCCACACGCTTTCTTTACATTTATCTATAAACGGCTCCAAACCGTATTCTTCAATCTGTTCCTTGCCGTCTAAGCCCAAAAGCTTTTCCACTTCCAGCTCAACTGGAAGCCCATGGGTGTCCCATCCTGCTTTGCGGGGCACCATTTTGCCTTTCATAGTCTGATATCTGGGAATCATATCTTTAATCACACGTGTCAGCACATGCCCGATATGCGGTTTCCCATTTGCGGTAGGGGGGCCGTCATAGAACGTATACGTTTCCCCCTCCCTGCGGTTCTCCATACTTTTGCGAAAAATATCATTGTCTTTCCAGAACTGTTCTGTCTGTTTTTCTCTTTCTACAAAGTTCAAATTTGTCTCAACTTTGTTATACATTGCAATTCTCCTTTCTTTATAAAGAATTCTTCCCTTCCGCCGCAGTGTGATCCTGGCCGAAGGGCCTTTTAGCCTATAGGATAAAAAAAGCCCCGTCCTGTAAAAGGACGAAGCCCATAAATGCATCGTTTACCACCTGTTACATTGTACTTTGGCATCTCATTCAGCTCCTGCCAGCATACATGATTCCAATAACGGCGGAATATTCCGTCCCTTCCTACTTATTCTGCTTACGAGAATGTTCAGCGGGCAACTTGGAAGTGATATTCAGACTGCTTCTACTGATACCGGCTCCCACCATCCCGGCTCGCTGCAACGTTGGAACTGCTGTCTTACTGTCTTCGTCATCGTCTTTTATATTCTGGTATATTATAAAGCCTGCCATCTCATTTTGTCAAGAGATGACAGGCTTTTTTCCACGGTAAACGCACGTTTTTATATCTTTTCAATGAGAAAAAAATATGCTATATTCAATACATCTGATAGACAATCTCTGCACATTCGTGTATGATCATCTCAATCAATCTATGGAGGAGATGATCGT
>CATNCF010000053.1 GCA_950097145.1 uncultured Lachnospiraceae bacterium
AAAAATTTTTAGTGGAAAAGGCAGTGAATTCATTAAATGGGTTAAATATGTATGAAGATTTGTCTAAGAAAGATATTGATGATCTGATTGCAGCGTTTCAGAGTATAGAGGAGTAGAAATAATGACAAAGGATAAAGACTATCGAAATACACAATATTGTCCGGTTTTAAGCCATATAGATAAGAAAAAGAAAGAACTTGAAGAAGAAATAAAATTAGAATGTCCACGAACTAAGATAATTTATAATAAAGTGCGGGAACGAAAAGGAAAATATCATGATAAATTTGCAGAAATTTATAATAAAAAGTGTGCATACTGCGGAGCATTGTGGTAGCTTTTGCCAGTGGAGTCATTTGAAGTAAATCACTTTTTAAATGAGAATTCTTTTCCAAAGACGACAGAGGGGAGGGCAGAGGCAGGCAGAATGGAGAATCTGGTGTGGTCATGCATATCCTGTAATCGTGGAAAATATGACATAATGATTCAGGATCCATATGAAAACATCTTAAATGTAGATAGTGGAAATATTACGAAGGTATTTTATAGAGATGAAGATTTTAGTATTAAAGTTTGTGATACATATCAAGAAGATAAATTTATACAGAACTTTTATAAAAAGCTTCGTTTAGGGTATGAGACAAGACGGCTGGATTGTTTTGGATTACGGTTGAGAGGGAGGTATCTTCGTGAAAAAGATGAAGAGAAGAAAAACCAACTTGGCAATGCACTTAATATACTGATAAGAAAAAGAAATATGATGAAAATGACAAGTGAGATAGCGACATGAAGAATCAAGATAAAAAATTATCAGGTTCTTATTATAGTTATAGGCCACATAAAACTGTGCATTTTATGGAACAATATTTGGCTAAAGAAAATAAACGATATAACAGTGTATTAGAACCGTCAGCAGGCGACGGCAGATTTGTTGATAAGCTAAGTTTTGGGAAAGATATGCAAAATTTTGTTGCTATAGAATTAATGGAAGAGAAAGTAGAACAATTAAATAGTAAAAAGTACCCAGCTTATGTAAAAATTATTCAGGATGACTTTTTAGATTTTGCCAGGAAAACGAATGAGAAATATCAATTGATTATTGGAAATCCACCATATATCAGTATCAAGAATATGGAGAACAGTTCTATAGAAAAGGGGAGGGATATATGTGAAAAATACAATCTGCCTCTTTCTTTGATGAAAAATATATGGGTTGCCTTTGTTTTGGCGTCTGTATTCTGTCTGGAAAGCCAGGGGGTCATTTTTTTTGTACTTCCAATGGAATTTCTTCAGGTACAGTATGCAGAAAAAATCAGGCTTTAAGGCAATATTTAGATGAAATTGGTGAGAGAAGAAATTCATTAGGTATTAGATTAAAAGATAGGTATAAGTGCAAAAACAGGACGCCATGGTTTGGTGTTCCAATTGTACGCAATGGTGATATTTTCTTTTTTAAAAGATATGATAAAATACCAAGGTTATGTGTAAATGAGGCAGGGATTCATACTACAGATATTGCGTATAATATGCGTTTATATTCAAATTATGAAAAAGAAAGCCTGGCTTTTTGTTTTTATAATTCTCTGACATTAACGTTGTGTGAGTATTATGGAAGGTATTATGCAGGAGGAGTATCGGAACTGACGCCCAGTGAGTTTAAAAAGATAGTGATTCCTTACCGAAAGATAGAACATAATGATATCGAAAAATTGTCTGAGATGTTTGCAGAGAATAAAGAAATAGATAAAATTATTGAGTTTGTTAATTCGAAAACAATAGCAAAAGAATGGAAGAAAGAAAAAATAGTAAAATTAGAAAAAATGAGAAAAAAGCTGGTGGAGCGGAGACGGATTTAAATATAAAAGTAATTATACCGTTTTGAACAGTACAAATCTTATAATCATAGTGCACTTGATTTTTTGCACTATGATTATTTTTTCCAACAAATTATGGTGTGGCATAGAGCAGACATTTGGAAATAGTACCAGCCCTGCCATAGACTGGAATTAAAAATATCAACCTTACGTAATTGTAAGAAAATTGTAAGGTAAAAACAGGGCAGGTTTAAGAAAAATAAGTTAATCTGTTTTCATACAAAGAAAAATGCAGAAAGAAATATTTTCCAGCGTTACAGGAAGTATTAGGAAGTTTCGGAATAATTTTGATAGTTATTTTTCAAAGTTAAGGAAAACTTAAGAAATTTTATGAAGAAAACTCAAGAAAATTTTCGTTTAATCTAATAGGATAGTAAAGAATTTGACAGGAGAGAAAACTATGAGACAGATTACTTTTACCGTTCCCTGCTATAATTCAGAAGATTATATGGAGCGGTGTATCGATACCCTGCTGACCGCAGAGGAACAAGTGGAAATTATCATTGTAGACGACGGTTCCACAGACGGCACTGGAGAGATTGCAGATAATTATGCAAGAAATTATCCTGAAATTGTAAAGGTGATTCATCAGGAAAATGGAGGGCATGGCGCCGGAGTCAACGCGGGACTTGCACAGGCATCAGGAAAATACTTTAAGGTGGTAGATTCCGACGACTGGCTGGACCCGGATGAACTGAAAAAACTCCTGCATAAGCTTTTAGAGTGGGAGAAAAAGGATGTGACAGTAGATCTGGTGGTGTGTAATTATTTATACGATCACTTTTATGAGAATAAATTAAAACGGATGAGTTATAAAAATGTAATGCGGGAAGGGAAAATCTGTGGCTGGAAGGATCTCAGACAGTTCCGGGCCTCTCAGTATTTGGTGATGCATTCCCTGTTTTACCGGACCGATGTGCTGCGGGAATCAGGAGTTAAGCTGCCAAAACATACCTTCTATGTGGACAATATTTTTGCAAACCAGCCCCTTCCCTATGTGAAAACCCTCTGTTACCTGAACCTGGATCTGTATCACTATTTTCTGGGCAGGGAGGATCAGTCAGTAAATGAAAAAGTCCTGATGAAACGGATTGACCAGCAGATACGGGTGACAAAACTGGTTTCGGTCTGTACGGATCTTGAGAAGCTTCGGGAACATAATCCGCGGCTGGCAAATTATCTGACGCGGAATATATCTATTATGATGGCGATTTCCTCCATTCATCTGCTGCTGATTGGGACACCGGAGGCGTGGAAGAAAAGGGAGATGCTCTGGAATTATGTGAAAAACCATGACAAAAGATTATATCATACTTTGCGGCGGAGAACGGTCAGCGGATTTACCTATCTGCCAGGCCGTGCAGGAGCGGCGCTTACTCTGGCAGGTTACAGGGCGGCCCGGAAGCTGTACCAATTTAACTAGTATTCAATTCCTGTTAGGATAGAATGCTAAAGCGTTTTTCAAACACGCTCCAGAATAAGATAGTAAAAATGGAAAAGACAAAAGAGAGGTTAAGAAATGGAACAGATTTATTTTGCATTGGTAGACACACCAGGATTTTTTGCATCTATTATCCGACGGGTAACGGGGATTAACTATATTCATGTAGTGCTTTCCATGGACGAGGAATTGAAAGAGGCATACAGTGTGGGAAGGCGGAATCCGGCCATTCCCATACTGGCAGGTTTTGAGAAAGAGGATGCAGAGAAGGTTGAGCGGAAATTCCCAACAGCCCAGTACCGGATTGTCAGCTTGGAATGTACCAGAGAACAGAAAGAGCAGATTGCAAGAACACTGCAGGAATGCTATGAAAAAAGATTTCAATATCATTATTGTGTATTGGGGCTTCCTATGATATTATTGAATATACCGTTCTATCAGAAGAACCATTATACTTGTTCTTCTTTTACTGCGAACCTTCTGAACGAGAATGGGATAGAGCTTTTTGATAAGCACTTTTCATTGGTGACGCCCAGAGATTTTTATGAGCTTAAGCAGACCACAATGGTTTATGAAGGCGCTTTACATACATTTAACCGGATGAACGGCTGTTATCCGTCAGAGCGGGTTGGCAGGTTCCGACAGATGTGGCGGAAATTATCCTATGCAGTGAATGGAGTTTATTTATGAATCGTAAAAACATTATCAGCGCCGTCATTTTTCTGCTTTTGGCGGCTCTGACTTTCAACGCAATTTTTAAAGGAAACGATATGGCGGCGGTGGTTTCAGCCATGTCTGACCTGAATCCCTTTTATTTTTTTGCAGCAATGGCAACGGCATTTTTCTTTGTGTCAGCGGAGGGATTTATGATCTGGTATCTGCTCCGTTCCCTGAATTACAAGACCAGGGCGGCTGCCTGCGTGAAATATTCCTTTGTGGGATTTTTCTTTTCCGGCATTACTCCCTCTGCTACAGGCGGACAGCCCATGCAGCTCTATTATATGAAAAAGGAAGGCCACAAGGTTTCTGACAGTACCGTGGTGCTGATGACGGTTGCGGTGATTTATAAATTGGTTCTGGTGGTGATGGGGCTTGGGATACTTATTTTCTTCTATCAGCCCCTTGCAGATTATCTAAAAGGATATTTATATCTGTATTATCTGGGATTATTTCTTAATACACTGTTGGTGGTGGTACTGTTATTTATCATGATCAGCCCCAAATGTTTTAAGGGAATTGTGATAGGGGGCGAGAAGCTCCTGAAAAAATTCCGTATCCTTAAGAAATCCAAAAGCCGTACAGAAAAACTGATTGAGATGGCAGATCAGTACCATGAAGCTGTATTATTTTTTCTGAAAAATAAGGGCAAGATTGCGGCCGTGATCTTATTTACCATAGTGCAGCGGTGCAGCGTATTTTTCCTGACCTGGCTCATTTATAAAGGGATGGGGCTTTATGGAACCGGAACCACGGCTTTTACTGTGATGAGCCTGCAGGCGTCCATTTATATTGCTGTAGATATGCTTCCCCTGCCAGGGGCGCAGGGCATTACAGAGATGATGTATAAGACGGCATATTCCCAGATTTTCCCAGGAGCATGCCTGACGGCTTCCATGTGTATTACCAGGGGATTAAATTTCTATATTGTGCTGATTGCAAGCGCTTTGGTGGCAGTGTGGTGCCATTTTAGAAGTAAGGTAAGAGTATCATAAAAAGAATCCTGAAAAAAGGATTCTTTTTTTGAGACCATTTTTGGATTCCAGACGTCTAATTAGTGTAAAGACAAAAAAGCTGGCCGGCAGAAAGGAATGCGAGTATATATGAAGAAGGAACAGTTAGGACAACTTATTATTGCTTCAGAAGAAACCATGTATCATGTGGCAAAGACACTGCTGTCCAGTGACGCGGACTGTGCAGACGCTATTCAGGAGGCAATTGTCAAAGCATTTACAAATCTGCATACCCTGCGGCAGGATTCCTACGCAAAGACCTGGCTAATCAGGATACTGATCAATGAATGTTATGCTTTTATGCGCCGGGAAAAGCGTATTGTATCATTGGAAGAATACCAGTACCAGGAAATCGCAGAGCAGGAAGATTATTCTGACCTTTACCAGGCAGTCAGGCAGCTTCCTCAGAAAATCAGAATCTGCGTGACCCTCTATTATCTGGAAGGGTATAGCGTAAAGGAGACGGCGAAAATACTTGGAATCTCGGAAAGCGCTGTCAAAAACCGTCTTGCCAGAGCAAGGGCGAAGATGCGCGGAGAACTGGAACATGCCATGACGTAAATACGTTGGAATTTATCAGGAAATGGAGGACGGAATATGAGATTAGAAGATATGAAATATGATTTTCCCAAAATGCCGAAGGAGATGAAAGATATGATAGAACGAGAAGTAGAAAAGCAGGTAAACACAGAACAGCCCCAATTTGGAAGAAGCAGAAGAACAGCAGGAAGGATTGCAGCGGCGTCCCTAGCGGCAGTGCTGATCTGCGGGACCACTGCATTTGCAGGTGTGGGAATCTACCGGATGCGGCAGGAGAAAGCAGGGGCTCACGGGGTGAACGTGAATATCGCAGGCAGCGCTGATACGCAGATGATCGAAACCAAAGAATCTTTGACCATTCCCAATGTGAAGATGGAGGTGGGCTATCTGCCGGATGGAATGGTAAAGACCGAGACAGGAAAATACAGTTTTGAAAATGCATTGTATCTTGGCGGCGTTTCCATGGCATTTTTCCGTATGGATACCGGAGATGATAAATTTGAAGTACAGCATGGAGACGTTCTTTCCAGCGAAGATTTTTCAGCCAATGGGCATGACGCAGTTTATCTGGAATATCCCAAACTGTATGAGGAGGAAATAACCTTTAATCAGCGGATTTATGTGGCATTTACAGATGTCCATTATGTGATGGAACTGTATGCGGCGTCAGATGTGAGCAAAGAAGAGGCAATGAAAATTGCAGAAAGTGTGAAATTAATTCCCACAGAGAATCTGGAGGAAGAGGATTTGGTTGTGGCCCAGGATTGGAGCAAATATCAGGAAAACATGAATAAGGCAGAAGAACCAGTGGAACAGGCAGGAATGGCAGCGTCCAAAGAAGAAATGAATCATACCCATGCCATAGGCGACAGTTTTGCTGTGAATGACCAGGGGCTTACAGCCAAAGTTTCCAAGGTACAGGTTCTGGATGATATTAGCCTGTTAGACGCGTCGCTGCTGGACGAAGATTTCAAAAATCAAGTGGATGAAAATGGGAAACTGCGCCCAGCGGTAATCCAATATATGAAAGAAGGCGGGCTGGATGAACTCAGCCAGGAGGTAACATCAAGGGAGGCAGCCCAGAAACTGGTATATGCTGACGTAGAGTATACAAACACCAGTGACAAAGAAATGAAAGATGTATTGTTTGTTGGAGGCTTGCCGCGGATCAGCGAATCTGGAGGTCAGATGCAGATTGGGAGTGTGGAAGAAGAAAAACCAGGAACCGGGGATGAATGGGAACGTGTCATAAACCATGGATTATCCAGTTTTTGGGAGATGACATATTATGATGTCCACGGAGGAGAGAGAGGAAATAATTACATTGAAAGCATCAAGCCAAACGAGACGGTGACCGTGCATATGGCATGGGTGGTATTGGAAGAAGAGCTTGGAACACTGTATCTCAATCTCGATACAAGCGGAGGATGTTATGAGTTCAGCGATTCTTCTCTTGAGATTGGATATGTGGATATAAGGCAGCAGTAAACAAGCTTGCCCGTTGGCATATGATATCATAAGGCGCTTACCAGTCAGGCTGGAAGCGTCTTTTTTCTGGGAATCCATTGAATTTTATAACATCCCAGGATATAATTTTTTACGAAATGAAATCCTTTTTCCCCAGCAGAACGTTATATCATATAAGACAGAGAAAAGCAGGAGGCAAAAGATGAAGGCATCCCTGGACGACAGAGAAATGATCCGTGAGATACAAAGAGGGAAAAAAGAATATTTGAATACCATTGCAGAAAAATATTATGATGATATTTACCGATTTTGCTGCTATCAGACAGGAAACAGGCAGGAAGCCTGGGATCTTGCCCAGGAAACCTTTCTGCATTTTATTCGGTATGTAGAACAATATCACTATAAGAATCTAAAAGGCTATCTTTTGACTATTGCAAGAAATGTCTGTATAGACTATTTTCGAAAATATCAGCGCAGGAATCAGCAGGAGACAGACTTTTCCAGCGAAATGGACTGGGCAGGGCCGGAATGTTTAAGCTTTCGGACCAGTCAGGAAGAAATGATAGTCAGTGTGGAGGAATTAAGCGTCCAGCTCCCGGCTCTGCAGCGGGAGGCAGTTATTTTGTACTATGGGTATGGATTTAAATACCGGGAAATTGCCCATATGACAGGAGTTGGAATGGCAACGGCAAAATCAAGGGTGCGGCAGGGAACAGAGAAGCTGAAAAAGATGGTCAGGAAGGAGGAATTGTGTGAAGAATAGAAGAATCCAATTGGAGGAAATTCAGATAGAAAAACATGAAAAAATTCAGGCATTGGATCAGATCCGTGATGCTGTGGAGGCAAAGAACATCCGCTATCAGCCGTCTTTGCTGCAAATACTGCTGGGACAGATAAAATATCTCTCATGGTCTGCCCTGGGCGGCCAGGCTTCCTGCCTGCTGGTAATTCTTGGCATATGCAGGATTCTTGAAAACAGCGGGGCACAGCTTATGGTCTGGCTGGGAACAGGATCTGTGCTGGCCTCTTGCGTGGGGGTGTTTCTCATGCTGGAACTATGCCGCAGCAGTTCGTTCCATATGACAGAGCTGGAGCAGAGCTGTTACCTGAATGTAAAACAGCTCTGGTGCGTTAAAATGATTATTTTTGGCTGTCTGGATTTGCTGGTTCTGACCGTTTTAATTGCAGGAGTGTCCAAAAATGTTTCCTGCGGCATATTTTCGGTGATGCTTTATTTTCTGGTGCCCTTTGTGTTTTCCAGCGGCCTGCAGCTTTTTGTTTTTACAATTTATCGAAAAGACCGGCGTGAATACCTTCAAATGGGCGCGGTAATTTTGATTAGCATACTGTCGCTTCTGACCATAAATATACCAGGGCTTTATACCTTTGCTTGTCTGTGGATTTGGGGAATAGCGCTGATCCTTGGTACGGGGCTTTTAGCGGCAGAAATTATGCTATTATACCAGATGATCTGCCAGGGGGATGAATTGTGTATATTGGATGACTAATCACTGGAAAAGGAGAAAAAATGCCAGAATTAAGGTTGGAACGTGTGGGAAAATTTTATAAGGGTATGCCTGCGGTAGTGGAGATAGAATACGTGTTTCAAAAAGGAATATACGGGCTGCTGGGCGCCAACGGCGCGGGGAAAACTACGCTGCTGCGGATGATTTCAGGGCTGCTGCGCCCAGATTCTGGGAGGATCCTGTGTAATCATCAGGAAATTTCCCGAATGGGAGGAGAATATCGGAGAATGCTTGGATATCTGCCGCAGGAATTTGGATATTATCCTAATTTTACCCTCTGGCGTTATATGAGATATCTGGCAGAGCTAAAGGCGGTGCCGCCGGAACTTGCAGAGGAACGGATTGAGGAGCTGTTGGAACATACCGGATTGAAAGAGGTAAAAAAAGAACGGATGAAAGACCTTTCTGGAGGAATGATACGCCGTGCAGGGATTGCCCAGTCTCTTTTGAACCATCCGGATATTTTGATTTTAGATGAACCTACCGCCGGACTGGATCCCAGAGAGCGCATCCGGTTCCGCAATTTTATCCGATCTTTGGGAAGAGAGCGGATTGTAATTTTATCCTCTCATATTGTATCGGATATAGAGTATCTGACGGATGAAATTCTGCTGATGAAGTCTGGAAGACTGGCCGCAGGCGGAAGCTTAAAACAGATATGTGAGACAGTGCGGGGGAAGATCTGGGAAATTCTGGCGGATGCGGAAGCGGCAGAACGTCTCAATCAGGAATTTGTGGTCAGCAGTATGAAAAACCTGGATGACGGAAGAGTCTGCGTGAGAATCGTATCGGAGCAGAAACCAGCGGAGCATGCAGTATGGGCAGAGCCAGAACTAGAAGATGTATTCCTGTATCAGATGATGTGCTGAATCATTTAGACTGTATGGCAGGGCATATCAGGTTAGGAGGTTTTAGGGCGTGCAGTTATGGAAGATGGAATTAAGAAGGCTTTTGGACAGGCCGGTGTTAAATCTTGGACTGTTAATGATTCTGGCATTTCAAGTACTTCTATTTTGTACAGAAGTGTCAAATTTACAGACAGAGATTGATGGGAACATATACAGGGGCGCTGCGGCAGTCCAGGCAGATAAAGAACTCGTCCAGGAATATAAAGGCATTCTTACTATGGAAAAGGTGGAAGATATCATCGGGCGTTTTGGATTCTCCGGTTATGCGGGGGGCAGGGAAGGGGGACCAAGGGTGAGGGAGGGGAATTTCTGCAGCCGGTGGGTAACAGACTGCCTGACAGATTTTTATCAGACAAGAGAAAAACCAACAGCTCTTGTAAAGGGAAAATTTTGGAACGAACATGGAAAATATTATCTGGAGAGCCAGGTACGTTTTGAATATACTGGCGGTTGGACTAATTTTCACAGTACCTGGAGCTGGTCAGTTCTGATACTGAATGTCTGGCTGGTACTGATGGCAGTTCCGGTTTTTTCAGAGGAATATGGAAGGAAAACAGTGCAATTATTGCTGACGACTGTCCATGGAAGATGGAAGGATATCTGGGCCAAAATAGCGGCAGTGTTTGCTTTGGGAATAGCGGCATATTTATTGGTTACGGGACTTCTTTTGTGTATGACGGCAGAAGTGTACGGCATAGAGAGCCTTGAGGCCAGTGCAGGGATGTTCGATTACCGGGCGTTATTTACAGAGGGCGGAAGTATGACAGTGTTAGAACATCTGCTGCTGACTTTTGGCGCAAAACTTGCGGCAGTATGTTTAAATCTCTGTATTACATTGTTTGTCTCTTCTAAATGCAGGAGTACGGTATTAGCGGCAGTTCTGCGTCTCATTGCCCTGTATCCGCTGGCGTGGTTAATCAATGAAGTGGTTTACAGTATGCTTTTTCAAATGGTGTGTGACAACGGAATGATTCATGAACTATGGGTTTGGCTCACTATGGATGTATTGGGCATTGCCTGTTTTTCTACTACATACTATCTGTCATGGTCGGCATTTATAGGAACGCCTTCCTACTGGCCGGCGGTTCTCGTCTGTGTGCTGGCGTCAGTGATGGCAGGATGCATTTGGCGGGCGGTTGTGAATTACAGGCAAGGACAATGATATTAAGAAGAGTGACGTATATGCAAGTGATAAACAGCTTACCGAGGAGGGTTCTGCCAAATTTTTTGTAAGAGAAGATGGACTTGTTGAGGGCAGGCAGCTAATTCGGAAAAGGAATTTATACAGTTTGGAAGAAAAAATTCCATAATGGGAAAAAGCAGGAACTGTCAGGTATCCTGCTTTTTATTTACGCTTCATTGCCGTAATCAGATTCATAAGTGCAATGATCTCATCCTTTGTAAGTCCTGAAAAGTCAATTTCCATCTTTTGTTCTAAACCCAGCAGGTAATCGGTGGTCACACCAAATATTTTGGCGATGGAAATCAGAACGTCGTAAGAAGGCATACGAATGCCGTTTTCATATGCGCTAATTACAGATTTAGTAAGGCATAATCTTTGTGCTAATTCTGCCTGTGTCCAGTTGTTCCGCTGCCTTAAAGATTTGAGAGTGTTTCCGAAATCAACCATTAGCATACCTCCTATGAGTATTTTACTATATAAATTTTTAAGTAGTGTCTTGAAATAGTGTAAATAATATTTGTATAGTTGACTATTGACATGTACAAAAAACAGGCGTATAGTTTAAAACATATGAAAGTTCTTTCACAAAGGAACTTGAATATCAAAAAATAATAAATAAAGAAGGAGAAAATTATGAAAACAAGATGGCGTTGTTTGTCTTGGATTCTGGCAGCGGTTCTGATGATTACCTCTATCCCTACGGGATATAGTATCACCGCATATGCCGCACAGGATTCAGCACAAACGGAACAAGCAGTGTCACCCGATCATGGGCTGCTGAAGTGGAATGAAGATAATCTGTATCTGGGTGAAGATGAGCAGATATCTGAAGACGGGCAGACTTATACCAAGGCTCCCCGGACATTTGAAGGTGCATCAACGAATGTTCGTCCAAGTACAAACACTTATCAAAATAATTTTGATTTAAATTCCCAGGAATTTAAAGATAAGATGAAAGAAGCGTTTCAGATTGAGGGAGAAATCCAGTATATAAATGACGTAGAATTCTCTTATCAGTGGTACAGAGAAGATGCGCAGGGAAATCGTGAAAAACTCGAGGGAGAGATAGGCACGGATCTTTATAATTATAAAGTGGCGGCGTCCGATGGAAAGGCAGCGTTTATTCTGGAAATTGCTCTTGATTATATTGAATTTGAGATTCAAGATGCAGAGGGAGCTTATGATATGGTTTACTGTCGTTTCTCAGATCTTCCGGAAGATACCGATTGGGATTACACAGCAGAGCAGGTATTCCCCCATGAGTACACTGGCCTGACAAAAGAAGATTTTGAATCGGGCAAGGCGGCTCTTACCGATTATTTTGAAGGATTAGATACAGATACAGAAGTAGAGATTGAGTTAGATTCTGCGAATGGAAGTGAAACGCTTTCTATGAGTGATGTCGATAGTTATGATTCTAGTACAAGCAGATTCAACTATAAATGGATGGTTAATTTTGAAGACAGCGCCGTACAGCCAGAAGAATATCGGAATGAAGATGGCGATGCCGTCCAAGGAACAGATACAAGCTGGATCGATAGCATTTATACCGGCAGCTTCTACAACGGCAAAAAAGTTGCAAATTACGAGTGCCAGGTAGAATTGTGCTACAACGGCATGGTAGTGGGAACACTTAACAAGAAATTCAAAGTAGTATATAATCCCATTATCATTGAAAATGAGCCGGAAGTAACCGTTTATTCCAGAAACAATGGAAAGCAGACCTTTGTTGTGAATGCAGAGATCAAAGACGAAGAAATCTGCAGCGATATCCTTTATCAGTGGTATTCTGTAAAGGACAATAAAGATACTGTAATGGATGGTGAGACCACTGATACTTTAAAAGTAAAAATTACCGATCCTTCTGTTTCTTACAAATGTGTAGTAACTGGTAAATGGAGGGAAGGCTATGCCATGGATTGGAGCAAAGCGGTAGTATTCAAGATTAATACCATTCCAGGCTACAGACTTCATGACAGAGCAGGAGAAGATGTATATACAGCGTTGAATGAAAAAGCAGAGCTGTATGTAGACGCAACAGTTGACGACGGATATACCCTGGATTATAAATGGGAAAAAGTGGATCGCCGTGCTGACAGTAATGAGTATGTGTTTGAAACGGTTGGAACTGCTTCCAAGCTGGAAGTCACTCCCAAAGACGACAAAGATTTCGAATCCTATTATGTGGAAGAAGACGAGGAAAATTATCGTTACAGATTAACTGTTACTGTAACAGACAGCAAGAAACAGGCGGTAGATACAAAGAAGTATTATTTCAAGTTAAGCAAAAGTGAAGATACCGGATATGAGAGTGAATCCAGTTCCGCTCATCAGGATATTTTCTATGGCGAGCCGGCAGAAGTCTATGTAAAGGCGTCTGTAAACGATAAGCATATGGTAAAGCAGACCTGGTATTATCTGATTGACAGCCAGGCTTATTATAAAAAATATAATGAAGAGACTGGAAAAGAAGAAACTATTTTCTTACAGGAAGGTTTTAAAGAGCCAGTATGTGACCTGACAGACGACCAGAGCTGGACGGAAGACTGGACGGAAGATGGTTATCCTATTTACCGCAAATATTATTACAACAAAGTGGACGCTTCTGTAAGCGGCGTAAAGCTCAGCGCTGACGGCAGTACTTTGACAGTAGATTCTTTAAAAGAGGGCACACGTTTCAAATGTGAGACAGGTATTTACCGCAAGACGAATGAGGAGGATGATGTAGCCACTTACTCTAGGGATTTTGAATTAAATGTCAAGACAGACTTAAGCGCATACGCTAAGAATGAAACCATTGAGTGCAGCCTTGGAGAACAGGCAGTTCTGGAAGTATCAGCACAGAACTTTAACACTAAGACAAGGCCAATTACATATACCTGGAAGAAATATGACCAGGAGAAGAATGAATACGTAACCCTTGACAATAAGACGGCGGCTTACACCATTTCCAGTGTGAAAGAAGCTGATTATGGCGAGTACCGGGTAGAGGTGTCAGACGAGGTAGAGAGCAGGACTGTCCGGTTCAATCTGACCAAAGAAAGATTAGAGACAGTTGTCTATACCCCGGAGTCCAGTTATTTTAATAAGGCTATTGGCGATGAAGTAACACTGACAGCAGATATAGGATTTTCTGCAGATACCAAGGTATTCTATGAGTGGTATCATGAGGAACGCACATATGGCGAAGGAAACGGTTACTGGGAGCTTCTCAACCAGGATAAGAATGAATATGAGCTTAAGTTAGACAATGAGAAGAAATATGGAAGATACAAATGTCTTGCAACTTACAAGAACGGCAATGTTTCCTATACGCATACATTTATCTATCATGTGAACTCTAACTATGCATTTACCTGTGAAAGACTGACGCCCAGCGAGCAGCATAAGAAAATGGGAGACAGCATCACTTATCAGGTACGTGTGCTGACAGACGATCCGAACATCAAAGAAGATCAAATTAAATATCAGTGGTATTATGATGATGAAAGTGACAACGTTGTAGAAATCAAGGACGCAGTATCTGCTTCCTATACCATTAATAAGCTGGCTGCTGAGAATTTCCGGACTATCTACTGCAGAATTACAGCGGTTGATGCAGAAAACAATATTCTAAAAGAGACAAGCACAGGATTTGAAACTTACCTGTATACAGATATTTATCTGGAAACCAGCGGGGAGCAGGTAGAAGCAGAGCCCGGCAGTGACGTAACATTGAAACCAGTACTTGTAAATGCTGAGAACCAGCCGCTTACCTATCAGTGGTACCGCAGCATGAGGTACTATGATGAAGATGACGATGATTATTATTACAGAGATCAGATCATCTATGGAGCAACTGCAAAAGATTATACCATTAGTAAAATCAGCGATAATGAATTTGGAAGCTATACCTGTGAGATTATGCTGGAGGGTATTCGCATTGCATCTTACAGTGCACAGGTGGTAAAAAATACCGAAGAGGCAGAAGTTACTGTGGAACGTGCAGAGGGCATGGAGGAAACAATCCTTACCACCCTGGGAAGTCCTGTGGAGATGGCAGTAACTGCTAAATCCAATAAGAACTTAAAACTGAGATATCAGTGGTATATCGTTGATGGATATTACGACGATGATGATGAAGAATATTATGATTCTCTCAGAGCCATAGGCGGGGCAACAGCGGCTTCCTATAAGATTGATAAGGTAATGCCAAAAGATCTGGATACTTACAGATGTGTAGTAACAGATGAAAAAGGAAATGAGAACTGGGTAGACTTTGAGGTGAGAAAGACTGCAAACCTGGATGTGAGCACAGATTCCCTGTACACAAGTGACACAATTGGATTTGAGACTTCTTACGGCAAAGATGTTACCTTAAAAGCAACAGCAACCACAGATCCCAAATACAATATCTTCTATCAGTGGTATAAATATGATGAAGAGACTGACAGCATCAAGAAGCTTATCGGTGAAACATCCGCAGAACTTGCAATTAAGAATGTTTCAGAAAAAGATCTGGGCAGATACCAGTGTGAAGTTTATAATGAGATTGACGACGCGTTTACATTAAACTATTATGTATATGTAAATACAGGATTGGTTGTAGAGCCAAGCGTCCGCAATGCAGCAGCAGTAAACGGCGCTGTAAAGATGTACGTGGATGCAAGGGCAAATCAGGGAGAAGCCATCTCCTATCAGTGGTTCAAATACGTGGAACGGGAAGAAGGATTTGGATTCGAGCCGATTGCCGGCGCAGATAAATCCGCTTATTCCATTGCCAAGCTCATGAAAGAGCACTATGGCACATATCGCTGCGTAGTTTCCACTAAGGGTGAGAGTTATGCATACTCTTTCAATCTGAATCCGTTTTACAGAGCAAAAGCAGACCGCATGTATGCACAGAAGGGCAATACCGTTACATTTAAAACAGAGATCCAGAACCCTGCGGCAGACGCTAAATATACTTATCAGTGGTATGCAAGGGATATTGTAACAGGTGCATATATGAAGACCAAGGAAACCGGAAGTTCCTGTAAGGCAGTGATGCCTGCGGTTAGTTCCAGACAGATAGCAGAAAATGGATATGCATACGCTGCATACAAATACAGAATTCTGGATGGAGAAGAGATAATTGCAGAAGATGATGTTGCGGTAAAAGTTTTGCCAGATGTAACTTACAGCAGTAAGCTTCCAGAGACAAGTCATCCCTATGACAAGAGATATTCTTTACAGGCATACCAGAATAAGGGAGCAAAACAGCTTCAGATTACCTTTGATACAAAGACAGACCTTGATGGAGCGGTTATTGACAAAAATGGAAATGATGTAAACACAGAAAAAGGATTGGGAGGAACGGTTACAGTAGAAGGAGACAGCTTCATTATTTTGGCATATAATGATGAAGAAACAAGCGGCAATTATGGCTATAAGGTAACCGCGGTTAAGAGACTGGGCGATCCGGCTCCGATTCCTGATAAGCCGCAGCAGCCAGCCAAGAAGGTTCCTGCAAAGGGCACAAAGTATACCTATAAGAATGTAACCTATAAGGTAACCAAGTCCGCGGCTAAGAACGGAACAGTCACCGTAAGCGGCGTAAAGAGCAAGAGCCTTAAGAGTGCAGTGATCCAGGCAAGCGTAAAGATCAATGGCTATACCTTTAAAGTAACTGCAGTTGACAAGAATGCGTTTAAGGGCTGCAAGAAATTAACTTCTGTGAAGGTTGGAGCTAACGTGACTTCCATCGGAGCCAATGCGTTTAACGGCTGCAAGAAGTTAAAGACCATCACAATTTCTACTAAGAACCTGAAAAAGGTTGGTTCCGGCGCATTTAAGGGTATTGTGAAGAATGCAAAGATTAAAGTGCCTTCTGCCAAGTTAAAAGCTTATCAGAAATTACTGAAAAATAAAGGGCAGGGTAAAAAGGTTAAAATTACAAAATAAGAAATAAGTTTACAAAGGGAATGTTCCATGTTGTTCGGGGCATTCCCTTTTTTATGGAATCATGCTATGATAAAATATGCAGTGATAACCTTAGAGACTGGAAAAGGAGAAGAAAATGGAATTTCGCCCATGTATTGACATTCATAATGGAAAGGTAAAACAGATTGTTGGAGGCAGTTTAAAAGATGCAGGGAATCAGGCAGAAGAAAATTTTGTTGCCAGAAGGGATGCGGCATGTTATGCCAGATTGTATCAGAGCCATAACATAAAGGGCGGTCATATCATCCTTTTGAATCCTGCTGGCAGTGAATTTTATGAGAAGACGAAAGCACAGGCCATGGGAGCCTTGCGGGCGTATCCTTTGGGACTCCAGGCCGGAGGAGGAATTAATCCTGAGAATGCAGGAGAATTCCTGCGGGCTGGAGCCAGTCATGTAATTGTTACTTCTTATGTGTTTCAAAATGGGATGGTGCGTTATGACAAACTGGAGGAGCTTTTAAACGTTACCGGAAGGGAACGTCTGGTGCTGGATTTAAGCTGCCGGAGGAAGGGAAGCAATTATTATATTGTTACGGACCGCTGGCAGAAATTCACAGAAGAGAAAATAGAAGAACCGTTGCTGGAGAAACTGGCAGGCTATGCAGATGAGTTTCTGGTTCACGCAGTGGACGTGGAGGGAAAGTCTCAGGGAATTGAGCGGGAGCTTGTGAAAATGCTGGGAACTTGGGCAAAGATCCCAATCACCTATGCCGGAGGGATTGGAAGTTATAAAGATCTGGAGGAACTGCGGGAACTGGGGCAGGGCAGACTGAATTTTACCATTGGGAGCGCTTTGGATTTATTTGGGGGACCACTAGAGTTTGAACGGGTTTGCAATTATTACTAAGGCGGTTAAATGTCGATGTTTTTACTTGTCTAAATTTTTATCTGCTGCGTTGTCATCAATCGCTGTAGCACTCGCTACAGCTCAATCTTCCGCCTTGCAGATAGAAATTTATTCTGCG
>CATNCF010000054.1 GCA_950097145.1 uncultured Lachnospiraceae bacterium
AATGCTATAACTGGCGTGATTATGAATATGCACAGAGATGGTTATTCATCAGAACAAATAGCAAGGATTGTTGAAAAGACCATAGAGGAAGTGGAGGCTGTCATTAGAAAAAGAGAGCCAGTATTAGAATAATTACAGCAACTTAATAACACAAGTAGTAAAGCAGTGAATTTGTTTTTGCATTATATAAAACAATTCGCTGCTTTTTTTGTTTTCGGGAAGAAAGACAGTCATAACAGATTGTCTTTTTTTCATGCAAAGAAAGGAAATCAAATATGGCAGATGCAAAAACAGAAAAGCAGAAAGTAAAAGAGATCACTGACAAACTAGAGGAAGGATTAAAAGAGCTTTTCGGGAGTGAGAAATACAAAAGCTATCTCTCCACTATGTTAAAATTCCATAATTACAGTTTCAACAACACTCTGCTGATAGCCTTACAGCGCCCTGACGCAACCTTAGTGGCAGGCTACCAGGCATGGCAGAAGAATTTCAACCGCCATGTAAACAAGGGGGGAGAGGGGAATCCGTATCCTTGCCCCTGCCCCTTATAAGATCAAAGAGGAGATAGAATGAGTGGATTTATCTTCTGCAATAAGGATGGAATTATCCATAAGCCGAGTGTAATCAACCATGCAATCAAACGGATATACGAAGCCTACAACGCCGAAGAAATTATTAAGGCGAAACGGGAGAGCAGACGCCCGGTATTGATTCTCCATTTTTCGTGCCACCACATCAGGCACACGTTTTGCACGAGATTTTGTGAAAATGAAACAAATCTCAAAGTGCTCCAGAGTATCATGGGACACGCAAATATCGAAACCACGATGGATATATATGCGGAGGCAACGGACACGAAGAAAATGGAAGCAATCAAAGCTCTGGAAAAGAATAGTGATATTTTTTAGGAAGAAGTCCTTGAAAGGGGTGATTCCTAAAACATACCTGACATCAAAAGAAAGAAAGTACATCAAAAATACATCAAATTTATGGACTTTGGTGGACTAATATGGATTGATGTTATATAATGAAAACCAAGTGAATAAGTGCAGTTGCTCTTATTTGGACTAATGTGGATTAACTGCGTGACTGTTCCCGACACATTAAAAACCAGAATGTATTTTATAATCTACCAAATCCCTTTGTTTTATGACAGGGGGATTTTTTCTTTAAACATCTCTCGCATACCCATGTCAACAGCATCAATTCCCAGAATTTTACATAGCCCTCTCTGGGGTGCAGGAGCATATAGAAAACATAACATAACATTAAAGACAGAGAAAAACTAATATGAGAGACATGTCAGCATTACACCCGGTATTACAGAAAAAAGCAGCAATCCTGAAAGAGGAATGCAGAAATAATTTGTCATAAACAACAAAAACCGCCTGAAATCGGCGGTTCTTCAGAAGCAGATAACGGGAGTCGAACCCGCCTTTCCAGCTTGGGAAGCTGGTGTTCTACCGATGAACCATATCTGCATGTCCCTATTATAACAAATCTGAAAAATATTGCAAGCCCCAATTATAAAAAAGGAATGAGTACTATTAGATAGTATCAAAAATGTAGAATGAAATAGTAAAAATGCTCGAAAATGCTAAAAATTCAATCGAAAATGCTAACAAATTATCATAAAAAAATTGTATAATATTTATATTTTAGGCTAAATTTACTATTTCGACATTGCGTTGGAAATAGGCCGGAAAAAGAAGGGATGGAAGGGATGAAGAGGATGAAGCCAAAAAGTAAACGGTTATTTGTACTGATTTTAGCCCTTGCTTTGACGGTTACTTCTGTTAGTTTGCCATCGGTGACGGCAGAAGCGGCAAAGACGGTGAAGGTGAAAAAGGTACAGATTACAAGCCCGAAGAAGAAGAGCGTAACCTTAAAGAAGGGAAAAACACTTCAATTGAAGGTAAAGGTTACACCAAAGAATGCAAAGAACAAGAAGGTAAAGTATGGAACAAGCAACAAAAAGGTTGTTAAGGTTACAAGCAAGGGAAAGATTAAGGCGCTGAAAAACGGGACTGCCAGAATTACGGTAACAGCAAGGGATGGAAGTAAGAAAAAGGCAGTCCTTAAAGTTAAAGTTGTAACGCCAGTAAGCAAAGTGAAGCTGAATGCTGTTTCCAGTACACTGACAGTGGGTAAGACAGCAGCTTTGAAAGCGACAGTATCACCTGCCAGCGCTTCTAAGAAAACGCTGAAATGGACGACTTCCAATAAGAGTGTCGCAACGGTAACTTCCAAAGGCGTGGTAAGGGGAATTAAGGCTGGGACGGCGGTGATTACGGCGGCAGCAACTGACGGAAGCAAGAAGAAAGCCACTTGTAAAGTTACAGTTAAAGCGGAGTCTGTTAATCCAAAGCCTCCAGTGACACAGGCTGTTCTTGACAGCATTGCCATTACCATGCAGCCGGATAAAACCGGTTATTTGGAAGGAGAGAAGTTTGATCCTGCTGGAATGGAAGTGACAGCGGTTTATTCAGATGGTAGCAAAAAGATCCTGAATTCTGACGCGTACACCTATGAGCCTAAACAGGATCTGGCAATCGGGGATAAAAAAGTAATTGTAACGTACCAGGAGCAGGGAAGGATCAGGACGGCAGAATTAGAGATTGTGGTATTGGATAAAACCACTGTGGTTTTAGAGCGTATTGAGATCACAAAACAGCCGGGCAAAACGAGATATTTGGAAGGTGAAAAGTTTGATCCTGCCGGAATGGAAGTGACAGCGGTTTATTCAGATGGAAACAAAAAGGTTCTGGAAGCCGGAGCATACAGCTATGAACCAGACAGGGCCCTAGCTGTCAGCGACAAACTGGTGACTGTTACCTATCAGGAACTGGGAAGGCCCAAGACAGCAGAAGTAAAAATTACGGTTGTAGATAAAAATACGAAAGTTTTAGACAGCATTAAGATTACAAAGCAGCCAGATAAAACTGACTATTTAGAAGGCGAACGATTTGATTCTGCCGGAATGGAAGTGACTGCATTTTATTCGGACGCCAGCGAAGCTGTTCTGGAAGAGAATGCGTACACCTATGAACCGGACAGGGGATTAGCCATTACAGATGAATCAGTATTTGTCACCTATCAGGAACAGGGAAGAACCCAGACAGCAGAGGTGGCGATTTCTGTTTTGGAAAAAACATCAAGAGCGTTAGAGGGCATTACAATTGCCAAACAGCCAGGCAAAACCGTATATCTGGAAGGGGAGAAATTTGATCCTGCCGTAATGAAAGTGACAGCGTCGTATTCGGATGGACATAAAAAGGTTTTGGAAGATGATGCGTACACCTATGAGCCAAAGCAGGAATTGGCGATAAATGATAAGTCTGTGACAATTACCTATCAGGAGCTGGGGAGAACCCAGACAGCAGAGGTGGCAATTACTGTTTTGGATAAGACAACCGTGGTGTTAGACAGTATTGAAATCACTGCTCAGCCAGACAAAAAAGCGTATTATCAAGGAGAGAAATTTGATCCTGCCGGGATGGAAGTGACAGCCGTTTATACGGACGGCAGCAGAAAGGTTCTGGCAGGGGATGTATATACGTATGAACCGGGAAGCGCATTAACGATCAATGATAAGTTCGTAACGGTTACCTACCAGGAACAGGGAAGAACCCAGAAAGCAGAAATTCCGATTACTGTTCTAGAAAAGCCAAAAGTATTAAAGAGTATTGAAATAACCAGTCAGCTGGATAAGACGGTATACCTGGAGGGAGAGACATTCGACCCTGCAGGGATGAAACTGAATGCTGTTTATGAGGACGGCATTACTTTGGAGCTGGACGGTGATTCCTGCAGCTTTGAGCCCAGCGGGCCGTTAACTGTGAATGATAACGAAATCACAGTTACTTATCAGGACGGTGATGTAAGCCTTACGAAAAAGATCAGCATTTCTGTGAGAAAGATCGCACTGCAGAAGATTGAAGTCACAACAATGCCTTCTAAGATCGAATATCAGGAAGGGGATAACTTTGATCCAACAGGAATGGTAGTAAAGGCTACTTATACAGACGATACATCAAAAGAAGTAACCGGGTATACTTATAGTGAAGCGCCTTTGGATCCGGCGGATCAGGTCGTAGAAATCGCTTATACAGAGGGTGGCGTTACCAAGAAGACGGCTATTGACATTGTGGTAGAGGCGGAGAATCAGCTTGACCATATTTCCTATAAGTTTAAGAGCCAGGAGAAAGAACCGGCGTTGGAAATTGCGGGGGCTGTATTCCGGGAAGAAGGTATTGAGATTACAGCGCATCTGGAAAATGGAACAACCAGGCCGGTCAGCATAACAAAATGCCAGGTACGCCCCTCTGCGTTTACCTTGGATACCACCTCAGCGACCGTTTCCTATGTCTATGGAACCCGCAGGAAATCTTGTGAAGTGACAGGCTTTACGGTAAAGCCGTATCGTGAGAGATATGGTTTTGAAGACAAAGAGTCCGTGGGGACGATTGTAAAGCGCGCCGATGAAACAGCAGACGCAGTTCCTACGGAAGATACCGTAACAGATGAGAACTATAAGAATCTTGAATTTGTCCAGGGTCTTAGCGGCAATGCGTTAAAAATGGATGGAACCTACGGGCTCAGGCTGGATAAACTTGTGAATACAGATACTAACAGCTACAGTATCTCCATGTGGGTGAAACCGGATAGCGGCTATAAGGAAAATATGGCTCTGGTTATTTCTACAGCCAATAATTTCTGGGAAGGAGGCGCCCATAACTGGTGTGCGGTAGCAGGAACAAATAATGAAGGAGGCTTAAAGCTTTGGTCCAGAGGTTCTTCCGGGCTGAATTTGTATGAAGCTGTAACAACAAATATTTCAGTAGGGCAGGACGCGGAGTGGTCCCATATTGTGCTGACAGTAGAAGGAACGGAAGATTCTAAGAAGGCAGTGGGAACACTGTATGTAAACGGCAGAAAAGTTGGTTCCGGGGACGTCCAAAATGAAAAAGGTCCAAATATGAAGACATATCTGGGCGTTACTGCGTGGAAAAATGACGGATATTATTCCGGTCTGGTGGATGAGCTTGTATTTACCAATGAGGCTTTTACCCCAGAGGATGTGGAAGGATATTATCTGGAACAGTATGCAGACAAATTAACGAAGATTACAGCAGTTACGGCCGACGATGGGATCGAAGTTCAATATGGAACCAGTCTGGCAGATGTAAAGCGCGCTTTGGCGGAACAGGTAACAATTATTGGCGGGGCGGGAACTGAAACACTGAGTCTTCCGAATACGGAGGATATTTGGACGCTGGATAATTATACAGTGACAACCAAAGGAAAAGTAAACGCATCTGGAAAGACGGAAGCGCCAGTGGGATATGCTTTTGATTTAGGAAACGGCAGGATATCCATATGGAAACAGGTGCCTGTAGCTGTGAATATTAAAGATCCGGTGCTGATCGAACAAATCACGCCGTCCAAAACGCAGATAACGGTTCCCTATGGAACCACAGAGGCAAAGATCCGGGAGCAGTTAGCGGAATTGACCTTTACGGTTAAGACTGCGGATAACTCGCCTTACAGCCTTAGGAATGGAGGCTCTCTGTGGACCTTGACCAAGACCGATACAGGTTATTCCGCAGTGGCTGCTTTGCCCAGGGCGGATGTAGGTTACGAATATGCAGAAGGCAAAACTGGCTATCAATATGCAGAAGGAAAAGCTACGGTAACTGTTCCCATTACAGTATCAGAGCCGGTTGTCATTAATAGCATAAATTCAGATAAGACCGAAATTACCGTTCCATATAATTCTTCTGTCAGCGATGTGCAGGGAGAACTTGCAGATTTGAAACTGATAGCGAAAGTGTCAGGCGGGGAAGACCTTGCCCTTAAGAATCAGGCGTCCATCTGGAACATTGCAGAATACAATCCAGAAGAAGCAAAAGAGTATACTGCAGAGGCGAAGATTACCGCTCCTCTGGGATATAAATTTGCAGAAGGCGCTATTGATACGATTACAGTGAAGGTAACAGTATCCGAGAAGAGTGAAGAGAAAAATTTAGTAAATATTGCCGTTTCAACTCTGCCCAGCCGGACAAAATACATTGAGGGGCATACTTTTGACAAGACTGGCATGGTGGTAGAAGCAGTTTATTCCAACGGCGAACGGGAAGTTGTAACCGATAAGGCAGCGGTTGATAAGACAGGAGCGCTGACAGCAGAAGATACTTCTGTGACAGTAAGCTACACAGAGACAAGTAACGCTGAGGGAGCCGTTCCAGTTACCAAGTCCAAAGTAATTAATATATCTGTCGTGGATTTAAAAAATGGCGCTGTGGGATATTATGGATTTGATGGAAATCTGAATGATAAACAGGCGGAAGGAAAGACTGCAGGAATGGTGATAAATGCAGCCAGTCCTGGAAATCTGGTTCCTACGGATACTGCTCCAGTTTATGCAGACGGTGTAAAGGGAAATGGCATACTGCTGAATTCCCAAGAGAAAAAAGCAATGGCAGAGCTTAACAATCAGATACCGAATGGAGCTTCTGACTTCTCAATTAATATGTGGGTACAGCCTAAGAAAGTAGAAAATGCGTATTCAGTAATGCTGTTTGGCGGAGATGTATCAAATCATATAGGGCTTGCGCTTTATGGCTCCAGAGGAGGAGCAATGGTAGGTTCCATTTACCCAGTAAGCGGCGCGCAAGATACCGTGACAGAAGTTAGAAATGGAATATCTTCAGATCAATGGTTTATGTATACCTGGGTCAATAGCAAAGATAAAATGGTATTGTATATAAATGGTGTGAAAGCTGGTGAAGGACCGGCAGTGTCAAAGCCCATTAATAGACTCTTCCTTGGAGGAAGCTGGTGGGGTGATTATTTCCATGGCGTTTTTGATGAAGTCAGCATTTATGACTGTACTTTGACCGAGGATGAGGTGGCAGAACTTTACCACCACGTACCGTGGGCAGTTTCAGAGGTAACTTTTGAAAAGACAATAGAAGTGACGAAAAGTAATGCAAGTGAAGAAGCAGTAAAGGCACAGTTAGGCACATTGCTTCTGAAGGCAGCCATAGAGTATGGGGAAGAAGCGCCAGTACTTGAAAGCGTTGCCGCTGATAAGTGGACGCTGACAGGCACGGCGGAGGAAGGGTATACCGTGTCTGCGACGCTGGTACTTCCAGAAGGTTATGTCTGGAAAGACGGGACCAGGAATGTACCCTTGGAAGTAAAGGTTACTGTAAGACAGGGAGAATTGAAAGAGATTCGAATTACTACGCCTCCAGAAAAGACTGACTATATCGTAGATGAGCTTTTTGACAGGACTGGCATGAAAGTAGAGGCAGTGTATGAGGAAGACGGGGCAGTTTTGGAGGAGACTTCAGATGTGACCAATCTGTCTATATTATCAGACGGCACGTCATGGAAAGAAACGGATCCCCTGACAAAAGGTGAAAAGACTATTACCGTCACCTATGGAGGTAAGACTGCCACATTTGCGATTACTGTGCAGACAATGGAAGAGGCAAGAATGGCATATTATACTTTTGAGGGTAACTTGAGTAATGGAAAAGACGGTACAGCGAAAATAGTAGATGCCAATAATAATCAGTTGAATGAAAATAATAGTTTCATGCCGGAATATCCAGAAGGGATCAAGGGACAGGGAATTCTGTTTAACAGCGATACCAAGAAAGATAAGGCAGTACAGCTTGTTGAGACAATGGCTCAGGATAAGAGAGACTTTACGATTAACTTGTGGGTACAGCCGAAAGCGTTAGATAAATACGCAATGATATTGTGCAGTACTGGAACGATATTGAAAGAACTTGCACTTTATGCGGCTCCAGCTGATAAAACGAATGCTGTGGAGGCGCAGCGAGAAGGAGCTACTTCCGCTGACTTCAGGACATCAACATTTGACAATCAACTCTTTATTGACAAATGGACGATGCTGACTTGGGTCAATACAGAAACAGAAATGACCTTGTATGTAGATGGAACAGCAGTTGGCACTGGAGGAGCAGCAATAAGCGGATTGTCTAAGATTTTACTAGGAGGAAGTATTTGGCCACCTGCATTTTATGGTGTTTTCGATGAAGTCAGCATTTATGACCGTACGCTGAGCGCCAAGCAGGTGAAATATTTATACGACCTGATTCCGCATACAATTTCTAAGGTATCTGTGAGTAAGGAAAAATTAATGTTTCTGCTGGATGATATAAAAGATGACACATCTAAAATTAAAGAAGCATTAAGCAAGTTAGAGATTGATGTTTCTATGATATATGGAGAGAAATGTGAGTTTAAGAATGATACCAACTGGACGTTATCATCAGAAAGCATTACAGCGGCTGGCACTTATACAGCGACAAAAACGTGGGATCTTCCAGAAGGTTATGTCTTAAACGGAAAGGAAGAAAAAGCAGTAACCGTAGAGGTGGCGATCGACGTAAAAGATGCAGTTTTAGACAGGATTGAGATTAAAACACTCCCCAATAAGCGTGCGTATCTTGTGGGAAATCTCTTTGATAAGACTGGCATGAAAGTTGAGGCTGTGTATACCAAAGATGGCAGCGAATCTCGGGAAGATGTGACAGAACAGGTTACGGTTTTGAACGCAGATCAGCCATTGCAGACGACAGATAAGAGTGTTACTGTCAGCTATACGGAAGGCGGTACAACCAAGACGGCTGAGGTGGCGATAGACGTATACACAGCAGACCAGCCGGAATCCATGTATGCATCAAGGACAGCATACTATACTTTTGACGATACGTTGGCGAATGAGCAGATAGCTGGCAAGACAGCCAAGATGATGGATAAGTCTGGCGATTTTACTTATTCGGATGTTGGAACAGAGTTTAATCCTGTATATGAGAACGGTATCAAAGGAAATGGGCTTCTAATGAATGGCAATACGGGAGATAACAAAGCGCTGGAGCTTGATGCCACAATACCTGAGGAGCAGAAAAACTTTAGTATTAATCTGTGGGTGAAGCCGAAAGAACTATCCCCGGGCTGGAGAATGATCTTATCCAGTACGGGGGAGCAGAGTAGGAAGGAGCTTGTTCTTTATGCGAATCCAGATGGAACAGCTCAAAATACGATAGCAATTCAAAGTGGTACTGGTGTTAATCAGGATGCTGTTGAAGAGAAAAGGGTTTCCGATGTGCTTAGCCAGGACAAATGGGTAATGCTCACTTGGGTTAATACAGATTCAAAGATGCAGTTGTATGTAAATGGAAAACATGTGTCGGATGGCGTTATGGCAAAATACGGTTGTTCCAGGATATTTTTGGGAGGAGGAAATTGGAACTCAGCGTTCCGTGCTGTCTATGATGAGGTAAGTATTTTTGAATGTGCGCTGGATGCAACACAGGTGGATTCCTTGTATTCTGCTATTCCCTCAACAGTTTCCGAAATATCAGTAAGTGAGAAGAGCTTAGTTATTCCTAAGGGGGCAACAGACGAAGCTACACAACAAAAGATTAAGGAAGCCTTAAGCAAATTGAAGGTCAATGTTTCTATGAAGAAAGGGGAAGCGCCTATTCTGGTCAATAATGCAGACTGGACTTTAACAAAACCAGAAAGCGAAGGCGCCTATACGGCGGCAAAGACCTTTGTTCTTCCAGAGGGATATGTAATGGAAGAAAATGCAAACGCAGAAGTATCTGTGAATGTCACTGTAAAAGCAGGGCTTACATCTGTTGAGGTTACAAAGCAGCCTTTTAAGACAGAGTACATTGAAGGAGAAATTTTTGATAGTACTGGCATGATGGTTACGGCAACATTCTCAGATAATACAAGAGAGAATGTGACGTCACAGATTGAGATTGAAGGAGCCGGAGAAGTTCTGAAAGCAGGAACCACTGAGATTATATTGCGCTACCCGGCAGACACTACAAAAGAACTGAAAGTATCAATCACAGTTCTGACAGTGGCAGAATCACTTGCAAAGGCCCTGTTGTCTTCCTATTCGTTTGAAGATAATTTGAATAATGGAGTGACGGACGGTGCGGCTGCAAAGTTAGTAAATGGAGGTGCAATGAGTGATGGAACAATATCAGCCGATTATCAGGAAGGAAAATCAGGAAAGGGAATCCAGCTTAATGCTTCTGCTGCCGCTACAGCTTTGGAGTTAGCGGGCCATGGAATAACATCAGGCGCGAAAGATTTTACGATTAACTTTTGGGTAAAACCTGCAGATGTTGATACGGATTGGCAGACCTTGTTGATGGGAGGAACTGTAGCTTGGAATAGAGCTCTTACTATTTATGCACCAATGGGTGCTAATGCCACAGGTTCTATTAGTTTAATAATGAATGATCCAGATAACAGCATAACAGATGCGAAAGTACCGCCATGTGTGGCAGATGTGCTGCGTGTCGGGGAATGGCGTATGTTCACTTGGGCAAATAGTGAAAATGGAATGAGATTGTATGTGGATGGACAGAAAGTGTATGAGAACACTAGCACGGGCGTAACGGATTCCTTTACCAGGCTTTTCCTTGCAGGAAGCTGGTGGGGAAATCCATTCAAGGGTATCTTTGATGAAGTCAGTACTTATAACCGTACGTTGACTGAAGCACAGGTACAATACCTGTTTGAGCATCCTGAACAGACTAGTGCGACCCCGTAAGAATATTCTTTATAGGTACACAAAAAATCAGACATATCAAGGGGCTGTCGGCTAATACTGATTTTTTAGCCCCTGACAGTTGAAAAAGAGACGATCCCGCAGAATCAGGCTTTTTAAAGCTGAAATTCATTGCAGGATCGTCTCGTTCTTTCCATAGCCTTTATTATGAAACTTCAAAAAAGTACCGATTGATTCAGAGGATGTTTCAGGGTATAATATTGGCATATAATACGGAACAGAGGGGAATCAGCAGCTATTATACTGTAAAAAGCGGTACATGCGCCATAGATTTCACAAAGTAATCATGGCGCCATGCTTTCCATGGAATTATCCACAGATGAAAAGCTGGAAATTATGGAAACAGAGTATAATATCCTGATAAGTGATAAGATGAGAGAGGATGTGAGAGCAATGTGTAATTTGAGCCAGGGAATCAGGGAAAAAGGAAGAGCCGAGGGAAGAGCCGAGGGAAGAGCTGAGGGAAGAGCCGAAAGGGAAGAAAAAATTATTTTGAATATGTACATGAATCACTTTACTCTGGAACAGATTGCAGTTGCAACAGGCATGGACATAGAAGGCATCCGGACTGTTATTGTAAAAAAAGAGCCTGAATTGGTGTAACATTTCATTTCTATTAGAGCTTCCTGTTTTCTCCGAGCACTTTTCTGACTTTCTCCATCCCTTCGATAGCATGGACTGGGAAAAAGATGGTTGTCGTTAGCCATCTTTTTTCTTTTCTATGGATCAATTCAGGGGTGCACGACTTACATCAAGTCATTTCTGCCCCTGTTTGGAACTGTAGAACAAACCGCAGGGATTGTCAACAGGCGCAGGAATTGTCAAAACGTAAAATATGTGCTATAATGCCACTAAAGTTATGGGGGTGGAGAGGATGTATCACACAAACAGGAAATTAAAAGAGGACAGTTTTCACGCAGAGCATGTATTAACAGAGCGAAAAGCAGGGAAAAAACGAAGCGGTAAAGAGGATAGTTTGCTGTATCATAAACCTATGCAGTTTTTCTCTCAAAAAGACAGTATCAATAAACTAGAAAATATTCCGCAGAAAAATAATACAGGGCTGCCAGAACATTTGAAATTGGGAATGGAAAGCCTGTCAGGGGTTCGTATGGATGATGTGAGGGTACACTATAATTCCTCAAAATCGGCACAGCTTCAGGATCTGGCATATATCCAGGGGACATAGATACATATAGCGCCCGGATTTGAATATGTCATGGAAAATAAAATCATTAGAGTTTCAGTGGCAGGAACGAATTATATTTATCGTTCCATGCCATTGGAAAATGCAAAGAAATTAGAGCGCTTTTGGCAAAAGCAGAACAAACCTCTGCCAGTTCAGATTCCTGAGCCGCATAATTTCAATATACATGAAATCGGAATGGATGGGCATATGGGAAGCTTTGACCAGGCATTCTGCAAATATCATCTGGGAACTCCGGTTGAGTTTGAAATGAAACAGAATGCCACACCGGCAGTTCTAGCAGTCCGTGATAATATTACAGGGTATGAAACTGCGGCAGCAAACGGAGATGATGCGAAGGAAGTCGTATGGAATTTTTTGCGGAATGTGAAAAATATAAAAGTATATTATCTCAGGCCAGTAGATCTGACCAGTTCCATACCACAAGAGCCTGTAAGGGGCATACAAACGTAACTATGGCGCTGTATTAGATCAAACTGCAGCATTTAAAAATGAATGGAGGAATCATTTATGAGAAAGCACACAAGGATTATTACACTTATATTAATGCTCAGCGTGGTGTTTACAGGCATATTGATTACTTCAGATACGGCATATGCCGGGAAAATTACAAGTATACGGAGCGCACAGAAACTTGCGCTGAAAAAGGTGAAAAAATCGGCAGTGACAGAAGTGGATAAAGATTATGAAAAAGGGTTTTTGGTTTATAAAGTCCATTTGTGGAAAGGAACCAAAGAATATGAGCTTACTTACCGTGCTATTGATGGGACGCTGTTATCCTATGGCTGGGAAGAAATTCGGATCAATCGGACCAGCCGCAGGAAGATTATGAGTAAAAGTGTATGCCGGAACCTGGCGCTGCAGGAGGTATCTGGCGGAGAAATTACCAGTATTCTCAAGAGATATGACGGTGGAATATACAGATATAAGGTAAATGTCAAACGAGCAGATAAAAAGTATATTCTGGAGTATCATGCAAGAGATAAGAAGCTTCTGGATTATAAGTGGGAACTGAAATCCTTTAAGGGGAAGAATAAGCATGGCTATATTGGCTGGAAAAAGGCCAAGAAAATTGCCCTTTCCCAAATACCGGGAGCAGAAGCAGTCAGGGTGGAACTGATGAAACAAAAGGGTATTTTTGCATACGAAGTGGAACTTGTGAGGGACAGATATCAGTATAAGATAAGAGTTCATGCCAGAACAGGGAAGATATTAAAAATGGAGCAAAAATAATGATTTAAATTTTAATAACAAGAAAAGAGGTGGCAGTTTGGCAGGTTTAATGGTTGGAATGAATTTATACAATAATAACTTTTTGAATCCGTATGAAAATACAAACCCGGCAGGAGGACAGGAACAAGGCGGTAAAACGGCGGGCAGTAAAGAGGCAGAAGAGACAGAGAAAAACAGTTTTGGCAGAAAAGAACCAGGGGAAAAGTGTGAGACTTGTGAGAAACGAAAATATAAGGATGGTTCTGATGAAAACGTTTCTTTTAAAGCAGCAGCGCATATTTCGCCGGAAGCGGCGGCTGGCCAGGTGCGGGCTCACGAGGGAGAGCATGTTGCGAATGCTTATACCAAAGCGGAAGAAAAAGGAGGTAAAGTACTATCAGTTTCTGTACGCCTTCAGACTTCTGTCTGCCCGGAATGCGGCAAAAATTATGTGTCTGGAGGAACTACTTCTACCAGAATTACATATCCAGTAGATGATAAGACGGATTCTGACGGGGAAAGCCAGGAGAAGCCGGGAGTGGATTCCAATAAGAAAAAACAGGGACAGTTCCAGGCTAATCCATATCAGCAGAATCAGAGGACAATCCGGGCAAATGCAGTAAGAGGAAAAAATATTGATTATGCGGCAAGGCCGCTGGAAGAATTTGAAATGGAGCGTTATTGATTATGAGGCGTACATCGGCAGAGTTAAAACGAATATCAAGAGAACAGTTAAATGGGCATTGGGGAATTGCTATCGGTGTAAATTTATTAATGCAGATGATCATGTCGGCGGCATTGATGCCATTTTACTTTTTGTTTCTATTTAGCAGGGGGGGAATGATCCAGTTTAATATATACCTTCTGGCAGTGGTGATTATTGCATCCGTGTCTATTGTCCTGCAGTGTGGAGTTACAAGAATTTATTTGGGTTTTGCCAGGAAACAGCAGGCTTCCATAGGAATGCTGTTTGGAGAATTTACCAGGAGGCCGGATCGCTATATTCTTGGATTTCTGCTTCTCTTTGGGATAGAATTGCTGTGTCAATTGCCTGGAACGGTCTGTCTGGTGATTGGGAGCATGTCAGGTATGGTACTGGCAATCGTGATTGGAGTGCTTTTGTATTTTGCAGGTCTGGTGCCTATGCTGATGATTCTGTTCCGGCTGGCATTGATGTTTTTCCTCATGGTGGATCATGGAAATATGGGTGTGATAGAAGCTTTTCGTGAGAGTTCTGAGCTGATGCAGGGCAATAAGGGAAGATTATTTTATATTTACCTGAGTTTTATCGGCTGGAGTCTGCTGGGATTGCTTTCCTGTGGTCTTGGAATGTTATGGGTAACGCCTTATATGATGCAGACCACTGTGAATTTTTATCGGGAAGTAATTAGAGAATTGGATCAGAAGCCAGAATTTGACGGGGGATATACCCAGGATTATGAAGTGGGATAGATACAGAGGGAATCAATTTTGTCAATAAGAACTGAAACTGGATTTAAAATATCGGCAGGAGCGGTGGTAAGTTCCTGCCGATATTATTTATAGTGAATGATAAAAATCATAAGATTAAATATACGCTCTAACAATAATTACAGGCTTGTCGGCAGTTTTATGACCGTAGCATTAAAGCAAACAAATCTGTCGGGATAGCAACACATTCCGAACGAGCATCCCATAGAACCTTGATGATTATAAAGGCTTTACACCTTTTTAATGTGCGCCCAGTATGGGCGCAATCTAATCGATGAAAGTCCGTAACACGCCCTAGTAGTGGGAAGTGTATAACCAAGAGCAAGGGTGTCCATCGTGAGATAATTGGAAGAAAGCTGGAGGCAAAATTCTGGTCTGACGACAGAAATCACATCAGGCTGCAATTAGGCACTTATGAATGATTTTCTATGCAAAATGGCAAAATTTTACTCATAGCAAATCAACTTATTTATTTCCCATTACGGAGTATAATTCTTTTATAAAAGGAATTATGAAAGAGAGGAAATGGAAGGATATATGTCATATTCGAGTATGTCTACCGTGTTATCCAATGTAAATGGATTCATTAATATGGTATGTAAGGTAATTACTATAATCTGCTCCCAATGCAGAAAAGTAAGGGTGTGAAAGAAAGGAATTTAAGATATTGTACTATTTGTGCATCCGAAGACAGGGAACAGTTTGGGGAGAGCTATTGGCATATATTACATCAGTTACAAGGGATGAACTATTGTAATGTCCATAAGTGCAGGCTGCTTGATAGTTCAGTCGCAATAAGCGAAAGGAGTAGTTCAATACTGGTAACTGCTGAAGAAGTGATACCCTTTGAATCAGAGATAGAGATAGCAGATAATGACATAGAAATTAAACTGATAGCTTATATGGTAAGAATATTTCAGGCTGATATGGATATGAAATCAGAAGTTACGATAGGGGAATATCTCCATAGCAAAATGTCAGAGAACAAATATCGCTCCATACGTGGGGAGCAGAGGAATATAGTATAGTTTCATTCTGATTTCATGGAATGTTATAAAAAATTGGAACAGAATTATTTCACAGAAAATGGATGCAAGTTTGACAATGCAACTAAGTGAAGTGATAGAAAAATTAAAGAAGGAATATCCCAAAATTAAATTTAAAATAGGGGATGAGTGAAACCAGATAAGGAGAAAACTCAAAATTGCGTTTAAGACAACAGACACAATAATGTGGAGTGAATATCTTATTTGGAGGAACTAGAAGATGGCAAAATCATTATTTGAGGAATTAGGCGGCAAATACGAGTGGCAAGGGGATTACTTAACTTAAAGATAGTATATACATACAGCCTGCTGACACATTGCTTGCAGATGCCCCGCAGAAACCAAACCATACAGAAAAGGAGTTTTTGCATATGAAGTCAATATTTGAACAGTTAGGCGGCACATATCACGAAGAAAATGGGTATCTTATTCCAGATTTAATATTACCCAACGAAGAAGAACAGCCGATAGGCACATGGGGACAGCGGCATCAGGATTATCTGAAACAGTACCACAAGGTTACATACACCAATCTTCTCACAAGTGGCAGACTGAACTCCTATCTAGCCGTCATTGACAGGCAGGCGCAGGAACGCTTTGAAAGGCTTAT
>CATNCF010000055.1 GCA_950097145.1 uncultured Lachnospiraceae bacterium
CTTGCCAGAAAGGGGCGAAGAGGACTACCATCCAAGGGATGTCCACGTATTTTAAAGAAGATATATCTCACGATAAGAGAGCGGTGTTGGAGTTTTGCTCTGACACCTCTCTTTGTCTACAGTCTGACCTGTAAATTTTATGATTTACAGGTTCACTTACAAAATTTTTTCAACTCTTTATACCATAAAATAGGCATTTTCAATATCAGTGTATCGCCTTTACCGGACAGGCATTCTTACATTCCCCGCAGCGGATACACTCTGGATGATTCACATTCTTCACCGGTTCTACCTGCATCTTGCAGGCTTCGGCGCATGCGCCACAGTCAATACATGTATCTTTATCTACCCGGTACCGGAACACCGATATGGGGTTAAACACAGAATAAACTGCCCCCAAAGGACATATGTATTTGCAGAAAGGACGATAAATAATAATTGATAGAAAGATTGTAATCAGCAGCAGCACATTTTTCCAGGCATACAGCCATCCCAAAGCGCTTTGCATAGATTTGTTCAGCAGCACCAGAGGGATTCCTCCCTCCAGGGTGCCTGCCGGACAGATCAGCTTACAGAAGTAGGGGGCTCCCTGACCCAGGATATCCACCAGCACCATTGGCAAAAGAATTACAAAAACCAATAGTATTACATATTTCAATTTTCTTAACAGCTTATCTCCATGAAAGGTCTTTATTTTTTTCGGAAAAGGGATTTTATGCAGTAAATCCTGAATCAGCCCAAAGGGGCACAGCCAGCCGCAGACAAATCTTCCCATCAAAGCGCCCACAAACATGAGAAATCCTGCCACGTAAAATGCAAATTTAAAATTCCAGTTCCCAATTACCGCCTGTAATGCCCCAATCGGACAGGCGCCCACTGCTCCCGGGCAGGAATAGCAGTTTAGCCCGGGAACACAGAGGTTCTTCAGTTTCCCTTTATAAATCTTCCCCTGGGCAAATCCTATAAGATAACTGTTGGTAAGCAATCCCCAGAGCGCCTGTATTCCATGGCGTTTCCATTCCTTTGTACTTTTTCTTTTATCCAATTCCAATACACTCCATACAAATATTAATTGCTTTTTCCAGAACTACTGGCATTTCTCCCCGGAAAATCCCATATCCCATCATGGCAAGCCCAAGAACTGCCATGCAGACTCCCATGGGAGAAAAATCCTTGAATCGCCTCATTTTTCTGCCTCTTTCAATTCTGCCTCAACAATACTCTTCCATTCTTCCAGAGAACGGGCTCCAGAATAAGTCTCTCCTACAATATTTCCCTCTTTATCTACGAAAAATGTCTCAGGAACTGCATTAATTCCGGCTAACCTGCCGTTCATGTAACTCTGATCAGGTATCAGGAATGGATAGGAAACTCCTGTAAGATCTGCCAGGACCTTCGCAGTCTCTACTGTTTCCTCATTGGCGCTTCCGGACGCGTCAATACCGTCCAAAACAATGCCTGCCACATTAACCCCCTGATCTTTCATTTCCTCCCGCAATTTCTGTAAATCTGGAATCTCATTGATACAGGGAGAACACCAGGTAGCAAACACATTTATCATCGTCAGATTATAATCCGCAAACATGTCCTGGGTATAAGTTTCCCCATTAATATCCTGCATAGAAAATTCTCCAACATTTACTGTTTCCGTTCCCCCTGCTTCCTCTGTTTCATTCGTGTCCATCTGGTCGTTTTCCACCGTCTCTGCTGCATCTCTATGATCAAAAGAGACGTTCCCGTTCGGACCGCAGCCGCCCAAAAGAGCCGCAGAGCATATGCCTGATAAAAACAGAATCCTCAATTGATTCATTTTCATACCCATTTCCTCCTTAATGTTTCGTAATTCCATCATAACATAATTTTAACAGAAAAAGTTTGAAATGTTTATGAATTTGTTTTTGAAAGACTTTCCAGATTCCTGTATCTCCTACCCTTTTACTACGCCCACTGTTTTCAATTTCCGCACCGGCGTAACCATGTCGGACTGCTGGGCCATCACCTGATCAATATCCTTGTAGGCAAAACGGCATTCCTCCGCCACATCATTCTTCTTGCGTTTCCCCAGGATCACGCCCTGTTCTTTCAAATCCACCATTACCTTCTCTGTTGTAAACGCCTCCATCGCGCCTTTCCGGGAGTAGCTCCTTCCCGCCCCATGAGAGGAAGTGCAAAAAGATTCCACGCATCCCTTTCCTTCTACTACATAGCTGAAAGAACCCATGGCCCCTGGAATTACCGCCAATTCCCCCTGCCGTACCCTGGTGGCTCCTTTTCTGTGCACCCAGACATTTGCGTCATAATGATGTTCCAGGGATGCATAGTTATGATGACAATTGATTTCTTCTCCAAATTCTACTGTAACATCTGTATGTTTCTCGATCAGCTCTTTTACAATGGAACAGGTCTTATCCAGCATACGGGCGCGATTTTCAAAGGCATAATCCATAGACAAATTCATCCAATTAATATATTGCTTCCCTTCCGGCGAATCTACTGGAAGAAAAGACAGGCGGTATTCATCCTTAACCTCACTGTACCACATCCTGTTCAGCTCTCTGGCCTGATTATGAAAATAATCGCAGACGGCCTTCCCAAGATGGCGACTGCCAGAATGAATCATGATACAGAGGTAACCTTCCTCATCTTCCTGCAGCTCAATAAAATGATTGCCCCCACCCAGGCTTCCCACCTGGAAATATCCATCCTCTATCAGCGGCAGCAGCTCTAGGTTCTTTTCATATTTTTCCAACTCATCCTTTGCCTGGTCAAGGACTCTGGATTCCTGCGGCGTTTTATATCTTTCCATATTTAAAGGGATGGTTCTCATAATATTCCCTATGATACTCTGAATCAGCGTACCATTTCCCGTCTGAATCTGCCGAATATTCTCCATGTGCACATTGGTAGGTATAAAATCCATGCCACAGCCAATGTCCACACCCACAGCATTGGGGATAATGACATCCTTTGCAGCAATGACACCTCCAATGGGCATTCCTTTTCCTGTATGGGTATCCGGCATTAAACAGACCCATTTATGAAGAAATGGAAGCTGGGACAGGTGATACGCCTGTTCCAAACAGCTTTCCTCCAACTGTGTTTCATTTTCCAGCCATATTTTTATTGGAAACCTGGTATTTTCTTTAAAAATTACAAACATGTCTTATCACCCTTTCTTTTTTATTTTCTAAATTGATAAAGCAATTATATACAGATTTTTCCAAAACATCATTTTAAAAAAGGTGCGAACTTCAATTAAAGTTCAGGTTATGTTATACTATACCCAGATAATTTCAAGGAGAATAAAAATGTCTGAGTTTCAGGAACTGGTGAAAAGTTTTTCGAAAACAAGAGAATATGTACGCGATTTTTTCGTCTATGGATTTAAAACCAGAAATGAATTTAAAACAAAAAGCCCCAGAACCTATGATAATGAACGAAGGCGGCTGGAAAGCTGGCTTGCTCCTTTTGTGCGCAAAGATTACGGTTCCAAAGGTTCCAATATCTCCCTTGCCATAGACAGTAATCTTTTGGATACCAATCCCTTGTTCCAGGTATGGAAGACAAAAAGCTTTACAGACAATGATATCATGCTGCATTTTCTTATTTTGGATCTGCTCTGGGACGGCCAAATCCTGACAGCAGAAGAAATTACAGACAATCTGCTTACCCGGTATGAAACGCTGTTTGACATTCAAACGGTGCGCCGCAAATGCAACGCTTACGCCAAAGAAGGTATTATACACAAGAAGAAGCAGGGAAAAACCGTAGTTTTTTCCCTTGACAACCGCCTGATCCTCTGGCTGAAATCCCATGAAGATGCACTAGATGCCCTTGCCTTTTATCAAATGGCAGGCTGTTTTGGAATTGTGGGAAATTTACTGACCGATCAATTGGGCTTTTTCAATGAGACTTTTCGGGTGAAACACAGTTTCTTTGTACATACCCTGGAAGAAGAAATACTTCTGGAACTTCTTGACGCCATGAATCATAAAAAGTCTGTAAATCTCACCATCAAAAGTTCCAAAAGAGAGTTTACAAACACCATAAGCTGCGTTCCGCTGCAGATTTTTACCAGCGCCAGAAGCGGACGGCGCTTTCTCTGCGCATATCTGGAAAAGAAGAGACGTTTCTCCTGCTTTCGGCTGGATACCATCAAAAATGTGACTTCCCTGGAGATTTCGCAAGTATACGAAGAACTGCTGGAAAAATTGGACAAAAACCGCCGCCATCTCTGGGGCGTATCCTTTGAAGGGCCGGAACGGCGCCATCTTGACCGCTTAACCATGACGCTGCAGGTTCAGGAACCTATGGAGCATTATATTATTGACCGCCTGGAACATGAGGGCAGAGGCGGAACCGTCACAAGAATTGCAGAAAATACGTATCGGTATGAAACCGAAGTATTTGACTGTAACGAAATGCTGCCCTGGGTGCGCACATTTACCGGAAGAATTTTATCTCTGGAATGTACGGCAAAATCTGTAGAACAGCGTTTTTACCAGGATCTTCAGAACATGTATCAAATGTATGAGATTGAATAAATAATTTGGAATCATTTAGGAGAATCTGCTTATGGAATTATTTTCAGAAACTTATAGCTGCTACTATCAGGTGTTACATCATCTCTTGTGCTGCCAGAATCCCCTTACCATAGAGGATATCCGCCGGGAAATCTCCCAGGAAGGATTTGGGGAAAGCCTGATCTCTATGATTCCCAAACTGGAAAACGGCACATGGAATTTATTTGAACGGGACGGTATCATTTATCGTTCCAAACTTAATTCCTCCTTTTCCATGCCTGTTACCTCTCTTGAGCAATCTTACCTGAAAGCATTGCTGTCCGACCCACGCATGGGATTATTTCTTGATCCGAAGCAGTTGGACAATTTGAATGATATGCTTGCCTCTGCCGTTCCTTTGTGGAAACAGGAACAATTCTACTATTATGACCAGTTTACAGACGGCGATCCTTATACAGACGAAAAGTACCGCAGCATCTTCCGCACGCTGCTTGCGGCACAAAAACAGAGACGTTATGTGGATATTGATTACACTTCCCCCAGAGGAACCCGCGTACACCACTATTATGTCCCCGCACGCCTGGAATACTCTGTAAAAAATGACAAATTCCGTCTTTTGGCCCTGAAACAGTGCGGGCACAGCAGGATGAGGCTTGAAACTTTGAATCTTTCCCGTATGCAGCGTGTAATTCCTACAGATAAAATTCTTTCCTCCCCTGTGGATTTCAATCATATGATTCAACATTCATACTACACGGACCCTCTGCGGCTGCATATTATCAACAAGCGCAATGCCTTAGAACGCGCCATGCTCCATTTTGCCAATTATAATAAAAACACCACAAAAATAGATGAGAACACCTATGAATGCCTCATCTATTACAATCAGAATATGGAAACAGAACTGCTGATTGAAGTTCTGTCCTTTGGCCCTATGCTTAAAGTTCTGGGAAACGAAAGATTTCTTTACAGTCTCAAAGCAAGGCTTCAGCGTCAGAAGGAGATTACCAGTGAACTATGTTTACAAAACCCCAAATAATTCCCTCAAATATGTATCTTCCATAATCCTGTCCACCTTAGAGCTTATACAGATTTGATCGGTGATTTTTATTGAATTTTTCCACGGCCTATACTATACTGTAAAAGAATATGACAAAGGAACAGACTTATGGGAAAAATATTTTGCTTAATGGGAAAGAGTGCGTGCGGAAAAGACACTATCTACAAACGGCTTCTGGAGAACGCATCGCTTCCCTTAAAAACGCTGGTTGCTTACACCACCCGCCCCATAAGGGACGGAGAGACTCACGGTGTGGAATACTATTTTTTAACAGAACAAGAACAGAAGGAACTGGAACAGCAGGGAAAGATTATTGAGCTGCGGTCTTACCAGACCGTTCATGGTATCTGGAAATATTTTACAGTAAATGATCACCAGATTAATCTGGAAAAGTACCACTATCTCATTATCGGCACCCTGGAATCTTACCTGAAGTTAAAAGAATATTTCGGAAAAGACGTTCTCATTCCCCTCTACATTGACTTAGAGCCTGGAGAGCGGCTGCAGCGGGCTCTGGACCGGGAACGGATGCAGTCTGAACCTAAATATGCGGAAATGTGCCGAAGGTTTCTAGCAGATGAAGAGGACTTCTCATTGAACAATTTAAAACAGGCAGGCATTGATAAATTTTACGTCAACGACAGCCTGGACTGCTGCACAAAAGAACTAATATCCTGTATTCAAAAGAACATCTCCCTTAAAATGGAAGGATAAACAACTAATTTATACTTTACAACTGATACAAAAAAACCGATAATATATAAAAAGAAGGCAGGTGATTTCATGGCAATAAAAGTAGAACAGGTTACCCAGACACAGCCTGTGGAAGCCCCCCACGCAGCAGAGCGCAGCGATGGAAGCTTTAAATTTACACTGGCAAGCCACATTGAAGAATCCGAACTTCAGGAAAAATTAAACGGCATGATGAACGACATCACCGAACAGGGTGATAAACTTGCTGAACATATGGATATCCGGGACATGAAGCGGTACCGCTCCCTGGTAAAAGATTTCTTAAACGAGGTAGTGAACCGTTCCCACAAATTTTCCAGAGAAAATTTTCTGGACCGCAGAGGACGCCATAGAGTCTATGGTATTGTAAAACTAGTAGATAAAAATCTGGATGATCTTGCCAGCGAACTGGTAAAGGATGAAAAGGATCATCTTACGATTTTAAGCAAAGTGGGAGAAATACGCGGACTGCTACTGGATGTGTGCACTTAATATATTTACTATAAACAGAAATGAGGAAGAATTATGCCAGGCTTTTCAAATATAATCGGACACGAACAAATCAAAGAACACTTACAAAATGCAATTTCCATGAACAAGGTCAGTCACGCATATATTCTTAACGGACCAGACAGATCGGGAAAAATGGCGCTGGCAAACAGCTTTGCCATGGCCCTGCAGTGCGAAGAGCACACGGTGGAAGGATGTATGAAATGTCATTCCTGCCAGCAGGCTCTTTCCGGCAATCAGCCGGACATCATCTATCTGCAGCACGAGAAGCCCAGTACCATTTCTGTAGACGATATCCGAACACAGATCAACAATGATATCGGCATTAAGCCTTATGCATCACCATACAAGATTTATATCATCAGTGAAGCAGAAAAAATGAGCCAGCAGGCAATGAACGCCTTATTAAAAACCATAGAAGAACCTCCTGCTTACGCAGTGGTGCTGCTTCTGACCTCCAATTCCGATGCTTTGCTGCCCACAATCCTGTCAAGATGCGTTACCCTGAACTTAAAGGCAGTTCCTGATTCTGCCATTCATAATTTTTTAATGGAAAAATACCAGATACCGGACTATAAGGCAGATATCTGTACCTCATTTGCCCAGGGAAACGTTGGAAAAGCCATCCAGCTTGCCAGTTCCGAAGACTTTAATGAAATTAAAAGTACAGCTTTGCAATTGGTAAAGCGGGGCAAAGATATTGAATTACATGAAATGGTGGAAACCATCAAACGAATCAGCGATTATAAACTGGAAATCAACGACTTTTTCGATATCATGTTTATCTGGTATCGCGACGTCCTGTTGTACAAAGCCACTTCCGATATTAACAGCCTCATATTCAAAGATGAGGTTTCCGATCTAAAAAAACAGGCAAGCAAGAGTTCCTATGAAGGAATTGAAACCATCATCAAATCATTGGACAAGGCAAAGAACCGCTTAAAAGCCAATGTAAATTTTGAACTGGTGATGGAATTGCTGCTGCAGACCATAAAGGAGAATTAGAACATGATAAAAGTAGTTGGAGTCAGATTCCGCACCGCCGGAAAAATTTATTATTTTGACCCCAGAGAATTAGATATTACCCAGGGCAGCCATGTCATTGTAGAAACGGCAAGGGGCGTTGAGTTTGGCACGGTAATGATCCCCCCCAAAGAACTTCCAGAAGAAAAAGTGGTTCAGCCCCTTAAGCCGGTGATCCGAATTGCCGATCAGGAAGATGAGAAGATCGAAGCTAAAAACCGTCACAAAGAAAAAGAAGCCTTCCAGATCTGTCTGGAGAAAATCCAGAAGCGCGGCATGGAAATGAAGCTGGTGGACGCAGAATATACCTTTGACAACAATAAACTGCTGTTTTATTTTACCGCTGACGGCCGAATTGATTTCCGGGAGCTGGTAAAAGATCTGGCCGCTGTGTTCCGCACCCGTATTGAACTTCGTCAGATCGGCGTCCGGGACGAAACAAAAATTTTAGGAGGAATCGGCATCTGCGGCAGACCCTTATGCTGTAATACCTTTTTATCAGAATTTGCGCCCGTGTCCATTAAGATGGCAAAGGAACAGAATCTTTCCTTAAATCCCTCTAAGATTTCCGGTGTCTGCGGCAGGCTGATGTGCTGCCTTAAGAATGAAGAGGAAACCTACGAGTACTTAAACAGCCGCCTTCCAAATCTCGGAGACTATGTTACCACCGACGACCGCCTGAAAGGTGAAGTTCACAGTGTCAACGTTTTACGACAGACCGTAAAAGTAATTGTAGAGATTGATGATGAAAAAGAAATCCGGGAGTACAAGATCGACCAATTGCGCTTTAAACCCAAACGGAAAAAAGATCATGCGAAACTCTCTCCGGAGGAACTAAGAGAACTGTCCGCCTTAGAGGACAAAGGAAAATCCAAAATTGACGACGCCCACTGATATGTAAAATGGGAGAATTTATGTCTATAGAATTATTAGAAAATGAACGGCTGGACGAACTGCACCGCAATGGATATTTTATCATTCAAAATCCCAGAAAATTTTGTTTTGGCATGGATGCGGTTCTCTTGTCCGGTTTTGCCCAGGTAAAACCCCGGGAAACCGTCCTGGATCTTGGCACTGGAACCGGAATTATTCCCATCCTTCTGGAGGCAAAGACTCCAGGACTGCATTTTACCGGCTTAGAAATTCAGCCAGAAAGCGCCGACATGGCAAGACGCAGTGTCATGTATAACAAACTTGAAGATAAAATCAACATCGAAACTGGCGATATTAAAGATGCTTCCAAACAGTTTGGAGCATCTTCTTTTGATGTGGTTACTACCAATCCCCCATATATGACCGGACAGCACGGCCTAACCAATCCCAATGAGGCAAAGGCAATTGCCCGCCATGAAATTCTCTGCAGCCTTGAAGATGTTATCCGGGAAAGCGCCCGGCTTTTAAAGCCCCAGGGACGCTTTTACATGGTGCACCGTCCATTCCGCCTTGCCGAAATTATGGCGCTGATGCATCAATACGGCCTGGAACCCAAACGGATGCAGCTCGTTTATCCTTTTGTGGACAAAGAACCAAATATGGTGCTCTTAGAAGGCCTTCGGGGCGGCAGACCCAGAATAACCGTGGAAAAGCCATTGATTGTCTATAAGGAACCTGGAGTTTATACAGACGAAATTTATGATATCTATGGTTACTGACTTTACCTATTTGTTTATAGAAAGGATCATTTATGCAAGGCAGATTATATCTGTGCGCCACCCCCATTGGCAATCTTGAGGATATTACCCTGCGGGTACTGCGCACATTAGAGGAAGTAGATTTAATAGCCGCGGAGGATACCCGCAATTCTATCAAACTATTAAATCATTTTGATATCAAAACCCCCATGACCAGTTATCACGAATACAATAAAATCGACAAAGCATACCAGCTTGTAGAAAAAATGAAACAAGGACAGAACATTGCATTAATTACAGACGCCGGAACTCCTGGAATATCTGATCCAGGGGAAGAACTGGTACGGATCTCTTATGAGTCCGGCATTGAAGTCACTTCTCTTCCTGGAGCCGCCGCCTGTGTTACTGCCCTTACCCTCTCCGGACTTCCCACCAGGCGTTTTGCCTTTGAAGCATTTCTTCCCAGAAATAAAAAGGAACGTTCTGCCATACTTTCCTCACTGGAAACAGAAACACGCACCATAATTCTCTATGAAGCGCCGCACCACCTGGTAAAAACACTGGAAGAATTGTACGAAATACTGGGTGATCGGAACGTTACACTCTGCCGGGAGCTCACTAAAAAATATGAAACCATTTTCTCCTCCACCCTTTCCGGCGCTCTCTCCTACTACCATAAAGAGACTCCAAAGGGAGAATTTGTCTTGGTAATACAGGGAAAAAAATTACAAGAACTTAAAGAGGAACAACAGAAAAATTGGGAATCAATCTCTCTTTCTGCGCATATGATGAACTATGAGAAACAGGGAATTCCCCGGAAAGAGGCCATGAAACTCGTGGCAAAGGACCGTGGAATTTCCAAGCGGGAAGTATATGCTATGCTGCTGGAAATTGATTGAAAACAATTTTTCGCTATATTGACAATTTCGACATTTTCTGGCATAATAAGACGGAAGTTTATATAAAATTTATAATCTTCTAAAAATTTTAATGAAGTTAGGAGTGTTGAAAATGGATAATAGCAATGATAATGGCGGATTTTTATGGGGATTGTTAGGATGCTGTATTCCGGTTGTCGGTTTGATTTTATTCCTGGTATGGAAAGATCAGAAACCTAAGACTGCTAAGGCTGCAGGAATCGGCGCACTGGTAAGTGTAATTCTCTGGGTTGTATTCTACATTATTTATTTTGTAATCCTTGGAGCAGCAGGACTGGCGCTTGGAGCATTCTAAGATTGGAAAATTCCTGAGAATTTTCTTTGGATGCCATGCCAGGCCGGACCGTTCCTTCTATTTCAGAGGAAAACAATTTCCTATCTGTGCGCGGTGTACAGGTGAATTGATGGGTATGATTCTAGGCATACCCATTGTTATTTTCTGGGGCTGCCCCAGATTTGAAATTGTTCTGGCAATGATGGTTCCCCTTATTTTTGATGGATTCCTGCAGAAGCTGACCCCTTACGAAAGCGGTAATATTCGAAGGCTGATAACAGGAATCCTGTTTGGAACCGCATTTATTTTTGCCTTTTTATATTTCCGCCGTTTCTGCATACGGACGGCAGGCATGATCCTGAAATTGTCCGGTGTAGATCCAGATTCTGTAGAACACATGATAAAATCCCTTGGCGGCTGATAAGGATTTATGCAATTCCAAAAAGGAATATAGCAGAACTGTTGCAAATGCAGCAGTTCTTTTTTGCCAAAAAATATCTCCCAGGAATATTATGTATTATTTTTGACATAAAAAGTATTCTTTTTAATATTTTATTTCTTTCGCTGATAATAAAATAAGATTATAAAATATGTTATTTTATCTTAAGATAAAACGGAGATGATTATGAAATTATTAAAATTAGTGATTGTTGATGATGAGCCAATTCTACTGGAAGGGCTGCTCAAAACCTATGACTGGAACGCTATGGGATTTGAAGTAATAGGAAGCGCCAGAAGCGGGGAGCAGGCAATACAAATTATAAAAGAGAAACAGCCCCATGTGGTGCTGACAGATATCCGGATGAAACAGATTTCAGGGCTTAAAGTTATGGAAGAAATCGAAAAACAGGGAATTGACTGCCTTTTTGTGGTGCTTAGCGCTTACCGGGATTTCGAATATGCAAAACAGGCATGCGACCTGGGCGCCTTTGCCTATCTTTTAAAACCTATTGAAGACGACAAACTTCGCGATACTATGCAGGGCGCCTGGAACGCCTGTATGGAACATATTAAAAATGAAGAAAAATATGATAATTGGGTCAATATGCTGGTAAAAGACTCCCACAGCTTCCTGCAGGTGATCGTGCAGAAATATGTCCAAAACCTAATCCCCATGGAAAAAGTAGAAGAAGTATTTTCTACATTAAATGGAATTCTGGAACATGGAGACAAATTTATTACAGTATATGCCGATATTGACCTGGCATACAAAATTACCAATTCTCTGGATTATGAGGCAGCCCGCTTTTCCATGGTCCAGTTATTAAAACAAAAAATACAGGAACAATTTTTCTATTGGAAATTTGAAAACGGAGATGGAAACTGTATTTTCATTATTAAAACAAAGAAAAATACATCTGTCCAGGAATTAAAACAAATTTTAAAAGCTGCAAAAAACAAAGAAAATTATCCAGTGATTGCCGCAATATCTAAACCCTACAGGGGGATTCCTGGGATCAAAAGAAGTTACGAAGAGGCAAAGAATCTTTTTTCCCTTGCCAGCATGTCGGGAGCCAGCGCCTTTACCATATCAGAAGATATGGAAGACAAGCCGGAAAAACCTTATCCTGCAGACACTGAACTGCTCATTGTAAACGCCGTGAGAAAAAATAATTCCCGGGATCTCAAAGAAGCTTTTATACAGTTCATCTATGGGCTTCCATCCGAAGAAAATCAGCAGCGTCAATACATGCACAAGATGATGGTGAAAGCAGAATTTATGATCAAAGATTCTTATGGAATGACAGATGCTGTGAGAGAACAATTCCAGAACTATTATTCAAACCTCCAGAATCTGAGCGCAACCAAGGCAATGGATGTCTGCTACAAAATTTTGTGCAGAACCATTGAAGAACGAAAAAAGAATGCGGATCAAAATGAAATAAAATACTTCAAAGAATACATATCCGCAGCAGTTGCCTTTATAGAAGAGCATTTAGATGATGAAGAACTTTCGATTGTGTCAGTTGCCACACATGTATATTTGAATCCAGTCTATTTTGGACGGGTATTTAAGAATACCTTTCACATGACATTTAAGAAATACCTGATGCAGCGCAGGATGGAAAAGGCAAAACGGCTCTTAGAAGAATCTACAGCGAGTATCGGCAGCATCTGCGAACAGGTAGGCATCAACAATCCCTCCTATTTTTCCCACCTGTTCAAAGAATTTACCGGAAAACTCCCCAGTGAATACAAAAGGGAATATGATCAATGACCAAACACAAAATCTCAAAAATTCAATTAAAGTACCTGACTTATACCCTGGTTCTTTTACTGCTGGCCTTATTTCTGTCGAGTATCGGAGTCTGGCTTTATGTGCGCAACAATATGACGAAAGTGATTATTGACAAATACGAATTTATGAATGAGAAAATGGGAATTTCCATGGATAACCTCTATAAAAAATGCGATGAAGTTACTGCGGAATGTATCATAGACAACGACGTACAAAAAAGCCTCCGTACAAAAGGATTAGAGGAAGTGGAAAAAAATGCCCTGAGTAAATTTTTTACTTATACTGATTTAGATTACGTAGCAGAATATTGTTATGTCGATAACAAAAAAAATTTATACACAAAGCCCTACTCAAAAATCTTATACAAAGACTTTATAAAAAGTGGATTTGCTGATATCCTTTCCCATGAATATTCTAAAACAGAATGGTTTTTTACAAAAGATACTCTGTTTCACACCGAAACCAACGCATTATTTGTGGGAAGATACGTGCGGAGCATGGATTATTCACACGAACCGGGGATGCTCTTTTTTAAAATGAAACAGGGCTTTCTGGAAAGCCTGATAGATGATACAGAAAACAAAGTTAGAAGAGCAGCTATAGGAATTGTGGATCAAAATGGAATATTCTGTATGGAACATTACCCGCAGGATTTTGAAATGAGTGATGACACAAAGAAAGCCATCGTCTCCCTGGCACAGAAACAGACAGAAGATGTAATTCTAAATGAAAGGCAGATTCCCGGAGGAATTCTCCAGGCATACCGCCAGAAGGACAGCGGCATGCTGATTTTCACCCTGATCCCCAACTCGGTCCTCTACCATGAGTTAAACCAGATACTGACGGTCCTTGCCTCCATTTATCTTTTGGTCAGCGTACTTGCAGTAGGAATGAGCCTTTACGTTTCCCGAATATTTACACTTCCCATTAAGAAAATCAGTACAGCAATGGAACATTTCGACGGTAAGGATTTCAGCCATACTGTGGAGATACATACCAACACAGAACTTGACAAGATCGGCCATTCCTACAATGAAATGTTAGGCAACATCCAACATCTGCTCACTGAAATTAAAAATCAGGAAGAAGAACTGCGCACCAGCGAGCTTAACATGCTGATCAGCCAGATAAACCCTCATTTTCTCTATAATACCCTGGATACCATTTACATGCTTGCACGGATTAACGGAGAAGAAACCACCATGAAAATGATTCAGGCTCTCTCCAAATATCTAAGATTATCTTTAAGCAAAGGAAATGATATTGTACTGGTTCAAGATGAAATAGAAAATGTAAAAAGTTATATGGAAATCCAGCAAATTCGAAATGATAATCTTTTTCATTATGAAATAGACTGTAGAATAAATGCAAAAGAGTACCTGATTTTAAAACTGATCTTGCAGCCTCTTGTAGAAAATGCCATCAAATATGGTTTCTGTGAAATTTCAAAGGGAGGAATGATTCATATTACAGTATTGGAGAGTTCCGGCAGACTTACCTTTACGGTCCATAACAATGGAGCGCCCATGGCCCAAGAGACTGCAGACACACTAAATGCATTACTTCATGTGCCTGTAGCAGACATGAAACAGTTTTTCCCAGATAAACGGCATGGATATGGTATCATTAATATTATCACCCGGCTTCGGCTGAAATATGGAGAGGATGTGACATTCAAATATGAGGTACAGACAGAGGGAACAACCTGCATTATTCAGCTTCCTGAACATGCATCTGAACATGCTGAAACTTAAAAAAATACTTCTAATGCTATTGATATTTCTGTTTATCTTTCAGAATGGCGGCTGTTCAGGAACAAAAAAAGCAATAGAAAAAACCGTACAAAAAGAAATTTCTATCCCTATGATCCTGACCGTTGATCCCAGTACTGGAAAGAAAAATGAAGAGGAGGTTGTATCAGCTTTTAATAAAACATATGACGGCGTTTATCAGATAGAGGTTGACTGGATCATGGAAACAGAAGATGAATATCGGAAAAATCTGAAAAGGCTGAATGTTACAGATAAACTCCCGGCAATTATCACAGATCTCCGGATGCTCCCCTCTTTTTACCAAATGATGATTCAGGAAGGGAGAATTGAAGATTTATCTCCCTATATCAACAGCGACAAAGAATGGAAAGAAATGATTGAACCCAATGTCATTTCCTCCTTTACAGAACCATAGCCTCTCGGATTCTCCAGCCCTTATTGTCTGTGGCTCTCAAATCCAGTTTTATAAAAATTCCCCCACTTTTTGCCAAAAACACTTGACAAATCATTCTAAAAATGCGGCGCTTCGCGCCTCTTA
>CATNCF010000056.1 GCA_950097145.1 uncultured Lachnospiraceae bacterium
GCGGTGCAATCCGTCAAAGTCATCAACGTAGAGCATAAGCGGCTCATAGCTCTCAAATCGCTGGTTAAAATTCTCGTTATATACCATTACAGTCAATATCCAATCGCCAGCAATTATTAGTGTGACCGCAATAGATAATATAATAAAGAGAATCTTTCTCTTCTTAGATTTCGGTTTCGTATTTTTCATATCCATATCCTTTTTGACTTATTGTTGTGTCGGAAAATTCCGATTTCTCGCTTTGTTAATCAACTTATTTCGATTTAAGTCTTTCCTAATATGCTTAGTGTTCCTTTTTTCGGCAAAATAGAAATGTGTGATTTTTATGATTTCTGTATAACCTTTAGTGTTTTTTGAATATCCTTATAAACTAATGACTGCATACTATCCTCATAAATAGAAATATCTGCTTTATGAAGTGCGGAAAGAACATCATTCTTCAATTCAGGCTTATGTTTTGCAATAATGGGTAACAATTTGATACATTGCCTTGCTGTAATAGGTTTGGCATCTGTTATATGTTTCAAATATTTATCAATAACCTCATCAATCTTATAATCTTTATCCCATTTCGCATTATAAGCAAGTAATGTAAGTCCCCTTGTGCGAATATACGAATTATCGCTGTCAAGCATATCGCTTAATCTATCCATATAGGGATAGACACAATCAGTTTCTTCGCTTTGTTTTTGCAATTCCTGTAACGCCTTGTATGCAACATTATTATTTTTATTAAACAGTAGTTCAAATGTTTCTGCTATATTGACTGACATGGTAATCTCCTTTACAAATGAGGGTTTTTATAATTTTTACAGTGTGATTATCCAAAAACATACTGCTGAAATTGCAGAAAGCGGTGTCATGATATACTTTTCTTTTTTGCTTTTGGATATAAAATTCATAATTGTATTGAATGAGAGATATACTGCCATGATGATACAGATTATCTTTGTTGCGTTCTCTGAAAACCAAAATGGTATAAGTCCTCCCATTTGCAATACTATGACCACAAAAAATATCTGTAAAATAAGCTGCATAACCAAAATAATCCTTAGTTTCTTAGGGAAAACTTTATATTGTCCTCCCATTGTCAACTCTCCTAATGGGAAACCACAAACTATAAGAAATGATAATACAATCACTATTGAAAAGACACCTGCTCCTATAATAGCTACCATAGTCAACCTCCAAATACCGATTTTTCGTTCTATTTAGCTTTCCGATAAACTGGAAGTTATCGCTTTCTGATAATCCAATCGTCATCTTGGTTTTTTCTCTCTGCATAGTAACCGCAAGGCATATCCTTTAAGGTACTGACAGAGTTATCTAAATCAAAAACCCATTTTAAAGATACTAACTTTGCTTCATCTGTTTCATGTGTTTCTCCGCATAGAAATTGCCACATTCCGTCATCTTCATCATGCGATACATATAGAATAGGTGCCTGACGCTCCAATATATGGCAACAGATAATCGTAGCAGTATCAGGTGAATCATAAAAAGGAAATTTCATGTCTGTTACTCCTTTCAAATCTCGACTTCTCAGTTTGACTTTTTTCCTATTATACACAAAAACATGAGATTTTTCAATTCACAAACTGTCGTTGCTTAAGTTTGAATGGCATTGTCGCTTATTGCGGAAACGCTATCATTCACCTATGAATAAATTATCTCATTTTCAACAATTTCTCTTACACATGCCAGAATGTTATTCATCTTTTGAAACCATAAGAATTGATTTTCGGTTTTCAATTGTTCTGTCACACCCTGCCTGTCGGAATATTCCGTTACCAGCCGAGAAAACATTTTATCAGCCCGCTTGTCAATATCAGCAAGGTAGTCGTTCAGCTTTCCACTTGTTAGTAGGTTCATATACAAAACCTTATGGCATTGTTCCAAATACTTTGCGTGCCGCTGTCCCCATAAGCCGATTAGCTTGGCTTCTTGTGGCGGTATAAGATTTGGCAGATTATAATCGCCAACTTTTGAATAAGTGCCGCCCATCCGTTCAAATATTGTTTTTTCCATAAGTTTAACCCTCTGTCATTCTGATTTTGAGAGCGTTGGAAATAATTCTCCGTTCTTTTTCGTCAATCACTATGTAATATTTTTGACATCGCATATTTCCCGTTCTCTTTCTCCTAAAGTATGGCAAAGGATTTCTCCCTTTGCGAATGTGCGATTTTATTGTTGACATTAAAGAAAGCCAGTGCAAGAAGCGTTTCTGCTTTTTACGCTGGCTTTTGCCTTTGCTATCGCCCATAAGCTGTAATCCAATAATGTTTTCAAATTATCTCCTTATGTGGCAACAGCCTTTGCGGTTTTTCTTTTGTCGTTTTTTGCCGGATTACGCCGCAGGGCGTTATTCATCATCGGTTGCCGCTCACCGCCTTCCAATCTGAATTTTCAACAAAAAATTCAGATTGGAGGAAAGGACATGGAGGGTAATCGCCCAAAAAGAAGAAAGGATAAGTACAATCCTTATACGATATTCGAGAAAGACGGCCAGTATTACGTTTCGTTCAAAGATGGACAAGGGGCTTTACATAAACTTGAAATCAGCAAGGTGCTGTATGACACGTTTGATTCTTTTGAATTAAGCGATCTGGTGTATCTTAACGTGGTGGACAGGCATATCGAGCAGTCCGAGGTGTGGGAAAATACTTTGAATATGAGAGCGATGAAAAAGCCGGACAGCATGGAGGAAATTGTGTTCCGCAGGCTTCAGACAGAAAAGCTACATAAAGCAATCAGCGAACTGCCGGAAAAACAGAAGAAAAGGCTGATACTGCATTATTTTCAGAAGTTGACCTATGTGGAAATCGCAGAGCGGGAGCAATGCTCAACCAGAGCAGTGGAGTACAGCATCCACGGGGCAATTCAAAGCCTGAAAAAGTTTTTTGAAAAAAATTAAAAAAGGACTTTCGGGTTTTGCCTGATAAGTGAGGAAACAGGTGAGGGAGATAAAAATTCCTTTACCTGTTTTCTGCATTTATGTGGTGAATGGGTTTGCACCGTGAAAATTTCATACCCATTCATCAAATACATTCCTGTTGTTATCGTGATGAGCGTAAGCCACGTTAGCAGGTACGCCATGAGCTGGATGGAGATAAAGGCAACGAAATCGCACAGACAGAAAGACAATGGTTTGCGGCTGTCTTATCCCCGTTTAAGGAGCGGAAAATACCGGGCTATAACTATCAGTTTGCTACTGATAAGGCGATAACAGGCAGCAGGGACAATGATACTCCCGTCCAGTCACAGGTCGAGCGTAAATACCCATCAGGTATACAAACGCCGCAACCAATGAGGGCGGCTCCGGGCGATCCCCGGAGGGGTGCTATTCCCGTGGAGCTGGTCAGCAGCCAGTCGTTTGGTGACTTCCCTATGTTTGCCGTAAAAGCGGTAGATATGTAAGCCGGGGTGTCGAGGACAAATAGGCTTATCAGGCTAAAAGTGGTAGCCGGACACAAAACATGAAAATATTCTGAAGAATAATCAAAAAGCCATGCTTTTGTGTTCGGCTGATACATACCTGAAATGCAGTTTTTTCGGCAGGTAAGATGTATTCTGCAAATTTATATTTTCCGCCATGAAAGAAAAAGCAGACTGGATTCAGGAAGTAAAGATTATGGAGGACATTTTTATTATGGAAGAAAGAAAAATCAGACGAGGGGATATTTACCATGCAGACTTAAATCCCGTTTTCGGAAGTGAGCAGGGCGGATACCGTCCGGTATTAGTGATTCAGAATAACAGAGGGAATCAATACAGCCCAACCGTAATTGTGGCGGCAATTACAAGCAGGCCAAAGTCAAAAATGCCCACGCATGTCCCGGTTCCGGCAGATATGCAAGGTCTGGAAAAAGATTCTGTTGTGTTGTTAGAGCAAGTCCGAACACTGGATAAAAAGAGACTGGGGGATTATATCGGGACGCTGGACAGACAGCAAATGTTGAAGGTTGATAAAGCGTTATGCTCCAGCACCGGGATGAGAAAACGGGATAAACCGATTTTAATGTGTTTATGTCCCATATGTGCAAAACCCTTTTATGATTCCAAAGAGCATTTTATCCAGAGGGCAGATAAAAATCAAAATTTAAAGGATACCTGTATGTTTTGCAACAGCAGGCAGGGATACGATTATTTAATAAGGAAAAGGTATTGCAGTGAGAACAAGGATAATTGAAAAGTCAAGGATGCGATTTGAAAATTCGCACATTAGACGGGAAGGGATTGTGAAGCTATGATAATAGCAAGCAGTCCCTTCCCGTGTTTCGGGAGGTGACTGATATAGATACCATGAATTTGCAAAAACAGGTTTATGACGCTGATGACATTCAAAAGCTATTGGGTATTGGTAGAAGCAAGGCATACGCATTTCTGGATGAAGCCTATGAGAGTCAGAAACCGTTCAGGGTGATAAAAATAGGAAAGCTGTACCGGGTTCCCAAAGAGGGATTTGATCAATGGTTAAATGGAGCAAGCTAAATGTGCGGAGGTGATAGGAATGGGAAAGAAAACACAGGAAAAGAGTGTTGCTTTTTTTGAACGAAATTCATGGTATCACCGGACAAAGGCACTGCAAGACAACGGCATTGTTAAATATGGAAAGAAAGGCGGGTTTTCCAGTCAGGCAGAGGCGGAGGCCAGTTATCGGAAATGCGAGGAAGAATTTAATGCGCTGTTGCGGAAACAGCAGCTTTCCAGCAAATCCAATAAAGATGTTCTCTTTAAAGATTATCTTATCTACTGGTTTGAAGAAGTGTTTTCAAAAAGAATCGAGACGACAACAAGAATGGTTGGGGCATACGCCTTATATGACTTGATTATCCCAAACATTGATTATGATATAAAGATGAGGTTTGTCAGCGTGGAGTACCTGGACGGACTTCTGGAGAGGACATCAAAGGCTTGTGTTTCGGCAGGAAACAAAGGGCGGGAAATTTTGAATCTTGCCATGAAAGAGGCAGTCATAGAAGGCTATATCAATGTGAATCCCGTGCCGGAAACAAAGCCGTATAAGCGAAAGAAACCCAATATCGTGATTCTCAGCAGGGAGAAAATAAAAATACTCCTTCAGGCGGCTTCAAAGGATAACTGGTATCTGGAAATTCTGTTGGGACTGTTTTGCGGACTGCGGAAAGGCGAAATCTATGGGCTGAAATTTTCCGACTTTGATTTAGAACGCCGTAGTGTGAAAATCAGCAGACAGATTGTTGCAAACCCTATTATAAAAGAGGGGAGCAGGATTGAAGAAAATATTTCAATCGAGCGTGATCCCAAAACGCCCAACAGTTTCCGGGTACTGCGTGTGCCGGAGGTCATTATTACAGAGCTGGAGAAAAGAAAATGTCAGATAGATATGTATAAAGAAAAGATGCAGGAGGCTTTTATTGATAACGATTATATCAGTTGTCAGGCAAATGGAAAGGTACATAGCCTGTCCGCCATGAACAATGCTTTGACAAAGCTGTGTGTGCGGAATGGGCTTCCTGCTGTAACCGTGCATGGACTCCGCCATATGTTTGCCACCATTTTGGTGGAGCAGGGTGTTCCTCTTGCGAAAATATCAGGGTTGTTGGGACACAGTTCTGTCAATACAACTTTTGAATATTATTGCGACGTCATGGATGAGAAAGAAAAGATTATTGCCTTTATGAATGACGCTTTTATTCCTGAAGGCAGGGAAGGGACAGGATAACATGGAATTTGATTTGAAATTACAGCAGTTTGTGGACTGGAAGGTATATAACGTCACGCCGATCAAGAATAAGTTTGGCTATCGTGTGGTGCTGATTTATGCGGACGGGACAAAAATACCACAGCAGAAATCCGGATTTGCGACGAAGAAAGCAGCAAACACAGACAGGGACAAGACGCTGGGCGAATTATATTCAGGCACATATGTGGTATATACCAGCGTAAAAGTGAAAGACTTTATGCTGTTCTGGCTTGAAAAAGAAATGCGCCCACGCATTACAAGCGGCTCCTATGAAACCTATTCCAATATCGTGAATAACCATGTGATTCCAGCGATGGGCAACATCAGAATGACAGAAATCAAACGGAGCCATATCCATAGCCTTTATTATGAAGAAGCGGCGGCTTCCGTTTCTATCGCAAGATTGGTAAAAACGGTGATGAATACGTCCATGCAGTACGCCGTGAATAAGAAAATTATATCCATCAATCCAACGATTGATGTGGCATTGCCAAAGCAGGTAGAGAAGAAAGCCTATCATACCCGGAACATTGATACACAAAAGACGCTTACTATGGAGCAGGTTTTAACGCTCATTGAAGCAAGTAAGGATACGCCAATCCATATACAGGTGCTTTTTGCAGTATTGTTGGGATTAAGGCGGTGTGAAATCAATGGGGTAAAATATTCGGATATAGATTATATAAACCGGACATTGAAAGTGCAGCGGCAGTTAGGCAAGAAGCCGAACACGACTGCCGGGGACTTCCCGGCTAAGATGTTTACAAAGCAGGAAATCGGATTGAAAACGCCGTCCAGCTACCGAACCATCCCCATACCGGATTATGTGTTTGAAGCCATTCTGGAAGAAAGAAAAGTGTATGAGAAGAACCGCAGAAGGCGGTCAGGTACATTTCAGGATTTGGATTATATCTGCTGTTCCACCTATGGGCGTCCGAGAAGCAAGGATTTTCACTGGAGGCATTATAAGAAGCTGTTGGAGGACAATGGACTGCCCGATATAAGATGGCATGATTTGAGAAGTACCTTCTGTACCATTTTATTAAAGAACAATTTCAATCCCAAAGCGGTATCACAGCTAATGGGGCATGCGAAAGAAATTATCACCATAGATGTTTACGGAGATACAGCCGAAATCATCGAGGACTGCTTAGACGATCTCCAGCCATTTATTGATGAAGTAATCCCAAAGGAAGAATGTGAAAGCGGTACAGATTTTTCAGAAGATAATTATATAGAACAAATCAGTGAATTTCTTGCATGAAACTAAGATACTGGCATAACTGAATGGCATAAAAAGATATAAAAAAGCACAGAACAAAAGTTCGATTTTGGTCTGTACTTTTTTTGACTTATGTGTTATAATGAAAAACCAAATGACTGGATAATACTATCTGTACTGGCTGGTGTTATTCAGTGTTGTTACGTTTCAAAAATACGGTTTTGTGACCTGCATTCGTGTAATTGCTATTTTAACGCTTATTCGCCAGCTTTGCAAGCCCATTTTACACGAATCGAAAATCAAATTACACGAATTTCGGGCGAATAAGCAAACTTTTTTCGGTCACAAATTGGAGGTTTTCATATGCCAGAGTTCAAATTACAAGCCCCCTACAAGCCCACAGGCGACCAGCCGCAGGCCATCGCCGAGCTGGTCAAAGGCTTCAAAGAGGGCAACCAATTCCAGACTTTACTAGGGGTTACGGGTTCCGGCAAGACATTTACGATGGCGAATGTCATTCAGGAATTGCAGAAGCCAACCCTTGTCATCGCCCACAATAAGACGCTTGCTGCTCAGTTGTACGGAGAATTCAAGGAGATGTTCCCTGAGAATGCGGTGGAGTATTTTGTGTCCTACTATGACTATTACCAGCCAGAAGCTTACGTTCCCTCCACAGATACCTACATTGCCAAAGACTCGTCCATCAATGATGAGATTGACAAATTGCGCCTTTCTGCCACAGCAGCGCTGGTGGAACGGAAAGATGTAATTATTATTTCCAGTGTGTCTTGCATTTACGGTTTGGGAAGCCCCATAGACTACAAGAATATGATGTTGTCTCTGCGCCCAGGAATGGAAAAGGACAGAGACGAAGTAATCCGGAAACTAATTGATATCCAGTATACCAGAAATGATATGGATTTTCAGAGAGGTACGTTCCGGGTGCGGGGAGATGTAGTGGAGATATTCCCTGCAAACTACGGAGAAACTGCAATCCGTGTGGAATTTTTTGGAGATGAGGTGGACAGAATAACGGAAATAGATGTACTGACCGGGGAAATTAAAACCCAGTTGGGGCATATGGCTGTATTTCCAGCTTCCCATTATGTAGTGGCGCCAGAGAAAATCCGGCAGGCTGCCGTGGAGATTGAACAGGAACTGGAAGAACGTGTGAAATATTTCAAAGGGGAAGACAAGCTGTTAGAGGCGCAGAGAATTGCAGAGCGCACCAATTTTGACATTGAGATGCTCAAGGAAACCGGATTCTGCAGCGGTATTGAAAATTATTCCCGCTTTCTGTCAGGGTTAAAGCCAGGGGAAGCCCCCAATACCCTCATGGACTATTTCCCGGAAGAATTTCTGATTATTGTGGACGAGTCCCATATTACGATTCCACAGGTTCGGGGCATGTACGCAGGGGATCAGTCCAGGAAAAGCACATTGGTAGATTATGGGTTCCGCCTGCCCTCAGCAAAAGATAACCGCCCCTTGAATTTTGAAGAATTTGAAAGTAAAATAGACCAGATGCTGTTTGTGTCTGCTACTCCCAACATTTATGAGAAAGAGCATGAGCTTCTTCGCACAGAGCAGATTATCCGTCCTACTGGACTGCTTGATCCAGAAGTGGATGTACGTCCAGTAGAGGGGCAGATTGACGACTTAATTGGAGAAGTAAATAAAGAGATTTCCCAAAAGCATAAGATACTGATTACCACCCTGACAAAGAAAATGGCAGAAGATTTGACAGACTATATGCGGGAGGTGGGAATCCGGGTAAAATATCTCCATTCTGATATTGATACCCTGGAGCGGGCAGAGATTATCCGGGATCTGAGACTGGACGTCTTTGACGTGCTTGTGGGAATTAACCTGCTGAGGGAAGGACTTGATATACCGGAAATTACCCTTGTGGCAATTTTGGATGCAGACAAGGAAGGATTTCTGCGCTCTGAAACCTCCCTGATTCAGACGATAGGGAGAGCAGCGAGAAATTCAGAAGGGCATGTAATTATGTATGCAGATACCATCACAGATTCCATGCGGACAGCCATCAATGAGACGAACCGCAGGAGGAGAAAGCAGGAGGAGTACAATAAAGAACATGGAATTACCCCCACCACCATACAGAAATCAGTCCGGGAATTGATCAGTATATCCAAAAAAGTTGCCAAAGAAGAATATCGGTTCCAGAAAGATCCGGAATCCATGAGCAAGAAAGAATTGGAAAAACTAATCGGGGACATTCAAAAGAAGATGCAGGCAGCGGCGGCAGAATTAAATTTCGAGGCGGCGGCAGAACTGCGTGACAAGATGATAGAATTGAAAAAGAATCTCAGAGATATGTAAAGCTATAGAAAGCTTGTATGGCAAATCTACAAAAAGGAGTTTACCACTTATGGCAAAAGCAGAAAAGAATTTCATTAAAATACGGGGAGCAAACGAACATAACTTGAAAAATTTAGATGTGGATATACCCAGAAATGAGTTTGTCGTGCTCACAGGACTGAGTGGCTCCGGCAAGTCTTCCCTGGCCTTTGATACCATCTATGCAGAGGGACAGCGCAGATATATGGAATCCCTGTCTTCTTATGCAAGACAGTTTCTGGGGCAGATGGAGAAGCCGGATGTGGAGAAAATCGAAGGTCTTTCTCCGGCTATTTCCATTGACCAGAAATCCACCAACCGCAATCCAAGATCCACAGTGGGGACTGTAACAGAGATATATGATTATTTTCGCCTTCTGTATGCGAGAATCGGAATCCCCCACTGTCCCAACTGTGGAAAAGAAATCAAGAAACAGTCTGTAGACCAGATGGTAGATCAGATTATGTCTTTGCCAGAAGGCGCCAGGATTCAGCTTCTTGCTCCTGTGGTCCGGGGACGGAAAGGAATGCACCAAAAACTATTTGAACAGGCAAAGCGCAGTGGTTACGTCAGAGTCCAGGTGGATGGAAATATTTATGATCTGACAGAAGAAATATCTCTGGATAAAAATATCAAACATAACATTGAAATTGTGGTGGACCGTCTGGTGGTAAAGCCAGGAATTGAAAAACGTCTGACTGATTCTGTGGAAAATGTGCTGGAACTGGCAGAAGGATTGATGACTGTGGATGTGATTCAGGGGGAACCCATCAATTTTTCCCAAAGCTTTTCCTGTCCGGACTGCGGCATCAGCATTGATGAGATTGAACCTAGAAGCTTTTCGTTCAACAATCCCTTTGGCGCCTGTCCAGACTGTTTTGGACTGGGCTATAAGATGGAATTCGATGTGGATCTCATGATTCCCGATAAATCTTTGAGCCTTGCAGCAGGAGCAATCCAGGTGATGGGCTGGCAGTCCAGCACAGACAAGGGAAGCTTTACCAATGCCATTCTCACAGCTTTATCGAAAGAGTATAACTTTGATTTGAACACTCCTTATGAGGAACTTCCCAAAAAAATTCAGAATGTGCTGATTAATGGAACAGGGGGAAAAGAAATAAAAGTATACTATAAAGGCCAGCGGGGAGAAGGCGTCTATGACGTGGCGTTTGAAGGTCTGGTGAAGAATGTGCAGCGGCGTTACCGGGAGACGGGATCAGATACTATGAAGCAGGAATACGAACAATTTATGCGGGTGACGCCCTGTAAGGCCTGTGGAGGACAGCGGTTAAAACAGGAAGCTCTCGCTGTGACAGTTTCCGGTAAAAATATTCATGAGGTTACTTCCATGTCCATTCGGAAACTTCAGGAATTTCTGGCAGAAATGGAATTGTCAAAGCAGCAGAAATTAATTGGCGCCCAGGTGTTAAAGGAGATTCGTGCCAGAGTGGGATTTCTGGTGGATGTGGGATTAGACTATCTGACACTTTCCAGGGGCACCGGAACTCTGTCCGGCGGGGAAGCCCAGAGAATCCGGCTTGCTACCCAGATTGGCTCAGGGCTGGTTGGCGTGGCCTACATCCTGGATGAGCCAAGTATCGGCCTGCACCAGCGGGACAATGATAAGCTGCTGAACACGCTGAAGAATTTAAAGGAACTGGGAAATACCCTGATTGTGGTGGAACATGATGAAGATACCATGCTGGCTGCTGATCATATCGTAGACATCGGCCCAGGAGCAGGGGAACATGGAGGAAATTTGGTGGCGCAGGGCACAGCCCAGGAGATCATGAAGAGCCCGGATTCTGTTACCGGGGCTTACCTGAGTGGAAAAATTAAAATTCCCGTACCAGAGACCAGAAGGAAGCCCACAGGATTTCTCAAGATTAAGGGAGCAAAAGAAAATAACCTTCAAAATATCAACGTGGACATTCCCCTGGGAGTTATGACCTGCGTCACCGGGGTATCTGGTTCCGGCAAATCTTCTCTCACCAATGAAATACTCTATAAGCGTCTGGCAAGGGATTTAAACCGTGCAAGGGTCATACCAGGAAAGCATAGAGCCATTGAAGGCATAGAACAACTGGATAAGGTGATTGATATTGACCAGTCGCCCATTGGACGGACTCCACGTTCCAATCCGGCAACCTACACAGGGGTTTTTGATCAGATTCGGGATTTATTTGCGGCAACCCCGGACGCCAAGGCTAAAGGTTACGCAAAGGGGAGGTTTAGTTTTAATGTAAAGGGAGGGAGATGCGAGGCATGTTCCGGTGATGGGATCCTGAAGATTGAAATGCATTTTCTGCCGGATGTTTATGTTCCCTGTGAAGTTTGCGGGGGCAAACGGTATAACCGTGAGACGCTGGAAGTAAAATATAAGGGCAAAAGCATTTATGATGTGCTGGATATGACCGTAGAGGAAGCATTGGCTTTCTTTGAAAATGTGCCTTCTATCCACAGAAAAATTCAAACCTTGTACGATGTGGGGCTTTCTTATATCAAATTAGGTCAGCCTTCTACCACTTTGTCCGGCGGGGAAGCCCAGAGGATTAAGCTGGCCACAGAACTAAGCCGCCGCAGCACAGGAAAGACAATTTATATTTTAGATGAACCCACCACAGGACTGCATTTTGCAGATGTGCATAAACTCACAGAGATTTTACAGCGCCTTGCAGAAGGGGGAAATACGGTAGTGGTGATTGAACATAATCTGGATGTGATTAAGACTGCCGATTACATTATTGACATGGGTCCGGAAGGCGGAGACGGCGGTGGAATGGTGATTGCCAAGGGAACGCCGGAGGAAGTTGCCAGAGTGGAGGAGTCCTATACAGGAAAATATGTGAAGAAATATCTGCACGAATAGGCGATAGTCTGGAAAAACCAGGAAAACCTGCTATAACATATGTGGAAATAGGATAGAAAGGAAACTGTGATTATGAAAAAGAAACGGACCATTAAACAGACGATTGAATTTTATGTGATGTCAGTGGCGATCAGCCTGGGGGTTCTTCTTACGATTGTAATGATTATCAGCAGTTTTATCTCGACGGATACCATTTTACTGGATAATCTTCAGCTTATGGCTAAAACATCTTCCCAAAATGTGGGTGCTAATCTGCATCTTCTCACAGACCGTATGGCTAATCTGGCGCTGGAGCCGGCTTTGACGGAAGAGGGCGGTTCCAGTGAAGAGAAACAGAAGGTTTTAGATGAAAGTGAGACACGGATCGAATTTGTGTGGCTGGCAGGCTATGATTTGTCCGGGCAGAAATTGTATGGCGACGAAGATTCTCCAGAAAATATTGCAGATACGAAATATTATTCATATCTCACACAGACTGGAAATATTGTCATTGATGAGCCTTATTATGAAAATAATATCTGGCAGCTCTGTGTAGCCCTTCCTATGAAAAAGGGCGGGGAAGTGCATTCTTACCTGGTGGGGAGCTATAAATATGATCTTCTAAATGACGTGCTGAGCAATATCCATATTGGAGTTACAGGGGACTCTTACATAATCAACGAAGAGGGAAGCATTATTGCAGATAAAGAGCTGGATCATATGCAGAAACATGAAAATATTTATGAATTGTATGATTCTGGCAGGAATAAAGAAGTGTTTGACAATATGATTAATTTCCAGACAGGTTCGGAATCTATGCGCCTGCATGGAGTAAGCCATTATGTGGCCTATGCGCCTGTGCCAGGGACCAATTGGACACTGATTATTGAGGCGCCCCGAAGAGAATTTCAGGGCACTTTGTTCCTATCTGTTTTTATCTGCGTTATCCTTGCCATATTGCTGCTGTTGATTGCAAGGTATGTGATTGTTAAAATGGCTGATAGTATTTCAGATTCTCTTTCTCTTGCCACAGGCAGGCTTACGTCGCTGTCAGAGGGAAATTTAAAAGATGAGGTTGTACTTGCAAAAACCAACGAAGAAGCCCAGATTCTGACAGGAGCTCTGGCGAGGACCATCACAAGCATGGATCATTATATTAATGATATTAAATCCTCTCTTGGATATTTGTCAGAAGGCGATTATTCCAAAGAGGTGCCGGATTCTTTCAGCGGAGACTTTGCGGCAATCCGAGAAGCATTGGTTTCTATTACAGAATCGCTCAATGATACGATGCAGAAGATAAACCATTCCTCACTGGCAGTGAATGAAAATTCTTCTGAGGTGTCTGGGTTTGCAAAGCGGCTGTATGACGGCTCTATAGAGCAGGGAGCTGCATTGGAACGCCTGATTGGCAGTATACAGAGAATTACAGAAGAAATTGAAGAAATCACAGAACATGCGAAACAGGTAAAACAATGTGCAGACAGCGCCCAGGACAAAGTGGATCAGGGACAGGAGCAGATGGATGTCATGTTAAAGACCATGCATGATATTTATGAAAACATGCAGGAGATAATAAAAATCAGTCAGTTGATTGAGGAAATTTCTTCCCAGACCAGCCTGCTTGCATTAAACGCGTCCATAGAAGCCGCGCGGGCTGGAGAGTCAGGAAAAGGTTTTGCGGTGGTGGCCCAGCAGATTGGAGTTTTGTCAGAGCAGACGAAAGATGCACTGAAACAGACGGGAACTATTATTGAGCGGGCGAATATTTCTATAGAGAAAGGTCTAATGACGGCAGATTCTACCGCAGATTCTTTCCGGGAAATTTATGAGGCGGCAGAGAAGTTTACTGGAATATCAAACAGTATGGCACAGGTGGCGGGACAGCAGAAGGAAGCGGCTGCCATGGTGACAGAAGAAGCAGACAAAGTCCTTGAGATTGTGACAATCAACCAGCAGCTTGCCAGGGAAACGGATGAAACAGCATCATTGTCTCTTGCACAGGCAGAAGAGCTGGGGGAAGTGGTGGCAGCAGTGAAATTAAGAGGAGGTGTTCTGGAATGAAGATAAGCAGGATAACTGCGTGCGTTCTTGCTGGTATCATACTGGCGGGTTGCGGCGGCAATAAAATGAAGGACGGATATTATACTGCGGAGATGTCAGAATTTTCCCATGGTTGGAAAGAATATGTGTGTATACAGGTAAAGGATGACATCATTGTATCGGCAGAATTTAATGCAAAGGATGCCAGTGGATTTATCAAGGCGTGGGATAATGAATATATGCGCAATATGGGTACGGAGACTGGAAATTATCCCAACCAGTATACCAGAGAATATGTAAGACAGTTGATTGAGGGGCAGAAAGATCTGAAAGTTGATCTTATGACGGGAGCTACACATTCTGGGGATAATTTTGAGAAATTGGTTCCGGCGGTCATAGAACAGGCAAAAAAGGGAGATTCCACCATCGTGCAGGTAGACTAAAAATCTTGTTTTGCAGGATTTACCGCCTGCGGCGGACTGCTTTTGCAGACCAGGCGATCCTGCCTGGAGGCTTTTTATCATATAAGACAAAAAAGCTGTGCAGTTATCTGCACAGCATAAGTTCGGGGAGTACCTCCTGGACTCCGAAGAATCCAGGAAGCATGAGTTATGAAAAATTATATTAGCTTGGTAGCTAGTACGAGTATTAGTATACCCAGGCTTTGTGACAGATATGTGAAAAAATAAAAAAAAATTTCAAAAAAATATAAAAAAAGTATAAATTTTTTTAGGGAATCCTTGGGAAAAGGTTAATGGAAAGAGGTTTTTTTGTATTTTATAAAAAAAGGCTTTGAAAATTGTTCAT
>CATNCF010000057.1 GCA_950097145.1 uncultured Lachnospiraceae bacterium
ATAAGATTAAGAATGTCTATCTGGATTCAGAGATGGAAAAGGCAATACAGTACTTTAATGACAACTACAATACAGAAATCAATATCGAGGAGTACGCTGCGTCGAGAGGCATGAGCGTGAGCTGGTTTATCCGCTGCTTCAAGCAGTTTGCCAGCACGACGCCGATGCAGTATATCGTATCCATACGCATTGCCAACGCACAAGTACTCCTAGAGACTACTGATTATAATGTGACGGAGATTGGGAATATTGTGGGGTATGACAATCCGCTGTATTTTAGCCGGATTTTTAAGAAACAGAAGGGGGTGTCGCCTTCGGAGTATCGGGTGCGCGGGACAAAGGCAGGAGGCTGATGTCCTACACAACAGCCTCCACAATCGTTCTGCCGCCTGTTTTGATCTCGCGGACACCAGCCTTTCAGATTTCTTTCTTATTCCCTTTTTAATCTTCCAGACCATATTCTTTTAAAAGCTTTGTCTGGTAATCGCTGTTTTGTGCAAATTTCAGTATATCCTCTGTTCGCCCATCCTTTGAAAGCAGCACAATCAGCCGGTTTATCTTGTCTTTTCCTCTTGCCTCTCCTCTTGCTTCTCCTCTTGCCTCTCCTCTTGCCTCTCCTCTGGTTTCTCCCTCTGCAATAAGGTAATCAAGTGTTGCATCCATATTCACACCTCCTGCCACATCTGCGTCTGAAACACGATTTATATATTCTATATATCTTTTATCTTTCTTGATGGTACCTATAGCATACCATGTTTCTCTGTGCGTGGCAACTGCTCTCCTTAGCTGCTCCCTGTCATACCGCTCTCGCAGCAGCAGAAGAAACGCTTTCAGATCGCCGTCAAACTGCCCGACTTCCTCATCTGTCATATGTTTTGCATCAATTATGTTCATTCTGTAGTCAGGAATGGTATTTCCTGCCCACTCTTTCATCTCCTCTGGAATATCGAGCATATCATATACGCACAGCGGCCCATCCCACGGTTCACTGCCATAATAGAATACAAGCGTTACTACTGGCAGGATTCGGCTTCCCTTTGGAACGCCGTCAGCGAACTTTTTCAGCTTCCCATGTTCTCTGGCATTCTCTGAAATCTTTCTGCACTGACTGGAGTATGAAATCGCATCCAGCTCCATGCACCGCACAGGCATATAATAATTTACGCCTGTCTGCCCCTCTATGCCCATAATTATCTGAAATGCCATTTTGTTGTCAAACAACATGGATACTTTCTGGGCATCCCGTATGCGCTCAACTCCTTTTAGCTGCCCGCTGGAAAGCAGCACAGCATCTTGTCCCGCTGTATCCAGCTCCTGCAGCTTTTCAGGTGCAATATTCACTTTCCCCCCATAGACACCCTGACTAAACAACTGTGCAAATACGGTATTGATTTTAAGAAAGTTTTTAACACTGATATCAATTTCTCCCATTTGCTTCCCTCCTGTTCTTGTCTGGATATCATTATAACATACGTTCGATATGCTTGTAAAGAACTTATCACTAAAAAGCGGCTGTCTATGCACTCGGCAGAAATAATCCCTGTATTGTTACAATTACTGCCGTTATCTTTTCACGTCAGACTGCTTTGCCAAAATCTATTATGTTCATACCATAATTCAGTAAGGAAAATTTTGCAGCACAAAATTTATCCATAAATCCCCTGCTTTTACCAGCCCGTTATTTCAGCCACGCATCTCTTTTGGTGGCATAAAGCGCTTTAAATATATCAATATCCTCCAGCGTTGTTATCTTGATATTCTTGTTGGAACCACACGAAAAATGAAGCTCCTCTCCCAGCTCCATCATCAGTGTGTTCGTATATACTGCGTTTGTGATTCCGCGCTTCAGTGCTTCCTTATGTGCCCACAGCACTTTGCCATATTGATACGCCTGCGGGGTCTGTACGCGCATTATATCATTTCTATCTATTCCCATATGCCCCGCTTTTCCATCTTCTGTGCGCATAATTGTTTCCTGGCAGCGGATAGCTGACAGCCCTGAGCCATACTCTTTTGCTTTAAGAATGCAGTCTGTAATTATTTCCTGCGATATCATAGGGCGGACTGCATCATGTATTATTACAATATCCTCTGGTTTGCATACATCTTCTAAGGCAAGCAATGCATTTCTTGCTGAGGACTGTCCATTATCTCCGCCATCGACTATCCAGCGAAGTTTTGTAATACCTGCTGCCGCTGCATATCCCTTCAAGACATCATGCCAGCCCTCAATACAAGTAACTATCATCCCCTCTATTTCTGGATGATTTTGAAATGCTTCCAATGTATAGATAATAATCGGCTTCTCATAAATGCTGATAAACTGTTTAGGTACAGACTGTTCTGTCCTGGAACCGCTTCCCCCGGCTAAAATCAGTGCAATATTCATATATTCTCCTTTGTCCGTTCTTTCCCGCGATTAAATATCACCATTTTTCATAGCATACAATGCCTTAAACATTGCCACATCCTCCACGGTATTAATCTTTATATTTTTATCCGAACCTTTCGAAAAATTCACATTCCTGCCCAGACGCGATATCATATTGTTGGTGTCATTCTCACCCTCAATCCCCTTCTCTAATGCCTCCTCATGCGCCTTCTTTAATTCTCCAAGAAAATATGTCTGGGGAGTCTGAATACGCCGGAATGCATAACGCGAAATGGAAAGCCTGCCTGTGATGCCATCGTCTGTCATCATAACATTATCCATCGAGGTCACTGCCGAAACTCCCATTCCTTTCCTTTTGCAGGTATAAATACTGTCGGTAATAATCCCGTCAGAAACCATAGGACGGATTGCGTCATGAATCACGATAATATCTTCTTCTGAGCACTTTTCCATCAGCCTGTCCACTGCTAGTCTGGAAGTTTCCTGTCCAGTTCTTCCGCCTTCCATTACCCATTTCAGCTTGCTGATATTAAACTGCTTTGCATAAGCTTCCACCATATTTTCCCAGCCTTTTAAACATGCAACTGTAATAATATCTATTTCTGGATGCTTTTGGAATGTTTCCATTGTATATACAATAACAGGACGATTGTATACATTTACAAACTGCTTCGGTATATCCATTTTAAATGTCGGGTCTGTACCTGCCGCAAGCAACAGTGCAATATTCATCTTGTGCACGCTCCCTTTCTCCGATATCGTTTCTGTTTGTCCTATTTTTCATTAATACCGCCAATTCTGGTCATTCCTCTTTGTGCATGGATGCCTTTAGTATCTGAACGGTTTTGCGCAGTCCCTGCTCAATGGGCGTCAGCGCTTTCCAGCCAAGCCGCTCGATTTTCTCCGTGTCCAATACCGCCTTTGTCGCTGTAGAGTAACCTGCCTGCTCTGCTGCATCCGGCAGTTCAAAAACCACTTTTGTGCCTGTTTCCTTCGCAAGCAGCGCTGCAAGGTCTTTCAGCCGTATATCCGATGCACTGTCTGCAATATTCACCGCACTTTTGCTTTCTCCTTTTAACAAAAGATACAGCGCCGCTGCTGCCGCGTCCACCGCATAGGTATAAGAATATAATTGATTCCCCTCGCTTTTCAGGATAATATCCTCACCCTGTGCCGCCTTTTTTATAAATTGCGCAACTGCCTTGGAATCCTCCGGGGACATGGTCGGTCCATACACACGCGAAAACCTTCCGATTATAAAGTCCTGTCCCTTCTGTGACGCAAAGGCATTGCAGAGGGATTCCCCAAGACGCTTGCTCTCACAGTAGCCTGCACGGGTGGTATTGCAGTCAATATACCCCAGATAGTCCTCACTGAATTTATCTGCATCATTTTTGTTTTCTCCGTAAATTTCCACAGAAGAGAAGAAGAAAAAGCGCTTGCAGTGGTGGTTTGAGGCATAGTCTAACAGATTATAGGTGCCCTGCACATTGGCTGTAATAGTGCCGATAGGGTCTGCGGCGTAGGCACGCGGGTGGGTATTGCTGGCTGCATGGAGGATATAGTCAAACATTCCAAGTTCCGGCAGCGGAGTGTTGATGTCATGGGAAAACCATGTAAACTCATCCGTATCCCAGTATGGAGCAAAACGTTCATATGCCTTCTGCCTGCTGCGGCTGATGGCAGTGATATGTACTTTCTGGCTGTCCTGTTCAATCGCTTTATTGCGATGCATCAGTATCTCTATTATAATGGAAGCAATCATTCCAGCCGCACCAGAGATTAGAAAGCGCTTTCCGTTGAGCTGTTCCCATGGAAGGGCTGTGTTGGATGCCTGCATTATGTCTGACTGGTAAATATTGTTGGTTTGTAAGTTCATATCTATCCTCCAAACAACAGTTTCTTAATAAATAAAATTTTTATCTGCATAAACAATATGATACTCATCTCTATGAATCTCAAAAAAAAGTGTAATCAACCGTTCTGAAATAAATCCCGGATAACGGTTTAAATACGCATCCTCTTTTGTGCCTCCATGTTCTGCAGCCGCATCTATAATCGGAAACAGCCAGCTGCACATATCGTTTAAAATTTTTCTTTGCATTATAAACATATTACAAGGATAATAAAGGTTTTCTGAAAACACCTTCTTTGTCATCGCATAATCATCTGGACTGTTCTTTTCAAGATATCTCATTAAAAATTCCCAGTCTGTAAAATCATGACGCTCCTTATAATTTTCTGCAATATTGGGATAAACATATGTTGGCACCGGAAGAATAACGTCTATTTTATTTGAAATCATAATATCCTGCCAGTTGTCAGGAAGGATAAAATGTCTTCGGTAATGTGATAGTCCAATGATTTCTTCTTTAGCATGTTTCCATATCCAGTAAAGCACAGTCAGTTCACAATACTGGCGGTTTTTTGCAGAAATATTTTCTCCCTCGCAGTCGGTCAGGATATTTGGCGACAGCCTCTGTTCTGTCAGCGCTGCCCCTGCCTGTATTGGCTTCTCATACTCTGGGCAGCAAAAACAGCCCTGCAGGGGATTGTCATATATCGACTTTGCCATATAAATGGCAGAATCCGCAGAATATTGCTGATTGCGCACTGTTAAATCCTCTAATTTCGTAAATGACCGCCGCTCTTTTTCAAAATATTTTTTCACATATTCATTGCGCAGAAGATTATCCATTTCAACCGTAATCGGGATAATGCGCCGCATCCCTTTGTATTCAAGCCTGCGCCTGATATCCTGATGATATATCCCTTTTGTGGCAATAAATACATCACATAAGCTGTCTGGCTTTTCCACATCGTTCAGGCTCCTTACAGGTATCCCGTCAATTGATAATTCATTGCCCTCCATATTATCCACTATAAATGAAAGAATCTCTGTTTCGGGACAGAGGAACTGCAGGTATCCTTTTAACGTTTTTGCCCGTGACTGGGCGCCAAAGATATAAACCTGTGATGCAGCAGTATATTTCTTTTCCATGTTTATTCCTAAAATCATAATTTCTTAACTATTAAAGCGTTGTTATAACACTTTTGCAATACAGCTCTATAAACAATATCCAAACATCAGTTCATCCATTGTTCAAACATTATTTCCATATAAATTCATAAGATTGTCTGCTGCCGTTCTTATGTCATATCCCTGTCTGGCTATCTGGGCATCCATTTGTTCACGGTCAGCGCTTATTCTGGCTTCTGTCAGAACATGCTCCCATTGTTCTTCTTGTAATGGAAGAAATTCAACCAGGTCCGTTACTGCGGTTTCTTCTGACAAGGTATCCGAAACATAACATTTCAGCCCTGCTGCCTGTGCTTCAACCGCGCATATGGATAATCCTTCAAAATGTGACGGCAGGCAAAATATGTCCATAGCCTGCAGGTAATCTTCTACACGTTCCTGCCAGTCCATGCATACCGCATTATTCTCTATCCCAAGCTGCTTTATCAAATTTTTTAAATAAACCTTTAATTCTCCCTGCCCTATCAGCAGCAAAAACAGTTTTTTATTTCTCTGATATGCCTTTGCAAATGACCGGATTAAAAATTCCTGATTCTTCTGATAAGAGTACCGTCCGATATTTCCCACCACAATTCTGTCATCAATCCCCAGTTTCCTGCGTGTACATGCCCTTTTTTCAGGATTAAAATGATACTTTCTGACATCCACTGCATTGGGCAGAATATGAATCAGGCTTTTGGGAACCGCAGCGCTGTACAGCCATTCCCCTGCCAGCCTTGAACATGCGCAGACATCCGTAGCCATCCCCATATGAAACTGCCTTTTGTACTCCTCATGAACTGCCAGAAGCCTGTCCCTGTCCTCTTTAGCCGCAAAGTCAATCCCTGTACTGTGAGAATGTACAATTACCTGCGGAACCCCCATTTCCATCGCAGTCTCTTCAATCAAAAAACCTCTCCAAATACTTGTATGAAGATGAACAGCATCAAATCCATTTCTCAAAATCCCGATAATTTCCCTTCTCAGCCCTTCTCTTCCATCCCGCTCCGTGTTCTCAAAAGACCAGATATTGAAGCGGTACTTTTGATATTCTTTTGTTTTCACCAGCCCGGCTTTGTTTCTTGTCAGAAATTCAAACTGGTACCTGTTCTGGTCAATAAACTGCATATGGTTAAAAATATATTGGTACACGCCATTGTTTATTTCTGGCGGCGTCATATGTAAGATTCGGATTTTCTTCACACTGTTTCTCCCATAATCAGATTCGGCTTCTGCTTATCTGTTCATCAAAAAATTCTTGTTATAATCTCGCTGTTGTACGTTTCATCTGAAATCTGTTCCGGAACATATCTTCCCATTGGCGCTTCATTGACATATTTTCCTTCAATTGGAATCTTTTTATCAATTCCTCTTAAAAACCACTCATATTCAATATCCAGATGACCGATATCCCATGCCTGAAAACCCTGCCGGGCAAGATCATATGCCAGCACGGTTGCAGTCTGTCCCAATGCAATTAATATCAGCCTGTTTTTGTCAGTCTGTACCGCCTGAGCCAGCAATTCCTTATATTTTTCAAAAGCGTTTACGGCAGGTCCTAAAATTCGTTCGCAGGAGCTGGCATTGCTGATTAAATTATTTCCTACACCGAACCTTGTTTTCTCACCTTCGATTATGGTGATATCCCTGTCCTGCCATAACCTCCTCAAAGAAAGAAAACGTTCTTTTGCCTCACTTTTATCAATATAATCTTTATATGGACGCGTTATAAATGTATTATAATATTCCTTATCCATATCAAACAGCCGATAGTCATATTTTCTTCCGCCCTCTGCCAGATGCCGGCGGAACCAGCTTATGTGTTCCTCATTTTTATTGACAAAATCCCCATAAATATCAGGCAGGCACACCAGATGCTTTGGCAGGCTGCTTCTAAGTATTTCTTTTAACCTTGTTATCAATTCTGTATCGGGACACTGAAAAGTGGAAAAATTACGACCCAGTATCATATTCAGCTCCCCATCCCCGTAACGGCTCATGGAATACCCTTCCTGAAGCTTTTTCAGCGTTTCATCAACCGACTGGATGATTGGTTTCCTAAGATGTCCATTTTCAATTCCCGCACTAATCTCATACGGGGCATTTTCCAGTGTATAGGACAGATTAGACAGCCTCAGTTCCGACACATAATACAACAGCTCTCCGACATGGAAAACCTCCCGCCAGCCCGTTCTCTCATCCCTGTCCGGCGCAAACGGCGTAATAATCTTCTTCCTTTCAATCCCCGTTTCCCGAAGCTGGTCCAGGATATCTTTATACTCCGGCGTGGTAATTACCAGATAGTCATACTGGCACTTGTGGATATCACTGGCTGGAATAATGACGGAGCCGCAGAACTGCTCTCCCCAGCGGAGCGCGTCATTGTCCACAAATGCGCATATTTCAACGTCCTCCTTTAAGCACCCCGCAAACTTTCTGGCGTTTGCCCCTGCTGCCCAGAATAATACTCTCCTCATAGCGTTTCCCTCCTGATAACGCCGCGTACTTTTTCCAGATATGCATTTCCCCATCTCTTATCGGGTTCCAGATAATTTCCCTCCCCCCATTCGTTCCATGCATTTAAAAACAGATACGCATTGCCTTCCTCACGGCTTCGTTTAACAGATGCAGCCAGATACCGTTCAAACCTGTCCGGCGATGCATTGACAGTATACATTCCGCGTGTTCCCCGTCTGGGTGTATCGTCATAATCCACAAACATTGTCCTGAAGTGTCCCTGACCGTGTGGTTTTTCCAGCATCCTTGTACAGATTTCATTATAATCAAGAATCTCACTGTCCCTGCCGGACTGGGCATACAGCTCATATTTTGTGGCATTTGGTTCAAAATCTACGGAGGCATTCACCCATCTGCTCATGCTGACATGCTCCATCCCTACATTCATGGAAACGATATAGACACCCTGAAAGCCATCTGAACGGGCGCGCTTCTTCCAGTATTTAATCATCTGATTAAATTCAGGAATATTCCGCAGACGGTAAATCAACAGGACTGGTGCGTTTTCCTCTTTAATATACCGGTCGTCTTGAAAATACGGCAGAAAATACTGGTAATGCGCCTCCCATTCCTCTTCCCCGCCATAGGTCTGCGGTATCAGTATCTCTTTTTCTCCCCCTGCTCCGTGCCATGTTTTTGTCCATGGTTCATTTGCCCATGAAAAGCAGTACCGCAGGTTCAGTGTTTTATCTGACAGCAGGTTTGAAACGGGTTTCTCCAGCACCAGCCGTCCATGAAACCAGTAGTGGTAAAAGCAAAAACCATAGATGCCGGCTTCGTCTGCCAGCCCTGCCTGCCATCTCATGGTATTCCTGTCAAGCAGGTTGTAATAGTTGTCATAAAGCGGCTCCCTTGGCTGGCGCTGCCCTTCAAATATCCTGCCTGCTTTCTTTACATTGACCCATTCGGTAAACCCGTTTCCCCATGCATCATTATTTTCTGGTATCTCATGAAATTGCGGCAGATAAAATGCAATCAGCTTCATACTTATATACTCCATATTACTTCTTCAATTGAGATAACAGGACATTTTATTTTCCGGCTTAAATCCTTGGAAATCTCCTCAAACGCATAAAACGGTGTCACAACCACTGCATCCACCTCTGGCAGCTCATCATCTGCGGCGTAAATCGTTCCTATTTTGCAGACTGTCCCCGCAGCATTCCTGTCAATCCCATAACATACCTCAACCGCACTGTTATTCAGGTCATCGAGCAGACGGTTTGCAATATCTCCCATACCATATACCGCAATCCTGAAATATCCTGCATCTATAAAATATTCTTCTGCCCTGTGCCCCAGATACAGCGCTTCGAGCCAGTGGCACAGCATCTGATATGCATAAAAGTATCTTTCTTCCGGCTGGGCAGTATTGTGTTTTTTCTCACTGTTCAAAAATCTTTCCTCCCCGTTTCTCAAGTTCCCACATATAGTAATTATCAATTTTCTCTGCCGGGTCCGCCTTATGGCAGTATTGGATTGTCCCCAGGTCAGCAATGGCAGACTGGCGCATTATTGGATTTTCCAATACTTCTTTCAGCTCTTTCTTTGGTGTAATCCCATCTGCTTCCATCATGCTTATCTGCTGAAATTCTTCGTCTGTATAGGTTCCCCAGTTTAAAATCTTGGTAAAGAACACTTCGTCAACCCCAAGTTTCTCACCCCATTGTACAAATGGAATCATCTCATGATAGTTTTTCTTCTGCACTACAAAATTAATCCGGAAATAACTCAGCGCCCCCTCTCTCCTAAGCCGGGCGGCAAACTCCATATTTTTCTGGAGCTGGTTAAAATCTCCATTGCACCGTATCTGTTCATAGGTTTCCTTTGACGCTGCATCAATGGAAACGGTCAGCATTATCCTGCCGCTCTTTCCCCTGATAAACGTTTTCCAGCGTTCTTTTGTAAATAATGTTCCATTGGACAGTATACGGATAAAGTCCGGATTGCACCCTGCATCCTCATAGACAGACTGATAGGTTCTGCTGGCAAACACTTCCCCATCGCCTGCCAGTATCAGAAACTTACACGCAGGCAGATACTTTTCCCTGATAATCTCTGTAATCCTGTTTAATTCTTCCAGTTCTTTCTCCTGTGCTATATAAAGCTGTTTTCTGCAGGTTACACACTTTAAATTGCAGGAAGAATCATATCCGACTGCCAGAACTTCTGGTCTGTTCGTCATATTTTTATAACTGCGGTCTGTTATCTGGGGCTGGCTGCTGTTTTTTGCCACAAAAAGCGGACACATGGTTTTATCGCAGAACGAATATGTCCTGTTTTCCGTGGACAGGCATAGAATCTTATGCCGTTTTGAGTGCCAGAGTTCATCCACATCTTTATTCATCATATTATCCAAATCCTGATCGACAAATGTGGTGCAGCAGCATCTTGTATTTCCCCTGTAAAATATCTCCAAATGGTTGAGCATGGTATTGCATTCCAAATCATAGTATGCCGTATCAAATATCGTCCTGCAAAGCAGCGCCGAGGGCAGACCTGTCATCTGCTGGCAGTGAACATAGTCCGTTATTTCCGTCAGGTTTCTTTCCCTAAGATATGCTGTTATCTCCTTATCTTTTGCAACCGCAATTATAATAAAATACTCTTTCCAGTCCGTTATCTCATCTGGAGCCATCACTGGAAGCCCGTTAAAGCGCTCTGTTGATTTATATGTATCAATATAACAGCACGTATTCCACTGGATATTGTATCCTGCCAGCTTCTTTGCGGTCAGACCTGTCCCCCATACTGCGGTTTTTCTGCCCTCTGGTATCTGAAAATCATCCAGCTTTGCAAAAAAATCCTGCTCACAGACAAAATCTTTCCCATATTCCAATCCTTCTGCAAGCAGCCGCTTTTTCTTTTGTTCTTTGTCAAAATCACAGATAATTATCTGGTCATATCCCTGATTATTTAACGCATATGCTATATCGTGTACAGGGTATCCTAAAAAATCCGTCCGGTCTGAATCTGTATCAATAAAATACACAATCTCAAGGCTGTCAAATATGTACAGAAAATCTTTTGCAACCCTGTTGACACCATAAATAATATATTTCATGCTCTTCTCCTTATATACAAATATAATGGCTCCCCTTTTTATCCAGTATGGACTGGATCTGGTACTGGAATTTTTTATCCACGCAGACAACGATACCTGTTTCACTGTCCAATTCCAGTTCTGACAGATTCCATACAGGCATACCTTCCATGCTTTTGGCATTCGGCTGTCCATCGGAAACAATAAATCCCTCCATGCGTGGTATCAGCTTCCAGTATTTTTTTGCCATATATCCCGTTCCGTAGATATAAATTCTGGCATACTGTATGCAGAATTGGTTCAGCTCTGCCTGAAAAAGACGTTTTTTCAATTCCAGCAGGCTGCCAAAGCTGCCGCAGTGCTGTCTCACCTGGCTGCATATTTCATCCAGATAATATTGTCTGTCTGCCTCACGAATAGACGCATATTCCACGCTTTCCACAATCCCTGCATAATATCCTTTTTCCTGTGCCAGCAGTGCCCAGAGATACTTCATTATATCAAATCCAGCCTCTTCAAACCTGCCCAGACCGCGAAGAACCTCTCCCCGTATCCAGAAATTCCGGGATACGCAAACTGGTGGTTTATCCTGAGACAGGACGCACCGCACAGTTTTGTCATCCAGCACCCTGCGGCACCTGTCATACTTTCCGTTCCACCCTTTTCCCAGCTCTCCAAAATACTCTCCAAAATCAGGGGACGGCGGCGACAGAATACCCAGTTTTGTTTCGCGCTCAAACAACTCCGCAATCTGTACCACATGTCCTGTGTTCCCCAACAAGTTTTTCCAGATGCTAAAAAAATGCGACTTTTGTACGCAGCTCGGTTTTATGTCTGACGACAAATCTTCGTCATGTACCACGCATACATAAGGATAGCTGCCAAGTTTTTCCAGCTCCCCGCAGGTGTCCAGATTCGCCTGTATGCATTCAAATCCCTGCTTTTTATAGTATTCCTGTACCTGATTATTTGTTGTATATATCCTGATATCAAAATATGGTCGAAGGCACATCAGGTAATCCGCCACCTCCTCACAGGCGCTCAGAAAATCAGCGGAAACTGCGACAACCGCATCCTGATGCTGTCTGTTTCCCCTTTCTGCGCCATCGAGAATATACCACAGATGCAGAGAACGCTGCAGGTCTGCCATATTCATTGTCCGTATCAGATTGTCCCATATCAGGTTTACATCATATTCCGTATGTGTGTCTATATAATCAATTGCCCGCCTTATATTCTCCTGAGTCTGCCTGTCCAGTGTGTTATACCCAATCTGTTGTTTCTTTAGAAAAGGAAAGTTCCTTTTTTGTATCAATTCATATGATATCAGTGCATACTGCATATAATTGTTGCAAATATTGGCAGAGTCATTAATTCTCGTATCTGCTAATACAGAACAGGTAAATCCTCTTTCTTTAAAGTACTGTGTAAATTTTATCTCATGCTGGCTGACCACTTCATCAAAATGTTTAAAATAAGGCAGCGTTTCCCAATACTGCCGGAATAATGGACTGTGCAGCATTCTGTTCTGTACTGCCAGAAAAAATGACTGTATATGCTCAGGTATCAGCCCCTGTTCTGGGATATACGCTTCTGCATGACTGATCAGTCCCCAAAAGTCTGTTTCCCTGCGCTCCATCTGTTCAAAGATAGTGCTAAAGGCGCAAAACGGTCCGAAAAAGGAATCATTTACCAGGCAAAGTTCCTCATATTCCAATACCTTATCCCAGCCAATAAACCTGCACAGGGCATCCTTAAATGCCCCTGCATCGAATCCTATATTTTGCCGATAATAAATTTTGTCAGCATACTTTTGTATCTTCTTGATACCGCAAGGAATAGATTCACTGTTGCACACAACAACCAGGTATTCAACAGACTTCCGTAGTTCACTCAATATATAACTTATGTAATCATCAACAATATTTTCAAAATCATATGTAACATATATACATAAGCGTTTCATTTTTTACTCCCTGCAATTCACTTTTTTCCTATAATCCAATAATCACTGTATGTTTCCGCAAATTCCAAAATTTTGAGATTGAAATTTTCAAATAATTCTTCCAGCGTAAGTTTACAAGTTACAAGGCAGTATGTCCCGAAAATGCTGGAAACTAATCTCCATTCTAACTTAAGAGCGGTCTCGGAAACTCTTTAAGCCCGAATTTCCGCTCTTTTTTCATGTTCTTCTTTTTTGCTTTCCTCCATATCCCGGAAAACATTTTTGTTAAATTTTCAAAAAAGTATTGACATATAAGT
>CATNCF010000058.1 GCA_950097145.1 uncultured Lachnospiraceae bacterium
AGGATATCCAACAAGGTACACTCTTTCCCGGTGCTGGGGGACGCCATGGTCTTTGGAATTGACAACACACCATTCACAGTCATACCCTGCCTCCCATAACGCAAAGAGAACGGCGGTAAAAACCCCGCCTCTCTCGTTAGACACAAGATGTTTAACATTCTCAATGATAAGGTATCGGGGCTTATTTTCGGGAGCCGTGCCTTTGATGAGACCAGTGACCGCAAAAAAGAGTCCACTTCGCTCCCCATGAAGCCCTGCCATTCGGCCGCTGATACTAATGTCGGTACAAGGAAATCCGAAAGTCCAGATTTCAGCTTTTGGAAGTTCTCCTGCTGTGAGCTGCTTAATGTCCTTTGCATACCACTCGCCTTTACATCCCTTTTTCCATCCTGTCCCGTCACAGTGCTCCCTCACCTCCCGCCTGCACATCCTGCAGCTGTTTGTCTCCGGACTGTCCGCCCCATAAGAGCAGGGTTCCAGCCCATACATTGCCATATAGCTTTTGTTTGCATATTTATCTATTTCGACATGCCCCACACAGGTATGCCCGCTTCTTTCGAGACCTCTGCGGAATCCTCCAATCCCGGCGAAAAGGTCAAGAAACGTCAAAGATATGCCCTCCTGTCTCTGTTTATTTTTACCCGCACAACAATCTCCCGAAGAATGTCATGATGCACGAAGCCAGTATCCTTTACCGCCTTAGTACAGTTCCATCCCTTCTCCCCACTCGTCCAACATCCGGTAGGGGTAGATCTGCTGGCTGCGGCCAAACCGCACGATGTTCCCGATCTGGTCCACCACGCTTTGATTGTTCTGGTCTTTGGTACACATCATCACGCTGCCGAAAATCCCGGTCAGGGCAGCCACAACGGTCAGCGCCACATTCCCGGACACCAGCCACAAAAGGGCAGCCACCCCGCCGCCAAACAGGGAACCAACAGCGCTCTGCAAAAGCTCCCGCCTCCCAAAGCCGTTGAAAAGTTCATTCTGCGCCTTTACCCCCGTGGGGATATACAGGCTGATCTCATGCTCCATACTCTGATTTCCTCCTATGCCCCATAATAATAAAAAACGATTTCTTTTATCTGCCAGACGGATTCCGCAAGCACATAGAACAGCACCGTATTCTTTGCCCGCTTCCGGTACTGCATCTGCTCTTCCTCCGCACCTTCCAGCCGCACCATGCAGTAGATAAACCGGAATACCGCACCCAGCCGGATAAGGGAGATGGCAGCCATGGAAATATCATCTACCGTCACCATACCGCCACCACCTTTACTTTATCAGATTTTTTGCCATGCCCACCAGACGCACGGAATGATAGATATTGTTCACCACACCGCCGCCTCCACCAGCCGGAACCATAAACTCGCTCAAAAAGCGGGGTGTCTTGATGGCAAGCACGATACAGGCAATCCCCCAGAACATGCTCATGTTCATCATCATGCCCACCCCCAGTTTGCAGAGGGCAATCTGGACCACCACAGAAAAGGCGGACTGGAAAAATTTCATCATATAGTTCCTGAATACTCCTTTGTCATTATCCAGAAGCCCCACGCAGGCAACTGGCACGCCAATCCGCAGAATCATGATCTCCAGCCCCCGCATCAGGAACTGGAAATACAACATAAAATAACTGATGACAAACACCAGGCCGAAAATAGCCGTCACAATCCCCGCTGAGGACAGCCCGTTCACCCATGCCATCCAGTCATAGTCCGTAGATGCCCCGATTGCCGTCAGCAGCTCGTCCGTCAGACTTGTGGTGATATCGGCCATCCACCCGTACAGCACCGGAAAGCACACCGCCACGGCAACTGCCTGGATAAACCGGGTCACAAGGTATACCGGCTCACTGTCCGGGTCTCCGTCCGTCCACATCACATAGCACTCAAAGCCTTTTTTCAGAAATTTCAGGATGATCAATGATACCCCGAATCCCAACAGGATTTCAAACAGCACGTCCACCATATTGCCGCCTCCTGCTCCGGTCATGTACTGGTCTGCGTGGAGCGTCATGGGAACCAGGTCGGAAAGCATCTCGTCAATGAATGCCACTGCGCCGTTTAAGATTGCCACAATCAGCAGCACAAGGATTACTTCCAATCAATCACCTCCCACACCCGGCAGGACAATTCCCGCCGGGCATCTTATTTTTGTGCCTGCTCACTGGATATTCTGTTCAGGCTGTGCTGTGTCCTCTGGCTGCCCACAGCTGTCCGGATTCTCTTCAAAGCTGTCCCCATAGGCCGGGTCATCATCCTCCGGGCTTGCATATGCCTCCAGCACGCTGTCCTTGATCTGTTTGTACAACTCCGAAGTGATAGGGAAACAGATGTCCCGGTATTCCCCACTGCGGATTTCCCGGCTGGGCATGAATACGGCCAGCCCTTTCTGGCAGTCTGCTACACGCACCCCTGTCACCAGAAACTTCCCATCCAGACAGACTGTGGCAACGGCCTTTAGCCTGCCCTTGTCCTCATATCGGGCAACAATCTTGCTCTTAACTTTCATCCAAGCCTCCTTTTGCTCATAAAAATACCAGCCCTGCTGTCAAAAGAAGGACTGGTAATGGCTACTTTGATTCTCTTTTTCATCATTTATGAGTTTAAATGAGTATTGATATTATATAATCAAAATACCCTCCTGTCAGATAATGCCAATAACATGGTTGAAAAATTGTTTTGTACATCTTTTTCCCTCACTTTCCAAACTCAATATAAAAAAAACACAACCAAATCTAAAATTCAGTTGTGTTCTTTTTATTCACATATGCTTTATCTTTCTTAAAAATCTTACTTGTATTTAACACTGTATAAATCTATTCCCTGCTTGGAAAAATCAACCGAAAGTGACTGCCTGACTTTTAAATAATACTTTCTGTGTAATCTAAAATAAACCTCCATATTTTCTAAATTCCCTTTAGGCAGGAATGTTGTCTGATTAATATTGAACAATAAATAATATTCACCATCGTTATATTCAAACGCATCAAACTCTTTGAATATATAGTCTTGTGCATTTTTTATATCCTTCAATACTTTTCTTTCTTTATACTCTTTATAACTCTCGCAGGGAATTAATATTCCCGGTATTACTCTTATGACAGGATATTTATTATGAGCTGTCTCACATTCTCCATTTATGTTCATCAACACATATAATATTTTTTCATCGCTTTTTAATGCACCTGATATTTCACTGTACTTTTTCCTGTCATCATAACCATTTACCAATCCAAAGAATTCAAAAGTTTTATCTTTATCTATATATATACTACCTGGTGTATCACTTATATATTTAGGAGCAATCATTTTCCATGAATTAAATCTTGTCTGAGACGGAACCAAATCAGTATTCTTTTGAATGTTTATTGGCAAAAATTTCTCAACAGAAATCTTAATTACATCTTCAGAGTAAAAATACACGTATAATTCATTTAATTCCATTAATGCTGCATACAATTTATCTTTATCTTCTACTTCTTCAAATTGTTTATCCAATCGGTTTTTTGCCAAATAGTAAGCCATTGCCGGCAATTTTTTATCCACAGGAATTGAATCCGGGATTTGCGAATAAATCTCATTTACCACTTTATGTGCAGAATCTCTGATTGTATTCTCCCACAGAACAAAAAATGAAAGTAATCCTGCTTTTTTCAATCCGTTATACAATTCCTGTTGTAACTTTTCCATACTTTGAGGGATAAATATCTTTTCTTTCTCATCCCCATCAGCAATAATCCTTTCGGTTATTTTCTCCATAATATAATCTATATTATCTACATCATAATCTGTGAGGATTTTTTTAATATCATCTGTAAGTAAATACACATTGCTGGATTTTGTTTCAAAATAATCACCTTTTGAAAGGCACAAAATAAACTCAGGTCTGTACAGCTTATCTTTCAACTCGTTTTCAAGTTCTTCTTTGTACTCATCCCCAGTACTGCTCCATATAATCAGCAAATATGGCCCATTGCTTTCACCCAAAATCGCTTTCAAAATATGAGATGCATTGGAAATTATAGTTTTTGAATCCACATTAGGCGAAAACCTTAAGTCCAGGAAAAACAGACGTACCCCTTGCAATGGTTTTTGTGGCAACTCACCTGCTTTTCCAGTATAATATGTAACAGGAATTGTATTTCTGTTTAATATGTTTATTAAAGGCAGTATCTCCTGGAAACAATCATCAACAATTACTACCTTTCCTCCATTTGGTAAGTTATCCATCACTTTACTCCTTTGCAAAAGCTAAAACTACAGTTGCCCCACTCTGAAACTCTCCTGGTAAATCTATGTCTCCATTTTCAGGAAAAATAATTCTCCCATTTTGTGCCAACATTATCTCACTGACAATATTTAGTCCCAAACCCAATCCATCTGTTTTGGTTGAAACAAATGGCTTAATTGCATCTTCCCCGGATATTTTAAATCCAGTTCCATTATCAGAAATGACAATACCAATAAAGCCTTCTATTTCTTCAGTAATTTTGAATAATATTTTACGTTCAGGTTTCTTCGCATATGTAGTCCAATAGATAGAATTATCAATTATATTGATAATCGCGCCCAATATCATGTTGGATGCACATTTTACATTGATATTTCCTGTATAATCAGAAAAGTAATCAACAATTTCAATTTTGTGAGCATCCAACCGATATTCCACACTAAATAAAGCCTGTTTTATAATATCTGACAAACTGTTTATTGCTTTACCTTTATTTCTCAGCAATTCCGAATAGCTGTCAACCACCCTTGACAGATGTGCAGACAAGGTTTTTATTTTAAGAGATGTTCCCTCTTCTTTTACAGCCAGCTTTAATTCATTAATAATTTTTTCTATCTCATGAATAATAATACCGTAGCTCATTCCGGCATTTGCTGTTTTTATATATCTCTGTTTAAGAAACTCCAGCTCAGCTTCAACTTTTACAAGTGAATTTTCCAGTTGTTGCTTAAGTATCTTATCCATTTGTGCATTGGACAGTGCTTTGCGTATTTCAGATATCTCTTTCTTTACAGGCTCCCTGACCCCTCCGGAGAGAGAAATTCTCAAAGATTCTTTATCAATATTTCTTTGTGCAGTAAACTGTCCAAGTGCAAATTCCACTGCATCCCTGAAGCACTCATATGCTTCATCTTCTATAAATCCTTCACGATTTGCCTTTTCTTTTAAATCACCACTGCTGTCTCTGTCTAAATACACTGCCCCTAAAATAATATTATTACTTAATGTTTTTGTCGGGGAATTCACTCTCTTTAAATCCAGTCCCAGCCAGTCATTATCTGGTTCTCCATAATCTAAAATACGCATCCCATCTCTGAATACACTGATTCCACCATTCTCATTCAGATAATTTTTAAATGCTGTTTTATCAGAGATAAAATTGTTCATGATACCAGTATCCCGGTCAAAAGCATATATTTTTATCCGTATCTCACCAATTTCATATCGTGATAGATCTATATCTGTAAAATCCTTTTTCCCATTTTTCATCTCACGTTTACGCATTTCAACCGGCTTCTCAAAAAAAACACTTCTTTTCTTTACATCCTGCATAATATTATATGGATGGAAATTATATCTGAACTCTGTTAATTCCTTCTTTTCAAGTTTCATGTCACATTCAAATAATGCATAGTCTTTTATATCCTTAAAGCCAATTAAACCTTCCATCCACTCTGGTCTGTTTGATTTCAAAACCACCTTAAATGACTGATTTGACTCAAATGGTGAATTTAATGCTGTAAGCGCTCTGTGTAAATTACGCAACATACCTCTGGTCCAATTTGTTGACAATTTTTGTATTCTGATATATGTTCCCGTTTTTCCCTCTTTAAAAACCTCTGCCTCTCTTTCCCGTATATCAATCTTTACATCTGATAAGTAATCTGCCTGTTCAAAAATTCTCCAGTCAATATTTAATGCAACTTCTTTTCTACCTTCCATTTTCGTAACCAGTTCGATTACTTTTCCTAATTTATGTACACCAAATCTCCCTATTCCTTTTTCGCCTATTGGCAGCCTTCCCATTGCAGAACGTTCTTTTCGTTCAACCACTTCCTTTTTATGGCTGTTCCCGGGTTCCATCCATATATCACGAATTATATCTATGCTCATTCCGCAGCCATCATCCCGGATTTCAATATAACCAGTTTCTTTTGTATTAACAGACTGCATATTTACCACTACTTTTTTAGCATCCGCATCATAAGCATTTTTCACCAATTCCAATATAGCTATATTTTCGTTTTTAATTAACTGTTCGCCCAATTGCAATAATATTTGTGCTCTTGGCTTAAATGGCATCTGAAGCATATAATCCTGTCCTTTCAATGCTATATTTAAGATTACATTTCTGCTGGTTTACCAATTATCTTTTAAAGCATGTGCGATTTTTTCCGCAAGACAAACTGGTACTGCATTTCCAATTTGCCTGTAAGCAGTCGTTCTGGATGGTTTTCCTGATACTGACTCGAAAAAATAGTCATCCGGAAAAGTCTGTAACCTTGCCACTTCTCTTGGGGTGAGAGATCTGTTTTGCATAATGTCCGGATGAATAAAATAGTGCCCATCTTTTGCAATGTGCGCCACTACTGTCTGTGAACATTCCGCTGCTGAATCCACAACCTTGAATCTGTCCAGAAAAGACTCTTTATTATTTTGTGACTGCAACCGTTCCGGCAAGTCAATATAACTCATCCTTTTATGTTCTTCATTCCACAATCTTACAACTATTTGATAAATTTCTTTATCCTGGTCCGTGTTCGGTCTGGCACTGTGAAAAGTAACTTCCTGATTATTTTTTGTTTTTATCCCTGCTTCATATAAATATTTTCCCTGATAGTCCGAAGTTTTTTGTGGTCTGATGCTTCCCGTCCCTGCCTGCAACTGTGGTAAATCCTTAAAAATCTCACTAACTGTATACTTTCTTTTCTGTTCTGCAATCAAAGGATAAAATCCTTCTTCATCTCCGTATTTTCCAATCAGAATAATTCGTTTTCTGTTCTGAAGCACCCCATAATCCGCAGCATTTAAGACTTTATATTCCGTTTTATATCCACATCGACTAAATAAATTACGCATTTTTGTAAAATGCAGCTGTTTATCTGTATCTTTTGCGGATAATAAGCCTGTTACATTTTCAAACACAAAGTATTTGGGTTTATACCTTTTTAAAAACTCGGCATACAAAATATATAAATAATTACGCTTATCCCCCAACATTCCATTTTCATCACGCGCTCTGCCAATCAGTGAGTATGCCTGACAAGGTGGTCCTCCCACTATCAAATCTATTTTATTTCCATGTAAATTATTATCTATTTCATGGAATATTTCTTCAATATTATCCCACGTTATTTCATAATTCAGTACCGTATCCAATAAACTCTCTGGTATATTTTCATAAAATTCATCTCTTGTTATTTCTCCTGAAAGATAAGAATCATAAATATTATCTTTATCATTATCCAAAAGCCATTTGTAAGCTAATCTTGTTTTCAGAGTATAGCAAGCAGCAGTATCCATTTCCACATGTGCTACCGGATTAAATCCTGCTCTCATAAATCCTTCTGATAATCCACCTGCTCCTGCAAAAAGATCTAAATATCTTAATTCATCCATATTAACCATACTCCTGCCGATTGCATACAGCCAACTACTGATTTACTATTTCAAAATATAGTTTATCCAGTCTCTCTGTCCTGTTTTGCTTCTTTAGTTCACATTCCCATACTACTATGACTTTCCATCCTGCTTCTGAAAGTCTTTTAATATTTTCCACATCCCGCTTTTTATTTCCTTCTAATTTCTTTTTCCAAAATTCTGCATTATTCTCAGGCCATTTAAAATACCTGCAGTTTTCATGCATATGCCAAAAACAACCATTTACAAAGACCACTGTTTTATATTTGGGTAAAACAATATCAGGATGTCCGGGCAGCCTTTTATCATTCTTTCTGTATCGCATACCTCGGCCAAATAAATATTTTCTCACAGTTTCTTCCGGCTTTGTATTTTTATTCTTTATTCGGGACATATTGTAACTTCTTGTTTCTCTTGTATGTACATCCATTTTAATCACTTATTCATTCTGTATTGTTGTTGTCCTGATGATGTTTTCTCAATCGCAGTGATATTTTTTTCAGAAGTATTTATATAATTAAGGAACAGTGTCCCTAATAATAATCTGTCACTTCGGGATATTCTGTTCCATTCATATCCCTTAAACAAATCCTTAAGCAAAAATTTTTCCCCATTAAAAATATTCTCTGTTTCTACTACAGCTTTTTTTAATAAATCATTTACATCTGACATTGCAACGCCTCCAACCATCTTGAAAACAATGATGTTAATATCATTATACCGGTTATTGTAAAATTTGCAACAAAAATCCACTTTCAAATTAGTATTATCCACTCCCAAAAAATCTGCCTTTAAAATGATACACCGTCCTGCCAAACCTGACAGGACGGATATGTTTTTACCTTATCCCTGATAATTGAACAGGCTGGTGATCTTCTGGGTCAGGGTGGGCAGAATGGTATCCTTGAACAGCGTATACAGCCCCGCCAGCAGCAACGCGCCCACTACCACAGAAATCAGGATCTTCAGCGCCGTATCCACAAAACCCTCCCCGGACTTCTGGGTGAAAACCTCCGCCAGCTTTCCTTTTGCCTGCATCCCTTTTACATAGCCCTTTACCGCCAGATCATTCATTTTGTTAGTCAGTTTCCTCATAGATTCATTCTCCTTTTCTTGTTGAAATTGATAGTTGTATGGCAAATCCGTGGAAAAATCCTGCGGTCTTACCAGTTTCGTTACGGCTTACTGATAATAGCCAATAATAATGTTCAGCGTGGCGCTCCCCAGCACTGCGCCGATACAGGAAACAATGGCAACTACAATGCGGTTGTTCCATTTTTTCTGATCCATCTCGTCCGCCGCTGAGCGCCGGATACAGAAATAGATGATCAGAAGCCCTGCCACCACCGGAGCCAGTACCATGAGCCATGTGGTGGCATCGGCAATCAGCTTTTCCGTTCCCGTGGCAAGCTTGCTCTGGCTGATGCCGGACGCATACGCCGTGGTGCTGTCTGCCAGCATAAGGAAAGCGGCTGTGCCAATGGCCGCCGCCCGATATCTTACCGCTGCATTTTTAATCTTCCTCTTCATTCTTGTCTGAACCTCCTGTTCTTCTATAGCCCTTCACAGACGAAAACATGGAACCTGCCTGCGCCCCGAATGTCTGTGATTTCTGCTGTGCCTCTTTCAGCTGCAGGTCTTTGGTATAATACACCCAGATATTCCACAGAGGGATTTCCTCCGTCCTGGCTGAAAGCACCGGGCGGGCCTGTTCCCTTGCCTCCCGCACCTTCCGGTTATGCTCCGGGTCTCCCAGCCCGCACATCCGGTTGAAATACCACCGGGACAAATCCGGTGCGTTCATCATGGCCGGGTGCGCCCTGCTGATAACGATCTGGTTTGGGCGGGAGATCCGCCGTATTTCGTCCGTGGTCAACAGTTCCCTTGCCACAAGGCTGATGCTGTGAGAACTGCTGGGATTGACATACCGCCCGTGCTGACTGGACAGCTGATAGGCCGAAGTGGTGTATTTCCCCAGCTTGTCGCACACATCCTGCAAAGTTTCTTTATCGTCTGCCTGCAGATAAATCCAGGTCTGGCAGTTGGATTTGACAATGGCTGCTGTCTCCTTATCATATTTCTGGGTCAGCTGTTCAAAGCTTTGCAAAAACAGGTTGAACCGCACGCCCCGGCCTCCGGCCACCGTCAGCTTGTTTGTAAAGTCATTTAATTTCGTAAAATTCCCAAATTCATCCAGAACAAAGTTCACACGGTTCTCTAACCGCCCGCCCCGCAGGTCAGACTGACGCACCAGAAGCTCATACAGCTGGGACACCATCAGGCTGGCAATAGGATAATAAGTAGTCTTTTCATCTGGAAGAATCAGAAACAGAGCCTGCTTCTTCCTGCCGATATCCGCTATATTGTAATCACTCTTATGGGTAATGGCATAGACGGAGCGGCTGGTGAACAGACGCAGGGTAGTCAATGCGGATGTGTCAAAGCTGCCCTTGGTGCGGCTGGGCGCTACCTCCGCAATGGACATCAGCGCCCGTGCCGGATGTTTGGCAGGGAGTTTTTTCATGTATTCGCTCATGGGTGTCTTTCCTCCCACGGACTTGCTCATTTCCGCAATAAACCAGTACACATTCGTCAGGTTCTGGTACTCCGGCCGTTTCCGGTTGTCCGCCACCACACAGAGAATGGCTGCTGCTATGGTGGACTTTTCCCCATTCTCCCAGATCTTTTCATTAGAAGTATTGTCCCCCACCAGGATGTTGGTGATATCCCAGGCATACATCTCCGCCCGCTCCATATCGTCCTCGTTAATGGCATCAATCACTGGCTGGAGCAGATTGTAGCGGGTACTCTTTTCCGGATTCTTGAAATCCAGGCAGATGACTTCGTAGCCGAGTTTTTTCAGATAGTCCGCCGTGTAGTGGTACAGCTCCGCCTTAGGGTCACTGATAACCAGGCTCTCCCCGGACAGCGCTATGGAACAGATGGACTGGATGACAAGGCACCGGGTCTTGCCGGAACGGGTGGCGCCGATGGTCAGGGTGTGGGTATCGTCCCCAATCAAATACAGCTTTTCCCGGTCTCCCATTCTCTCCATCCCCACTACAATGCCGCCTTTGGGGAAAAGTTTATAGGGGTCACTTCCTTTGTTTTTGTCCCCTGCTCTCAACACCCTTTCCGCTGCCTCTCCTTCTGACGGCGCTTTTTCTGCCTCCTTTCCGGCTTCCTGTCTGCCTGTATTGGCAGGGGAAACCACATACTCTACTGTTTCAAAATCTTCATCCTCCTTTGCCCTCGATGGATTTATAGGAACGGAAGGAGAAAAGACTGGCGCTGCTGTTCTGTCCTCCTGCAGATTCCCTTTTTTCTCCCGTCCGGTATCCTCTGCCTTATTTTTTGTATCATTTTTCGTTTCCAGAAACGGCAAGTTATCATAACCCGTATCCAGAAGCATCCGAATTACTTCGTTATGGGGATCGATTACCTGAATTTCAAATACCCCGTCCCTCTCTTCCTTTTTCAGCCATCGTGAGGAACCGTGCTGGTACTGTCCTGATGGGGCCGGGGTGTAGATATCCCCGGCAACTTTCACAAGTTCGCTCTGATAGCTGCGGCTGTTCTGCACCCAGAAGAGGATACAGCACAATGCCAGAAAGCCCTCAAAGGATAAAAAGAGCAGCAACTGCTGACGTTCCGTAACCACCCCCGACAGGCACTGAAAGAACGGTACTAAGGTCAGCGTATGATACTGCCTGGACATCAGCCCATGCAGGGCCGCCGTAAAGAACAGGTTCAGAATGGTTCCCGCTGCCAGAAAAACAGTGCTTAAAATCAGCTTTTCTTTTTTCTTCATTGGCACAGTTCCTCTTCTTCCTGCCCGTAGTCTGCAATCCCTCTGGCAAAATCCGGGTAAGCGTTTTTCAGCAGCTCCACGGTTTCCTCTTTGGGAATGCCCAATAATTCCGTTCTTGACACAGCCATGCAGTCCCGGTCAATGGGATGGTAAAGATGGACGGTATCGCTGAAACTTCCCCCTTTTCCCTCACAGCCAGGGCCATGGGTGGCAATCCAAAGCTGATTGCTGGCGTTGCGGTATTCCGGTTTCAGACTTTCAAATTTCAGCACCACCAGCCTGTCCATATAGTTCTCTTCCCTTCCTCCCTCTCTGCAGTCCTGTCCGTCTAAAAGCGGGACTTCATCCGTACTGATGGGATAATACTCCTGCAGGCTGGGATACGGTACAAAATAAGTCCGGATACTGTGTTCCCGTGCAAAATCTATTTCTCCCTGCATCCCCTGGCTGATCTCTTTTCCCATCACCCACATCTCATCACACTTTTCCAACAGCGCAAGTCCCAGTTTTAGCCCCTGTTCCCTCTGCTCCGGGACGGTATCGTTACACCACTGGCTGAAAATAATATGGGGCGCCAAAGGCAGTAATCCACACTCGCTGACAAGCCTGCTGTATTCCACAGCCTTTTTGATATTCCTTTCATAGTCCCCACGCAGAGGACTGGCAAGGTATACCATTTTCAAATCAATCTCACCTCCAACAAAAAAGGCAGACCAGATACCTGATTGTTCAGATATACCGTCTGCCTTGTTTTCCCATATTTTTTATTCTATTGTTACTGTAATGACTTTAACCGGTTTTTCTCGCATAATTTGAAGTCTTTTTTGCCCCTGCTCTTTCCGTCCCATACTTCATTGGACTGCTATCTGACAGGATAGTCAATCTGCTCGCCAAATTCTTCCTCCGTTTCTTCCATGGGCTGTCTCTCCTGTTCCTCCCTGTCCCTGGCCGCTTCCAGTTGCACCGCAAGGAACAGCTCTGTCGGGGCATCTGCCTTTGGTATTTGTTCCTCCTTTGGCACACAGGCATTGTACAGCTGCTTATAGGCCGGAAAGTTCTGATCCAGGGTGGCATACAGGCTGTCCTCGGAAATGATCAGTGCCGATACCTCGTCAAACACATGTTTCAGTTCATTGAGCATGACGGCACTGGATACGGTATCGTAAAACAGGTAGTCTCCCTGCCTGCTCCCACATTCCACCGCCATGGGCGACATAAAGTTATCAGCCACCGCCTCATGGACGGCAAACTTCATGCTCTCCCCATCCTGGGTCATATAGATGCCGTTCCGCACATGGAGCCTGTCATCCACCTGTCCGGCAGGTGTCTCCACCGGTGGCACACACTCCCCGAAATAATCCGTCAGGGACAGCTTCCCATCCCTCTGGATTTCCTCCATCTGCTTCATCACAACAGCTTCCATCCGCCTGCACAGCGCCATGCGCCGCTGCAGCACCTCATACATCGGGATGTCTTTTTTGTCCTCGT
>CATNCF010000059.1 GCA_950097145.1 uncultured Lachnospiraceae bacterium
TTTATTAAATTATAAAAATATATTAAGAGAAGATGAGATAAGAAAAGATGTAAGAGAATGTGAAAGCGGTCTGAAATATATTTTTGATTGTGAGAATACAGTTTTACAATTCAAACCCAAAATTTGAATAGTTGATTTTTAGGGGCGGCACCTGCCGTTTCATTATGGATAAAAACGTTTGTAATAATACAGGCATTTTTATCTACGGGAAAATATATTCCAGAATTCATAAATCAAATATCTGATATGCCAGGAAGTTAAATGGAGTTGAATGGAAAATAAAAATCTTCTATTCCCCTCTTATCAAGCACCGTCTTTTGCCGATATAATAAACATAAGCGAAGAGCAGGTGACAAAATAAGCATATATTGATCTGCCTTATGTTGGCTGATGGAAAAGACAACAGCAGGTTAAGAGAAGGAAAGGTGGTAGGCAGAATTGATCATAAGAAACAATATACCGGGTATCAATGCTACCAGAAATAAAGGCATTTCGGAAGGAAAGATGAAGAAAAGCCTGGAGAAGCTTTCTTCGGGATATCGTATCAATCGTGCAGGTGACGATGCAGCAGGTCTGGCAATTTCAGAACTGATGAGGAATCAGATCCGCGGCCTGGATCAGGCCATGAGGAACTGCAATGACGGGATCAGTTTTACGAATACCGGAGACGGTGCGCTGGCAGAAGTGCATTCCATGTTATCAAGGATGAAGACACTGGCAGTTCAGTCGGCAAATGGAACCTATACGACTCAGGCAAGAATGAATCTGGATAAAGAGCGTCAGAAGCTTCTGGATGAGATTGACCGGATTGGTGAAACGTCACATTTTGCCGGGATTCAGCTGTTTGGACATGATGGAAGTAATAAGCAGCCGATTCCGGGAGAGGTCGCAGGGGATGATGTTGTTTTTCAGGTTGGTTCATCTGCATCGGAAATTCTGAAAATGGAACGCTACTATGTTGGCAGTGCCAATCTGAATCTGGATGGTACCAGTTTTGAGTCATTAAATGATGCCAACGCCGCAGTGCCATTGATTGAAGAGGCAATTGAAGCAGTGGCAGATGTCAGAGCTACATTTGGTGCAGCCAGCAACCGTCTGGAACATGCCTACAATAACCTGTATGTTACCAATGAAAACATGAACGCGGCTGAAGGCCAGATTCGGGATACGGACATGGCAGAAGAGTTTACAGAATTTACAAAGGACAATATTATTTATCAGTCGGCGAATGCCATGGCGGCTCAGGCGAATTCTACGGTTGAACTGGTTCTGAACCTTCTGCAGTAAGAAAAATACTGAAAAAAAGGTGTAAATCTTCCTTAAGTTTTATAGAACAGAGTCGATAAATAAGAATGTAAAGCAAGTTCACATATAAACTTTACAGAGCTTTCTGAAGCAGGCCCTCTTTGGAAAGCAGTCAGGGACAGGGAAGTTCCTGAGATAATAATCATTATATAATAGGAGAAACATTTTATGATTATTCAACACAACATAGCGGCGATTAACTCTTACAGAAATCTGGGAACCAACCAGAGTGCACTGAGCAAAAACCTTGAGAAACTGTCTTCCGGTTACAGAATCAACCGTGCAGGCGACGATGCAGCAGGTCTTGCTATTTCCGAGAGCATGAGATCTCAGATCAATGGTCTGAACCAGGCTACGAAGAATGCAAACGACGCTATCGGTCTGATCCAGACCGCTGAGGGTGCTCTGACTGAGACTCACTCCATGTTACAGCGTCTGACCACTCTGGCAAGCCAGTCTGCAAATGGTACTTACAACTCTGTAGCCAGAGGAAACCTTCAGAAAGAGGTTACCCGTCTGATCGAGGAAATTAACCGTATTTCCAACGATACTGATTTCAACGGTGTTAAGCCGATCAGTGCTGGTACGATCACATTCCAGATTGGACCGACAGCTACTGAGACGCTTGCGCTGACCACCTGTGGTATGGCAGCCAGTGATATCGGCATCAGCAACATCAGCGTATCAACTCTGTCCGGTGGTAATGCTGCTATTACTGCTATCAAGACAGCTATTAACAAAGTTTCTGACTATCGTGCAGACCTTGGTGCTGCTCAGAACAGACTGGAGCATACCGTTAACAACCTGAAGGTTACATCTGAGAACATTACTGCTGCTGAGAGCCGTATCCGTGATACTGATATGGCAGATGAGATCACTGCATTCACGAAGAACAACATTCTTCTGCAGGCATCTCAGTCCATGCTGGCACAGTCCAACTCTGTACCGCAGAGCGTCCTGAGCCTGCTTCAGTAATCGTTTGACAGAATATTGACTACAGGCCCGACGGCAGTCGGGCCGAAATATAACAGGGCCTTGTAACAAAAAGCCATTTCAACGGCAAAAAGCTGGGAAATGGCTTTTTGCTGTACTATGGACAGGTCTGAAAAGCTAATGATTTTCAGATGAACAGAAGTCTGGCAGGGAGAAAAATGAAGAATAATGAACGAATCCGCATTTCTCAGTGTATGATCGTAAAAAATGAGGAAAAGAATATAGAAAAAGCTTTGTCCTGGGGAAAGGCCATCATGTGGGAACAGATCGTGGTAGACACCGGCTCCACAGACCGGACGGCAGCGCTGGCCGGGAAGCTGGGGGCGAAAGTATTTCATCTGGAATGGCCGGAGGATTTTTCTGCTGCCAAAAATTACGCAATCGATAAAGCCCAGGGAGACTGGATCGTTTTTTTGGATGCGGATGAGTATATGCCGGAAGAAGATGCCAAAAAGCTTCCGGATGTATTTGGCCAGCTTTCCAGAAGAACGTTTGACGGACTTACAGCTTCGCTGCATAATCTTGATGATGCGGGACGAATCTTTTCTTCATGCAGCCATCTTCGGTTTTTCCGAAACCTTCCGGATATCCGGTACAGGAGACGGATCCATGAGCAGCTGGTATCTCTGTCTGGACGTGAATTACAGGTTATGGATGGAACACAGGAGCTTTCTATCTTTCATACCGGCTATCAGGGAGCTGTTTCCGCAGAAAAAAAGAAGAGCGGCAGAAATCGCCGGATGCTTCAAAGGGAGCTGGAAGAATATCCGGATGATCCGGAATTGATGGGCTATATGGGGGATGAATGCTTTGATGATGGAGAACTGGAAGAGGCGGAGCGATGGTATCGGCAGGCTGTGGCGCATATGCCCGGAGAACTGAAAGAATATGATCAAAGAAGTGCAACAACATTTGTCAGACTTTTGATGACACTGACAGAAAGAGAAACGATTGGCTGGCCGGATGTTCAGGATATGTATCAGCAGGGAGTGCAGGCATTCCCAAAAGAGGCAGACCTTGATTATATGGCAGGGCGGTTCCTGGTCATGCATGGCTCGCCTGAGGAAGCAGTCGAATATCTGGAAACAGCTCTTGGAAAGCTGGAGGCCTATGGAAGTACGAATAAAGCTCTGTTTCTGGCGGGAAATCTGGGAGACGCCTGCGACCTTCTGGCAAAGTGCTGTTATGAGACGGGTGAACTGCAAAAATGTGTCGCCTATGCAGTAGAACATCTGAAATGTGAGCGATATGAGATGAAACCGCTGGTATGGCTGTTAAAAGCATTGTTCCATGAGGAAGAATCGATACAGGATCAGGAGAAACATGAAGCAGTCATGGGGTTTCTTTCTAAAATATATGATCTGCCGGCTTTGAAGGACCGTCTGTTTGTGATGAAAACGGCGCAAAGGGCAGAGTGCGATGGATTTGCCGGTTATGTAAGGGAGCATTATTTTACGCCGGATGAGCAGAAAATGCTGGGAATACAAGAGGATGAAAAGGGAGAAGTGAGATGAAGATTGCGTATGTAGAATGGGGTGGCCTTGGGAGCGAAGACATGAGAAAGGCATTTGCGGCCGAAGGACATGATCTGGTCCTGTTTTTGTTTTCTGCGGCTTATGAAAAACGCGGTCATGATGAAGAGACAGAGGGGAGACTGTGCATTTTGCTGCAGACAGAGGCGCCGGATCTGGTCTTTTCACTGAATTATTTCCCGGTGATTTCCAGAGTCTGTCAGCAGAAAGGGATCCGGTACATTTCCTGGACCTACGATTGTCCATGCTATCTCCTGTATTCTGCCACGATCATAAATTCATGCAATATAGCTTATCTATTTGATAAAGAATTATATCTGGAATTTTATCACGCCGGCATCCGGACAGTCCGTTATATGCCGCTGGCAGCAGCTGCAGAACGATTGGATTTCCTTGCACAGGATCCCGATGCCTGCGATCCTTTTACATATGATATATCTTTTGTGGGATCCTTATATATTGAAAAATATAATTATTTTTCCAAAATAGAACCGCATCTGTCAGACTATGCAAGAGGATATGTGGACGCTCTTATAGACGCACAGCTGAAAATTCAAGGATACAATTTTATTCAGGGTCTGCCGGCTTCTGTAATGGAAGAATTTTATCAGGCCTGCCCCGTGGATCCGGAACCGGACGGGATGGAATCCAGAGAGTATTTTTATGAACAGTATGTGATTAATCGAAGGATTACGGCTGTGGAGCGTATTGATCTTCTGGAAGCATGTGCGCAGCATCGGCCTTTGGACCTTTTTACCCGTACAAAGGAACTGGCGATGCCGAATATCAGGAATCATGGAGAGGTGGAGTATTATAAAGAGATGCCGCTTGTCTTTAAACAGAGCAGGATCAATCTGAATATTTCTTTGCGCGGCATTAAGAGCGGGATTCCCCTTCGCGCCTATGATATTATGGGAGCAGGAGGTTTTCTGCTCAGTAATTTTCAGGCAGATTTCCTGGAATATTTTATTCCGGGGGAGGATTTTGTATATTATGAAAGTAAAGAAGACCTGCTTAAAAAAGTGGACTACTATCTTGCTCACGAAGAAGAACGAAAAGCCATTGCCAGGAACGGATATGATAGGGTGTCGGCAGGCCATACGTACAGACATCGGGTGAGAGAGATGCTGGATCTTTGATACAGGAGGAACGGAATGAAGATATTAATGATTGAATGGGACAGTTTTGGGAAAGAAGATATAGAAGAAGCCTTCTGCGCGGAAGGGCATGATCTGGTGTTATTTCCTGTTTCCATTGACGGGGACCTGGATACTTCGTTTGAAATCAGGCAGAGACTTCTGGCTGCCTTACATCAGGAGGTGCCGGATTTCGTGTTTTCTGTCAATTATTTTCCAATGGTCTCCGGTATCTGTAATGATGAAGGTCTCCGGTACATTTCCTGGATTTATGATGCGCCGTATGCCCGGTTGTATTCACAGACAGTACTGAATCCCTGCAACAGGGTATATGTATTCGATAAAGAATTATGTCTGGAATTCCAAAATGCAGGTGTCGATACTGTACATTATCTTCCGCTGGCGGTAAATACCAGTCGACTGGATACGCTGTCGGCAGTTTCAGATTCCGAAGCGTTCAAATATGATGTTTCTTTTGTTGGTTCTTTTTATGTGGGAGATCATGATTATTTTGATCAGATGAAATCTGCGTTGCCGGACTTTGCAAAAGGGTATCTGGACGCAGTGATTGCCGCTCAGATGAAGATCCAGGGATATGATTTTGTGGAAGATGTGCTGGGGCCGGTCATAGATGATCTGTATCAGGCATTTCCGCTGGATCCGGACCCGAACGGTATGGAGAGCAGGGAATATCTGTATGCACAGTATGTAATCGACCGAAGGATCTCGGCTTTGGAGCGGATCGACATTTTGAACAGTATTGCAAAAAAACATAGTGCTGATATTTTTACGGATATAAAAGAATTTACAATGCCTAATGTATGCAACCATGGAAAAACTGATTATTTTCATGAAATGCCGTTGGTATTCAGGAAAAGCAGGGTGAATTTGAATATTACCCGTCGGGGAATCAAAAGTGGTATTCCGCTTCGGGCTTTTGATATTATGGGGAGCGGGGGATTTCTGCTCAGCAATTTTCAGGCGGACTTTCTGGACTTTTTTATTCCAGGAGAAGATTTTGTGTATTATGAGAGCAAAGAGGATCTGCTGCAGAAAGTAGATTATTATTTGAGGCATGAAGAAGAACGGCAGGCAATTGCCAGGAGCGGGCATGACAAGGTGGCGGCAGAACATACCTACCGGCATCGGATAAGGGAGATTTTTTCGTGAAAATATTGTTTGTTGAATGGGAAAGCTATGGCTGGCAGGATATGAAAGAGGCTTTTACAGAGGAAGGGCATGATCTGGTGTGCTTTCCTTTTCAGGTGTTTGGACATCAGGGAGAAGAGCTTCTGCGGGATCCTGAGACAGAGAGAAGACTTCGCTCTGTATTACGTAAAGAAGTTCCGGATCTGGTGTTTTCCATAGATTATTTTCCGGTGATCTCCAGTGTATGCCAGAGAGAGGACGTCAGGTATGTTTCATTTAATTATGATTGTCCCCATATCCTGCTTTCGTCCAATACCATTGTCAATCCCTGCAATAAAATCTTCGTGTTTGATAAGGCAACTTATCTGGAATATCATCATGCCGGGATTTCCACGTTTCATTATATGCCCCTGGCAGCTAATACAAAGCGTCTGGATGCCATAGATCCATATCTTTCAGGTGTCACATTACCGACCTGTGACGTCTCCTTTGTGGGGTCTTTGTATCTGGAAAAAGGAAATTACTTCGATCAGATTGAACCGGCTCTTCCGGAACGTGCCAGAGGATACCTAAAGGCATTGATCACGGTCCAGCTGAAGATACTTGGCTATGATCTTGTTCATGAAATGCTTCCTGCCATTCTGGATGATCTGTACCAGGTCTGTCCGGTGGATCCCATGCGGGACAGTGTACAGCCAGTCAGTTTCTTTTATGAACATCATGTAATCAACCGCAGGATTACTGCTATTGAGCGTATTGATCTGCTGGAGACACTTGCTCAGGAACATTCGGTAGATTTGTTCACTCATATCAAGGATTTTCCGCTCCCGGGTTTAAACGTTCACGGCGGAGTTGACTATTTTCATGAAATGCCTCTGGTATTCAAGCGGAGTAAAATTAATCTGAATATTACGCTGCGCAGTATCCGGAGCGGTATCCCCCTTCGTGTTTTTGATATTATGGGGGCGGGCGGATTTCTGCTCAGTAATTATCAGGCAGATTTTCAGGATCTGTTTGTGCCGGATGAGGATTTTGTATATTATGAAAGTAAGGAAGATCTGCTGCGGAAAGTGGGATATTATCTGAATCATGAAGATGAGAGAAAGGCAATCGCCAGGAATGGACATGAAAAGATTGCCGCAAAGCATACGTACCGGCATCGGGTAAAAGAAATGCTGGCTTTTTGAGACCGGAGGATATCAATGAGGATACTGTTTATTGACTGGGGAAATTATGGAAAAGAAGATATAAAAAGTGCTATGACAGATGAGGGACATGAGGTGATTTCTTTTCCTTTTGAAGCTTCCAGTTCTCTGATCTGGGAACAGCTGATTCATGAGCCGGAGACAGAAGCAGGGCTTCGTAACACCCTGCATGACAGGACACCCGATGTGGTATTTTCTGTAAATTATTTTCCAGTGATCTCCAGAGTTTGTCAGGCAGAACATATCCGTTATATTTCCTGGAGCTATGATGGTCCTTATATTCTGCTTTATTCCAATACGATTAATAATTCCTGCAACAGAGTTTATGTTTTTGACAGGGAGATGTATCTGGAATTCTGCAGGGCCGGGATTACAACCGTATATTATATGCCTTTGGCTGTTAATACAAAGAGGCTGGAGCTTATGGATCAAAAATTGGCTTCTCTACCTCCATTGTCTTATGATGTTTCTTTTGTGGGTTCTTTTTATCTGGAGAAAGGAAGCTGTTTTGAACAGATTGAAACTGCCCTTCCGGAATATTCCAGAGGCTACCTGAAAGCGATGATTGGCGTCCAGTTAAAGATTCAGGGGTATGATATGATCGAAGAAATGCTGCCTTTTATTCTGAACGATCTGTATAAAGCTTATCCGGTAAAACCTTTGACGGAGGGAAGACAGCCCAAAGGCTTCTTTTATGAGTATCATGTTATCAAGCCCTGGATTACGACAATAGAACGTATAGACCTGCTGGAGGCTGTAGCTGCCAAATATACTGTGGATCTGTTTTCGCATACAAAAGATTTTACTACACCTGGACTGCACAATCATGGTCCAGTTGATTATTTTCATGAAATGCCGCTGGTTTTTAAGCAAAGCAAAATTAACCTGAATATAACCATGCGCGGCATTAAAAGCGGTATTCCGCTCCGCGCTTTTGATATTATGGGGGCTGGTGGATTCCTCATCAGTAATTATCAGCCGGAGCTTCTGGATTATTTTGTACCAGGAGAGGATTTTGTCTGTTATGAAAGCAAAAGGGACTTGCTGGAAAAGGTGGAGTATTATCTGTCTCATGATGAGGAACGGAAAGCGATTGCCCGGAATGGACATGAGAAAGTTGCAGCCAGGCATACCTATCGGCATCGCATAAGAGAAATGTTTGCATTTTAGGAAAGGAGAACGGCGGCATGCGAAAAATTAGTGTGATTATTTTTTGCCATAATGTGGATTTATATATAGACAGATGTATGACATCCATTACAGAGCAGACAGTCGGGATGGATGAACTGGAGATTATCTGCGTGGATGACGCATCCTCTGACGATACCTGGCTGCAACTGCAGAAGTGGGAGCAGCTTTTCCCGGAGCATGTGCTGCTGATCCCGTTGGAGCTGGAATGTGGGCAGGAAACGGCGGAAAAGATTGCGCTTCAGTACGCATCTGCGGATCAGACTGTATTTATAGATGTGATGGAGCATCTGGAGCCGGATTGTTTTGAGCAGTTGTATAAAGTTGCTGCCGATAGTGGAATGAAGCTCTCGGAAAGAGGTATGATTAGAGATTCGCTGGAGCAAAGGTTACGGATTGTTCAGTTTTATTCGGGAACAGAATCTTTTCATTTTTTCACAGACCAATTGACAGAAGAATTAGAGAAGCGGGGACATGAAGTATTTATCTGTGATCTGGATGATAATTCTTCCCAAACAGAGCATTCTTATGACCGTCTGAATCGATTTTTGTCACAGAAAGTAGATGTAGTAATCTGCTTTGATGGAATCGGAACGAGAGAAGAGCAGTTTATCCGGCAGTGGGATAGACATCAGGCTGTGGTAGTGGATATCCTGATGGATCCGCCCTTTCGGTTTCACCCTACATTAGAAAAGCATCCAAAGAATTATATGCTGTTTTGCTGTGATGAGGAGCATGTGGCTTATGTGAAAAAATATTTTCCATATGAGGTGCCCAATGTAGCTTTTATGCCCCATGTGGGGACTTTTCCTGGAGAAGATGAGACGGTTGTTCCGTACAAGGATAGAAAATACGATATTCTTTTTTCTGCAAGCTACTATCATCCGCAGTCTCAGATGAATAAAATCAAGGACTTGTTTCCTGATCGGCCGGATATGTGGAGGTTTTATGAGCAGATGTTTGAGAACCTGATAAAAGACAGTTCTCTGACGATTGAGAGGGCGGTTCTTGTCACACTACAGCAGTTCGGTCTGTCTGTATCGGATGAGATGCTGAAGATGCTCCTGAACCGGTCCCTGTATGTAGACTGGGCGATTCGGATGTATCACCGGGGACGGGTGGTGACAGCTTTGGCAGATGCAGGGCTGGAGCTTTATCTCCTTGGACCGGGATGGGAGGATCATCCATCAGCAGGGCGTCCAAATGTACATCGTCTGGATACCCAGGTGCCATATAAGAAGACGCTTATGTATATGGCCGATGCCAGGATCAATCTGAATGTGATGCCATGGTTTAAAGCGGGTACTCATGACCGGATTTTTAATACGTTGTTGCAGCGATCATTACCGCTCACAGATCCAAGCAGCTGGATTACGAAACATTTTACAGATGGAGTGGATATTGTTTTGTATGATCTGAACCATCTGGAACAGCTTCCGGGGATTGCCAGCCGACTGTTGGCAGAACCTGTGCGGGCAGAGGCAATTATACAGAAGGGATATGAGAAGGTCAGAGAGAGCCTCACCTGGTCTAATTGTGCAGACTGGCTTTTGGAGGCAGCAGGTTTGATCAGGGAGTATGGAGGGCAGGAGATGTGAAGATACTGCATGTCCAATGGAGTGTGCTTGGGACTGCTGATATAGAAGAAGCGTTTCTGGCAGAGGGTTACGATGTTGTTCGGTTTCCTTTTTCAAAAAATCAGGATGTGGTTCATAATCAAAAAGTAGAAGAAGAGTTAACAACTGCTCTTCATAAAGAAGTACCGGATGTGGTGTTTTCTTTCGATTTTTTTCCGGTGATTTCTAAGATTTGTACAAAAGAAGGCATTCAATATATCTCATGGATTTTTGATGATCCTTGTGTGTTTTTGTATTCAGATACAGTTACCAACGCCTGTAATCGTATTTATGTATTTGATAAAGAATTATGTCAGCAATTTCAGAATGAAGGTATCCGGACAATAAATTATATGCCATTGGCTGCCAACACGAAACGGTTGGATACCATAGAATCTAAAATAGATTCGGGTTATGCATATGATGTTGCTTTTGTGGGATCGCTCTATATTGAACAGCTTAATTTTTTTGATCAGATGTATGATGCCCTGCCGGAATACTCGAAAGGCTATCTGCATGCTCTTATGGCAATACAGATGCAAATTCAAAATTATGATCTTATTGAAAGTTCTTTATCTCCGATTATAAAAGATCTTTACAGGTCATATCCATTTGGCATCGAACCGGGGAACAGAGCAACCAGAGAATACCTTTATGCGCAGTTTGTGATCAACCGGAGGATTACATCAATAGAACGAATTGATCTGCTTGATGCAGTCTCAAAAATACACAAGGTTGATCTGTTCACACATTTTCAGGGATTTGCAATGCCGAATATTTGCAATCATGGTCCTGTAGAGTATCAGGAAGGGGCGCCGGAGGTGTTCAAAAGAAGCAGGATTAATTTGAATATCACTTTGCGCAGTATTAAAAATGGAATCCCTTTGCGGGTTTTTGACATCATGGGGGCAGGAGGCTTTCTTCTCAGCAATTTTCAGTCAGGATTTCTGGACATTTTTATACCTGATGAAGACTTTGTTTATTATGAGAATAAGAGGGATCTGGTTAGGAAAGTCAGTTATTATCTGAAGCATGAGGATGAAAGAAAAGCCATTGCCAGGAATGGTCATGATAAGACTGCTGCCGGACATACTTACCGGCATCGTGTAAGAGAGATGTTTGATCAGTAATATTGTTAAAGAAGACAAATGGAGGGAAACAGTGAAAATGGAGATCCAACTGGAATGTATTCGGGGGGAAGAACGTGATGGTTACTATGTACAGCCTTTAATGAGGCGCAGGTGGGCGGTACAGCTGGATATTCTGCGGGAGATTGATTCCATTTGCAAAAGGTATCAGATAAAGTATTTTGGCTGGTATGGAACACTTCTGGGAGCGGTGCGTCATCAAGGTTTTATTCCTTGGGATGATGACATTGATCTGGTAATGCCGAGGGAGGATTATGAAAGGTTTCAATGTATCTTTCAGAAAGAATCACCAAATGGCTGGAAAGTATTGAAAACAAATCCTACAATGATCACTATAGTGAATACAGATGTGATTCGGCTGGATCAGGCATTTCTGGATCAATATCATGGCTGTCCCCTTATTTCTGGTGTGGATGTTTTTGTATGGGATGCGGTACCCCCAAACAGGGCAGATGAGGAAGTGTGGACGAATCTGTTCTGGGCAGCATGCAATCTCTATGTACATTGGGAACTTTTTAAGGATGATGTAGAATGGAAAAAAGAGAAATGGATCCAGCTGGAAGAGTTGGAAAGTCTTACTGGTTGTCATATTGACAGGAAATCTTCTGTTAAAGAGCAATTATATTTTCTTACAGATAAAATAGCTGCCATGTATGGTGATACGGAGCATAAAGAGGTAACATATTTACCTGATTTGTGTAAAAACAGCCATCATCGCATTCCCGAACTATGTTTTAACAGAGTCATGGAAATGCCGTTTGAGGACATGGTGATACCAGTTTTGGAGGACTATGATTTGATATGCAGATTAAATTATGGGGATGATTATATGACACCACTAAAAGAATATGCACATGAAGACGGAATTAAAAATCAGATAAAAATTTTACAGGATTTTTTTAATAGACAAGGTATGGATTTGCCGGAATGTTTTACTATGACTTTTGAATAAAATAAATGCTTTCAAAGGCGCAGAATATGGAGTTGTCCTAAGGAGGAGCGTAAGTATCAGGAGTGTGATTGCAGAAAGATGAGGTATGAATAAATGAAGATCTCAAACTTCGCACATAGATTTTAGCTATGCACCTTGAAAATTCAATATCTGGCAATGATTCAATTATCAAAGAACAGTCTTTTATACCGCTATGCCGCAACTAATTGCGATTGTAGAAGAGATGGC
>CATNCF010000060.1 GCA_950097145.1 uncultured Lachnospiraceae bacterium
CTTAAATTTCCATCTGCCGCGTTGTCATCAATCGTTGTAGCACTCGCTACAACTCATTCTTCCGCCTTGCAGATGAAAATTTATTCTTCGTAAAATTCGTCGACATTTAACCGCCGGAGTAATAATACAAAAAAGAAACAATCATTGCCGTTAAGCTGCGTCTGTTTCTTTTTTGTTGATAGGGATTTATAATTGTATGTTTCTGATGGTTTCAAGCAGCAAAGGGATATCGATGGGTTTGGTCAAATGGGCGTTCATGCCGCTCTCGATGGACAGTCTTCGGTCACTCTCAAAAGCATTAGCAGATAGAGCAATGATGGGGATATGTGCCAGTGCAGGATTTTTCAGACTGCGTATCTTTCTTGCAGCCAGCCGTCCATCCATAACAGGCATTTGAATATCCATTAAAATCAAGTCATAATCTCCGGGGCAGGAGTTTGCGATTTTTTCCACAGCAATGCTTCCATTCGCTGCAGTATCAATGGAGAATCCAAGTCCCTGTAGAATTTCCGTTTCAATTTCCAGATTAATCATATTGTCTTCCACCAGCAGAATACGCTTTGGCAGAAGTTCAGGGGAACTGCCCATAGGAGAAGCAGTAGACTGAGTATGATCCTGTATGCGCAGACGCAGGGTTACGGTGAAGGTACTGCCCTTGCCAACTGCACTGTCGACCTTGATGTCGCCTCCCATCATGGCTGCGATATTTTTGGCAATGGTAAGACTCAGCCCTGTACCATGGATGCCGCTGAACGTGGTATTTTTTTCACGCTCGAATGGCTCAAAAATATGCTTTAGAAAATCTTTTCCAATCCCGATACCAGTATCTTTGACGGTAAACTGATAGATGGCATAATTATTGGGAAGTAATTCCACTTCTGCAGCGGTCAGTTCTACCCTGCCGTCGCTTTTTGTATATGTAATGGCATTGTTGGCCAGATATACAAGAAGCTGTCTGAGTTTTTCCAGGTCGCTCCAGACATTAGAGTGGGTAAGCTGAGAAAAGTCCAGGGAAAATGCTATATTTTTTTCCACAGCCTGTGGGAGGAGGGTTCTATGGACATCTTCCAGAAGATCACACAGGCTGCAATCGCATTCCAGCAGTTTTCTGTCATTGGATTCTGTCCAGGACAGATTCAGTACTTTTTCAATCAGGTCTAAAAGCTGATGGCTGGAACGTTCAATTTTACCGAGATCTTCCAGTATCGTTTCAGGATTCTGAATATGCTTTTTTGCCAGGGCAGTATAGCCGAAAATCGCATTCAGCGGTGTCCGCATGTCATGGGACATATTAGAGAGAAAGGTATCTTTGGCAATCATGGCGAGATTCGCATTATTCAATGCGCGTTCCAGGATCTGATTTTGTTCCATTTCGCGCTGGATCTCCTCATCTACTCTGCGGTACCCCATGACAATCTGAGAAATATGCCTGCTCTTGCTGACGTTTACAATCCGAAGCTGGATATACTGTATTCTTCCATCTTTTAAAACCCGGTAATTGACGTAGTATGTCTTGATTTCTGATAACTTTTCCCTGATATAGTCTGGAGCAGTCTCTTTCGACACCAGTTCCCGATCCTCCGGGTGTACCCAGGTATTTACATAATTGGAAGCGTACCATTGGAATGCCAGTACTTTATACTTTTCATTAAACTGCAGATTGGTGCGGCTGCTTAATCGATAAGGAAATACTTTATCGGAGTCCAGGTCGGCATAGAGGATGGATTCATAATTGATACTAAGACCCTCGATGACTTCCAGGCGCCGAATATGCTCTCCGTCGTACTTTTCAATCAGATCTTGTATCTTTTGTTCCTGTTCACTTAACAGAGTGCTGCGCCATTCCATCTGACGTTTTCTTTTCTCTGTGGCATCTCCCAGAAACACATAGAAAATATCTCCTACGGAGTTTGTACGGACAAAATGTCCATAGTCTTCAATCCAGCGGATTGTTCCATCTTTTCGGATAATTCGGTATTCCACATAATCTAAATCGTACTGGCTGCAGGCAATCTGCTCTTTAATGCTTTGCTCTACGGCATCCAAATCTTCAGAATACACAATCCCCTTAAAAGAGTTGCCAGTCAATTCCTGGAATTCTTTCAAAGTGCTGCATTGAAAAATTCGGAGCAGCGCTTGGTTTGCATAAATGATTTCTTCGTCATCATTTGCACGGTAGATTAAAAATCCTCCTGGCATTTCATCCATAAATCTTATAATTTCACGTGCGGTCTGAAAATGTTCTGGGTTCATGGAAAGCGAAACCTGTGGCTGGCCTGGGTTTTCAGTTGGATGATTCAGTTCCAAAACATCGCAGTCTGGGCTGCTCAGTAAGGTTAATACATATTCAATTAAGTTGTGGTTTGATGTTTGTGTTTTCATAATCCTATTTTAACATAGAATGAAATTTTTGGCAAAAGATAAATTTGTTATACAACTATATTGACAGTAGACAACATGCGTTGTATAATGTGATGTGAAAATAAAAAATTTATATTATTTAGAAAAGAGGCAGAGAGATGAGAAGTGATAATGTAAAAAAAGGGATGCAGCAGGCGCCCCACCGTTCTCTATTTAACGCATTGGGATTTACCAGAGAAGAAATGGATAAGCCTTTGGTGGGAATTGTGAGTTCTTACAATGAGATTGTGCCAGGGCATATGAATCTGGATAAGATCGTAAATGCTGTAAAGATGGGGGTTGCAGAAGCGGGAGGCGTTCCCGTGGTATTTCCGGCAATTGCAGTCTGTGACGGAATTGCCATGGGTCATACCGGAATGAAATATTCTCTGGTGACTCGTGATTTAATTGCAGATTCTACAGAATGTATGGCTCTGGCACATCAGTTTGATGCGCTGGTGATGGTGCCAAATTGTGACAAAAATGTACCGGGGCTTCTGATGGCGGCGGCAAGAGTAAACGTGCCCACCGTATTTGTGTCTGGAGGTCCTATGCTTGCCGGACACGTGAAGGGGAGGAAGACTAGCCTGTCGTCCATGTTTGAAGCGGTTGGATCCTATGCGGCAGGCACCATGACAGAGGAAGACGTATGTGAATTTGAGGAAAAAGCGTGTCCCACCTGCGGTTCCTGTTCCGGTATGTATACAGCAAATTCCATGAACTGCCTGACAGAAGCTCTTGGCATGGGACTGAAAGGAAATGGAACGATTCCAGCAGTATATTCCGATCGTCTGCGGCTTGCCAAACATGCTGGAATGGCAGTGATGGAAATGTACCGCCAGAATATCTGCCCTAGAGATATTATGACAAAGGAAGCAGTATTAAATGCATTGACTGTGGATATGGCTTTGGGATGTTCCACCAACAGTATGCTGCATCTTCCAGCAATCGCCCATGAGATTGGATTTGATTTTGATATCGGCTTTGCAAATGAAATCAGTGAGAAGACGCCCAATCTCTGCCATCTGGCTCCGGCAGGCCCCACTTATATGGAAGATTTGAATGAGGCGGGCGGCGTGTATGCGGTGATGAATGAACTTGCAGAATTAGATCTGCTGAATCTGGACTGCATGACAGTAACTGGAAAGACCATAGGAGAAAATATCAAAGGATGCGCCAACAAAAATCCAGAAGTTATCCGTCCTCTGGATAATCCTTACAGCGTTACAGGAGGGCTTGCGGTTCTAAAAGGAAACCTGGCTCCAGAAGGAAGCGTAGTAAAACGTTCTGCAGTGGCTCCGGAAATGATGGTGCATGAAGGGCCTGCAAGGGTATTTGACTGTGAAGAAGATGCAATTAACGCAATCAAGGGTGGAAAGATTATTGCTGGTGATGTTGTGGTAATCCGCTATGAAGGGCCGAAAGGAGGGCCTGGTATGAGGGAAATGCTGAATCCTACTTCTGCCATTGCAGGAATGGGGCTTGGCTCTACCGTTGCATTGATTACAGACGGACGTTTTTCCGGTGCAAGCCGAGGAGCTTCTATCGGTCATGTGTCACCGGAAGCAGCCGTTGGAGGAACCATTGCTCTGGTGGAGGAAGGAGACAAGATTAAAATCAATATCCCGGAACTGAAGCTGGAACTGGACGTGCCGGAAGATGTACTTGCCAAGAGAAAGGAAGAATGGCAGCCAAGAGAACCTAAGGTGACAGAAGGATATCTGGCGCGTTATGCGCAGATGGTAACTTCTGGAGCGAAAGGCGCAGTCATGAAAAGGGAACTCTAATGATAAGAATTGGATGCCATCTTTCCTCTTCGAACGGGTATCTTGCTATGGGAAAGGAAGCGGTAAAAATTGGAGCCAATACCTTCCAGTTTTTTACCCGCAATCCCAGAGGAGGAAAAGCGAAAGAACTAAATCTTGCAGATGTAGAAGCATATCTTGCATTTGCAGGGGAGCATGGGATTGGACAGATCCTGGCCCATGCCCCCTATACCCTGAATGCCTGTGCCAAAGATGCGGGCCTGCGCCAGTTTGCTTACGATACCATGCGCGATGATTTAAGCCGCCTAAAACATCTTCCAGAAGCTATGTATAACTTTCATCCTGGAAGCCATGTAAAACAGGGGGAAGAAACAGGGATTTCTTATATTTCTGATTTGCTGGACCGCATAAATGAACACCAGTATGAGACAGTGATCCTTCTGGAAACTATGGCGGGAAAAGGTACAGAACTGGGAAGAAGCTTTGAAGAGCTTGCCAGGATCCTGGACAGCGTGGAGGACAGCAGCCGTCTGGGCGTATGTTTTGACACTTGTCATGTATTTGACGGCGGGTACGATATTGTCCATCATTTGGATCAGGTTTTGGAGGAATTTGACCAGGTGATTGGTCTGGAACGTCTGAAAGCAGTTCATTTAAATGACAGTAAAAATGAACTTGGCAGCCACAAAGACCGGCATGAGAAAATTGGGGAAGGACAGATTGGCCTGAGAGCATTTGCAAATCTAGTCACTCATCCCAAATTAAAAGATCTTCCATTTTATCTGGAGACGCCCAATGACCTGGAAGGTTACCAGAGAGAAATCGCATTGCTGAGAGAGAAGGCCGGAGAGTGAGAGCGCATAGAATGCACAGACGCCGGGAACATGCTCATGGGGCGGCAAGTATTGATTATTATGCCTGCCAGTCGGGTATCCGGCATTGGAATGGCTGCTATAAAATATGTTTCCTATTGTGGGCGCTGATTTTATGCCTTATCCTGGACAGCCCTGGGGTTTCTGGTTTTACGGTTCTTATAATGGGGCTATTGAATTTGCGGGGAAATGGAATCAACTTTGAACGATATCTGCAGTTACTAAAAATCCCGGCTGCTTTCCTGATTCTGGGGAGTGCGGCAGTGATTCTTGGGATCTCAAAAGAGCCTGCCGGGGATTGGTGCGTCTCTATGCACTGGTTCTGGCTTTATGTGACAAAAGAAGGGTTAAACCATGCCCTTGAGCTGTTTTTAAAAGCAATGGGAGCTGTCAGCGCCATGTATGTACTGGCATTGTCTACCCCGGCAAGCGAGCTTGCGACAGTACTGCAGAACATGCATGTGCCGAAACTTCTGACAGAGCTGATGTATATGATTTACCGTTTTATATTTATTCTTACGGAAGTCCACAGAGCAATGAAGACAGCGGCGGTTTCCAGGCTGGGAGATGTGGATTTAAAAACGTCCTGCGCTGTTTTTGGGCAGATTGGAGGGAATCTTCTGATCTTGTCTCTAAAAAGGGCAAATACATATTACGATGCTATGGTATCTAGATGCTATGCCGGGGAGTTTCCCTTCTGGGAGGAAGAAAAGCCTGTGCAGATTTGGCAGGTTCTGGCAGCCTTCGTGTATACGGCTGTGCTGGCGCTGCTTCGTCTGGCGGAGGAAATGATATGAAAAATGAAATTTTAAGTGTAAAGAATGTAACCTATGAATATCAGCCAGGCCATCCGGCATTGGATCAGATCAGTTTGTCCATTGGCAGAGGGGAGAAAATTGCAGTGATGGGATCCAATGGAGCTGGAAAATCCACCTTTTTCCTGAATTTAAACGGTGTGCTGCATCCGCAAAAAGGAGAGATTTATTATCAGGGAAAACAGGTGGGAAAGAAAGATGTAAAGGAACTCCGCCGCCGCGTGGGGTTTGTGTTCCAGGATGCAGATAACCAGATGATTGCCGCAACGGTGGAAGCTGAGATCGCATTTGGCCCCATGAACTTAAAACTTCCCAGAGAGGAAGTAAAGGAACGGGTAGAGCAGGCGTTGGACTATATGGATCTTCAGAAGTACCGGAAGCGTCCGCCCCATTATCTCAGCGGCGGAGAGAAGAAGAGAGTCAGCATTGCAGACATTATTGCTATGAAATCAGAAGTGATTCTCTTTGATGAGCCCACAGCGGCGCTGGATCCGCTCAGTGCAGATATGCTGGAGAAGGTGCTTGCAGATTTGTACAGGGAAGGAAAGACATTGTTGATTTCTACCCACGATGTGGATTTTGCCTATCGGTGGGCAGACCGGATCGTGGTATTTGACCAGGGAAAAATTCTTGCGGATGGAGGAGTACGGGAAGTGTTTTTACAGCAGCGATTGTTAGAACAGGCGCATTTGAAGAAGCCGGTACTGCTTGCGGTGTATGAAATTCTTCAAAGACAAGGTGTGATTCGGGCAGGAAGCTATCCAAGAACTGTGGATGAGCTGGCAGAGAATATGGGAGGCACAATAGATGAATGAGACATATAAGGAATATTTAACTTATGTAAAGGAATATTTGATCAAGCATCAGGGAATTGAATCGCCCAATCCCCTCCATCCCTTCCGTTCCAGGTTTCAGCATACCATCCGGGTGCTGCATTGGTGCATCCGCCTGTCAGAAGGGCTGGAAGGAGTTGACAGGGAATTGCTTTTTACAGCGGCAATTTTCCATGATATCGGTTACAGCAGACGGGACAATGAGTCTCATGCCCAAAGAAGCGTACAGGCATTTCATGAGTATGCCGTGGAACAGGGAATGGAAGAAGGATTTTACCAGAAGGTGGAGCGACTTATTGCCTGCCATTCCAATAAGAGCCTGATGAGGGAGCCAGGAGCTGAGATAGAAATGGTGCTTCTGATGGAGGCGGATCTTATGGATGAAGAGGGAGCCATGGGAATTGTGTGGGACTGTATGGCTTTGGGAAATCTTCATGCTTCCAGCTATGCCAGGGCGTATTATTATATTTTAGAAAGTTCTGGGAAAGAAGAGCCCAATCCCATGGTAACAGAGAGGGCAAAAGAATTTTGGGAAGAAAAGAAGGGGATTGTGGCAAGGTTTGTCAAACTTCTGGAGGATGATTTGATGATAGGCAGTGAATATTTCGATATATAACGCTGGACAATTTTTCCAGTTCATGTTATTCTTACGGAGTATTATATTTGATATTACAATTTAATTGCAGAAGGTGCCTGTATTCTCCACAGGATAATAGGGAAATGAGTGTGATTCTCATACGGTCCCGCCGCTGTAAGAGTGGAGTTCTCTTTATTTGGAAATTCGTGCCACTGGGAAACCGGGAAGGCGGAGAGAGCGAGGAAGCTTGAGTCAGAAGACCTGCCTTTTGTAAGGGAATGCAACAAGTTACGAGAGATAGCTGGCTGCATACGAACCTGCCTGGAAATGATGGATATTTATTATTTTGGACGGGTTTGTTATGGATGCCGGTCCGCTGTCTGGGAAGCAGTGGATGCGGCGTTTTTTACTTTATAGGAAATTGCGTCGTATAAAGCAAAATTGCCTATATGGTGTCTGCCATTTGGCGGAAGAAAGGAGAAAAGTTATGACGAAAAGACAAAAGAAACTATTCATTGTAAGTATTGTGTGTGCGGCAGTTTTTGGGATCGCTCCCAATGCAAATGCCATGCATATTATGGAGGGATATCTTCCCCTGGGTTTTTGCATTGCCTGGGGCGCTGTCAGCCTTCCTTTTTTGGTGAAAGGCTTTTTTTCTATTCAGAAAAAGCTGCAGGAAAACAGGAAAAATATCACTATACTTGCCATGTCCGGGGCCTTTATCTTCGTAATTTCGTCTCTGAAAATCCCTTCCGTAACTGGAAGCTGTTCCCATATGACGGGAACTGGCCTGGGGGCGATTTTGTTTGGACCCAGCGCTGTCAGTATCCTGGGGATTATTGTATTAATCTTCCAGGCAGTCTTACTGGCGCACGGCGGATTGACAACCCTGGGGGCAAATACATTTTCTATGGCAATCGCCGGGCCGTTTTTGTCTTATGGGATTTATAAGATCTGCAGAAAATGTAAGGTGAACCGGAGGGCAGGGGTATTCCTTGCGGCAGCTTTCGGCGATTTATTTACTTATTGTATCACGAGTGTTCAGCTTGCCCTTGCCTATCCAGCAAAAGAGGGGATGATAGTCTCTGCTGGAAAATTCTTGGGTGTGTTTGCTCCCACCCAGCTTCCCCTTGGGATTATAGAGGGCTGTCTGACCGTGGTTATCATGATTACCTTGGAGAACTATGCACAGCCAGAGCTGAGAAATGCAGGATATTTGGAATAGGAGAAAATAGGAGGAAGGCAAATGCGAAGCATTTCATTCATGCCTTCCGACGATTTGCCGCCGAACCTGCGGCGAGGGGGCGTTTCCACAGAAAAGGAGGATTTTGTATGAAACATGCTGATAAGAGGAAAATAGCCGTGATCCTTGCGGCGGTAACATTGCTGGCTGTTGTTCCAGTGATTGCTTTAAAGGGAGTTGAATTCGGCGGTTCGGACGACGCCGGCAGCCAGGTGGTAGAAGAAATTGAGGAAGGTTATGAACCTTGGTTTACGCCTGTATTGGAGACGATGATCGGCGGCGAGATTCCGGGCGAGGTGGAGAGCCTGATGTTCTGCATCCAGACGGGAATCGGCGTGGGAATTATTGCGTTTCTTATGGGACGGTTTGTGGAACGGAAGAAATGGGAGAACGGCGGAAATTAATTAGTCCTATAAAAACAGCCTTTACCGTGTTGGTGGAGGCTGTTTTTATAGGGCTGTTTTTCGGAAGGCTTATTTATGATTCCTGTGGTTTGTTTATCAGTGGAGGCTGCTGGTAAAGCTTTCGTTCGATCTGCCTGCGCTCTATAGCGATCTGCTTAAGAGCGTTTTCATCATTCGTGACTGCCTCAATCCGTTCCAAAATGCTGAGCTGGTCAAAAAGAGAACCGTTGTATTGTTTTTCTTCGAGTGTTATATAATCTCCTTCTTTCTGTGTGATTGACACTTTGTTTGGTATTTTTATTGTAACAAATGGTTTCCAGGGTGTAAAGTCTGTTTCATGCTGATGTATTACTCCGGCGGTTAAATGTCGACGAATTTTACGAAGAATAAATTTTCATCTGCAAGGCGGAAGAATGAGTTGTAGCGAGTGCTACAACAATTGATGACAACGCGGCAGATGGAAATTTAAGCAAGTAAAAACGTCGATATTTAACCGCCGGAGTAATATCATTTATTCCAATTAAAGTGCATTTGGAACATCCCTTTTTCCATGATTGGGGCATTTCTGCCGGGAATCCGCCCTGTAACCCCCCACTTGCTCTGCAAGTGCCATCCGGTAAAGGGGGTGACAGGCTCATTGGCTCTTTTATGTTCGGCTGGGCTGGAAAAACAGATTGCCGGATAATTTTTTGTATGCTATAATCTTCTGTAGGAGCAGTCGTGTTACAAGGTGGTGAGCCTCCCTAACTCGAAAGGGAAGGGAGGTGGTGAACATGAGTACATACGAAGCATTGACATTGTTGATTCTTTTTGGCACTTTTCTCATTTCACTGCTTGCCTACATAGATAGGAAATGTATAGAATTTATATAAGTTCATATATATCCATATATCTTAATAAATCCGCATAGTATAAGGATCTGAGATTTATTTATTTCCATGAATCTCTATATAAATTCATATAACTTCATGTCAAATTGGTGTAGAAATGGTGTAGTGGTGTAGATATAACAAAAGAGTTTGATAGAAAAGGGATACCCATAAATAAATATTAGGACATTAGCATAAGTTCTTTATCAATTATAGAAGTAACTGATAGAGGGCTTATTTTAGTGCCTTAATTACTATGGAAAAACAAAACTAGGAGGTATCAGAATGAAGATAATCAATTTTGAAAAGGCAAAAGAAAGAATTCAGCCAAAAGAAAAAGGTGCAGAACATTTATCGGAGACAGATAAAGATATATTGGAGATGCAAAAGCAATATCAAGAGTATGCCGAGTATTGCAACCGCTGGTATGACGAACATGTACTTGGCCAAGATAAAAATGGGAACTGGATATATAAAGATTTATAAAACAATTTTTAACATAAGTCTTGTATGTGCTATGGAAAACATAGGCATATGGGGCTTTTTTAGTGCCTAAATTTCCCATATTCCATATCATCCCATAAAAACCTTTACCAGCCATCCGTAATCCCCTATATGAGCCTCACAGAGCATCACAGTGGCATTCTAAAACAGTAACTTAAAACTATAATTTCATTGAATCAATCAAAATCCAAAGGAGGACAAACACAATGGCAAAACACATAACCAACATGAACCAGCTACAGAAAGCATTGCAGCCAGTAATGGTAAAAATGTCTGACAAATTAGCAGAGAGGGTATATCAGACATTAAATTACTACCTCTATGATTATTACACTGGATGGACACCAGAGAGTTACAGCAGGACTGAAGCATTCTTAAGATCAGCAGTAAAAGTAGACGCATACCCGGACAAAGGAGGCGCAAGGGCATGTGTATATATTGATTATGATTCCATGGACAATTATGTGGACACAACCGGGTATCAGGTAGCACTATGGGCGGATCAAGGGCTGCATGGCGGATTATCTGTAAACCATAAGCCCCATGTATGGCAGGACACCATAGACAATACAATCAGCAATGGAAGCCTGGTGGAATTGGCGGTCAAATACTTGCGCAGCCAGGGAATCCCAGTAAGAAACTAAACAAATATATTAAAAAAGGAGAATGACATTATGAGTACAACAGTAAACAAGAAAGAATTTGCAGATATGATGGCTGAGAAGGGAGACATCTATAAAAAAGAAGCATTCAAAGCAGTAGACTTATTCTGGGAAACACTCCTGGACTATCTGGCAGAAGGCAGGAAAGTTAATTTCTACGGCATAGGGCATTTTGAATTGAAAACCGTAAAAGAAAAGGAAGCAAGGAACCCGAAGACTGGAGAAACATGTATTGTACCGGAACATCAGAAAGTGAAGTTCTATCCCGGTGAGAAATTAGCTGATAAAATGGAACTTGAATAAGTAAAAAACTGAACAGAAGCAGAAAAATAAATAATAGGAGAGTAGTTCATGAAAATCAATATTTACAGGAAACCAGAGAATTGCAACCATTGTATTTACCGGGAAAATGTGAGCAGGTATTTGGATTTAGATGATTACTGCTCCAAAAATATGAAGCGGACAGGAAGGATTAATATTGACACTGACTGTCCGTTAAGAGAATCAAGAACCAGAAAACATACCATGAAGATTTTTAAAGCATTGCAGAATAGAAGAAAAGCGGAACATAAGACAGAAGATATTATACAAATGAACACGAATATATCATTGACAGATAAAGATGGAAAGTTTATTGAAGTGAAAACGCCAGAGCCGGAATATATAGATATGATATGGTAATATAGGAGGACAACGATAAATGAATAGAATGCAAAATTGCAGGGGATGCGAGTATATGAAGCAGTATAATTACGGGAAAAAGATTTATTATTGTGACCATGAAGGCAGAATTGACGATATGGGAAAATTAGGTGAAGAGAAATTACCAGAGACAAGTCCAGTATGGTGTCCAGTAAAAGAAAAAGGGTAATCCTGCTGCACTATATATAAAAAAGAATGAGTTTAAAGGAGAGTATCATATGCAGTTCAAAGAATTAGAATGGAAAGATATTGTATCAGACGGAATAATTGTTTGCAGTAATTGCAGGATAAATCTATGTGGCGTAATCAAAATGGAATTTAATATCAATCATGAACCAAAAGAGAATAAATACATTTTATATTCCTTTGGAAAGGGAAGTATCAGAAGATTGCAGCCAGATACATATAATTCTTTAGAGGAAGCAAAGAGTGCCGCATATAGGGTATACAGTAGTGAAATGGCAAGGATAAAGAAAGCAGTTGATTATTTGGTAGCTACTTAGAAAAAAGTAACGAGAAATACTAAGCACCAGATGGTACCGAGTGAAATTTACTGACAACCATTTGGTGGTGAGTGAAAATAGCAAAGCGAAAGTTCGCCTAAGTGAAACTGTTTAATTTAGAGGATTTGTAATATAAATTGTTACAGAGCAATTAAAATAAACAGTAAAATTGTAAGCGATTAATAACACACCGTTCCACAAATCGTTCCACTTCTGAGATAATACAGTAAATAAACAGTAAATGGCTGCTGTTTCTATTCGCATATCCAGATGCTGTCGCATCACTACTCTTTTCT
>CATNCF010000061.1 GCA_950097145.1 uncultured Lachnospiraceae bacterium
ATAGGGGTCCACCACCCACCGTGATGAACCCCACCAAACCTTAAAACCCTTGATTTTAAGCCATTCTTCAATACTTTCGCCTGCGAGCACCCAAATTCCTATGGCATCAATTCAAGATTGCCGCCTGGGCGGCTGTTAGATATTGTTCACATAAATTCTCCAAGACGCAGAGGGGCCACGCTGGACAAGGGGAGGGGTCAAAACCGTGACCACAGGGGTCACATTCACACCATAGAGGTCAGACCTTTAGCAGCAGGGGTCAAAACAGCCACAGAGGGGTCAGACTTGTGACCACTGTGGCCGTCCATAACCGCCGCTCCCATGCTGCCCTAGCACAGCCCCAAAATCAAACAAGGGATTCCGGCAACAACCAATGTGCCGGAACCCCTTGTTTTCAGCGGTTTCCCCGATATTCTGTTCATGCCCTTTGTATCAATTAAGCGGTTTACATTTCCGTGTACCATTTGAGGTTGGAAAAGCCGTTCTGGTTGGCGTAGGATTCAAGGGATTCACTTCTGGTTGCTTATGGAGTTGGATTCGCCTTGGAGCGTGTCCTCGTGCGACAATCTCGGATATAGGACGGTAATCAGTTTTTGGGTAGTCTGTCTTGTCATGGTTTCCTCCATTTCCGACAGCCAGCCCCACTATTCTGTAGGCTTATTATACCATAGGGCGGAGCTGGCTGTACAGTCTTTCCCGCTTCTTTATAGAAGATAATATTTTTACTTTTATATCAAGGCTTATCGTTCAAGTTGATGGTGGAAATTTTAATTTTTCTGTGGTAAACTATTTTCATCAAAATCTGTATACTAAGGTGGTGTAATAAATGAAAATTGTACAGGCTACAAATGACAATTTGACAGAACTAATGTCTTTTTACAGTGTAATGTGTGATGTCCTTGGTGAAAAAAGTTTCCTGCCAAACGGGGATAAAGGTGGTTTTCCCTCGCAAGCAATGGTAGAGGAATCTATCAAAGGCGGATGTCAATTTATCGGCATAGAAGATAATAAAATCGTTGCAGCATATATTCTAAACCATGATTGCGACAGTGCATATAATACAGTTCACTGGCAAATCAACGCCGCAAAAAATGAAGTAGTCATTATGCACGCACTTCGTGTTCTGCCGGATTATGGCGGGCGTAGATATTCAAAGCAGCTTGTCGAACATGCAATCAAGACAGCAAGAAGCAGAGGTTGGAAAGCAATACGGTTAGACTGTATAAAAGGGAATGATATACCTGTCAAAATGTATCAGTCATACGGTTTTAAATATGTGGGTACTGTGGATATTACTTATGTCGATATAGGTATTCCCATGCCATTTCATCTTTATGAGCTTGTTTTGGGATAAACAGTTTAAGCGCAATCAGCAGTCATGCTCTCCGGCATGACCGCTTTTCCATACCTTGCTATACAGAATGGGACAGCGTATGTTCTGCGGAAGCTTCCGCTTCCAGCACTTTCATCATCTTGTCGGCGGCGGTGGCGGTCGTGCCTTGCTTGAAGTAGACGGAAACCACAAGGACGGTGTGCCGCTGTGATGGGCGGCGGTCATTCAGTTGTCATTCCCCGGACTGGCGGCAAGGTAACAGAGTGCGCCGTATTCTAAGCGGGTGAGGTAAAATGATTGATGATTGCTAACACAGTTTCCTCAAATATCTTTGTTGCACCTATAAACCGTCAAAAGTGCGCAAAAAAGGACATTTCGTTGTTATTTGAAATGTCCTTTGGGTGGTGTTACTGACACCACTAAATTATTTGTTGCACATCGAGCGAAAAATGTAATATGAAGTATTATTACATATTATTCAACAGAAATTTGTTGCACTTTGGGATTTTTTTAGAACCCAATCGTGCCAATTACTCAATGATTTTCCTTTTAGAAATCCAATCAGCAATCACATAAAAGATGCTTTTTACGCTCAATCATTTCTCCGATTCTCTCGATATATTGGGAAACATCCTTCACATTCTCACTTCTCTCAATCCTCCCGTCTGGATAAACTCGCTTTGACACACTACCGGCGCCGCAGGCAACTATGGTCTGTTTCTCCTCCATCATCAAGATATTGTAAAGTCCCTCTTTCCCAGTTTTTGCATACCCAACATTTTCAAAATTTCCAGCCATATTTTTCTGCCGGTACAGATAGTAAGGCAGGAGTTCTAGTTCACGGGCATATCTTGCAGTTAAATCAACAATTTCCCAATTGTTGATCATAGAAAATTCCTGATATTCCTCTGGAAACATTTTAAATTTTGCCGCACGTTTTATCGCAAGGGAATGAATGGTCAGACTGTCAGGAGACAATGCCTTGATACTCTGCATTGTATGTTCTACATCTTCTATCCCCTCTCCCGGCAGCCCCAAAATAAGATCCATATTGATATTATCAAACCCAAGCTCCCTGGCCAGCCAGAATGCTTCAATTGTCTGGTTTGTAGTATGCCGTCTTCCAATAATATTAAGAGTTTCCTGCTTCATGGTCTGAGGATTAATGGAAATCCTATTAATTTCATGCTTTTTCAATACTTTGAGCTTATCCCTTGTGATACTGTCTGGTCTTCCTGCTTCTACCGTATATTCTGCCAGATTTGTCAAATCAAAGCTCTGCCTTATTTTTTGAAACAGCCTTCCAAGCTGTATGGGCGTCAGCGTAGTGGGAGTTCCTCCCCCAATATAAATGGTATTTAATTTCCTTTTGGCACAGATCTGAGCTATGAAATCAATCTCATGTTCCAGAGCATCCAGATAACCTTCCACCTTATCTTTCCATCCCCCAATGGGTGAAGAGGAAAAAGAACAATAGGAACAGATACTGGGGCAAAATGGAATTCCCACATAGAGGCTGAAACCATCCTGATAATCCATCTTCTCTAACAATTCCATCTCCCGCTTTGCAATCTCTATGCCTAAATCTGTCTTCTGCTCAGAAACCAAATAGGCATCTGCCATATAGGATCTAATCTCCTCTTCACTCCGGCCTTCCTCCAGCATGGACATGGAAATCTTAACTGGACGTATTCCAGTAAGAGTCCCCCAGGGAAGCACAGTGCCTGTGTAATCTGAAAGGAGCCGGTACAAGCAGCGCTTCAGCCGGTTCTTTGTCTCCTTTCTGTCTGAAAAATCCGCTTCTGTTCCCCATTTGACGACTTGGGATTCTTTCCCATCCTCAGGCGGACACCGCAGAATAAGTTCAATTCTGTCTGCCTGTCCATGCTCTCCGTCCCGATAAAACACATCCAGATGAAACGATGGATCAATCTGCTGTTCCAAACTGCGGATCTTTTCCTGGTCTGTAAATACTTTTACATCTTCCCCCGCATAAAAAGCCTTTACCAGTGAATGGATATCATATTCAAAATCTGCCTTATTTAAACATACCGTTATCATATTCGCTCTCTCTACAATTATATTCTACAGAAACGGATTCTGTGCCCGCTCCATTCCAATCGTTGTCAAATCCATATGGCCAGGATACACCCTAACCTCTTCTGGCAGAACCAGCAGCTTTTCCTTGATAGAGCGTACAATCTTCTTCATGCTTCCGCCTGGAAAATCCGTTCTTCCCACCGACTGACAGAATAAGGTGTCCCCGCTGAACAATACCCGCTCTTTTTCCAGATAATAACAGCAGCCTCCTTCTGTATGTCCTGGAGTATGAAGTACAAGAATCTCCATGCCTGCCAGGTCCAGCACTTCTTTATCCTTCACATAAACATCTGCATGGTAGCTGTCCCTGCGCCCAATCATTGCCGATACATTCAGTCCTGGCTGCTCCAGGGTATTCTTTTCTGCCTCATGGGCATATATTTTCACATCAAACAATTCTGCAAGCTCCTGTGCCGCCATGGCATGATCGAAATGTCCGTGGGTCAAAAGCACTGCGGCGGGCTTTAAACCCTTCTGCCGGATCTTCCCTGCAAGCATCTGCGCAGAATCTCCCGGATCAATTACCAGTAGTTCCTTGGTATCTTCATTCACTGCAAAATAACAGTTGGTTCCCACCTGCCCTACACAATACTGCTCAATTTTCATATCTGTGTATTCCTTTCTATATAACACTTATTTTATTATAACTCTTACCCTGAAGATTGACCAGATATTTTTTCAAATTGTTATTGCTTTTTTCCTCAATAGTAGATAGTATATAAGTAACAAAATTAATGAAATACTGGAGTGAGCAAACTATGAAAAAGAAAAACAAAAGAGTACGTCGCCTGGGGCGCAAAGTAAACAATCTTGTGATACTTTTAATGGCTGTCAGCATATCTATGATGGTAATGCTGTGTGTGGGAATGTTCTATAAACAAACAATGCAGATGCTGGAGAACCGATGTGTCAACGGAACTAATATGCTGGCATATCTTATGGAAAACCACAAGCCAGAAAACTCTGAAGATATCACACAGATGCTAGATGACCTGAAAGAAGAAATGCGGTGTGAATTCACAATTTTTGAAGGAAATGTACGCGCCTACACTACTGTGGAGCAGAACGGAGAACGTCTCACTGGGACAACACTCTCAGAGGACTTATCTGAAATTGTACTGGAACAGGGTAAAACCTACGTGGGACAGGCCGAGATTCTGAGCAACCATTATCTCTGTTCTTATGTGCCCACCAAAGATAACCTCGGCAATGCAACCGGCCTTATTTTTGCAGGTGTTTCCATGGAAGCAGCTTATGAGCAGATTAATCTTACCATCAAGCTGTCCTGTGCCGCTGGAGTAATTCTTATTCTTATAAGCGCTCTACTGATGGCTCTTTATATCAAACGCTCCGTAACCCAGCCGCTTTCTAAGATCTCTGCACTTGCCCAAACCATATCCAACGGAGATCTCGGGCTGAACCGTGGCGTGGAATTAACCGTTGACATCCATTCCAACGATGAAATCGGGGTTCTTGGAAATGCATTTGAAAATACTATTTTACGGCTGCGCAGTTACATAGGAGAAATTTCCTCCATCTTAGAGGAAATCTCAAAGGGTAACCTGACCTCCAATATTACACAAGACTATGTCGGAGACTTCTCTTCCATCAAAGATTCACTGGACGGGATACTGACAAAACTTAACGGCACTATGTCCCAGATTGCCGAAAGTTCCCATTATGTCTCCAATGGCTCTTCCCAGATGTCTATCGGTGCGCAGGCATTGAGTCAGGGTGCTGTAGAACAATCCAGCGCTGTGGATGAATTGGATGGAAGCATTCAGGATATCTCCCACCATGTTGGAGAAACTGCAGAAAATGCCCAGGAGGCAAGCCACAAAGTGGCATTCCTCAGCGAACAAATCGCGGAAAGCAATGAGAAAATGCAGGAAATGATCCTTGCCATGGAAGAGATCAATGACAGTTCCAATGAAATCAGCAATATTATCAAAACCATTGAAAATATTGCCCTGCAGACAAATATTCTTGCCCTGAATTCTGCAGTAGAAGCATCCCGTGCAGGAGAAGCCGGCAAAGGATTTGCAGTAGTTGCAAAAGAAGTTCGTGAACTTGCAGGCAAAAGTTCTGATGCCTCAAAAACCACTTCCGAATTAATTGAGCGTTCTATTATCGCTGTGGAACAGGGAACAAAAATCGCAAATGAAACTGCCGAAAAACTTGCGACTGTTGTGAAAAATGCTAATGAAATTGTGGAAACCACCAATCAAATTGCAGATGCGGCACAGATCCAGGCAAATTCTGTGTCCCATATACAAGAACGTATCGGGCAGATTTCCAATGTGGTACAGACTAATTCTGCCACCGCTGAGCAAAGCGCGGCTACCAGCGAAGAACTCAGTGAACAGGCCGGCCTGTTAAAGAACCTGATCGATATGTTCCGCCTTAAAAAATAGCTTTTATCAAACAGTAGATCTTATTTGACACACTAATCTTCAAAAAAAAAACAAACAGCCGCAAGCGATTACATATCGCAGACGCGGCTGTTTGTTTTTCGATCATAAATAACACTCATCATCGTTCTACCCTCTGGTTCTCTCTATATCTATCACGCTCTCCACCTGGCGTATCTTATCTACAAGGCTGTTCAATTCATCTTTCCCTTTCGTTCCAAAAGCCAGGGTAATGGTGGCAACCCCTTGTTTACTGGTGGTAGAATGAACTGCATTGATGTCAATCTGGCGTTCTGTCAGCACTTTCGTAATATCCACCAAAAGCCCTGTACGGTTATTTCCATAAATCTTAATCTCCGCCATATAGCGGCTTTCTTCCCCTTCACTGGTCTGCCATTCCGCATCCAACAGACGGGCTCTGTCTAAATCAGAAAGGTTAATAACATTAATACAGTCTGTGCGGTGAATGGAAATACCTCGACCTCTGGTGACAAAACCTACAATTTCATCCCCTGGAACCGGTGCACAGCAGCGGGAAAAACGTACCGCTACGTCGTCAATTCCCTTCACCACAATCCCGCTCTTCGTACGCACATTGACACGCCTGTGCTTGGCTCCGCCGGAGGCCGTTCCTGTTAAACCGCTTTCTTCTGCATTCTTTAAAATATCTTCATCGGTAATTGCCAGACGGTGTTCTTCCTGATGAACTTCCAGCATCTTATTGATAATCTGGCCTTCCTTCAAGCCTCCATGCCCTATGGCAGCCAGTACGGAATCCCAGTCCCGGAACCCGTATTTACGCATAATGCGCTCCTGATAGGAAAGCTGGTTCAAATCAGACCATTGAATATTCTTTGTCTTACAGTACTGTGCAATCAGTTCCTTGCCTTTGGAGATATTTTCTTCTTTAAATTCACTGCGGAACCACTGATTAATCTTATTCTTCGCCTGTGTACTCTTCACAATATTCAGCCAGTCCCTGCTGGGACCTTTGGAATTCTGGGACGTCAGAATCTCAATCCTGTCCCCATTCTGAATGACATAATCAATATTCACTAATTTACCGTTTACTTTTGCGCCGATCATCTTGTTTCCCACTGCTGAATGAATACTATAGGCAAAATCAATGGGGCTTGAACCATTGGGCAGATTCTTCACATCTCCAGAAGGCGTAAAACAGAACACGGTATCCGCAAACAGATCTAAATCACTTTTTAACAGGCTCAAAAATTCGCGGTTATCTGACATATCCTTCTGCCATTCCAGAATCTGGCGGAGCCAGCTTAGCTTTTCCTCCTCTTGATTCTTCTCTAAATTCTTATTGCCATTGGAAGCCTCCTTATATTTCCAATGTGCCGCAATTCCATATTCTGCTGTCCGGTGCATTTCAAAAGTTCTTATCTGTATTTCAAACGGCTGTCCAGTAGGACCAATCAGAGTAGTGTGCAAAGACTGGTACATATTCGGCTTAGGCATGGCGATATAATCTTTGAACCTGCCTGGGATGGGTTTATACATTTCATGAATCACACCCAGCGCCGCATAACAGTCTTTGACTGAATTGACAATAATGCGGATGGCAAACAGATCAAAAATCTGATCCAGAGTCTTATCCTGGTTTACCATCTTTTTATAGATACTAAAGAAATGTTTGGCACGGCCATCAATGTCTGCCTTGATGCCTGCGCCCCTGATATGCTTTTTCACTTCTACGACTAGCTGATTAATATATTCTTCCCGGACACTTTTCCGCAGCGCCACCTTATCTACCAGATCATAATAAGCCTCCGGCTCCAAATATTTCAGAGAAAGGTCATCCAATTCAATTTTAATTTTAGAAATACCAAGGCGCTGGGCAATGGGAGCATAAATATCCATGGTTTCCCTTGCCTTCTCCTTCTGCTTCTCCGGCCTCATATATTTCAGTGTACGCATATTGTGGAGACGGTCTGCCAGCTTGATTAAGATCACACGGATATCTTTGGCCATAGCAAGAAACATTTTACGCATATTCTCTGCCTGGACCTCCACTTTATCCGCTTCATAGGGAAGCTGCCCCAGCTTTGTGACGCCGTCCACTAAAAGCGCCACTTCCTGGCTAAATTCCTGTGCGATCTCCTCATCTGTCATCACAGTGTCTTCCACCACATCATGCAGAATCCCAGCCACAATGGTCTCTTTATCCAGTTCCAGTTCCGCAAGAATAATCGCCACACACAAAGGATGAATGATATAAGCCTCCCCCGATTTGCGCACCTGACCTTTGTGTGCCCCGTCCGCAATCTTATATGCCTTTTCGATCAGGGAAATATCCGTAGAAGGATGATACCTTCTCACGCCCGCAATCAATTCCTCATATAGGCTCTCTGGGCTTACAAATTCCTTGGTAGGCTTAATATGATCATTCTGCATTTCCATATTCTGCTGCTCTTCCTGTTGAGTTCTCTTCCTATCTTCCATACACATTTCTCCATTTACCCGTCTCTTGCCTTCCCCATAATACCATCTGGCGTATCACAAGGTATACCTTCTTTGGTTGAGTTAGTCTACATTATACAACTCTTTCCTATATTTTTGCAATGGCTTTCCGTGCATTTTTACTTCTTCCTGCCAAATAAATCCCAATTTTTCCGCCAAATGGACAGAAATTTCATTCTCTTTTTGAATAAGGCAGTAAATATCAGAAAATCCCGACGCCTTCCCGGCAAACTTCAGGATCTCCTGGCAGAGTTCTGTGGCATACCCCTGATTCTGATATTCCTCTGCGATTACATAGCCCAGTTCCAGGATGGTTTCTCCTTCTAACTGTAAATGGTCAAGCCCGGCCCTTCCTATCAGTTTCCCAGAAGACTTTTCCTCTGCGATCCACATGCCATAGCCGTAAAAACCATACATGCTGCGGATATATGCCCTGGTATATTCTTCCTCTTTCTGGCGGTCTTCATACAATCCTTCCATAAATCTTGTGATGCTTTTTCCTTGATACATAACATACAATGCATCCAGATCCTCCACCCTAATCTCGCGCAGAATGCATCTTCTGGTCTCAATTACATTCCATGGAATTCCATGGGCTCTCTGGTAAACCCGTTCTAAAAAACGAAAATCCACCTCGTCAAAGCCTTCTACCAGCATATCAGCCTCAGAAAGCTTCTGCCCTGGTATTCTGGGATTCACATATCCCATACAGGCAAGAGAAGAGTCTCCGCCCAGAGAAAGGGTTTTGTCCGCAGCCGCCAGAAGCAGGCATTCTTCTGGTTTGATCTGATAAAGTTTCAGCACTGTCCAAAGTTTCTCCTGAGTATCTGCCTGAAACATATCCAAATTAATAATCTGTACGCCAGAACGGTACAGGCTGTCTAAAAGCTCTGTCAGTCCATCTTCCATCACAAAACGTTCTGGATCTTTTTCTTCCGCAATATTCAATTCCCTTAAAGATAGTATCAATCCTCGCAAATTCATTTCTCATCCCACACAAAAGAATCCTGCAAAGCAGGATTCTCCTTTCATCAACTCTTGTTGCTCCGGCAATATTTGACTGCGGAGTAATCTATGCTTGTTACATTTCTTCCGGCATAATGACTGCTGCCACCAAATAAATAATGATTCCTGTAGATGTGCAGCCAAGCAGTACCGCCAATAAACGGATAATGGTGGGATCTACATTAAAATATTCCCCAAGGCCGCCGCACACACCGCAAATCACTCTATTTTTCCTGGACTTATATAATCTTTTCTCCATGATCAATCACTCCTTTTCTTATCAATCCTCTGTATAAGAGATTTCCACATCGCCGATGTTACAATCCACCTTCATCTCTTTTGTTCCAGTCCCTTCCATGCGCCGCTTATTGCTGATTCCGCTGAAGTCGCTGTCCCCAATGGTTACTTCTCCAATACCGCATTTAATTTCATAACTATAATCCTGTTCCCGGCCCGCAGCTTCTGCCTCTATGGAACCGATACCGCAGTTGATGTCAATCAGCTTTGCATCCATCCAGTCCGCCGTAATCTGGCCCACGTTGGCTATGAAAACTATTTCTTCCGCCTCTGCTTCTTCCAGCTCAATTTCACCGGCGCCCACCTCTGCTTTCAATACACGCAATGCTTTTAATCTTTCTTCTGCCTGGCATTCTCCTGCATTTACATTAATATTAATTTCCTCTGCTGTCAATGGCATATTCACAAAAATGTCACCTGCATCCTGTTTCAAAGAAATTTCTTTAAAAACTTCATTCATGCTGGCAGGAATTCGGATGGTAATTCTGGTACTGTCATTGTGGATGCTGCGTTTTCCTCCTGTCTCTTTGATCATCAATGCTGTGCCGTCTTTATATGCTTCCACTTTACGCCTGTGGTTCTGCTTACGGTATTCCACCACCACCTGAATCTCATCTGCATGTTCCTGTTTCTCAATGTTTACGGTTCCGTAATAAACATCCAAATCCAGTCTTTCTACCTTATGCTCTTCGTCCTTTCCCTGGCAGGAAAAGGCAAATTGTTCGGTATCGCTGCTGTTCCAGCTCTCTCCATCGTCTCTCCAGTTTAACTGGTTCCCATGAAATACTACAGGAAGGCTTCCCAGAGGGCCAATGGAATATTCTGCGTTTTCCACTTCCTCCCAGAACTCACTGAAATTAAATCCGATTCCCAATCCTATCATACAAAACATACTTCCCAAAATCACTAAAACTAATGACAAAATCAATGCAATCTTTGTAAAACCTTTCATACTGCACGCTCCCTTCCCTGAAAAATACTTCTCCACAGCCTGCCCAGCGCATTACATATCCAGGGAATCGCTTTCCCACAGATCCATACGATAAAAACAGTCAGCAAAACTGCAATCGCCCACACCAGCATTCCAGCTCCCACCAATGCAAATCCTACGGCAATGCTGCCTACCGTAAACTGCCCGATTCCAATTCCAAGCAGTACGCCGCCGCAAATATAAAGCGCTCCGGCCGCAGCAGCCACTCCAACAGTAATTCCCACTACAGAGCCTAAGAAGCCTGCCAGAAGTCCGCCCCATGCCGGGCTGGTCACTACTGCAAGAATCACAATCAATATAATTTTCAATGTCCTGTTTTCATCATAAGCAGAACGGCTTTCCTGGTTATTCTGCCCTTGTTTCTTCTTTAAGTCCACGGTCTGTTTCTGCTGGAATCTCTCATCTTCATAACCGTATTCCGTGAAAACGCCATTGTCTAAATTCGGTTCCATCCCAAGATCCGCCTTGATGGTTGCCGCCACCTTCTCTGGAGATTCCAGCTCTTTTAAGATCCGCTCCTCATTTTCTTCACCTGCGTCTTCAAAATAACTTCGATAATATGATAATGCTTCTCGTTTTTCTTCTTCTGAAATGTCTGTCAGCAGCGCTTCCAGCCGCCGCATAAATTCTTCTCTGCTCATGCCAGCTCTCCTCCCGAAAATAACATTGTAATTTTAGAAGAATAATTTACCCATTCTGTCCGATATAGATTCAACTGTGCGCTGCCTTTCTCTGTAATTTTATAATATCTGCGGTTTCTTCCTCCGCACTCCATATCATAAACCTCCAGACAGTCATCCTTCTGCAGCCGCCGCAGCACCGGATACAGGGTTGATTCCGACACTTCTATCGCCTGCCGCACATCCTGGGTAATCTTATATCCGTATGTGCCCTCTTTTTCCTTACATACCACTGCAAGCACAATGGCGTCCAAAAGAGCTGCACCTGTATTAAATACCATTCCATCACTCCTTTCTTCCAAATATATCAGTAATTGGGCAATCCCACATTTGATATAATATTATTTTCTTTATATTACTATTTTATAT
>CATNCF010000062.1 GCA_950097145.1 uncultured Lachnospiraceae bacterium
GGAACTGGCGCCGTGGAATGAAAAACTTCAATCTATCAAAAATCGCATGTAAATTATCGTGAATTACTCCAACTCACAAAGGGCTGGGGTAATTTTATATCTGACCGCATTAATATTTGGCGCTTACCTTCGATTTCAATTTTTTTCGGATCATCAAAATTATACTCAAAAATTGAGGCAATGATTATCTGGTGGTCTGCAAAATCACGTTTCAGAATCTCCATCATAAGGCTGATATTGTCATGGTCTACTTCTTTTCCGCTTGGCGAATCAAGAATAATTGGCAATTTAACATTCAGCTTTTTTTCGATTTCCGCGATATACGCCAAACGGAAAGCAAAAGCTGTTTTATGCAGCAATGCTCCCGATAATTCTTTTAAATTTGATTTGAAAAGATAATTCTGTGGAATAGTTTCTTTATTGCCAATGCCTAATTCCGTTCCATATTGAATAATTTTATCAGAAATCGATGCAACAACACAGTTGTTATTTTTAGTTATACTGCTGATTTCGTCACGGACAGCTTTCAATTCCTTTTCCAACCTTGACTGCTGTGCCTTTATGGCTTGCGGATTCAGAGGAATTCTTAATATTTTGCGGTCAAAAATTTCTATCTGGCTGGCAGTTTGAAAGAGAACCTGCTGCTCATATTCGCTTTCTTTCTCCTTTTCAAGAGCACCAATTTTTGATGATACCAATGCATATTCCCCAGATATTATTTTCCTTTTTGTTATCAATAAATCAATACTGTCGTTTAATCCAACAATGTTGTCCTGCGTTACTGCAAAGGTAGTTTAATTCAATATCCGTTTCTTCTTCGTAACTATCAATGGCGACAGAACCTGCATCTTCTTCAATAGATTCCCTATACAGTGCCACGCTAAACATCTGATTATATTTCTGCCTTTCGTTCAAAAGGCGGTTTTCCTTTTTTATCAACTCAGAACAATCCCTGCCGGACAATCCCCGGATCAATTCCTCAATATTAAAACGTATACTGCCAATCACTATGCCTCTGTTCAACAACGTCCATCCCTTTTCCTGATCCACATAAAATGCTCCAAGGAGGTTATTTAATATATCTGCATTATTTACGCCAAAAAGTTGTTCATGCAATTCGTGCTGCTGTTCCGGAAGGACATATGTATGATTCACCCCATTCTTCACCAGAATAATGGAGATACTATTTGAACGGCAGAGTTCAATACAGCCACATCGTTCACATTCTATGGAAATCCTTACCTCACAAGATAAATGGGTGGAAGCGTGCGTAATATATGACTTGAAGGTAAAATAGAGAATACTTATGTATATTGATATATGTAGGAGTTTTCTTATTGTAAGTATATTGTGGCTGTATATGTGTTGAACTGTTTTTGGTAAGTTCTTAGAAAGTCCGTTCCATTGGCTGGGGATATGCTGTATAATAGAGTCTGTTATGGAAGACAATCAATCAGGGAGGCGGAAAAGTGATTTGTAAAATAAGAAAATGGGTTCTGGTGGATGCGGCGGATTTGGCGGCGGCTCTTTCCAATAGAAAAGTACAGGATAATCTCAGGGATGGGCTGCCGTACCCTTATACGGAACAGGACGGGGCGGATTTTATTTCTGCCATGCTGTCTGTGGATGAAAATGAAACCTTTGCTTTTGCCATAACAGCGGATGGACGGGTGGTGGGAAGTATCGGTGTTTTCCGCCAGGGGAATATTCACAGGCGGACAGCCGAGCTGGGATATTATATTGCGGAAGGATACTGGGGAAAAGGGATTATGACAGAGGCTGTAAAACAGGTCTGTGGATATGTTTTTGAGAAAAGTGATATTATCCGTATTTATGCAGAGCCATTTGTGTATAATACGGCATCCTGCCGTGTGCTGGAAAAAGCAGGTTTTCAATGCGAAGGAACATTAAGAAAGAATGCTGTAAAAAACGGGAAAGTGATTGACATGAAAATGTATTCCCTGCTGAAAGAGGAAATATAAATTCTGGTATTTTGGCCTGGAAGCAGTAAAGGAGATGGACATATGAAAAAAATGTGTGAAGAAGCTGAAAAAATAATGACAGAGCGTTTTGGAAAAGATACGGTTATTGCGCTGGCGACAGTAGAAAAGGGGGGTCCTTATGTACGGTATGTAAATGCCTATTATGAGAATGGCGCGTTTTATGTTATTACATATGCGCTTTCAAATAAGATAAAACATATGGGAAATAATTCTGTTATTGCAATAGCCGGCGAGTGGTTCAATGCACATGGCAAGGGGATAAATTTGGGCTATTTTGGAAAGGAAGAAAACCATAGAATTGCAAAGAGACGGAAAGAAGTGTTTTCTGAATGGATTGATAACGGGCATAATGATTTTGAGGATGAGAACACGGTTATTTTATGTGTGGAATTTACAGATGGGCGGCTGCTTTCACATGGGACAAGGTACGAGTTTTAGGCTTTCAATTTCCGGAGGGATTTTATTATGAAATTTCAAAGAACAGATGGCAAAAATAAAGATTTTATAGAAAACTGCAGCGTTGTGTATGAAGAGAACCAGGTAATTGGCGGTGGGGCTATCAGAAGACATGATGATGAAACGATAGAATTGAAGCGGGTGTTTGTACATACGGAATATCAGGGGCAGGGCATAGGGAGCAGGCTTGTTTCCCTTTTGATGGAATGGGCCATAGAACTGGGATATAAGAAAATGGTTCTTGAAACCGGGGAGTTATTGGCTGAATCCTGTGCCGTATATAAAAAGCTGGGTTTTCAGGTGATACCGAATTATGGTCCGTATGAGGATATGCGTGAATCATTGTGTATGGCAAAGGATTTGAAAAGCGGGAGGCGGGCAGATGCGGGATAAAAATTTTAATATGCAGCTAAAGCGGGCGGAATGCCCGGTGAAGGTGGCGGAGATTGTGGAGAAGACAATAAGGGCCGTCTATCCCCATTATTATCCTTCTGGGGCGGTACAGTTTTTTCTGGACCTGCATAACGAACAGAGGGTAAGGGAAGCGCTTGCCAGGGAAGATATCTATTTTGCGGAGACGCAGGGGGAAATTGTGGGAACTGGGAGTATCCGGGGGAATGAGATCTGCAGGCTGTTTATCTTACCGGAATACCAGGCAAAGGGTTATGGAAACCGGCTGATGGATTTCCTGGAAGATATGGTTTTCAGGAAATATCATGCAGTACATATTGATGCGTCTTTTCCGGCGGAAAGTATGTATTTGAAACGGGGCTACCGGATAAAAACCTATGAGAAAATTGAGACGGGTGGCGGGGACTATCTCTGTTATCATACAATGGAAAAGGCGGCAGGTGGAAAGGGATAAAGATTTTCAGGAGGGAACAGATGGATAAATGGTTTACTGTTGACAGGATAGATGAGGATACTTATATCATCAGCGAATATCGGCATTGGGAGGAAACACATTGTTATCTGCTGAATGGTTCTGAGCGGAGCCTGCTGATCGATACGGGGATTGGAATCTGTAATATTTATGACGAGGTGGTGAAGCTGACAGACCAGCCGGTTACGGCTGTTGCCACGCATATCCATTGGGATCATATCGGAGGCCATAAATACTTTCCGGATTTCTATGCCCATGAAGAGGAACTGGGGTGGCTGTCGGGCGGGTTCCCTTTGTCTGTGGAAACGGTCAGGGGTATGGTAGTTGACCGTTGTGAACTGCCGGAAGGTTATGATGTGGGCAGCTATGAGATGTTCCAGGGGAGGCCGTCCGTGGTTCTGCATGGCGGGGAAGAGATTGACGTTGGCGGGAGGATGATAAAGGTGTTTCATACGCCGGGACATTCACCGGGGCATATCTGCTTTTGGGAACCGGGGCGGGGGTATCTTTTTACAGGGGATCTGATCTACAAGGATACCCTGTTCGCGTATTATCCATCTACAGATCCGGGAGCTTATCTTTCCTCGCTGGAAAAGATGGCGCTTCTTCCTGTGAAAAGGGTGTTTCCGGCGCACCATTCCCTGGATATCCAGCCGGAGATTATCGGAAGGATGAGGGATGCTTTCCAGGGATTGAAGGAGAGCGGGAAACTGCGTCATGGAAGCGGGACTTTTGATTACGGAGACTGGGCGGTCTGGCTGTGATGGGGGTGTTTATGAGGGATGAAGGAAGGATGGAGACAGAAGATATTATTCTTGGAAAGGCAAAATATGAGGATTGGAGATCGATATACCAGAATGTCTGGTCAAGGCCGGAAACAGCAGAATATATGGTATGGAAAGTGACGGCTGATGAGGATGGGGCCAGGGAGAGGATACAGAGGACGATTGCGTGGCAGGAAACCCATGACGCGTGGCTGGTCTATGAGAGGGGCAGCGGGCAGGCCATTGGTTTTGCCGGAGTGGAGGAAACAGAGCCGCGTATTTATCATGAGACTGGTATTGCTCTGGGGCCGGAGCATGTGGGAAGGGGATATGGGAAACAGATCCTGCGTTTATTGATGGAATACTGTATTTCTTTAGACGGGCAAGAATTTTATTATTCTACACGGGCAGGGAATCTTGCTTCAAGGGCACTGGCCTTATCCTGTGGATTGACTTATCAGCATTCGGAGCGGAGGACAGACCAGCGCAGTGGGAAAACTTATGAATTGGAGATTTATAAAAAGAATCTGGAAAGTATAGGGGTGGGATATGAAGTCGGATGAGATATTGAAGTATTGCCTGGAGTCAGGAAGAAGGGGCATGGGATTATCTATGCGTATTGCAACAGGCACGGAATGTTTAAGACGATGGTATGACCTTAAGCCTGAAAGAATTTTGGAACGGATTTTTTGGGAGTCTGGTGGAGTCCATGGTATACTGTAGGAAACGGGGGTGAAGGCAGTGGATGGTAAAGTGTATGAATATGAGTCCCTGATCTATGAAGCCGGGGAGACCGGCGGCGCTTATGTTCTTTTTCCTTATGATATCAGGAAAGAGTTTGGGCGGGGACGGGTGAAGGTGCATGCCATGTTTGACGGGGAGCCGTATGATGGCAGCATTGTAAATATGGGAGTAAAGAATGCTGACGGGAGCGTCTGCTATATTATAGGCGTGCGGAAAGAGATCCGCTCCCGGATAGGGAAACAGCCGGGGGACAGTGTCCTGGTGAAAGTCAGGGAACGGGAATAAAGGAGGGATGGACGGTGTGGACATGTCCGAAATGCGGGCGTACTTTTAAGAGAAAGGAACAGGGGCATTACTGCGGGAAAGCGCCGGAGACGGTTGAGGAATATATCGCCGCACAGCCGGAAAAAGTACGGCAGTATCTGAAAGAAGTAAGGGACGCGCTGCGTGTGGCGCTGCCGGAGGTGGAGGAACGGATCTCATGGAGCATGCCGACTTATTGGAAGGAGCATAACATCATCCAGTTCGCCGGGTTTAAGAACCATGTGGGGTTGTATCCGGGGCCGGAGGCTGTCCGGGAATTTGCTGAACGGCTGAAAGACTATAAGACCAGCAAGGGGACCATACAGCTTCCGTACAGCAGGGCAGTCCCGGCAGGATTGATCTCTGATATTGCAGGATGGTGTTATGAGACAGGGAACCATCCGTAAAATAAGAAATATTTGAAAGGCGCAGGGAATGGAGCAGGATGTATTATATTTTTTTGACAGGAAGCCGGAAGCGGCGGCCTTTTCGGCCGGTAAGCGCTGAACCAGCCGGGGTGGCAGAAATATGGAACATGGAGTGTATCTTATGGGAAATGAGAAAGTATATCAGATGGATTTTTCAAAAGTGTATCATCTGCTTGTGAGCAAGGCGGAGAAAAAAGGGCGGACAAGGCAGGAGGTTGATGAGGTGGCCCGGTGGCTTACCGGGTACAGCCAGGCGGAACTGGAAGAGATGCTGGAAAGACCGGTGTCTTACGGGGATTTCTTCCGGGATGCCCCGGAATTGAATGAAAACAGGAAGCTGATAAAAGGCGTGGTCTGTGGTGTAAGGGTGGAAGATATCGAAGAACCTTTGATGCGGGAGATACGTTATCTGGATAAACTGGTTGACGAGCTTGCCAAGGGGAAGGCCATGGATAAAATACTGCGTAAGTGAAAACAGGATATAAGACTGCTATAGGGCATCTCTTCGGAGGTGTCTTTCTTTTGCATATTTTTAGGAGGCGTGTATGAAGCTGGCATCTATTTTAGGAATCAGGGGGGAGCTTTATTATGTCTATAACCGGTACAGCGACGAGAACCCGAACTTTGGGGAGTACGGCAGGGGGTATCTTTCTCAGGAGGATGCGCTGCATATCCCCAGGCTTGGTTTTGACGGGCTGGTGGGGTATTCCCCGATTGCCATGGCGAAGAATGCGGTGGGGATGACGCTGGCCTGTGAGAAATACGGTGCGGGCTTTTTCGAGAACGGGGTCACGCCGGGCGGCGTATTGGAGCATCCGGGGATGCTGAAAGACCCGGCGAAGGTGAGGGAGAGCTGGCATGCTGTCTACGGCGGTTCCAAGAATGCGGGGAAGGCTGCTGTACTGGAAGAGGGCGTGCGCCCAGGGGGGCGTCATTGATAGTAGAGATTGGTACTACCACCCACAATCATGGGTGAGTTGACCGGCCTTACCGCAATGCGAAAGCTGATACGGGAACATAGCACGGCAGGAAAGCGGTAAGTTACCCAAAGGCTAAAGGGTACATCAAAGTTCACAGATGTCAGCAATCCAAAAGAAAGGCTAATGGGATTGTACAGAGGACACTCAATATTCCGTGGAACTGCTCATTCCGATGGAGAGGATAGAGAAGTTTATGTATGACCGTGAGATTGTCATCCAAGGTAAAGACGGAAGCCTCGTCCCATGGCAGAGAAACTCAATGGCGGGTCTCACAGACCTTGAAATTGTAGATACCTATAACTCGCAAACTCGTGGAATCTGTAATTATTACAGCATAGCCAGTAATTTTTCAAAGCTGACGTATTTTGTGTATCTGATGGAAAACAGTTGCCTGAAAACACTTGCCAAGAAGCATAAAACCAGAATATCGGGTGTAAAAAGAATGTTCAAGTACGGCAGGTCATGGGGGCATTCCCTATGAAATGAAGAAAGAGAAAAAGCGCATGATGGTTGCAAAATTCTCCGACTTCAAACGGGGGACTGCCTACGGCACACCAAATATTGATACAGTGAAGAACCATATCCACTTTAGTACAAGAAATTCTCTTGAATCCAGATTAAAGGCTTGTAAATGTGAATTATGTGGTGTGGAAGGCGACGGCATTTCCTTTGAAATCCATCATGTAAATAAGATGAAAAACCTTAAAGGTAAGGAGCAGTGGGAATTGGCTATGATTGCAAGAAAGCGGAAAACACTGGTTGTATGTAAAGAATGCCATAAGAAAATTTATCATTCGTCATAGTGTAAATGGAAAGCCGTGTACATCGAGAGGTGTAAGCACGGTTTGGGGAGAGGTTTGTACAAACCTACATTGGAAACAATGCAAGGCGGTGCTTGCCTACTCTACATGAAGTACCAGCAGATTGGGATTCCGCCGGAGGAAGCGCAGTTTCTGGAGACCAGGAAGTTCCAGATGAATGAGATTGCGAGATTGTACCGGATACCGCCGCATATGGTAGGGGATTTGGATAAGAGCAGTTTTTCCAATATAGAACAGCAGTCTCTGGAGTTCGTGAAGTACACGCTGGACCCGTGGGTGATCCAGCGGGAGCAGTCTTTACAGAAAGCCTTATTGCTGCCGCAGGAGCCGGGATCGTCAGATGGAAGGCTTTCCCGGCAAGGGTATCCCGGACAGGAGTCGTGGGGCATGGGAACAGGAAGCATAAAAGCAGAATAAAGAAGTATTATAGGCCGACAGGTGGAGCATCTGCTGTTTTTTTTGCGAAAAATCAGAAAGAGAGGGGGTGCAGGGATGAAGCGGAAGTTTTGGAACTGGATACGGAATGAGACGGATGGAGAGCGCACGTTGATTCTAAATGGGGAGATTTCGGATGAAATGTGGTACGGGGATGAAGTGACTCCGGTACTGTTCCAGAAGGAGTTAAACGCAGGGACAGGGAATATCACGGTCTGAATCAATTCTCCGGGCGGAGACGTGTTTGCGGTGGCTGAGGCATTGCCTGGTCATTACATTAAGCTCTATTTCTGCGATATCCAGTCAGCTCCCATGCTTTGGTGTATAATGTATCTCAAGTTTTTTGTGATACGCCCTGCCTCCTTTGGAGGGTATCGTTTGTATAGGGAAGCCGGTTTATGTGTGTTGAGGTTATCCATTACAAGGACGAAGTTTGTTTTTTAGGCATTGCGGACTGCCTCCCTGCCTGCAGGGGCTTCCAGAATGACCCTGGATTCTTCTTCCAGCAGACGGAGCGTCCATCGGGAGTGTCCCTCCAGAACAGAGCCGCAGGCAAGTTCAATAAGCCGGGCTTCTGCACGTCCGTCAACCTTACGCCTTGTATTATCTGAGTTTATGTTCCTCTTAAATTCAGTAACGGCGTCAATGCCGCCATGGATGTATTTTGTCACGGTATTGGTGACAGCCGCCATACAGACTCCATTGGATCTGGTGCTTTGTTCATGTGTTAAAACTTTTCCGTGTGCTTCGTCCAGATCAAGAATGAGCTGGCATCTGCTGCGGCTAGAAAATCTAACACGGCAGATGGGCAAATAGTATAACATAGAATTCTTTTCCCGGAAAGGGAATGACATCGTTTTGCGGCTATCAGAAATTGGAATGTGGGTTAAACGGGGGGCAGCATAGATTGCTTAATGCTGGCAACAGAATTTTACCAAGTTTCTTTGGATTATCTGGTTTATGGGGAAAAAACGCAATACATAAGCTGTTTACTGAACGGCCTTATGGAAAAACAGAAGTGCATTGTACTTAATAACATGGCAAATCTTGTAGAGAATTTGAGGGAATTTCAATAGGAGTGTCCGTGGGGTGGTCACTAAAAGTGTCTGAACTGTGTACTCCCGCTTTTGAAAAAAGATTGTACAATGGCTGCACGAGTCACAATTGCCCCTGTTTGGAACTATCTATTACCCGATAGCCCCTTTTTTCAATGAGATGGAGTGTTTTGTAGATCCCAATGCACCAGAACCAGAAATCGTTGAAGTTGAAAAGCATCTCCGCAAAAGAAAGAAGAAAGTCTCATCTGCGAGAAGCTGCTTTTTGAGGCTTTTTGGTTATCCAAAGCAAATGGCCTTGTGCCAATGAAGTATCTGAAATATCTCCCGTCAGATATGTCGGTGACCACTTCCCTTTTCACATAGAGGGTTGGTGGTTATTTTTCTATCCACCATCTTATTTGACCCTTACTTCAGATGATAGAGAATGGCTATTAATACAGGTTTCTGAAATCACAGAATTATCAGAAAATTTATCGAAAAAGACAATAGCACAGATAAGTGCGGCTAATATGCATTCCTGATAGATATAATATCGGCAGGAGCGGTAAGTTCCTGCCGATATTATTTACAGTCAATTATAAAAATCATAAGATTTATAGAAATCATAGGGATCGTAATTATTGGGGTATCCGGACTGTTCCATCAAATCCTCAATATATTCCAGATAACCTTCTATTCCTCCAAATTGAACAAATAAGACGAAAAGTCCATAGGCAAGAAATAAAATACCGCAGACAATGGCGATAATTCCAAGAATCAGGCCGGCTTTGCCATAGCCATTGGCGGTCAGTTCTCCTCCCCGGGACAACAAAGCGAAAATGATAGCCAGAGAGCCGAAAATAATTGCCGGATAAATGCAGCAGCTCATGACAAGCCCTACAATTCCCATTACCAGAGAGGCAAGCGCCATGCTTGAGGAACGTTTGTCTATGTAAGATGTATTCGTTGTATCATAATCCATAAGAAAACCTCCTAAATCTTTTCTTGTTTTCCATTGTAGCATGAGTGGAAAGAAAAGACAAATAAATTTTTTCATAGACTATTTATCAGAACAAGTGGCAATTCTTATAAAATTGTTCCAGAGTTTGTGCATTTCATGCTGACACTGACGTTCACAAATTCATTGCCTTTTGATATTTTTGCACTGGCAACAGCCGTGTTTCCACTGCGTCTGACAGATTTGTTACTAAAAGTCCATCCGTCGTATGTAGTATAGGAAGCAGAGGCGTCCGTACAGAGAGCAGATGAACCGGTATATGAAAAGGCAGCGGTTAATTTTATTACGGCAATTGTTTTTCCTTTGTATTCACAGGTAGCTGTTCTGACGGCCGTTTTTGTTGCAGAACGTGCATGAGTGAGGATTTCAGTAGTTTCATATTTTAAAATGAAATCATTTTGGAGTTCTGCGTAATCGGTTGTTTCATAATAAGATAGAGTATCAACTCTAATGCTGGCATTTGTGGTGAGGGGATGATAAAAAAATAAAATAGAAACAAATAAAACAGTAATTAATTTTTTCAAAATTGTTCTCCTTTGTTAGTTTTGATATTTATTTTTGTGAATGAAGGGCTAATGCATTTTAATTTTCTTCTAATATTTCAGTAGTCTGGTGTATATAGACTTTATCCAATTCGTGGGGTTCATTTAGTTTAAACAATAGAAAAAGTACGATAGCAATAGTTAGAATTGTAAAAATACCCCCAGATAGAATAAGAAATGCTTTTTTCTTTAACTTATATGAGGAAATCTTCTCTTTCGGGACACTGTCTAAGTAAGTCTGTGCCAATTCAGCAGGTGTGCCGAAATAGTCAATAATATCAGAAATTTTTACAGTTTCGTTTTCTAGAATGAATTGTTCCAAGTCATGTTTCATTTCCAATGAAAAATGTCTGCGGTAACTTTTAGGGCAGCATAGGAAATGCTTTGTAGAACGTATATACTTTCTGAGTTCTTTTTCTAAATGGTTTTCTTTCATTGTTAATTCCCCTTATTATAGATCATTTCATCAAGATCCAAGATCAAATTAGCGGCAGTAGTTAATTCACGGTATTTTCGTTTGATGTTTACCAAATGCCGCAAGCCTTTTTCCGTGATGTGGAAATAAATCCGTGTTCTGTTGTTTGCCACTTCCTGACTTTCTTCAGCAATACATTCTGCGCTTTTCAGGCGGTATATATAAGGATAGAGAGATTTGTAACAGAAGAAGCCATTGCTGATCCGGCTGAGTTCCTGGGCAATTTCGTAAGTATACATTGGTTTTTGTTTTAATAAAAATAGAACCAGCATTTCTCCCAGACAGCTTTGCAAACTTTCAGAAAAACTATCTTCTGTTCCTGTAATTTTGATTTTTTTGCTCATAATCACCGCCAATTAATGTTTTAGGACGACTCCAAGTGTGTATTTGAAAAATCATTCTTATCGTCTGTACGTCCTATTTTGTGTGGCATTCATACTAAATTCAAATGATAACCCGCCAGCGCCCTTTATTCCCGCGAGCAATGTACCCGCAGGGCACTTAGGAAAATAGCCACGCTTGCATAGGTATTTGACTTGGTACAGACAACCAACAAAATGCGGCATTAATCTGAAAGAAAAAATTTTTAAACAGACGCTAACTTACAAACAATATACCACGAATAATTATAAAAGTAAA
>CATNCF010000063.1 GCA_950097145.1 uncultured Lachnospiraceae bacterium
AGCATTCCACACAGTTTCTTCATAATCAGCCTTGTTCTTATCTTTCATTGCATTTGCCGCTTCTGTATTCAGGGCGCCCAATGTAGTTTTGTTGATTTCTTTGGGCCGGAACGCAAGCTTAGCCGCTCTCAGCCTGTCATAAACTGCCTTAATCTGCGCTTCTGTGGCGCTTTGATCACTCAGCACTTTTTCTGCTTCTTTGATAGCGTCCTCTAATTCCTTCCAAACATCCTTCTCGTATTCATAAGCTTCTCCGCTCTGAATCAAGGTTTTTGCCCGTTCAAGCACCGGTTTCAATGTTTCCTTGTCATAAACCTCCGGCTCTTTTTCTTTTTCAACTGTGATGGTGCATTCTGCTTTGACTCCGCTAACTGCCGTTGCAGTGACCACTGCCGTACCATCCTTCTTTGCAGTAACCAGCCCTTCTTTTGAAATAGTTACAACCCCCTCTGGACTGCTTGTGTAAGTAATGGTTTTATTTGTAGCGTCCGCAGGCTGAATTGTCACTTTCAATTCCAAACTTTCCCCAACAATCATGGTATGGGAAGTTGGTTCTATTGTTATTGAGATAACTGGAATACTCTTCTTGAAGTTATCCATCGCCTCACGCAGTTTCGTATAGATAGCTGTAACATCTGCATCAGAAGCATTTGGATCCAGTTGCTCGGCAGCGCTGACTGCATCTTTCAATGCTTTCCATACGCTTGCTTCATAGTCGGCTTCATTTTGATCTTTCATGGCTTCTTTTGCTTCCGTCAGCAATTTGCTCAACGCTGCCTTGATATCCTTTGGTGCAAAATTCTTATATGCGTTCTGCAATGCTTCTGCCATGGCGTCTACAGCCGCCTGGTCTGCATTCTCAGGCAGTGCTTTTGCTTCTCTGAGGGCATCTTCCAGAGCTTTCCAGATGCTTGGTTCATAGTCGGCTTCGCTTGCGTTCTGCATTGCCTTCTCAGCATTTTGAATTAACGTATTCAAAGCTGTCCTGTCCGCCGGTTTTGGATCCACAGCTTCCGATGACTTTTTAATGGTAATTTTATACGCTGCTGTCGTCTCGTGATCCTGTGCAGTCGCTGTCAGGTTTACAGTTGTTGTCTCTTCTGTCAATGTAATAAGCTGGGGCACAGAATCATCAATGAGAACTTCGCCGATACGGATCAGGCCACTGGGGATGTTAGGTGATACATTCATGGAAACAGAACCCGTATCCGCTGGTACTGTCAAGGTATAATCCTTCGTCCCGCCGCTGAATGCCGGAGAAAGTTCTCCCTTATCAAAGCTTAAATCTGACAGATTTGCATCGCGGCTGTATTCAATGGTATCTGTAGTGGTAATTCCATATAATCCTCCTACAAACCCGCTTCCATTTCCCTGGAATTTCGCATTAATCACTGGAATCTTATTGCCCTGGCTGTCCAGTACGAATTCTCCGGCGGCATTTTTCTTATAATTTGGCTCGCTCCAATATTTGCTGGGAAGTTCAATGGTTTGGGTATAGAACACATTCTTACCCGCTTCTTCCGTGATGGTGATGGTCTGCAATTTCTCATCATTGATATAAAGATCAAAATTTCTGCCTTTATCTCCAGAATACCAGGTACATAACAAATAATTTTTCTCGGCCTGGGGATTGATCTGCATATCATAGCTGAACCAGCCGTCCTTCTGAGCATCGCGGTAAAGCCGTCCATTATAATTTCCAGTACCGGATTTGCTGCTTGCCAGATTTTTTGCAAATTCAGAGTTGTTCTCATCAAAGTTAGACAATGTATCAGTAGCCATTTCCTCCTGGCGGAGCTGCTGCTTCCGTTCCAGAATACGTTTCTGGCTTGCTTCTGAACCTGCTACCTCAAAGGTCATATATAATCCATAACGTTCTTTATAACGCATGAAATGCGGGGTGTAAATCAGCTCTGGAGAATCTGTGTTCTTCAACTGGAACTGTACTTTTCCGTCTTCACTGTCTTCTATGCGCACCAGATTTTCCTTAAGATGATCCATCCACTCCTTGACTGTCTTAGTCTGAACGGTAACTACAGACTTGCAGGTGGTGTCTCTGGTTCCCACACGAACCAAAATTCCATTAGGATTCGATGCTTCTATATTATTCGTTCCAAGAGCTGCGCTTAAAGCAACTGGACCATACCGGAATGCGACAAAGTCTTTATTATCCTGGGTGGCATAAGCTCTCACTTCCATTGGGAACGTAAGCTTAATGGTATCTCCCGCCTTAACATTAGATACTGCTGCATAACCGCTTTCTTTCTCTGCTGCTGTAATTTCTTTCTCTGTACCATTCACCGCAATTTTGGGTTCCCCTGCTGTCCAGTCTGGAAGACGGAACTTAAGATTTGTTCCTTCTGCCACTGATTTCCCATCCATGGCGGCAAGAGTTACTGTCACTTCATCCTCATTGGGAATGCTGGCTGTCTGGGTCAGTTTCAAATTCTGCTGTGCAAAGGTGTATGTATTGCTGAAATACATATTTACATAAACATCAGATTTTTCTGTAAAATACATGGAATCCCCAAGCTTGGAGAAATTCTCCATACCGGTTCCGGTACAGCACCAGAACTCATCAAACGGCCGGTTAAATACCTTATTATATCCAGGAGCCATGGGCTGGAAATACATGGTAGTTCCTGTCTCCGAGTTCTGGGAGGAAAGGATTGCATTGATATAAGTATTCTCATAGTAATCCATATATTTCTTATCCCTGGTAAGCTTATACAGTTCCCTGGACAATTTCAGCATGTTATAGGTATTGCAAGTCTCACAGGTGGCTGAACCGTTATAATCATTTGTTGCCGCATCTTCATACAGTTTATCTGCATCATGGAAATGCTCTAACATACTGTTGCCGCCTGTCACATACGTGTGATGGTTAATAACAATATCCCAGAAGTTCTCTGCGGCAGTCTTGTAGCTCTCCAAACTGTCCTTCTCTTCCTGGGTAAGGGCCGCATAATAATCCTCATTTTCTTTCATTACGGTATAGCGTTTCAGTGCGCCGATAAATTTCGGAATGGTGGTATTGGCATGTTTTCCGCTGAGCACATCTCTTCCTGCCGCAAGTTCAGCAAACAAAGCCGTCTCATCAAAACACTCTGCCGCCATCTTATAATGATCATTTCCAGTAATATCATAAATCTCATACAGAGCCTCATTCATGCCGCCGTATTCGGTCCGCAGCATTACGGTTTTGTCGGATAATTTACTGCACCGCTTGTAAACATATTCACTGAAATTTTCTGCGATTTCAAGGGCGACGTCTGCAGTTGCTTTATCATCCACAAAGGTATAGATATCGATAAGCCCTGCAAGGACTTTGTGCAGATTGTACCAGGGCACGATTACATTTTCATTACTGCCCCCTGTTCCATCCACTTTATTTAAAATATCTTCCCGGAATGCAGAGACATATCCTGCACTGTCAGGATGATTTTTTCCATAGGCGTCCTGGCAGGCTTTCAAACCCTCTACTGCGTCTTTGATTTGAACAAGTAGTTCTGCCTTTACTCCGGCGTCTCCTGTTCCCTTGTAGGCCTGGGAAAGGGCCGACATATAATGTCCGAAAGTATGGCCGCGGAAATTGATGTCATTGCTCCGCTCCCAGCCCTGGTATCCCTCTGTAGTGGGCGGGGTTAAACCTGCAACTTTGTAAAATTCATACAGGAATTTCTTGGAATTTAAGCTCAGCAGATATTCATTTTCTTTCCGCGCCGCATTCATCAGATAACTGTCTGCCAGCGTAACATTTTCAATCCCACAGTCCAAAATTCCATCCGTATTTTTACTCCCTTTCGGTTTCACAGTTACCGTAAATGTCTTTGTCACTGCTTCACCGCTGGCAAATACTGCAGTTGCCGTCAGTCTTACGGTCTTAGCTTCTTCTCCTTCTTCCGGCCTGGTTACAATCCCCTTGCCTTCTTCCGGCAAAATGACTGCGTCATCTGAAGACTTCCAGGAAATTTCAGAACCAGATTCCCCTTTAATTGGAAGATCTATGGTTTTGCCAGTTACAGATTCCGGAACTACTAATGCATTGATATCACCCTGGGCTACTGCCTTTTTATCAAATGGAAGCCCGCTTTCTTTATAGACCTCAATAACCTCTTCTAAGCCCAGCACTTTATTGTACAGACGGTAACTGTCCAAATATGCTTTTAATTTCGCGCCATGCTTATATACAGGCCCGTTCGATCCAATCACTTTTAAATCCCCGTCGCAAGGAGTGATAACACCAGATGCAGTATCGCTCAGAGCATATTTCACTACTGTCTTCTGGGGAATTCCATTCCGATAGATCGCCGCTTCCTTGGTATCGCTGTCATAAGTCACTAGGATATGCGTCCATTTCCCAACCGGGAAAAATTCGCTTCTGTCGCCATTTGCGGAAATCATATAGGACTGGCCGTTTCCTCCCAGTGTATTGGAACCTACCGATAAGGAAAGAGGCGTGGTGTCATTTTCTGACATCAGATACCATCCTTCGCTATTAAATTCCTTCTTATTCCAGGTAATGGTCTGCTCTCCTGTCAGGGCCGCCTGGGGATTTATCCAAAACGAAAGGCTCAATTTGCTGGGTGAGAGCGCGCCTTTGGTTCCCAGATCCAGCCAGGTTTCCCCATTGAGCACGGCAGCCTTGCCTGTATCATTCACGCCCAGCCTGTAGGATACCTCTCCATTTGCCTCCACTTTATTTTTATACATGGAGCTGTCGTTTGTATTGCCCTCAAAGTTCAGTTCCAATACCTTAGAAGGATCTTCATTGGCTTCTTTTGCCTGTATAGACACTTTAAATGTCCTTGTTGCCGCCTCACCTTTATTCAGGTACTTTGCACTTGCCGTCAGGATCACTTCCTGATCATCCGCTCCGATTTCCGGACGCTTGAGCACCTTCCCATCATTCGTGAGAAATGTGGGTTCGGAAGAAGTCCAGGTAATGGCCGAACCATTTTCCCCTGCTGCTGGAAGCTCGATATCCTGGAAAATTGTCCCGTCTGCCCAGGATGGAGCCAGTGCATCCAATTCTGACTGGGCCACTGCCTGATAGTCAAATGTTTTATTCCCGGTTTCTTCGTATATTCTAATTGCATCTTCCACGCCGAACACCTTGTTATACAGGCGGTATTCATCCAGGGAAGCGTTTAGAAATGCGCTTTTATGGGTAGGGCCGTTATATCCAATTGCTTTCTGCCCCCCTTCACAAGGACCAATCACTCCTGTCGCAGTAGCAGTAATTCCCTGCGCTATGTTTGTTTTCTGCAGTACTCCATTCCGGTAAACAGCGGCCTTTTTCGTATCACTGTCATAGGTTACAAAAATATGCGTCCACTCTCCTACTGGAAAGAATTCACTTCTTGTGCCTGAAACAGAAATCTTATATGGCTGTGGATTTTTTCCTGGACCCTCTCCCTGGGTATCTGGGCCTACAGATAACGCAAGAGGCGTCGTATCACTTTCTGACATCAGATACCATCCATCATGATACCATTTATCTTTATTCCATGTAATGGTACGTTCCCCCGTCATGGTTTCTTTGGGATTAATCCAGAATGAAAGACTCAGCTTACTGGGAGAGAGTTTCCCTTTCGTTCCCAGATTCAGCCAGTTATCAGTTCCATTTAGCGTAATCGCCTTTCCTTTCACTCCTTCTGGATAAGAAACTGCCGCACCATTGGCCGTTACTGTATTTCCATAAACAGAAGCGTCATTGGATTCCCGTCATCAAACTTCAAATCCAATACCAGATTCGGATCCTGCCCCTCCTGCAGAGCCTTTACTGTCACTGGGAATTTCTTTGTCTGCGGTTCTTCTCCTCCGTAGCTTGCACTTGCTGTCAGGGTCACTACTGTGTCCGCCTAGGGATACGCTATAAGTTCACCTGTTTTAGCTAAAATATCTGTATTTGAAGAACTCCAGGTAATCACAGAACCGGATGCTCCTTCTGTGGGAAGCGTAAGACTGCTCGCCGTCTCAGTATCCATTGTAAGGGCATCTAAATCTGCTTTTACCAACTTCTGTACTTCCGCAGCATCCAGAGTGCGTCCCTCTGACTCCTTATAGAAGCTGACAATATCCGATGCTCCCAATACCCTGTCGTAAATGCGGTATTCATCCAGGGAAGCGTTAAGATAAGAACCTTTATGAACAGGACCATTATATCCGATGGATTTCTGTCCTTCAAACGGTCCTATCACCCCAGTAGCTGTTCCCGTCACACTGTACCTTACTGTTGTCTCCTGAGGAATTCCATTTCTGTAAACTTTTGCTTCCTTGGTATCGCTGTCATAGGTCACAGCAACATGGGTCCACTGATCCGTTGGAAAAAACGCATTAGGATCTGCCGACTTTGTCCAAATCTTATATGGCTACCCCCCATTAGTATCTGGTCCTACAGACAATTTAAGCGCTGCATCTGTATTAGTACAAATATACCATCCATCACTATTAAATACCCCCTTATTCCAGGCAATAACCTGTTCCCCTGTAATCGCCGCATTGGGTTTCATCCAAAAAGAAACCGTCAGTTTACTAGGTGAAAGGGCTGTATCATTCCCCAAATTCAAAAATGTCCCCTCTTTCCCATCCAGGGAAATAGCTCTTCCGACAGCTCCTGATACACTTGTTACCGTTCCTTGTGCTGTGACATTGGCATTTTTTGAAGAAGAATCTGTCAAATCAACAGCATCCCCATTCTTCTCAAACTTCAAGTTCAATACAGAAGTATCCGCATTCTTTGCATCCTCTTGAGATACCTCTGTCGGCGCCGCCTGAAGATGCGGTGCCGGCAAGCTGGTCACTGCAATTACCGCAGCTAATAGTACTGACCATACTCGTTTCTTTTTCATAAAATCATCCGCTCCTTTCTTCTTGTTCCATCCCTTCCAGAACATTTCACTTCACATCAGAACTTCCCTATACACACTGACAAAAAAAATATTATTCAGAATTCTTTTTCTGTAACTTTGTATAAAGAAATCTGTTCAGAAGTCGGTTTTTAGTATAACACAATTTACAGGATTTTTCACGTATAAATCCGTATATTTATTCATTTTTCCATACTTGCTTAATCATTATATTTCAAACAGAAAAATGATAGAAGGAAAACCCTTTTGACGTTATCGTAACAGAAGAAGTAATAAGACAGAAAAAGAACCGTCTGCAGACAATTCTGCAAACGATTCTCAAACCACAACATAAAATTTGATTATAGAGATTCAAAACAAAATCTTCATCCGGGTCCCGGCGCCAGGCTCTGATTCTGCAAGAATCTTATGACCCAGCCTGTTCAATATCTCTTTTACAAGATAGAGCCCAATCCCGGATGCTTTTTTATCTGTTCTCCCATTATATCCAGTATATCCCTTATCGAAAATCCGCGGCTGATCCTCCGGCAAGATACCGATTCCAGTATCTTCTACCACCAGGCAGCCCTTTTTCATATAAATGCGGATCACACCGGAGGGAGTATATTTTATAGCATTGGACAATAACTGCTCCAGCACGAATACCATCCATTTCTCATCTGTTACCACTTTCACATCCACAGATTCATAATCCAGGGATAATTTTTTACGTATAAACATAGGAGCATACTTGCGGACTGCATGGCGGATCATGTCGTCCAGATCACATTCCCGCAGTACAAAATCATTCACTCCATCGGTCAGGCGGAGGTACTGCAGCACCATATCCACATACTGCTCAATCTTAAATAATTCTGCCTGCACCTGTTTTCTTTGTTCATAATATCCCTCTGCCCCGGCCGCCTGGTGCTGGAGCAGCAGATCCATAGCGGCAATCGGCGTCTTAATCTGATGGGTCCACAAAGTAAAGTAGTCAATGACGTCCTTTTTTTCCTTCATAAGCGCTGATACCTGCTCCACACGCTCCTGTTTGGAATTTTCCAGAAGTTCCTGATACAGTTTCTCCTGGATATCCTGGGGCTTTGGAAGCTGTTCCGCATCATTTTTCACTGCCTCCATCTGCCAGAGTAAACCTTGAATTTTTCTATGATATTTCATTCCATCTGCCAGAAATACGATTCCGCCAAGAACCAGGCACAGCCCCCCGGCATACCCCACAGCCTCCATGGGAAGTTTATAGAGAAACATTACCAGGGCAAAAATCAGCACAAAGGCAAGATACAATACCAGCCCCATACGGTGTCTCTTTGCATATTCCTTAATCCACCACATAGCCAATTCCCTTTCTGGTCTTTATCATATCTTTTACGCCAGCTTCCTCCAACTTTTTCCTGAGCCTTGCTACATTTACAGTCAGGGTGTTATCATCAATAAAGCTGTCTGATTCCCAGAGTTTTTCCATCAGTTTATCCCGGGTAACAATTTTCCCTTTCTGCTCCAGCAGCGAACGCAGGATGCCCATCTCATTTTTTGTCAGTTCCACTTGGCTTCCCTCATAGCTTACAAGCCCCTTTTCCGTATCAAAAATCATCCCGTTATGTTCCAGGAGATGGCTATCCCCGGCAAAATCATAAGTGCGCCTAAGAAGGGCCTGGATTTTTGCCTGCAGGACATCCAAATCAAAAGGCTTCGCCACAAAATCATCCCCGCCCATATTCACTGCCATTACAATATTCATATTATCCGACGCAGAGGAAATAAAAATAATCGGAACTTTAGAAATCTTGCGTATTTCATCACACCAATGGTACCCATTATAGAACGGAAGGGAAATATCCATCAGAACAAGCTGTGGCTGCTGACGGATAAAAGCCTGCAGCACATCCTGAAAATTCTCTACGCAGACTGCCTCATATCCCCATCCTTCCATATGTTTTTTGATGGACTGTGCAATTACAGCCTCGTCTTCCACAATCATTAACTTATATAATGCCATTCCAACCTCCGTCACGGTACAATTATCTTTTATAAAAATCACTTCAAAATTCCCTGCCATATTAAAAACTGCTGCAAGCCTCTCCGAATACACGAAAAAGCTTGCAGCAGTCCTTATCATGCCTTATTCTATTTACAAAGAAACACCGCCTGCAAATTTATCATTAATTACATAGTAAGCCATACTTTCTTCCGGTTTGATATATAAGCGAATGGATTTAATGGATGACTCTCTGTGTCCTTCTGCCACGAAAGCCTGCTTAGCCTTATCCATGACATCCTTAGTGGTAAACTCCATAGCCTGGAACTGAACGTAGATTTCTTCAACCTTCTCTGCTTCCTTTTTCTTAACTACCGGCTTCTTTACAGTCTTTTTAGCCGGAGCTTTCTTAACAGTTTCTTTCTTAGGCTCTTCCACCTTTTCTTCTTTCTTAGGCTCTTCTGCCTTTACGGTTGTGTCTCCGGCAACTGCTGGTTCTTCCGTTGTCTTTGACACTGCTTCTTTCTTAGGCTCTTCTGCCTTTACCACTGTTTCATCCTTTACGACTGGTGATTTTGTTGAAGTTCCTTTTTTTGAAGCTGTTTTTGTGTCATTCTTTGCCATAATTGGTTTTCCTCCCTAATCCTTTTACTGACAGACTAAAAATTTCTCCATTGCCAATAAAGCTTCTTCTTCATCGCTTCCATCAGCCACTATATTTACAGTCATTCCTTTTGACGGATTAAATGCCATGATTCCCATGATACTCTTCGCATTGATCTTAGCCTCACTATTCTCCAGCCTGATTTCACTATCAAACTGACATGCGACCTGAACCAATTCTGCAATGGGATTGCTGTACTCTTTAGCTACATTCGATACAATAATTTTTTTCTCGCTCATCCTATCTCACTTTCCCATGTAATACCAGCCTGCACGCTGTTCTTCATATGTCATTTACCACTAACAAATATACTCCATGTACCCAGCTTTTTCAAGGGGATTCTAATAAAATTGGGAATTTCCACGAAAGAAATGTTTATATTTGCGAAAAATTGGATATTTTTTCACGCCTTTACTAAATTAATACTATTTTCCCATGCGCATCCCTGACAGTCTGTCTATTTAAGATATGCTTTATCTACCTGAATTACCACAAAATAATTATTTCCAATTTTATTTTTTACCTGAACCTGAATCTGTTCAATCAGTGAATCGTCACTAATCGAAAATTCATACGGCACCACCACATCAAATATCAGATTGGTATGCGTCTCTCCAATGACCACCCTGAAATCATGAATCGTGATTACGGAATCAATTTCTTTTATTAGTGCCTCTATTGTGTCCTTTAATTCCAAAATATATTCATCCCTTGTTACCACAGGATCCATATGAATAACCGCAGCACAGTTAAGATTTTCCCTCAGCTCCATTTCTGCATTATCCACTACGTCATGAAGCTTAAGGATATTTCCCTCGGCCGGAACTTCCGCGTGAAGGGATATCATTCTTCTTCCGGGACCATAATCATGCACCAATAAATCATGTATCCCACATATTTCCTCATGGGCAAGCACAATTTTTTCAATCTCACAGACAAAGGATTCTTCCGGCGGCTGCCCCAGCAGCGGATTTAATGTCTCCCTTGCTGCACAAATCCCAGCATAAAATATAAACAATCCTACCAGAACTCCACACCATCCGTCAATCATAAGCCCTGTAAACTTTCCCACCAGCATCCCTGCCAATACCACGGTCGTAGCGCAGGTATCGCTGAGGCTGTCCGTTGCTGTGGCCCGCATAGCTGCCGAATCCAGTTTTTTGCCAATTTTATAATTATAAAATGCCATATAAATTTTAACCAGTATTGAGACCAGTAAAATCCAAATCGTCAGCATACTGAATTCCACTGGCCCTGGATGAAGAATTTTATCCACAGAGCTTTTCACCAGTTCAAAAGCCATAATAAGAATGGCTCCAGAGATAATGAGTCCGGTAATATATTCCATTCTTCCATGTCCAAATGGATGATCCACATCCGGTTTCGCCCCCGCCATTTTAAATCCCACCAGGGTCACGCAGGAAGAACCTGCATCTGACAGGTTATTAAAAGCATCTGCTGTAATGGAAATGGAACGGCTTACCAGACCCGCCAGAAATTTCCCCAAAAACAGCAGGATATTCAGTATGATACCTGCCAGGCCGCAAAGCATGCCGTACTGCTGGCGCACTCTTGGATTGTCTGTGTCTTCTTTGTCCTTTATAAATAAATTAATTAATAATGTAACCACATAATTCCCCCTGATACAGATAAAATAATTATAAAAAATCATATCACATTTAGAAACTTTTGCACAGCAAAATTTAGAAAGGCATGATATTACTCCGGTGGTTAAATATCGACGTTTTTACTTGCTTAAATTTCCATCTGCCGCGTTGTCATCAATCGTTGTAGCACTCGCTACAACTCATTCTTCCGCCTTGCAGATGAAAATTTATTCTTCGTAAAATTCGTCG
>CATNCF010000064.1 GCA_950097145.1 uncultured Lachnospiraceae bacterium
ATTGTTTCGTTGTGGTGACTTAACAATACTACTTTTAGGACTTGCTTTCCACTGTTTTTGTTATAGAAAACAGAAAATTGCTATGCCACAGCCTTGGCAGGCCATCGCGCAGCGATTTTGTTCAATTCCAGTTTGCATTTTTCCGAAAAAAGGAGATACGAAAAGCTGAAAACACTTTCATTTGTATAAATAAACAGGGAGATTTTGTTATGGCATTTACTTTGCAGATTAGACAGAAGAAACTATTTGGAAAGACGGTACTTGATATCTCATCGCTGGCTCACGCCTGCGGCTTTTGCTATGGTTCCAATAATGATTTTTATATACTTCAGGAAAATGAGGAGAGCCAAGGAACCGCTGTTTTTTATAATCCTGGGCGTATAGGACGTGGGATTTTTTTTGATGGCAGCAAAGCCAGGGAAGGATATTATGAGATAAGTTATAATATCCGTACCACCAAAGCAGACATTATGGATTTTACCAGGCTTGCAGGTGAGATGGAAAGGCGTCTGGGCAGAGTGGAAATGTACTGTGTGGAGGAAGAGAGGGCTTTCAGCATCAGGGAACTGGAGCAGGGGATTGAGAATTTTGTCATGTTCAATCGGAAGTCACTGAACCAGTTTTGCGGAAATAAGGAATTCAGGAGTCATATCCTTACTCTGGCGCGATGGCCTTATACACTGACTGAGGACAAGGTAGCCTTATGGGAGGCATGTACGGACCTTTCCGATTTTGAGCGGACTCTGCATGGCCTTCAGGCACTGGATGTCTATTACGCAAAGCCAAGACTTCTGCAGAAAAACGATACAAAAGAGATCGGGGCCTTTTATGCCTTAACGGAGGAATGTGAGAGTGTCTTTCCTGTTCGTGCTGATGGGTTTCTGAATCTGAGTGAACTGAAAGTGACAGAGGGGTTTGTACAGTTTGTGCTTTACAGTGAGCAGCGTGTGCTGGAAGGAATGTTCCCTTATGAGCAGTTCGTGGAGGAACTGAGAGGATATGATGTTCGGCAGTTTGATGGAGATCACATCCTGATCCCGCCTATGACAAAAGCGGAACTGGAAGATCTGGCCGGGAAACTGCGTGGAAAGGGAAGGGTTGTATGAGCGGAGCAGCAGAAGAAAAACAGGAAGCAGAAAAAAGGATAAAGGAATATATACAGGCCAGCTCCATGGGCCTGAGCAAAAAGGAAGAGCAGGATTTTAAAGAGCTTGTTATCCACAATGAAGAAACGGCAAAAAAGGTATTCCGGGGTTCAAAACATGTAGGGAAGGCGTATATCCTGATTTATTTGAACTCTCAGGGAAAAGGCGCTGACATTGCAAAAGAAGAGGCAGCAGCCTGGGCCTGCCAGATGGAGTTTATAAACAGTAATGTTTCAGAAGAACGGGAATTCCGTTCCTGGCTGTCGGGAGAAACTGATATCATGCCGGAAACAATGCCGGTCAACAAATATATCATGGGGTTTCCGCATAGAAAAAATGTAGAACTCTGTTATTTATCAAAGGTATGCACATTTACGGAGAGGCTTGTAGCTTATGGAGTAAAAAAGGGATATGTGGATATTGTACGGGGACCAGTGAGGGAGATGATGCGCGAACTTGACAGCTCCTATGCGTGTTCTTTTCTTGAGCATACAGTCCGGACGTATCAATTATCAGAAGAAGATATCATGCAGATGTATTCCGCAATCTATGCGATATCCGGAAACGCCAAAGCAGAAAAGGAGTTTTACCGTAATTTTATCTGTGCGTGGCTGGAGCAGGATAAGGACCGGTATCTGGTAGCCATTGAAAAGATAAGCAAAGATATGCGGAAAAAGATATTTGCTGCGTTAAAAAGGGAGAATCTGTATACGACATAGATGTCTTTCAGATGTAAGAGGATAAATGGACAAAAATAGGGCAACGGATTCTATAGAACAACCGAGGAGGCAGTTTCATGGATACGGCAAACTTCAAAAAAAGATATATAATGATTCCCTTGCTGTTCCTTTGCCTGCTGCTCTGCGGCTGCCATGGAAATATCATCGGGAACCTTATGGCATCTGAACACACAGAGCTGCTTGTGGATGGGGAATATAAGCCGTTCAATGTTCCAAGGAATACGATGGAGGCGCTAATGAAGCTGGTAGAGGCAAAGGATGCCAATACCATCTATGAAGTATTTTCACCGGAAGTAAGGGAAAATGCAGAGGGACTTTATGGGCAGGTTCAGGAATTTATACGCTTTATAGAAGAAGATGTAACCTCCTGGGATTTTTTATCGGGCTATGGCAATGGCAACCGTAGCGGTGGCAGTGTTACTATGACACGGGCCTCGTTCTGTGAGTTCAGCACAGACAGCGGGATCTATCGCTGCGACATCGGCGAGGTGCTAAAAGACACGGTACAGCCGGACTTAGTGGGCTTTTCGGATATAACGGTTTATCCCGACGAGTTATCATGGGAATACGCGCCAAAAAAGCCATTGGGCATTTACATTGTATACCGGATGGCGGATCAGCCACAGGGAGCCAACGGAGGACCGTATACCATGGAAAGATTGGTGGAATTTGCACAGGCGGAAGACACGTACGGCCTCTGTGAGTGCTTTTCCCTGTCGGCCAAGGGAATCGCAGAGGACATGCCGGAGAAAGTGCAGGAGCTGGCGGGGTTTCTGCGTGAGCGGATGGCTTCCTGGGAGTATTACACCTGGACGGAGAATATAGAAATGTTAGATGGGGAAAAGGCTACAACACGGGAAATGTTCTTCTATCTGCATACGGACAACGGGCTGTACCGCTGTGATATCCGGGAGGTGCTGGAAAGCAGAGCCCCGGCGGATGTTGGCGTTTCCAGTGTTTCCGTTTTTCCTGCTCTCTACCCCGGAGAAGACCCGGAATATGAGGATGAGGTTTATAAAGGATACTGTACCTGGGGGCGGGATAATGTAGGTATTTCCATAGTGTACTATCAAGAGAACTAAGAGGGCGGCTATATGTCAAACTATTACAATACACTTCACAATGAAGCCAGCTCTGAATCACAGAGAAGTATTCTGTAGGGCATTTTAGGAAGTGTCACAGGGATGAGCGTTTCATGGATGTGGATGACAGGAGGAATTTATGATGTGCATGATAAAGTTTAAGATGATTTTCCAATCAGCCCTCATAACATCACTATGCCTGCTCCTCTGTGCCTGTCGAGCAGATGATCCTGAAACCGTCACACCAGAGTATGCCGCTCAGTCGGAAGAACCCGATATGCTGCCTGAGGAGACAGCAAAAAAACCGGAACAAGTGCTTTTGGAACAGCTCGTTGACGATACCCACAATGCTTTTCTGGTAGATACAGGGGGAGAACTGGGGACGCTGCTGGTGACGGCAGAATTGGATGAGGAAACCCCGACAGAGGATTGCCGCGCCACCATACAGTTTACTGTTTGGGACCCGTACTCCATGGACGAACCTCTTCAAACCCTGACAGCGGGTACGGATATTTTCCTGGATTGGAGCATCATAGACGCCAATTTTGACGGATATATGGATTTTGCCTGCACCTATCTACGGGGAAACCAGCCTTATTATGATCATCTTTGGATTTGGAACGAATATGACAAACGGTTTGACAGCATTCCGGAATATGACAAGATCTCCGTACCCACGTTGGACGAGGAAACAGAGACGGTTTACGGATTCAACCGCAGCAGCGCCGGCGGGACAGGAGAACATAGCTTTTATCAATGGGTAGAGGGAAAGCTGCTCTGTATGCGGCGGATTGATATTTATGGGATCGATCAGGGGGATACGATCCGCATGTCCATCCAGGATCGCGTTGCCGGTGGGCTGGCTGAGATATACCATGAAGATTTTCCTTCGGAATCCGGCGGATGGCTGGATGCGGAAATGATATGGTACAATCTGGACTATCACGGCGAGCCGGGTGGAATCTATGACATTTTTCAGCAGCAGCCTGTAGATGATACCCACGATGCATTTCTGGTGAGCACTGGCGGCAGACTGGGAACACTGCTGGTGACGGCAGAGCTGGCAAAGGAACGCAAAGATGAGTTTGGTGCTCGGGACATCACTTTTTCCGTCTGGAACCCGGTGGAAATGGAGCAGCCTATCCAGACATTTTCCGAGGAATTTATGATGGGCATTGCACCGGAGTTTCATAATGTAGTTGACGCTGATTTTGATGGTTTTCAGGATTTCGGTTATCTCTTTCATGCGGGGAACCAGCCAAATTACTGGCGTTACTGGCTTTGGGACGAAGAACAGGCACAGTTTATATATTATGCACCTTTAGGCAGCGTTTCGTCACCTGGATTCGACGCAGACCGCCAAATCGTGACTGGCTGGGCCCGCAGTTGGGCGGCAGGCGGAACCCATTCTTTTTATCGTTGGATGGATGGAGAACTGGTTCTTGTGCGGGAGATAGATATTGACTTTACCAAAATGATTGTGGTGAAAGATTTGATGGATGGGCACATGGCAGAGGTGTACCGCGAAGAATGGGAAGAAAAAGACGAGGGCGACGTGGTGGATATTCTACGTAAATGGTATGATTTGGACTATTGCGGTGAGCAGGCGGAGGAAAATTAGTTAAAACAGTAGGAGTGCAGATTGTCATATTAAACAAGAATACAGCGCGGAGCAGCCACTGGCCTTTTACCGGCAGGGACTTGGCCTGCATTGGATATGGATCTGCCATTGGAAAACATCAAAGGCTTTCCGGTAAAGAACCTGCAGAGCTGGCTTGCGTAGTTGGGTGTGCGGAAATTATAAATGGCGAAAGCTATCAATGTAATATGGATTAAAAATATTGGATAAAGGAGATGTTGAAGAGTGGAAGACCAATATACCCGTTGGCAAACAAGAAGGAGAAGCCTTCCGGATCAAAAGAAAAGTGGGAATGGCTGGATACTTGGAAAGTCATGTTTAACACTGCACTTGACATATCAAATATATAATCTTGCTGAGGAAGCAGAACAGCAAAAAGCTATTCTTCGGCTGATCATTCCTCAAAAATGCAAATTAAGTCCAGAGTTAACAGATTTTTTGAAGGAGCATAAATATGTAAAGGTTATTAGGAGGGATTAGCCAGAATGGGACTATATTTATGTATATTTAATCAGAATGGAGACGACATTTGCGGAGTAGAAGTTGGATTATATAGTTATTTTGGAGAATTCAGGGATTTAGTTTTCAAATTTACAAACAAAGATTTTCTTTCCAGAGTTCTTAAGCGTAAGAGCAAATTTTCATTACCGATGACTACTTTATTAAATCATTCAGATTGCGATGGCAGCTGGAATGTTGATGAGTGCGTCCATTTAAAAATGGAGTTACAGGAAATAAAACAGATATTCATAAATGAACCACCAGATTTATCAATAATTGAATTGAAGCAGGATATATTTAAGTTTTATGGAGTAAAACCTGAAAATCTATTTGAATGCTTTATTGATTCTGATTGTGAGTTTTTAATCGACAGGTTGATTCAATTATGTGATTTGGCAATTCAAGAAAACAGGCCAATTATATTTCAATGACATTGTTTTTTGAATTGTGTTACCTGTTTGTGTGGTACCGGCAAATAAAGCATCAGCAATTCCTGATTATAGAATGAATCAGTTAGGTAAGGAGGAGAATCCATATGTTACATTGGATTGCGATTATACTTGGAATTATCTTTACACTTTTTCAACTTTTTTATGCCTTTATAGTAATATGCAGCCTGATAGAAAATACGGGGTATAAAATCCTTAGCGCTGTTTTTGGCATCTGCCATGCAATTTCACCAGTATTGTTCGTATTCTTTGGTTATCAATGCCTTTTGCGTAAGATAGCACAATATGGTGCATTAAAGGCAGGTATCGGTATCGTTGTTTGCTTAGTCATATATTTTTTTGTTGTTTCGATATGGAATAGAATTGTATTGGGATATACTCCCGAAACATGGAAAATAAGTCTGTTAACGATAGCACAAGTGATTGTTTCGGCTATATTTATTTACGGCTTTTTGTATTTTTAGGCAAGCAATATGGAATGCAGACTACTCTGTCATTTTGCAGGCAGGTACAGAAAGTGGAATTGTAAGAACAGCATGGAGGCATCATGATGAAAAAAGGCTATTATTATTTTGGGGAATGCGGAAGCATGGAGAAAATATTATTGGCAATAGGAATTATTACTGCGGTTATTTCATGTTTTTTTCTATTTAAGGGCGGATATTTGCCACTAATAGATGATGATTTCTATTTTACAACATATAATGCGTGGTTTTTGTTCTTTTTATCAATGAGCATCTTTGCGTTTATAGTTGACATTTGCCTGCATAAAATATGCAGGGATATAGCTACATGCTTGAAAGAAATTGAAGAAAAAAACTGATTGAATAATATATATTTTATTTCGACTTAGAGAATTGTTAAGTGGCTGAAATTTCAGCGATTGCAAATATGAATATGTATTAAGGAATCTGCGGGGATAATGATTATGATAAAAATGAAAGTGCTAATCTTTATGGCAATACTTATACTGACATTAACTGGATGCGGAAAAGCAGGTCAGGAACGCCTAATAATATATTCTTTCAGTGGAGAGAATGAACAGCTTGCAGTTTCAAATGGCATTATTGTTCTGAATGGCACAGAAGAAACATTTGTTGGTGGTGATTTAAGGGTAACTGGTGATTTTTTCGATGACATCACATCCTACTCTACTACATTTTACACTATGTCTGGTAGTGAAAAGGACATTATCCTTTCAAATAGTGTAGTAGATATGACAGGAGGAACGGTCAATGTTTCCGGTGATTTGGGACAAATATCGGGAGATAGTACAATTAGGAGAATAAATATAGATGATGCAAATGATTTGGAAAACACCCTTTATTTTGAACTTGCTGTGAAAGATAAGAATGGTAAAGAAAGTGTATATCAGTTACAAATGTCTTTAACAGAGATAACCCAAAATCATAGTAATTAAATTCGGACTGATTTCTGTCTATTGAGAAAATTGTGGAGGATTACCCGTTAAAAACGATTATAGTTACACTAACAAATCGGAAGTTGAAAAGAAAAAAAGAGGTGAAGTGTGTGGAATATGTAAGAGAAATATTTGCACAATATGACAGGCAATGTATTCGAGTTTATCAAGCATATAATCCTATAATCGCAAAAGAAGCAATTTCTTTGCAGACATTTGGAGAAAATTTTGATGTTAATCGCATGACATGGATAAAGCCATCTTTTTTATGGCTCATGCATCGCTCTAACTGGGGAACTAAAAAAAATCAGGAATGTATTTTAGCCATAGACGTATATCAGTCAAAGTTTAATGAAATACTGCAAAAAGCAGTGCTGACATCGCCGGACTCTAAAAGTTATACCGGTATACAGTGGGAAAAAGCTTTTGATGAAACAACAGTATACTGTCAATGGGATTCGGATCGAAATATAAATGGAAATGCAATCAATCGTGCGGCAATCCAAATAGGGTTAAAAAGAAATACATTAAGAGAGTTTTTAGATACAGGTATTTGCAGAATAGAGGACTTAACACCGCTGGTGAAAAAATGGAATGAACAAAGAAAAAACGGAAAACTAAACTCTAAAAATCTGCCAGTAGAGAGGATATATCCGGTCAAAGATAAAACAATCAGAAACAGGCTGAATATGACATATGGAAGTGTTAAAAAAGCTTAATACTTTTCAAGCGCAGTATGAAATAGAACCACCATATCCGTATATTGAACTTATGAAATAAGGGGAAAAGATGTCACATAGCAAACATACAAAGCGGGGTTATTCTTTATATATCGAAAATTGGAACCGATCTGCTAAAAAGTACATAAATATTTGTTGTATATGTGGACATAAAGGCTATAGTCCTGTAATAGAACAGGGTGATTTTTGCAGTACTCTTGAAAATAAAGCGATTTACAGAGAACTATCAAAAACACTTTGTAAACTGGAATTAGATGAGTTAGGGCGTTGTAAAGACTGTGCAAGGGTGCAAGATAAACATATGAGTTGATAAAGCAAATTTGACGAAGAGGAATTTTTATGGAAAAAGAAAGGATTGCAAGGAGGAACCTATGAAATACACTCTCGATACAGATTTTTCATCACTGAACGGGCCAAAGGCAGTCAACTGGATCATAGGCTTTCAGGATATGACTGAGGATGCTTTTGCGGACAGCAGCAGCCATTCACGGCTTTTGGGGAATCTTCTGATTCTGGAACCATATTTACATACGATTCGCCAGGGGCTGGCAGACAGGGGCAGGACGGTTCCGGCCATTCTTCAGGAGGCCCTTGACATACTTTGGGATTATCTGGAAGGCAGGAAAGCACCGTCCGATTTTCAGGATTTTGCCAATAACCTTTACGCCGCTGCCCTTGATTATAATGTGGGGGAAGAAATAACCGATGCACAGGCGGAATTTTCCAGGAAATATGTAGACATTCCCTGGGGGAAAAACAGTGAATGGCAGATACTCACATGGCTTTCTGTCCTTTTGATGGAAGTGGTTGCAATCAGTGGTGGATGGCTGGATTTTGAAGAATATGAACAGGACGTGGATTTTGTGGAAATGGAAGAAATGCTGAATATGCTGGTGGATGTCTTTATTGATCTTACCGATACGCCACTCCAATCCAATAAAGCAGTAGACGTAATGAACGCACAGGAACAGGTTTACCAGACACCGCTGTTCCGGCAGTTTATAGAACGCATTCAAAATGGGCTGAAAGCTGCGCTGTCGGCTACACCGGAGCAGTATCCGGCTCTCCGGGAAGAATATCGCCAGTATACGATTCTCCCGGAAGAATATGCTGTGAAACTGTTAGGATGTTTGTGATCTTTAAAAACATATGAGGGAGAGTTGGACTATGTTTTTGAAAAAAGAAAAACCTGAATTTGAAATACGCCCATTGTACTCCATCCGTGAAGAATTGGAACTAATAAAGGAGTTCTGCTGGCAGCCTAAACTGGCCGCAGGCAAGATCTACACGGAGGAAGAAATCGATGCAGTGGAACAGCGGCTGAACTATAAGCTGCCGCAGCCTTTAAGAGAGCTTTATCTGGTGCTGGGCGACTACGCATGTGAAAAGAAAGACACCTATTTCTGCCGTCCGGAGGAACTCCACTGGAGCGGCGGGTATCTGCTGGTTGAAGCTATGGAAAGAACCAATCGGGGGTTGGGGATTTACCGAAAAGACCCCTATGCTTCGGTTTATGAGTGGAGGCGAAGCGAGGTTAACATATACGGCGAAGAGCAGGAGAAAAAGCCAAAATCAGAGGTGATAAGAAACAGCGCACGTAATCAGTATTTCTCAAAAGCCTGCTTTTATTGGGATATTTTTATTATCCATCATGTGTTGGATAAGGTAATGCGGGATTGGTGGGAGCTGCACCAGTCCCGGATGACGGAGGAACTGTCTCCTTTTTATATCGGCTGCCCTCTGCCAAAGAAACTGGACGAATTGCGGAAAGTCCGCCAAAGAATGGAAGAGTGGCTGGTTCCCATCTCGTCAAAGGCGGAGCTTCTAAGGGTGGACATATTTGGAAAGAATGTAGGGCCGGAGGATTATGTGGTCTATGCTTATACGGATTCAGAAAAAAACCTGATGGTTCTATCCTTTAGCGCTCAGCAGAAATATGGGCTGATTACTAAGGAGCCGGTTCCTTATTCCTTTGCGGAACGGGTAGAAGAAGAAACCGGGATGCTGTTCTGGTCATGGAACGGGCAGGGCAGGAAACGGGTGGAGGATAAAGAAAGGGAAATGCAGGAAGCGGGCCTGTTTAAAAGGTGAAAACGATGTATGTAATTGAAAAGGAACTGAGGATACTCCGGCAGTTTATTAGCCCGAAGCATATGGAGGGCTTGAAAAAATGGAAATGTTATTCAGAGGATGAGATCCTGGCGGCAGAGAAGCGGCTTCATGTAAAGCTTCCATCTCCTATCCGGGATATTTACCAGCACATGGCAGACCTGTTAGTCACCAGCGGTTATCTGCGGCCATTGGAGCTTCTTCATTGGGAGGGAAGATATCTGGGATTTTTTCTTGCCCCCGGAGAAGGAGATATCATCGGGATACGAAAGGGCAAAACTTCCGGTGGTTTATACGCATGGGAAGAAAATGATCCAAAAGACATAGCCTGGGAATATGAGGATGAACTGGCAGATGCCTGTAAGGCGGGGGATGAGGAGGGAAAGCGAAAGGCTGTGGCAGCTTACCAGAAATACTGGAAAAAGCGGAATATTCCTTTGATTCACGCTCCCCTGAACATTCATAAGCTGGAACATGAACCCAGGTTTAACCATGCCCCGGACGCATATGGGCTGTTCCTGGTGATTCATGCCATCCGTGAATGGGAGGAGATGTCATGGCGTGAGCACGCCGATGATCGAACCTGCCTGTTCAGTGATTTTTTCCCCGCAAAGTTTTCGATGGAGTATTTCCAAAGGATAGCTGATCGGATTAAGGATGATTTTAACCCCCTTTCAGACCATCCGGAACTGACCAGTCTGGGCGATTTTCCTTTGCAGATGGCATATGTCCACAAAAATCAGGAAGCCTTGCTGGTTCTGGGGCAGGAGCCCGTCTGTTTTATGGTGCTGACAAAGACGGATGCAAAGGGTGACCTCCTTGAAAAGCTTCAGGAACAGACTGGCCTGGCTTTTCATGTGGGATTTTAGAAAAAGGCCGGCCGGACAGAAAATAAGAGAGCCGGTGAGGAAACAGATTATGAGAAAAAAGAACAGAACAGGAAAACGGCTGCGGCTGACACCTCTTATATTGGGAGGCTATGCTGCGTTTCTGGGGGTTGGTCTGATAGTGATTGGACTTGCTGAAATGAAGGAAGTGATCGGTATTGTCCGGCTACTGATTGGGCTTGGCATGGCGGGCTTTGGCTTGCTGGGAATATGGGATGGAGTGCGTGATCTGGTGGGGCCGGATAAAAAACCGGAGCAGCCGCCGGCCAGCCAGTTTATCCTTACAGATACATCTGGAAACAGAACCTCCAATGTTACAGTGGAGATTTTACAAAAACAGCTGGAAAGCCTGATGGAAAGTGATAAAGGGGGCGTTTTCAAAGTAAGCGTCAAATAAGATAGTGGATAGAAAAATAACCACCAACCCTCTATAATAAAAGGGCAGTGGTCATCGGCACCGTTCCTGTACCATGGGATCCCATGGCAGATAGTCATCCAGATATTCCGG
>CATNCF010000065.1 GCA_950097145.1 uncultured Lachnospiraceae bacterium
TTATAAATATATATTATATAAATGTCAATATGACGGTAATATAATATATTACATTAAAGTAGTTCAGAGGTGTAGAAAGATGGAAGACAAATTTGTAGTAAGGCCAAAAAAAGCAGATAAAAAAGAGGACAAATCAATTGTAATGACTTTGAGGATGGATAAGGAACTGCAAGAAGAGTTTGATATTTTATCGGCAAAAAGTGAACGGTCAAGGAACGAGCTTATGTGCAGGGCGCTTCGTTATGCGCTGGAACATTTAGAATTTATTCCAGAGGGCGGGGAGGAAGAATAGCGGCAGAGGTCTTTATATGAATATTTGTTTCGTGCGGCCAGGCGCCTTGTTTTTACAGACGCCTGGCCGCATAATACTCTTATCCAGTTTCCCCTATTAGAAAGTATTCATTTCTTGAATGGCCGGATATCCGGCAATGTATTACAATTCTTATTTTCCTATAATTACAGATATAAATTTGTAATTAAGGAAGTGATTGTCATTATAAGTTATGAACCTTTGTGGAAGACTCTGGAACAAAAAAATATTACGCAGTATTTCTTAATTAAAGAATATGGGTTCAGTACAGGTACGCTGGATGCTTTGCGGAAAAATAAAAGTATCACTTTAAATACACTGCATGATATCTGTGAGATGCTGGATTGTAAGATTACGGATGTGGTGGAATTTAAAAAGGAATGATTTAAAATTATGGAAAATGTATTTGCCAGTATTCAGGCTCGCTTCTGGCGGGGTATTTGTCTGGATATGCTTCTGCTTTACGGATTTTTGCAATGATTATTGTTTAAAATCTCAATCATCATCTGCGCTCCCAGGCAGAATCCGTCAATAAACATAGAAGAGAAGTCCAGAGGGATTGTGTCTAGCTGTTCATCCATGATTTGGATAAATTGTTGGTGCAGAGGAGGATTCAATTGTTCCAGTGTCTGAATAAAATCTTTATAATGGCTGCAGTGCTCTTTACGCATCTTCTGATAGGAATCCTGCAGGGGCTTATATTGTTCTGCGGGGCAGATGTTCCCACCATAGAGATTCTGTAATATTGTGTTCATTTTATCACCCTTTCTGTAATTGAAAATGTAGTATATTTATGTATTATAAATATATGTTATTTAAAAGTCAATATCCCAGTAATATAATGAACTACATAACAGTAGTGCAGAGGTGTGGAAGTATGGAAGATAAATTTGTGGTGACGCCGAAGAAAGCAGATAAAAAAGAGGACAAATCCGTGGTCATGACCTTGAGAATGGATAAAGAGCTGCAGGAAAAGTTTGACAGCTTATCAGCAAAAAGTGATCGGTCGAGAAATGAATTGATGTGCAGGGCATTGAGTTATGCCCTGGAGCATTTGGAATTTATACCTGAAAATACAAAGGAAGAATAAGCTGCTTTGTGCTCTTCCTTTGACAGACATTACGCTGTTAGAACAATCTTATGGTATACTTACCTGCCCAAATTTTAGCTGCGGATAGTTATTTGTTGAAGCCGTAAAAAGGATTGGAATCTTGTGTTCCAATCCTTTTTGCATACTATTTTTTAAATCCTGCCCGTTTGCGCAGGGTTGGGTCTAAAATCCGTTTGCGGATGCGCAAGCTTTCAGGAGTCACTTCTAAAAGTTCATCTGCGTCAATAAATTCTAATGCCTGCTCTAAGCTTAATATTTTGGGAGGCGTCAGAGTCAGCGCCTCATCCGCGCTGGAGGAACGCGTATTAGTCAGATGTTTCTTCTTGCAGACGTTGATTTCAATATCTTCTGGTTTTGCACTTTGCCCAATGACCATGCCGGAATAAACTTTTGCGCCTGCTCCGATAAATAGGGCGCCGCGGTCCTGGGCGTTGAACAGCCCGTAAGTAACCGATTCCCCGGATTCAAAGGCAATCAGAGAGCCTTGCTTGCGGTAGGCGATATCACCCTTGTAAGGTTCATAGCCGTTGAAGATTGTATTAATAATACCGTTTCCTTTGGTATCCGTCATAAATTCACTGCGGTAGCCGATTAATCCCCGGGAGGGAATATTGAATTCCAGACGGGTGTAGCCGCCGCTGATAGGGCCCATGTTGCGCAGTTCTCCTTTGCGCTGGCTTAATTTTTCAATGACTGCGCCTGTAAATTCGTCCGGTACATCTACATAGGCAAGTTCCATAGGTTCTAGTTTTTTACCGTTTTCATCTATATGGAATAAAACCTCGGCTTTGCTGACAGCGAATTCATACCCTTCCCTCCGCATATTTTCAATTAACACGGATAAATGAAGTTCTCCCCTGCCGGATACCTTCAGGCAGTCGGGACCGTCTGTTTCTTCCACCCGCAGTGACACATCCGTATTCAATTCCCGAAACAGGCGGTCGCGGATATGGCGGGAGGTAACGTATTTTCCTTCTTGTCCCGCAAGGGGGCTGTCGTTTACCATAAAGTTCATGGAGATAGTGGGCTCAGAGATTTTTTGAAAATCAATGGCCTCTGGATGTTCCGGCGCGCAGATGGTATCTCCAATGTGAATGTCTGCAATACCGGAAATGGCAACAATGGAGCCAATTTTTGCCTCTGTCACATCCACCTTGTTCAGCCCGTCAAATTCATACAATTTGCTGATTCGCACTTTTTGAAGTTTGTCTGGTTCGTGGTGATTTACTACAACAGCATCCTGGTTGACTTTCAGGCAGCCGTTGTCCACTTTGCCCACGCCGATGCGCCCAACATATTCGTTGTAATCAATGGTACTGATTAAGACCTGGGTATTAGCGTCCGGATCGCCTTCGGGTGCAGGAATATATTCCAAAATTGTTTCAAAAAGGGCGGTCATATCTTTTTTCTCATCATTCAAATCTTTCACGGCATATCCTTCTCTTGCAGAAGCGTAGAGGAAGGGGCAGTCAAGCTGTTCGTCAGAAGCGTCCAGATCCATGAACAGTTCCAAAACTTCATCAATTACTTCGTCTGGCCGTGCCTCCGGGCGGTCAATTTTGTTGATGCATACAATAACTGGCAGATCGAGAGCCAAAGCTTTCATCAATACGAATTTTGTCTGGGGCATGGCGCCTTCAAAAGCGTCCACAACCAGAACCACGCCGTTTACCATTTTCAGGACGCGTTCGACTTCACCGCCAAAATCGGCATGTCCCGGAGTATCAATAATGTTTATTTTTGTATCCTTATAAAATACAGCGGTATTTTTTGAGAGAATTGTAATGCCTCTTTCCCGCTCAATATCATTGGAATCCATAACACGCTCCTGTACTTCCTGGTTGGCGCGGAACACGCCGCTTTGCTTTAGCAGTTCGTCCACCAGCGTGGTCTTGCCGTGGTCTACATGGGCAATGATGGCGATATTACGAATATCCTCGCGTTTCATTTTCATAAAAAAATCCTTCTTTCTCAAATTAGGTAAGCTGCTAACTAGCGTATTATACCGCCAGGGAAGGGATTTGGCAAGTTTTAATGTTATATTTTTGACATATGTTGCAGCGACTACTTTTAAATTACATATCCGGTATATGATTGTCTTTTTGGCTCAAAGAAGATATAATGGAACTGTTATATGGAAATAGTTTCAAGAAGCGTGTGTTTTTTCACAGGGAAGTCAAAAATAAGCTGTCTTTAAGCAGCATCTGCAGTAAAGGCGTATGCTTTACAGATGGAGCAGCAGATAAGGAATGGAGGATAATTTTATGAAAAAATGGATATTGCCAGTGTTACTGTTTGTTATAGTAATATTTCAGGCGGCGCATGTTTATGCGTCAGGAGAGACAGAAACGGATGTAATCAGTGGCGGCTCTTGCGGAGCGGATACAGTATGGGAATTGAATTCTGACGGGGTTTTGACTATTTCAGGAACTGGCGCTACAGATTCCTATACAACGGTAGCAAAGGCGCCCTGGAGTGAATACCAGCAGCAGATTCAGAAAATTATTGTAGAGGATGGGGTAACATTTCTTGGGCAGATGCTGTTTTACTCCTGTTATTATGCAGAATCAGTACAATTGCCAGATACCCTGACATTTGGGGAAAAGTGTTTTTTCTAAATGCATAAGCCTGGCTGAAATAGAACTTCCAGATGACATCACAGAATTGAGCGACAATACTTTTGGAGGGTGTGAAAAACTTTCTTCTGTCAAACTTACTGAACATCTGGACAGTATTGGAGAACAATGTTTCTATGAATGCGGGCAATTGAAGACGATTATGTTACCAGAACAATTAAAATCTATTGGTAAATGGGCGTTTTTAAGTTGTACGAATATAAAAGATATTGTATTTCCGAAATCGTTAAAATGTATAGAGGAGAATGCGTTTAAAAATTGTGACGGGACAGTTTCTGTGACAGGTATTTCTAATCCAGAGACGGCAAATAAACTAATAGTTCCATCAAAGCATGAAGAATTAATGGTATCCGGTATTGGAGAAGGCGCGTGTTCTGGATGTTCACAGCTTGTATATGTGCAGCTTCCAGAGGGGCTGCAAAAAATCGGAAGTAATGCATTTTCACGGTGTGGAAGCCTGGGAAGTATTGTGATACCAGATACTGTAACTTCTATTGGGAGTAGGGCGTTTTATGGAAACGGCAATTTGAAGAACGTGATATTTGAAGAAGCGGATATGAATGACATTTGTAAGTATGCAGAGCGTTTTCCGATATCTGCGTTCATAGGGACGAAATATTTGTACAGCCAGTTCGAAATGCCGTGACTGCCGTTGTTACAATTACAGGACTGGGCGGGTATTCAGGCGTGATTACCAGGAATTTTACTATAGTGGAAACAACAAGTAATAAAAAGGAGATCGCGGACTGTCAGATTTCCGTAATTCCAGAAATTTATATCTGCGACGGTTTTCCAAAGACGCCGCATGTAACAGTAGAAGATAAGGGAAATTTGCTGAAAGAAGGCGTAGACTATATGATAGAGTATCAGGATAACGTCAATTCGGGAACGGCAAAAGTAATTATTACCGGGACGGGACAGTATACTGGAACGGTTGTGAAAACATTTTTGATAGAGAAAAACGAGAATGATGAAAAAGACGAGGATGAAGAAGATAAGAATGAAAAAAAAGATCTTTCTGTGTGCCAGATAACTATAAGCAGGAATCCTTGTTTTTATGATGGAAAGAAGCAGGAACCAGATATTATAGTGGAAGACGATGGCAGATTGTTAAGTGCAGGCACAGATTATACGGTTGAATACCTGAATAACATCAATGCAGGAACAGCAAACATAACTGTTACTGGAACAGGGGATTATGTGGGAACTGTTACAGAGACATTTATCATACATAAAGCGTCTCAGAAAGTTTCTTATACCCATTCTTACCGCAAGAGTTATGGGAACAAACCGTTTTCCCTGAATGTGAAACTGAAAGAAGGAAATGGAAAATTATTATATGCCAGTTCAAATAAAAAGGTTGCAGATATATATATTACTTACAGATACGATCTTATAAAAAAGTAAAAATTAATGGGAAAGGTCAGAAACTATATGGAGCATGGAGCAGCACAAAGAAAACCCGGAAAATTAAATAGTATAGAACAAAGCAGATGGAGAAAAATAAAGTTATTTGGGGCAGGGACTATGAGAAAAAGAATGACAGGTATTTTGGTAGTGATCTGGATGGCGGTGATTTTTTTGTTTTCTGCGCAGCCTGCTCGGCAGTCCGCAAAGACCAGCCATTCCGCAGCTTATAAAATTGCAGAATGGCAGAACCAGTTATTTGGTGGGGACAAGACGGAGGAAGAGCTGGCTGCCCAGGCAGAATCCATGCAGTTTGTGATTCGGAAAGGGGCCCACATGGGAGAATATGCCCTGCTTGCAGTGCTGCTGTGCTTTCACTTCACTTATTATTCCATAGGCAGAAGAAAGAAGGTGCTGCTTGCAGTGGGAATTACCGCTTGTTATGCGGCTTCTGATGAAATTCATCAGATTTTTGTGCCTGGGCGGGCAGGACGATTCACGGATGTATGTATCGACACATTGGGAGGCGTTCTGGGCATTGCTTTTTTTCTCTTGGCGCTTCATTTTTGTAGGAAAAACCAGGATAGTTTCTGCAAATTCAGTGGCTGTACGGGAAAAAGTCATTGATATATTTACAGGTTTTGATATAATAAAAATAGTATTTTCATTAAAAAAGGCAGTATGTAACAATGATAATTTAGACTATTTGACTACAGGAGGAGTTCTATATGAATGATGAAAATAATGTATTTGACAGCAATGATCAGACACAGCAGCCCCCCTATGATAACCAGGGGCAGGACGGCGGCCCTGTCAGGATTCAGAAGGATATTCCGTCTCAGAATGACGGCTCCCAATATGGAATGCAGTCCCAGCCAGCAGGCGGCAGCCAACAGCCGTACGGAGGGCAGCAGGGATATCAGCAGCCGTATGGCGGGCGGAATCAGTATACGAACACATCGGGATATGCAGAGCCTGTTTACCAGCAGGAAAGCCAAAGCACAGTTTCCGCAGAGAGCGGGGGATTTGGCATTGCTTCTATGATCTGCGGTATTATTGCATTGCTTACCTGCTGCTTATGGTGTACCTGTATCCCGCTGGCAATTGTTTCGATTGTATTGGGCGTTTTGCAGATCAGCAAAGGAACGGCAAAGGGCATGGCGATTGCCGGGATTATCTGTTCTGCGATTGCATTAGTTATGCTGCTGGTTCTCACTATCGTGGGAGTGATTTTTCAGAATTCCCCGGCATATTACGATTTAATGCGTGAACTGCAGTATATGAATTATAGGCATCATATGTAATAGATAAAGAAGTTTCAAAGCAAGAAAGAGGGAACGAGCATGAAGAAATTTCCAAAATTAATCAGTTTATTTCTAATCCCGGCCCTGCTGCTGGGAGTTTGGCCTGTACCATTTGGCGGAGTCCATGCAGTTCTTGCGGAGGAGACGGCGGAACTGCCTGTTTTTGGAAATTGCGGGGATCAGATCCGCTGGGAGATTACAGAGGATACAGAAGCTGATTGGGATTTGGCCCAGGGGACGCCATATAAGCTTACCCTGACAGGAACCGGGGAGATGAGGTTCGGTAATGATCAGAACCCCTGGGAGAGGTATAAACCCACAATTACCTCTATATCCATACAGGATGGGATTACGAATCTTCCTGACGGCGCATTCAATGGATGTGTAAGTTTAAAGACGCTTACACTGCCTGACAGCGTTACTGTGATTGGAACCAATGCTGCCGCTTGCTGCAGTCTGCTGGAAACGGTAGTCTGCGGAACTGGGTTAAAAAGAATTGAGGAACAGGCATTTTACAATAATCCTTCCCTAACTAATGTTCAGATCCAGGAAGGGCTGGAAGTGATCGGGCGGGCAGCTTTTTCGAGAAACAAAAAGCTGCAGAATCTTGTGATTCCAGATAGTGTGACAACTTTGGAAACTGATTGTTTGACCGGCACTGCACTAACCAGTTTTACCGTACCAAGAGAAACAGCAGTAATCGGAAAAAGTTTCATGCAGGGAAATAAGTCATTGCAGAGTATCCAGGTGGCGGAAGGGAATACGCATTTCAGAGCAGAATGCAATGTCCTGTATGAATTGCGTGAGAATGTCCCATACCGGGTACTGTTATATGCGGTGGCCGCTTCTTCCAGAACGGTAAACATTGCAGAAGGAACGGAAGAGATTGCGGAATGGTCGTTTGCATATGCCAATCATATCACTTCCCTTACACTGCCTGAAACGTTAAGGGTGATTGAGGACAGTGCATTTTATTGGAGCGAAAGAATCAGCAGCCTTCATATTCCTGATGGTGTGGAGTCTATCGGAATTCAGGCGTTTGCAGGCTGTGGGCTCACAACACTTACCGTGGGGAAGGGTTTACAGTCTATGTCTGGAGAGATTTTCCAGAGCTGTTCGCATATAGAATCCGTTACGGTATCCAAGGAGAATCCGTATTTGGAGGATATAGACAATGTGGTATATAACAAAGATCATACCATTCTGTATTATTACGCGCCGAAAAAACCAGACACAGAATACCATGTCATAGATACGGTAGAGCGTATGGGCAGTTACTGTATGATGGAATGCCAGTTTCTGAAAGATTTGTATCTGCCGAAAAATCTTGCCAGCCTGGGTTCCGGGGCGCTTACCTGGAATTATGTGCTGAACTCCATTTATGTCCAGGGAAATGCTCCCAGTTTAGAGTTTATGAGCATCAATTCCATGGTGGAAAATCTTTTGATCTACAAAATTCCAGGGACTACTGGCTGGGATGCTTCAGAATGGGAATCGTATGAATTTGCCACATGGAATCCAGAGAATACCATTCAGATGGAAGGAAGCTTTGAAGGGGTTTCCTGGAACTATCAGGGGGATAATGGTAAAATTTCGTTTACTGGGACAGGAAAAATCCCAGACTTTACAGAGGAACATCCAGCGCCCTGGAGCGCTTATATGGAATCTATACAAACCATAGAGGCAGACGGGGTTACAGATTTTGGCAATTATGCTTTTTACGGCGGAGAGAAGCTGCTTCGATTTGAGGCGAAGGGGTTGAAGAGGATTGGAGATTATGCCTTTGCTGACTGCGGGAAGCTTTTGTATATAGATGCCGGGGAGACAGAAACCATTGGAACGGGGGCTTTCCAAAATGACAGCGCCATTCAGGGAGAGCTGGTGCTGAAAGAGATTGTTTCCATGGGCTCTAAGGCATTCCAGGGCTGTGCGTCGCTTACATCTGTACTGTTGAGCAGCCGGATCCAAACATTGGAAGAACAGGTTTTTTCCGGCTGTACGTCAATGGCAGATGTTATTGTTCCAGACAGCATAACGGTGATAAAAACAGGGGCATTTCAAGACAGCGGCCTGCGCACAGTCAATATTCCTGCAAAAGTACATACGATAGAGGCGCAGGCGTTTCAGGGGAACGCCGCTTTGGAAAAGGTATATTTTTATGGAGGCATACCAGAAAACTGGGAAGAAGACAGCTTCCAGGACTGTGGCAGCCTGACGTTCTGTTATCGGACAGCGCAGACAGAGTGGGAAAGTTTTCAGGGTTCCTGGAATGGAATTCCCCTTCTGGGGCTTGATAAATTTTATACAGAAAGAAAAGATCATTATTCATTTGGCAACAATGCCTCATCCTTTGGATATCCAGTAAATTACCGCATTCCGAGGCAGCGGTATGTGGATATTATGAACAGTATCGTGTCTGGGACATATTTTTATGCTGTCAGTGGAATCTGGCAAGGGTCCTGCTATGGTATGGCGGGAACTACCTTGGAATTTTATGAAAATCCAGAGTTCCGTGCAGAAGATTACCAGGCGTCTGCAGAGAATTTGTTTGCTGTTGCAGCTCCCAGAAGGAAAGATGCAGATTTGACGAAATTGATTGAGGCGTATCAGATTTCCCAAAATAAAGGGGAGATTGCGGGCTGCGGCGGTATTTTAAGTACAAATACGGAAAAATATCTGGAAATCATTCAGAAGGTAGAAGCTTTTGAGCGCTCTGGCGGTCTGCGTGTGGATGCAAAGGCGGAGCCAATACTGCTGGCGTTATATTCCAGGTATGGCGCCCATGCAGTCATTCCTGTTTCTGTAGATCAGGCAGAGAATGGCGAGTTTCTGATAAAAGTTTATGATCCAAGTGAACCTGCGTCAATGCAGACGTTAAAAATTGATAAAGATTTTAAAGGAATTTCTTATAAGTTTTATACTTATGCTTCTTATCTGGATTATTCTGTAATTAATTCGGTGATGTCAGGAATAGAGCTTCACCATCAGGCAGAGGAAGAGACCTTGTATCTGTCTGTTGATCAGGAAGACCGAATGGTGGAGAATAAGGAAGGGAAAGGAATCGACGAGATAGAAGGAGCTTATGAGCAGAAGCAGTTTCGGGTTCAGGAGGAAGATACTTTTTCGGGAATCCGAAGCTTTGTCCTTCCAAAAGGCAGTTATCAGATGGCTCCGGGGGACTCAGAAGCTTCCACCGATCAGGAAGAGGGCGTAACCTTTTATCTGGCTTCCCAAGAAAACTTTGCAGAAATCACTTCTTCAGACGAAGATGCAATACTGGAAGTAAATGAGAAGGGAGCCACAGAGGATGAGCTGGAACTTATTTTAAAATCAGAATCGGCAGAGGAAGAAAATACGATTTTGACACTGGTGAATGAAGAGGGAATGGAACGGATTCTGGAACTGGAAGGAGGCAATGCCGCGGTAACCGTGGGAGGCGATGATATGATTACAGTCCAGGTGCCGGAACAGAAGAAAGTGACCATTGACGGCCAGGAGGCGGAAGTAAAAAATGGCCAGGTTTTGGCGGCATTTGCGGCATCTGAAGAAGAGGATTCTTTAAAAACACGGGATTCTGAGATATCTGTAACATGTGATGCCAAAAACAGACTCAATGGAACGATAAATCTGGCAGTGCTTTCTGGTGACAGAGAGGATAAAAATGTTACCATTACAGCTTCATTTCTTGAGAAAGACGGGAAAAAAGCCGCCTCTTATTCGAAAGAGACAGTATTGAAGCCTGGACGAAATTATCTGACGCTTCCTCTGAAAGCCGTAGAAACGTCATTTACGGAGAAAGAGGGAGATGTGAAATTATCCTGTGAGATTGAGATTTGGGAGGAAGAAGGGGAGCCATTGGTGTTTCAAGAAGGTGAACTCACCGTCTCTCTTACAAAACAGGAAGGATCAGGCTTAGAAGATCCAGAACCGGATCCAGAGCCGGAGAAACCAGATCCAGGGCCAGAGGATCCCAAACCCTTCGATCCAGAAGATCCAGAGGAACCGGAACAACCAGGCCCGGAAGACCCAGGACAGCCAGAACCAGGTCCGGAAGACCCAGGACAGCCAGAACCAGGTCCAGAAGACCCAGAGGAACCGGAACAG
>CATNCF010000066.1 GCA_950097145.1 uncultured Lachnospiraceae bacterium
TTTTATGACAAATAGCTCACATCATATTCGCAGTATTATAAATCATATTCGAAAAATAATTTATAAAATATCTAAAATGCCGTCAGTTTTTGGCCTTCTATTTGTCTTATTATATAGAAACCAGAAAGGATGAGTAAATAATGAATTGGATACAAGAATTATCACAGACAGAATATCTTTATAATACACTCACAAAATTTTTAGACAAATACGGTATTGGGGGTCTAGAAAATGCATTAACGTACTATTCTTCTATGCAACTGGAGTATATTTGTAAAACAAAATCCTCTATACATAAAATTAAAATAAGTGACATTTACTACTTAAAAATACAAATACATACTATTAGGGTCTACACTCAGCATGGTATCTATCCCAAATATGGCTCATTAACCAAGGAAGAAAAACGACTGTCTCCCTATGGATTCATTAAATGTAATCAGAGCTGTATTGTTTCCTTAGCAAAGATTAGGAGCATTTACAATAATACTATTACTTTAGTTAATAATGTGGAATTACATATGAGTCAACATTATGCCCCTAAAGTTCTTATGGCCTATTCTCATAATAATATATTAAAAAGTTTATGATTTTTTTGAATTTACGCTTCAAAATCATGTGTTCATTATCTATCCTCTATAAATTATGCTGCTTTACGTTCTTATTTGAGACAAATTAGTGTGCTATTTTATATTGGCACAATATTGGCACGGTTCTGCGATTGAAGCGTATATCTGCATGTGCTAAAATGGTATTGGTTAAAATTTTCTCTTTTCACAGCACCTTTACAGGGTGCTGTTTTTTACTTTAGCACACGGAAGCGACGGCTAACGGCAACCTTCGTAATTCCGTAATTGTAACCCGTAAACTGATCATTGACAGCAGGCTGATACATAGGCTGTAAGTACACTATGCATATCATTATTAAAAACCAGTACAATACAGGCATAACACGTATACTGTACATACATCATATGTATATGACACGCATATCGCACGTATAGTTTATGTAAAGACCTGTCAATCCATGTAACAAAGGAGAACGTCATGAAATCAAGAAACCAAATTTACAGAGGGGAAGGTGAGCATCTTCTAAAACTTATTACTACCTACCATGCGCTGCAGTACGAACAGGTACTGCAGTTTTTTATTCGTAACAGGGATTCCCTGAAATCCCTGATTACAAGCCTGATCAAACAGGGGCGTATCTACTATGACCAGGACAGAAACCTTCTATGTGACAGCCCGGAAGCTTCTGATTCCCCGGATTACGGCATGATCGCAGCCGTCTGGGTTCTTCTGGACTTCAAAGAGGCAGTTGTCTATCACACCAGCGGAGAATTTCCGGTAAAACTCCATTTTTTCTCTAAAAATGAAGCCTATGAGGTCATCTATGTCGGCTTAGAGCAGGAAATTCTGATCAGCCATGTCCTGAATGGCCTTCCTGCAGATGATACAAACCGGCTGGTCATACTGGAATCCGAACAGCAGGCATCCCGTCTTTCTCTTGACGGGGTGACCGCTTACTGCCTGGTAAATCCAGATGGAACTGTAAACTATTATCAAAAACAACAGAAATGAGGTATTGTATGGACTCAAAAACTATTTACCAGAGACTTCATAGTATTGAAAATGAAGTTGCCAAGCTCAATAACACTATTTTTGCCCTGAAAAACACCGACATGGAAAAACATGGGGCAAATTATGAGAAATTAAGCACAGATGCCGCGTTATGTGCAGAACGGATTGCCTGCCGGTTAAGAAACCTGATACGGATTACTGACCTTACCGGAAAATCCGCTTATATGAAGGAAGCGGTAAAAGCCTTGGGAATACAGGTTTCCTTTGAGGATGACATCCTTTCTGTCACATTGCCTGGGTTATTTCCAAAAAGGAGAATCCGAAGCAGTACGGCATTTTTACATGATCCGCTGCACTATGCATTAAAGGAATTTTTCACAGATCATGATGTGGCGCCTTTTAAAGAATGTGTAATCTGTTTCTGTCTGGTCTACGACCGGGAACTTCCCCAGCGCCGGATTAAGGACTACGACAACATGGAACTCAAACTGATTTTGGATGTCATTTCATCTTATGCGCTGTTTGATGACAGCGGATTGTATTGCGACGACCACCATACTACAGAACTGGGAAAAACCGACCAGACAATCATCTATATCATGGAAAAAGATAAGTTTCCCGACTGGCTTGGGAACCGCATGAAAGCGAAAAATACCTTATCCGAAAATATGTGATTTTCGCAATTTTCGCGCCGATAACGGTAAAATTACCGGAAAACCTGCATTTTCCGCATTTTGCTTCCAAGAGAAAACTTCCAAAATACCGAAGCAGGCTCTCTAAAGGTAAAAATACTACTCAAAATATTTTAAAGGAGATACTATTTTGCTAAAACCAAATACCCAGAAATATAAACTGTTAGAAATGATCGGGATAAGCGGGGAATTCCCTGCCAGCCAATTACCCAGGTTGTTTGATACCCCGGCTTATACAGAGAAGATGATCACAGATTTGAAGGCAAACCATTTGATCCGGTGTCATTACAAGGATGGGCTGAGAGGCTATCGTCTGACAAAGCGTGCCAAGGAAATGCTGCTGGCCTACAACCCTACCCGGTTTCATTGCTATCTGGATGGTAATGTGGAAACAAACAGTATCCGCAGCGAACCACAGCGAAGGATCCGACTTCATCAGAAAGCGCAGACCTATTTAACGCTCTCCCATACAGCAATCCCGTTTCTTCCTGATGAGAAACCGCCTGTCTTTTGTGGAGACCGACAAAATGCGGATATCATCTTATCAAGTCTCCCCTGTTTTTATTCTTCCAGGGAGATCAAGGAGCTTGGTGACGCAACTACAAAGATCAGGAATTCCCGAAGTGTTGGGAGTCTGCTGGCCGGACATTGTGTCTACTGTATTTACAATACAGGTTCCGCTGTTATGAAATGGGAATACCGGACAGAAGTGCGGCTGACTGCTTTCTTGCAGCATTACCTCAAAGGCTATCCGTATACCGGGCATCCCCCAATCCGGGCTATTATGTTTGGAGATACGATGGATGTCGCCCTACAGCTTATGACCAGTACCGGAGGGTCTCGTCGAGACTTGTTTATGCTGGATAAAGCTTTTGATTTCTTTCATTTTCTCCCAAACAGCGAGGAGGGCGAACCTATCCTGAAGCTGCTGGCAAATCCAGAGCTGCTTACAAAGTTAAACCAGCTTTTATTATCTGACCAAGAGAAACGCCGGGGAGACATTCCCATGGAACACGATGCGATTTCGCCGGATGGCTGCCCGACACTGCTCGCTTATGACTTTGATATGCAGAGAATCAACCGGTTCAATACGGGATTAAATGTATTAAAATTGTCCGGGAACGTGATCTGTTTTGATTTTCAGATTCCAGTTCTGGAGAAATATATGGGCGATAAGGTGCAATTCTCCAGTATTGACCTGTCCAAGTTCAGAAGGGAGTTTTTACATGAATTATAAATGGTGGAAACTCATTTTCGTGCTTCCGATCTTCCTCTGCATTTTATATGCTGGCGGCTATATCGCACAATTTATCAGTAACTACCAGGTATGGACCAATGCCGGCAACTTTGCCGGTAATGGTTCCTACCCGAAAGCTCCCTCCCTGCATCCGATGGCATGTTTATCAGCACTGGCTCAGTTCCCATATAACTTGTATGGGATTTTTCTTTGCCTTCTTGCGCTCGGACTCCTGGTTTTTTTATTGATGCGGATGGGCGTTGACCGGAACGGAGAGGTATTTGATAAAGAGCGCAACCTGAATTACTCCCTAAAAGGCACCTATGGAACATCCGGATTTATGACACCGGATGAGATGTACAAGGTGCTGGAGCTGACAGACCATGTGAAGAAAACCAAAGGGACAATTCTTGGAAAGCTGAATGGAAAGGCGGTCTGCCTTCCCTATGAAACACGTATGAACCGCAACATTGCCGTCTATGGTGCCAGCGGTTCTATGAAGTCCAGGGCATTTGCCCGTAATATGATCTTCCAGTGCGTTGCACGCGGGAAAAATGGCGGAGTTGGGGAAAGTTTAATTATCACTGACCCAAAGTCAGAATTGTACGAAAGCATGGCTGGATATCTGGAGAATGAGGGCTACACTGTACGGTGTTTTAACCTTGTGAATCCGGAAAACTCGGACGCATGGAACTGCCTGATGGAGATTGACGGACAGGAGACGATGGCGCAGGTTTTTTCGGATGTTATCATCCAAAATACAGGTTCCGCAAAAGGGGATCATTTCTGGGATAACGCGGAATTAAATCTGCTAAAAGCGCTGGTTCTCTATGTCGAGCAGGGATTCCCTCCAGAATCCAAGAACATCGGGCAGGTATATAAGCTGCTGACACTCAGCTCGGAAAAGGAACTGAACAGCCTCTTTGACCTGCTTCCGGTGAGCCACCCGGCAAAGGTTCCCTATTGTATCTATAAGCAAGCAAGTGATACGGTGCGGTCCGGGGTAATCATCGGACTTGGAGCCAGACTTCAAGTGTTTCAGAATAAACTGATCCGGCAGACTACTTCCTATGATGAGATTGACCTAACACTGCCGGGGAAACAGAAATGCGCGTACTTCTGCATCACTTCCGACCAGGACAGCACTTTCGACTTCCTGTCATCGCTGTTTATGACCTTTGTGTTTATTAAACTGGTGCGGTTTGCAGATAAACAGGGGATAGACGGGCATCTGCCGGTTCCGGTACATATCCTTGCAGATGAGCTGGCAAATACCGGGGCAATCTTGGAATTAAATAAGAAGATCTCGGTCTGTCGGTCCAGAGGCTTAAGTATTTCGTGCATTTTCCAAAACCTGCCTCAGATGCAGAACCGCTATCCCTTTAACCAGTGGCAGGAAATCATAGGGAATTGCGACACTCAGTTATTCTTAGGATGCACGGACGAAGTAACGGCTGAATTTATCAGTTCTCGTTCCGGAGACGTAACGGTGGGTGTCAGTTCGGAAGCAAAGCAGCTCAATACCTGGCGGGTGTCTGACTACTCTCCGGAGTACCGGAAAACCCAGTCCATCGGCAAGCGGAAGCTCCTGACGCCGGATGAGATCCTGCGGCTCCCTCTGGATACTGCACTTATTATTCTCAGGGGACAGAAAGTGCTGAAGGTACAGAAATACGACTACACATTGCATCCGGATGCCAAAAAGCTGGTGACGAGAAAGGCGGCAGAACATATACCGAAATGGCGGGAAGATGGGAAGACCGAAGAATATGACTATCTACCAAAGCCGCCTCCGAAACCACGCAGGCAGAGGAATGGCTCTTCTGCTTCATCAGTAGCTCCCCGCAAACCACTAGGGACGTCAACACCCGCAATGCCGACACAGGCAACTCAAAAACAAGTTTATCAGGAACCTCAACATCCAGATTCTTCAGACCTATTATCAGATAGATCAGATAGCCTGTGGCCGGATGAACCGGAGATGGTTCCATTAGATAAAAATTCAATCATGTCATAGAAAAGGAGATCATTTATGCAAAACGAACAGAACACAATCACAAACGTACCTGTACTAACTCTTGATTCTGACACTGTGCTGGAAACGGCCCAGTCAAAGGCAGACCTCATCTGGCACGAGATCCAGAATGCCTACCGCACAAAGAAGATCTTGACCGGGATGTTAGGTGGAATTGAAAAGACGGAGAATGGCAGCTTAATTGCTATCGTCTACTATAAGGACTTCCGTACCGTCATTCCGATTACGGAAATGATGATCAAGCTTGTACAGGATGAATCACATGATTACGGAGACATTTCCCTTCGTCAGAATAAAGTCCTTAACAACATGCTCGGCAGTGAGATCGACTTTATTGTGAAGGGACTGGATGCTCAGTCAAGAAGTGTGGTTGCCAGCCGGAAAGAGGCTATGCTGAAGAAACGCCAGATCTTTTATCTTGACCGGGATGCGTCAGGCAATGCTAAGATTTATGAAGACCGTATCGTACAGGCAAGAGTCGTCGCTGTAGCAGAAAAAGTTGTACGGGCAGAGATCTTCGGTGTAGAGACTTCCATCCTGGCACGCGACCTGTCTTTTGACTGGTTAGGGGACGCACGGGAACACTTCCATGTAGGCGAGCATATCCTGGTGCGTATCCTGTCCGTGACTGCTGAAAGCCTAGATAAGATCACAGTCAAGGCAGATGTCAAGAGCGTGGAAGGCAATACCAGCAAGGAGAACATGAAGAAATGCAAGATTCAGGGGAAATATGCCGGAACTGTGGAGGATATCCACAAGGGGACAGTATTTGTCCGGCTCTCCATCGGAGTCAATGCCATTGCTCATTCCTGCTATGACAACCGAACCGTGGGAAAAAAGGATGAAGTTTCCTTTGTTGTGACTCATATTGATGAAGATCGGAATGTGGCAGTCGGACTGATTTCCCGGATTATCCGTCAAAATATTTAACCATATATCGGGGGCATACAAGCCCCCTTTTTAACCTTTTTAATATCTTAGCCAACCTACTTGCTATCTAATTCTGTCAAAATTTATCCCTTATAAAATTGCTCACAAGAAAGTGTCATATCACAAAGTTCAACCAAAAAGTTCTTTAGTCCATCTATGTTGGAAAATGACTGATTTATTATTATTCCCATCCCTTGCTGTACCATTTTAAAATAACTGCTATTTATTTCTCCATCTATTGTAAGGATTTCAAAGTATAATTCATCTGGAAGCATTTCTTTATAGGTCAATAGCATTTCTATCTGCTTTTGTATTTTAGGAATGAAGAATTCCTCTAAAAATTGAGTTGGTAAGATTGAACATTCTAAAGGTTCTATTCCCCCTTTTGGATTAACCATTATAAAATGTATTGGCTTTTTCCAAAAAGAAACATCTATATAACTATTTAATTCCCCCTTTCTAGTCTTTAAATCTCGAAATATACATCTAATTGGATTTTCATTTTCCATAGACTGTACTCCTTCTTTAAATATAAAATGGTATGTACAATTAGCCATTTCTGCAATAAAACTATTTACCTTGGATTGCACAAATTTTTTAAATACATATTCATGTTTCATCTCCACACGGTGTTCTTCAGTTATATTTCGTTGAAGCATTTCTTTTACTTCTGTAACATTGTCCATAACTTCGGCATGCTGAATTGATAACTGATTTGATACCTCATATAATTTAACTGAGGTTTCGGCACGTTTTTTATAATAACCAGCTAAAAGCTTTGACAGCATAGTCCAATTGAAATTAGTTGGCGCTGCAAAATTTTGTTTTACAATCGGAAGAATATTATCTGAAAGTATTTTTATGTCAAGAGCCGGATTAAGCTTCTTATTTTCAATCGTTTCAAAACTTTCCTGTATTGGAACGTATGCAATGTCTCTATACTCTACACTGAAATATCTAGAATCAGCAAAGGCATCAAAGGTCTTTTTTAGTAGTTTCTGATTACATGAACTTTGTAAAATTTCTTCTATTTCCTCTGATGTTTTTCCAATTATCATGTCAATAACTATATCAAAAGCCTTTTCCTTCAGTTTATTATTCATTATCATACTTCTTCTCCCATAAATTTTTGTTTATTTTCTGAATCATCCGTTCCAGCGACTCTTCAAATCTTGCATCATCCTCTGCCGTCCGCTTTGCAGGTCCTTTCAGATGATGCCTTGATTTTAAGCGCCGCACCTTCTTACTGATATGCCGTTCCATCAGCATGCGGTCAATGTTCTCATCCGTATACCATTTTCCGCTCTGATGGATTCCATATGCACCTTTTCCCAGAATCATAGCAGCCACCCCATAATCCTGCGTTACCACCAGATCTCCCTTCTGACATAGGCCAACCAGTGCAAAATCCACTGCATCCGCACCGGCTCCAATCACCTTTACTTCACTATATTCGGACTGCAGCACATGGTTTGTATCGCACAGAAGGATTACAGGTATCCCATATTTCTCTGCCATATACTCCACAATTGAAACAACCGGACAGGCATCTGCATCTACCAGTATCTTCATATGAGCATCTTCTCCAATCATATCTATTTATTCTGCCCCTAAAATCTCTCTTACTAATTCCATATGCGGTCTGTTAGGATTCTTCTGATAGACATTTACATGGTTTAAATCCCCACACCGGTCTGTAAATGCTGGAAACAGGAATCCACAATCTGGTTCTCCCGGCTCATATTCACCGGAAAGCGGACAGATTACGCAAATCAGGTATTCAAACACTTCCTCCGATTCTCCCAGCCGTTCTTTATCAGATGTCTTCGCCGGAATATCGTAGCGGTCATGGAATACCAGAATAGCATATTCAGAATCTGCGTGGTAACGCTCCATCACCACATCATAAAAGGTATCCATCAACGCGTCATTCTTCAGTCCGCATTCCTTCATGGCCATGAGTAACTGCCACATGCTTCCCGGTTTTTGCGCATTCGGCGCGAACTCATATTTCCTCAGATTCTTATTGGTATCAGAAAACGGCACCGTCTTTGCAAGTTTCAGGTTTTTCGCTTTGTCGGAACTGGAAAGCTTCAGGAAATTGGTATTAAAGCTCCCGTCAAACTCCCGCTTCCGGTCTATGTAACACCCGGCAACCCTTGTCATGGATGTCCGGGCCGGCGTCATCCGCCTGGTCAGTTCCAGCATGTCTTCCCTATTGATCATTTTGGTCTCCCCTCATAAATTAATTTATTCTACCAGCTCTGGATAAGGCCAGTCCAGAATCCCGCCGAACTCCAGAACATTTTCGTATCCCATATCTGCAAGCTTTTGTGCCGCCTGTTTGCTTCGGTTCCCACTCCGGCAGTATACCAAGATCTGCTGACCTTTATCCGGCAGTATATCCGGTTCACTTAAAATATCTTCGTTCGGCAGGCATACGGCGTTTTTGATATGTCCGGAATCATATTCCTCCTGCGTCCGGACATCCAGAATAATCACATCCTCCTCGTTATCCATTCTCTTTTTTGCTTCCTGCGGACTAATCTGCTCATAAGTCTTCATTGTTTCCTCCTGCTTCTGATCCTTATGAGCTTCCATCATTTTCAAAATGGCCTTCACAGTTTGCGCCTGTTGTTCCTCCCGGCTGATATCTGCAGCATGGTCGCCCTTTTGCTCCCCGTAATTTCCAAACTGCGCATGGTTTCCTCCTTCTATGCAGACTTCCGCATAATCCACAGGCATGTATGCTTTCCCTTCCTCCACCTTCTCCATATTCAGAACACCATCCTCACTTCCATAGAGCGACAGGACAGAAAAAGAATCCGACTTCAGGCTTTTCGTTGGATATGCTGCCAGAAGCACCAGACCATTAAGACTCTCCAGATGTCCGGAAGCATAGGATGCCGCCATCGCCCCGCCCAGAGAATGCCCGGAGAGATACCAGTGATCATATTCATAAGAATCCATAATCTTTTTCGCTTTATTTTGCCCGAAAAAAGCAAGATTACACGGCATTTTGATAAGGAAACAGTCAATCCCCTGATCTGCCAACTCACTCAATAGAGGAAGATATGCAGTATATTCTACCTTTGCACCCGGATAGAAAATCAATGCCGTTTCATTTCCCGGTCCATCCAGATACAACCCCTCCGGCATCTCCGTTACCGATACAGAATCTTTTGTCTGCAAATATTCCTGTACGTTTTCATCTGTATGATAGTAGTCGTTTACATACCAGATACAAACAATTACTATAAAGAG
>CATNCF010000067.1 GCA_950097145.1 uncultured Lachnospiraceae bacterium
TCATATAAAATGAAATTATTATTATTTATAAAATAATAAAAATATGTTATACTTTAACATGAGGAGGGAACTTAGTATGAGGAGGGACAAAGAATGCTTGATAGCCGAATCTATACATTTCTGGAAGTATGCAAGACTCTGAATTATACCAGGGCTTCTGTGAACCTTCATATCACACAGCCTGCTGTGACTCAGCATATCCGCTATCTGGAAGAACGGTATCATGTGCCCCTGGTGGAAATGCGTGGAAAGAAAGCGTGTCTGACAGAACAGGGAAGGATATTAGAGCGTCTTGCGGCATCTATGTGTGCAGACGAACTGCATATCCAGGAAGCTTTACAAAATAGTATGCGCAGGAAAGAAAAACTGGTGATGGGGGCGACACTGACAGTAGGAGAATTTGTAATTCCAGCGGTTCTTGGGCGCTATCTTTTGGATTTTCCGGATACGGATATTTCTATAACTGTGAAAAATACGGAGAATCTTCTGGAAATGCTGGAAGCGGGAGAAATTGAATTTGCAGTGGTGGAAGGCAGATTTGATAAGAGCGCTTATTCCTATCGTTTGATATCCAGAGAAAATTATATTGGAATTTGTGGCAGGGAATTTTTTCAGACATACTGCAGAACCGGAGGGATTCCCATGGAAGCGCTGTTCCAAAACCGCCTGATTGTAAGGGAAAAAGGCTCCGGTACCAGAGGAATTTTAGAACAGTTTCTGCAGACGCACAATCAGTCTCTGGATAAATTTAAAAATCGCATTGAGGTATCTAATATGGGGGCTATCCGTAAACTGGCGGCAGCAAACTGCGGCATCAGCTTTCTTTATGAAGCAGTGGTGGAGCAAGAGCTTGAAAGGAAAGTTTTGTATCAGATTCCAGTGAAAGATTTTCACATCCAGAGGGAATTTAATTTTGTTTATCTGAAAAATAGTATTTTTAGTGAAAAATATGATACAATAAGCAAATATTTTGAGTCATGGAGAGGAAACATATGAAAAAAGCAGTATTTTTTGATATTGATGGAACCATCTGGGATGAGAAACAGCAGATTCCGGACAGTACAAGAGAGGCATTTCATAAAATGAAAGAGCGTGGGCATTATTTATTTATCAGCAGCGGAAGAACCAGGGTCTTTATACCTGATAAAGCTCTGATGCCTTTAGGATTTGATGGAATACTGGCTGGCTGCGGTACTTATGGAGAATTTCATGGGGAAGTAAAATTTTATCACCGTATTTCTCTGGAAGAAATTCAGAGGGTCAATGATTTTCTTGGGACGTTAAGTGCAGCTTATATTTTGGAGGGGAGGTATTTTTTGTATCTGGATGCAGAACGTTTTCCAGAGGATTCATCCTTTCCCCAGGAAATGAAAAAAGAAATGGGCGAAAAAATGATTCGGGTTACGGGAAATGAGGACAGCCTTGAGGTAAGTAAATTTTGTGTAAATTACCTTGCAGAATCTGAAAAACAGAGGGAACTGGAGCGGGTATTGGAACCGGATTATACAGTCATCCACCGGGGAGGAAATTTTATGGAAATTGTCCCAAGGGGGTTTAATAAAGCAACTGGAATCCAGGAAATCTGCAGAATTTTGGGAGTTGCCCATGAAAACACATATTCTTTTGGAGACAGTACGAACGACTTAGATATGCTGAAATATACCGCGCACTCTGCCGCAATGGGAGACGGGATGCAGCAGGCTAAGGATGCAGCTGAATATGTGACATCGCCGCTCTGGGAAGATGGGATATATCAGGCGTGTAAATATTATGATTTGATATAGTACGAGGAGGTATGCCATGAAAAAAATAGCAATTGTGACCGGGGCAAGCAGCGGGATTGGAAGAGAATTTGTTAAACTTCTATTAAAAGGGAGGGAAGTGGAAGAAATTTGGGCAGTTGCCAGAAATAAGGAAAAACTGGAACGGCTCAAGAACAGGTTTGGAGCCAGGATAAAAACCTATTCTGTGGATTTGTCAGATTTAGATGCCATCCTGAAATTTGGTGAAATGATAAAACATCATAAACCTGACATAAAATACTTAATTAACAGTGCAGGCTATGCAAAATTCTGTTCTTATGATAATTTGTCTATACGGCAGACGCTGAATATGATCGATGTAAACTGCAGCGCTGTTGTTGTAATGACTCTGTTGTCGATTCCATATATGAGAAGAGGCAGCCATATACTCAATCTGTCTTCACAGGCGTCATTCCAACCGCTGCCCTTTCAAAATGTATACAGTTCTACAAAATCCTTTGTGAGGAATTATTCCAGAGCTCTGAATGTAGAATTGAAGGAAAAAGGGATAAGAGTAACCGTGGTCTGCCCGGGATGGATGCGGACAGCTTTATATCGGCGTGCTGAAATCGGAGCGGAGAAAACAGTGAATAATTTCTTCGGAATGACTTCGCCGGAACAGGTGGCAGGGAAGGCAATGCGGGACGCAAAGGCAGGCAAAGATATGTCTGTGTATGGATTTTATGTAAAAGCGTCGCATCTTGCAGCCAAAATTCTGCCTCAGAAAATGATGATGAAGTTGTGGATGATGCAGCAGGATTTTTAATTTTTTTGGAATCTGTTTTTCATCACTATATTTTGAAACTTATCCTATATATTACTAAGGCGGTTAAATGTCGATGTTTTTACTTGTCTAAATTTTTATCTGCTGCGTTGTCATCAATCGCTGTAGCACTCGCTACAGCTCAATCTTCCGCCTTGCAGATAGAAATTTATTCTGCGTAAAATTCATTCGACATTTAACTGCCTTAGTAATATCTGGCATTAAATAATTGCCAGATATATAGATCCTCCGGGGGATCCGCACTCGCACGAATAGGTAAATGCCACAGAGCGGCCGTGCTCGGCGCAGATGGCGATAATTAATCGCTATCTATATATTTGCAGAAAACAGCATAGTCTGATGGAACGTTACAAAAGGAGATTTGGCGGAACATCAGACTGTTTATAGATTTTTTATAAAGTTTAAGATTTGAAACATTGACAAAAACTGGGAAAAGGAATAGTATGGATTGCAAAATCGAAAGTGTCAGATGCCAGATAATCGTAATCTGAATACATGAAATTTGCACAGAATGGAGGAAAAAATGGGAAAGATATTTAAATATCTTGGTGAGCACAAAGCGGCAGTATTTGTAATTTTGCTGTTGCTGATTGTGCAGGCTTACTGTGATTTATCCCTTCCCCAGTATATGTCTGATATTGTGGATGTGGGAATTCAGCAGAGCGGGATTGAATATGCAGTTCCTGAGAAAATGTCTGGAGAGACTATGGAAAATTTAAGTATATTCCTGTCTGAAAATGATGCAGATAAGCTCAGAGATTCTTATGAAGAAGGAACAGAAGGGATTTATAAATTAAAGCTTCACGAAGAAGATGAGATGAGAGAGCTGGAAGGAATACTGGGAATGCCTATGGTGGTTTTGTTCTCCATGACAGAAGAAACAGGGATGGATATGGACGCTTTAAAGCAGCTGCTAGAGAGCGGCCAGATGACCACAGAGCAGATTTTGCAGGCAGAAGCAGAGGCAAAAGAAAAAATGGGAGATATGAGTGACTCCATTATTTCCCAGAAGGCAAGGCTTATGGTAAGGCAGGAGTACGAGACTCTTGGGTATCATATGGAAGATTACCAAAACAGTTATATGCTGCGCACTGGGGGGAACATGCTGGCTATGACAGTTTTGATGACCATTGCTTCTGTTTTAGTGGGATTAATAGCTTCCCGGGTTTCTGCAAAACTGGGAATGGATCTTAGAAGCAGGGTATTTAAGAGGGTGGTAAGTTTTTCCAACAGCGAGATCGAACAGTTTTCAACAGCCTCTTTAATTACAAGGAGTACGAATGATATACAGCAGGTGCAGATGGTAGCCGTATTAATGCTGCGCATGATAATGTATGCACCGATTATCGGTATTGGAGGCGTGATAAAAGTTTCTGGCACCAAAACAGGAATGGGCTGGATTATCGGTGTTGCTGTAGGAAGCATTATTTTATTAGTAGGGATACTAATGTCGGTTACTATGCCTAAATTCAAGAAAATGCAGACGCTGGTGGACCGGCTGAATCTTGTTTCCAGGGAGATTCTTACCGGTGTTTCTGTAATACGGGCTTTTTCCAGAGAAAAATTTGAGGAAAAAAGGTTTGAGGGTGCAAACAGGGATTTGATGAAGACGCAGCTCTTTACCAGCCGTGTTATGTCACTGATGATGCCTGCGATGATGCTGATCATGAACTGTATTACGGTTCTGATTGTCTGGTTTGGTTCCAAAGGAGTGGACCTTGGAAATCTGCAGGTAGGAGATATGATGGCATTTATCACCTATACCATGCAGATAGTTATGGCATTTTTAATGCTCACCATGATTTCTGTTCTGCTGCCCCGTGCGGGTGTGGCTGCGAATCGTATTGAGGAAGTCATCCAGACTAGGACGGCTATTTTAGATCCGGAACATCCGGCAGAGGCTGAGAAAGACGACTGGCAGGGAGAAGTGGCATTTGATGATGTATCTTTTTGCTATCCAGGGGCCGAGGAAGATGCCGTCAGCCATATTTCTTTTACGGCAAGACCTGGAAAAACTACCGCAATCATTGGCAGTACAGGCTGTGGAAAATCTACTGTATTGAATCTGATCCCAAGATTTTATGATGTGACAGCAGGAAGAATTACCATGGATGGAGTGGATATCCGGCAGATAAGCCAGAAGAAGCTCCGTGATTTGATAGGTTATGTTCCGCAAAAAGGAATATTGTTTTCTGGAACCATTGCTTCTAATATTCAGTTTGCGGGTAATGTGTCAGAAAAACAGATGCAGGAGGCAGCAGAAATTGCCCAGGCAAAGGAATTTATTTTAGAAAAAGAGGAAAAGTATGACAGTCCCATTTCCCAGGGAGGAACGAATGTTTCTGGCGGACAGAAGCAGCGCCTTTCTATTGCAAGGGCAATTGCAAAAAATCCCAAAGTATTTCTATTTGATGACAGTTTTTCGGCGTTGGATTATAAAACTGATGTAGTCCTGCGGAAGGCGTTACAGAAGAAAACCGGGGAGGCTGCAGTGATTATCGTGGCTCAGAGAATCAGTACAATTTTACATGCAGACCAAATTATTGTTCTGGAGGATGGAGGGATTGCTGGTATCGGTACGCACGAAGAGCTGATGGAGCAGTGCGAGACTTATCAGGAGATTGCAAGATCCCAGCTTTCGGAACAAGAGCTAAAGAGCAAAGGAGGTGCAGACTGATGAGTGAACACAAGGGACCCAGGCGAATGGGACATGGTCCAGGCGGTATGGTACCTGGAGAAAAGGCAAAGAACTTCAAGGGTACGGTAAGAAAACTTTTGCAGTATATGGGGCGTTACAAATTCGGGATTTTGTTTGTACTGGTATTTGCAGTGGCTTCTACGGTGTTTGGCATCATGGGACCCAAAATTCTTGGCAATGCAACGACAGAGCTTTTTAATGGCCTGGTAGAAAAGGTGTCTGGCACAGGGGGCATCAATTTTGGCAAAATCGGAACAATATTGTTGTTTTTGCTGGGGGTCTATGTATTTAGTGCGCTGTGTTCTTTTATTCAGGGATACATTATGACTGGAATCACTCAGAAAATATGTTTCCGTTTCAGAGAAGATATTTCACAGAAAATTAATCGGATGCCTATGAAATACTTTGAATCCCGGACTGTAGGGGAGGTATTATCACGAATTACCAATGATGTAGATACGCTTGGCCAGGGACTGAATCAAAGTGTGACCCAGTTAATAACTTCTGTAGCTACTTTGGTTGGAATATTGGTAATGATGCTGAGTATCAGCCCGGTTATGACGCTGATTGCTTTGGTGATTCTGCCGGTTTCCGGGGCTCTGATTGGAATCGTGGTGAAATTTTCCCAGAAATATTTTATTGCACAGCAAAAATATCTTGGAAAGATTAATGGTCAGGTTGAGGAAGTATACAGTGGACATAATATTGTGAAAGCCTTTAATAAGGAAGAAGATATGCTGCATGAATTTGATGAGACGAATGAGATTCTTTATCAGTCAGCATGGAAATCCCAGTTTTTGTCAGGAATGATGCAGCCAATTATGGGATTTGTTGGCAACTTAGGATACGTGGCAGTTGCAGTAGTGGGCGCTATGCTTGCTGTCCGAGGGAGAATTGAAGTGGGTGAAATTCAGTCCTTTATTCAGTATGTAAGACAGTTTACCCAGCCGATCTCTCAGGTGGCGCAAGTTTCAAATATGCTCCAGGCAACGGCAGCGGCAGCGGAACGTGTCTTTGAATTTTTGGGAGAAGAGGAAGAGGAGGTATTGGCACAGAACTCGGTAAAAGTAAATAAGATGGAAGGCAGGGTCAGTTTTGAGCATGTGCAGTTTGGCTATGACAAGGATAAAATAATTATCAACGATTTTAACTGTCAGGTGGAACCAGGACAGATGGTGGCGATTGTGGGACCTACCGGGGCAGGAAAGACCACTATGGTAAAGCTTTTGATGCGTTTTTATGATGTTTTAAAGGGGAGTATTCGGGTAGACGGTTACGATTTGCGGGAATTTCATCGCAGTAATTTGAGAGAAAATTTTGGCATGGTGCTGCAGGACACCTGGCTGTTTAAGGGAACTATTATGGAAAATATCCGTTATGGCAGATTGGATGCTGCGGATGAGGAGGTAATTGCGGCTGCAAAGGCTGCACATGCCCACCGGTTTATTTCTACCCTTCCCGGCGGCTATCAGATGGAACTGAATGAGGATGCCAGTAATGTTTCCCAGGGGCAGAAGCAGCTTCTTACAATTGCCAGGGCGATTCTGGCGGATAATCCGATTCTGATTCTGGATGAGGCAACTTCCTCTGTAGATACCAGAACTGAGGAGCGGATTCAGAAAGCAATGAATAATCTCATGAAGGGCAGAACAAGTTTTGTGATTGCCCACCGTCTGTCTACCATTAAAGATGCAGACGTTATTCTTGTAATGAAAGATGGAGATATTATTGAACAGGGAAACCATCAGGAACTGCTGGCGAAAAATGGATTTTATGCAGAACTTTATAATTCCCAATTTGAAGCAGCATCATAGGGAATGCTGCTTAGGAAAATATACAAGGGCTGCTGCAAAAAAGATATTTGTCAAATATCTGCTTTGCAGCAGCCCTTGCTGTCGGATTTTATGCGAAAAGCATAATAAAATTAGAAAAGTGCAGATTACAAGCTCTTAGCCTGCATTGGCATTCTGGCTATCTGAGTATCATACTTGTCCAGCCTTCCGTTGATGATACGGATGTTTTCTCTGAATTCTGTATTGGTTTCCATTTGAGAGACAAAAAATTCTTCTGTTAAAGAATAGTTTTTACGGACTGTTTCGTGGATGTGATTCAGGCGAGTCTGGATATCAATGATATCATTATTTGTATTGGCAATATCCCCTTTTATGTAGCAGATATCGCCTTTGATGTTAACAATGTCATCTTTCATATTAACAATGTTATCTTTCATATTAACAATGTCATCTTTCATATTAACAATGTCATCTTTCATATTAACAATATCATCTTTCATATTAACAATGTCATCTTTCATATTAACAATGTCA
>CATNCF010000068.1 GCA_950097145.1 uncultured Lachnospiraceae bacterium
ACCGCATTGGAAGAAAAACGGGCCCAGGCCCAGAAATCCTCTCTTACCACACAGTTAAAATCCCCTCAATCCCTTATAAAACCTGGTTTCCAGCCTGTTTTTATGACTACATATATACAATATAGGAAAAAACCCTTTACTCAGAAATTTCCAGGATTTGCCCGACCGGACTGCGGCAGCTCCTGTTTACATAGATGCACCTTAACAACCCAGTCTTATTACAAGGAGGTTATCGCATGAACAATGATAACGAAGAAAACAGCAACGAATTGAAAACAGACGCCCTCCTGGAGGAACTCTCTTCCCTAACAAGCCATTACTTCCCGGATGGGATATTCCTCAAAGGCATGGAAGAGCTTGCGCAGATGAAGGACAAAGTCATGGAACTAGACAGCGCACTCCTGGACCTGGCAGAAACCTCGGATTTTTCCGCCTCTGAGCTGAAACATGTTACGGAAGAAGCCTTCCGTCTGGGGGACGCCGCAGGAAGAGCCGGAACCGATGTGCTCTCCTATATCGCCTCGGCAGGGAAAGCCGGATATGACATGCAGGAATCCCTGGCTCTGGCAGAAGAAGCCTTAAAGATGGGCAATATCTCCGGCATAGACAGCGCCGAAGCCGCTGTGGAACACATAAAGGCAGTCCTGGACGGCTTTGGAAAAAACACGGGCTTTGCGTCCACAATTAATGACGCCATCACTGGAATTTCCCAAACAGGGACTGTGGATTTTGACACCCTGGCAGAAGGCGCGTCAAGGCTTGCCGGGGCAGCCGGGACGGCGGGCATGTCCCTGGAAGAAATGCTGGGGCTCCTCTCCGGGGCTTATGAGATCCTGGGGGATATGGACCAGACAGCAGGCGGGGAATCTGCCATTTTCTCAAACCTGAAAGAAACTTACGGGGACGCAAGGAATGTTTACGACGTCCTAGAAGAACTCAGCTCTGTGTGGAATGCCATGGACGCTCCTTCCCGGGAAGCATTTGCCGCCTCCACAGCGGGGGAAGGACAGAAAGAAGTCTTTGCAGCCCTGATGGACAACTGGAAAGGCGTGGAATCCGCTGTCTCTTCCGCTTCTGACAGCTTCGGCGCGGCAGACGTCGCCAACGCTGTTTACCTGGATTCTATTGCTGGCAAAACAGCGGCTTTCCAGAACCAGGTGGAACAGCTTTCCTCCGCCCTGATGGATTCCGACATCTTGAAATTCTTTTTGGATCTCGGAACTAAAGGGGCTGGCGCATTAAATGCCGTTACGGACAAAATTACAACATTAGGAACACTAGGTGCACTGACGGGCGGATATCTTAGTTCCAAAAACCTCGGTAGGGCAAATACAGATAGTTGTCCCTCTTTGAATATGCCGAGCCTGATACGTTTTCCCTGGATACAGGTTTTTTGTACAGGACGCCGTGCAATACACGGCTGAAACTGCAGATATGGGGTCCCTCTGCATATGGACCCGGCTCCCTCATAATTGGAGTCCTTGAATGGAAGTCAAACTGCTGGTACACTTTCCCACTGGCAACAATGAAGAAATCGTAATAATCCAGTAACTCTTCCCAACGAGCAGATGACAGCGCACAAATGTGCAGCCGTTCTAAAACGGTAATCTCGCAGATGCGAGTGCTAATCTCATCGACTACCAGGGCAGCCTGCGCCAGGATGCAACGCCGGCACAGGAAGGCATAGTCAGGACTAGACCCGGGCATGACGGGAAATTATGGGCAGGGATCTGTCCCCTGCCATCATGCATGTGGAACTCTCTTTGCCGGAGTTGGCAGAACGGTAAAGGGGCTGCTGCAAAATAGATGTTATATACAAGATATGGTATTCAAAAATTTGTAAACTCTGCTATATATTGTATATAAGCTGCATTTTGCAACGCCCCCTTCACAGAAATAATAGTAAGAATTTATTTGGCAATCTCAAAAATCACTGCCGCAATGGGTACAGTGCCACTGTTTGCCACTTTTCCCCAGCGCAAATATTCCAAACAATGCAAATAAACCCGCTCTTGCCAATCCTGAAATGCGCCTGACATTCGTGGCATTGCAATATGGGCACCTTACCCCATATGGATTCCCTTTGTCCGTACCTTCCATGATTGCCTGGCCTTTTGCCATGTCTTCTTGGAATCTTCGGTGTCTTTCTTCTTTTATCTCATCTCTTCTATTATACAGATTGAGATCAAAGATAGGGGACTTACTAATCACTTCATCATAGAGACGCTGTTCCCTTTCCTCCCACACTGGTGCATGATCCTTACAGTTTGCTCCCGTAACATGCCATTCTTCCCACGATAACTGATATTCATGTGGAGATTCAATCATCTCATGTTTACAGACAAAACATTTATCTCCATCTGAAAACCATACATCACCACATTTAGGGCAATAATACATATATCTTTCCGGTTCCATACTCTAACTCCCTTCGGTATTTTTTACTATTATAACACACTGACTTACCAAAAGCCACTACTGATGAACAGGATTAGGGGCAGTACACAGACGAATTTCCAGGAATGTTCTATTCTATGCACTTTCTTTTCTATAAAATATAACTCAGAGTTTTTTAGGCAGAATTCAAACTACTGATATAATAATGGATGAAAAAAAGTAAGCTCATAACCTCTCCAACAAAAAAGATATTACTTCTGCTATCAATGCATGTAGAACTCCCTCTGCTGAAGTTGACAGAACGGCAGAAGCGGCAGCCTAAATGGCTCCCGCTTCACAAAAATAATAGAAAGGATTCATCCGGTAATCTCAAAAATCACTGCCGCAATGAGTGCAGTGCCATTGTTTGCCACTTTTCCCTAACGCAAATATTCCAAAAAATGCAAAAGCCCCTGCTCTTGCCAATCCTGAAATACGCCTGACATTTGTGGCATGACAATACGGACACCTTACTCCATAAGGATTCCCTTTGTCCGTACCTTCCATGATTGCCTGGCCTTTTGCCATGTCTTCTTGAAATCTTCGGTGTCTTTCTTCTTTTATCTCATCTCTTCTATTATACAAATTGAGATCAAAAATAGGAGATTGACTGATTACTTCATTATAGAGGCGCTGCTTCCTTTCCTCCCACACTGGCACATGATCCTTATAATTAGCTCCTGTAACATGCCACTCCGTCAACGATAGCTGATATTCATGTGGCGTTTCGAACATTTCATGCTTACAAACAACACATTTATCTCCATCTGAAAACCATGCGTCTCCACATTTGGGACAATAATAAAAATATCTTTCCGGTTCCATACTCTAACTCCCTTCGGTATTTTTTACTATTATAACACACTTACTTACCAAAAGCCACCACTGCTTACTATATTAATTAGTCCGATATTCACTACTACCGAAGACCATGAGTTAGCAGCCTTCAAGAATACCACTGGAGGCATTACAGGGAAAATCAATAGCATTACATCCAACTTTGTAATGAATCACTCTGGTCAAAATACATTACCAGAACCTCCCTCAACCCTGTCCTATGATGACGCAAAAAGGCAATTAAGCGAGTTTAACAAAGAAGTTGTCCAAGGAACATCATCTTTCACTCATTATTTCAATACTCTTGGAGAAAATAAAGAAACTCTAAAAAATTACGTCACCAACACTGACCAGCAGTCCCAATCTGTACAGGGCTTAATGCGCGCCTCCCAGCAGGCACATGATAAACAGGTTTCGCAGAATAAAGCCATCCTGCAGGGCACTGCTGCTGCAAAAGCAGGACAGATAGCAATGAAGGGGCTGGCGCTTGCCGGAAACATCCTTGCCCCCATGCTGATTGGAGCAGCCATCTCCCATGTGGCTGGCTGGATTGATGACATTGTCCACAAATCGGACAAACTAATTGCCAAGGGCGATGAAGCAAAAGAAACAATTTCCGGCATTTCAAATAAATTGGAATCTGCCCGAAAGCTTATCTCTGAATCCAGTGAGGCTTATTCAACCCTTGCCTCCGGCATAGATTCCACGACCAACAAAAATGTATCCCTCTCCACAGAAGAATATGAAAAATATCTGGATATCTGCTCCAGCCTGGCAGAGACATTCCCAGAACTAATCCGGGGCTACGATGCAGAAGGAAACGCCATGCTGAGCCTGGGGGACAACGCTGCAGAAACAGCAGAAAAACTTCAGGAGCTGTATAAGCAGAAACAGCTTATGGCAAATCTGGACATTGCAGCGAAACTTCCCGACGTTCTGGCTGGATACCAGGAAAAAGTAAAAAAAATGAAGAAAGAAGGAGAAAAGCTGGATGCCGATGCTTCCAGGATTTTAAATTCCCAAATAGAATTTACTAACCACAGGATTGCTCTGTCAGCCCCGAACTCCAATGACATCATAAATGAAGTATACAATGTGATGCAGTCGCTGGATATTGACTTATCCAATGCGGCTTCCTATTCACTGACCGACGCCAATGGCCTGATAAGCTCCTCCTGCCTGGAAGGTTTTTCTGTGACAGATGAGCAGCTCCTGGAAATCAAAAATAATCTTTCTGCAGGCACTGAAAAAATATTTTCCAGTTATACCGCAGACCTTGACAAAATTGAAAAACAAAAACAGGCATTAGATGCAAAAAAGAGGGCCGAATGGCGTTCTATTGTCCCCACTGTTCTTGCCTCACTCTCCACCTACGAAGACTATTCCGGTCTTTCCAACGAGATGCAGGCCAAAATCGCACAGATAATTACAGGACTGGATCCCACACAGCTCCCATTGGATGCCTACGGAGAAAATATCGGAGACTTTATTTACCTTACCTTCCTCCAGCCCTTTGCAGACCCAAAAACAAAAGACGAAGTTACCCGCCTGTTTTCGGAACTAATGAAAATAGACACCAGCAAAGTTACAGAAGAGAATAAGCAGCAATTAACCTATATTATTTCGGAACTTTCCAGATATCTAAACCTGGACGAACTGCAGTTAAAAGCTTCCCTTGGGCTGGATAATTATGACACATTGTACCAGAACAAAGAAACGCTGAAGTCAAAAGCAATGGATACGGCTTCTGGAACTGCCAATGGGCATGAATCATTTGACCAGCAGGGATACAGCCTGTTTACTGGAATTCTCGACACAGTAAACACACAAGACGAAATTGCACTTTTAACCAAATATGTAGAAGAAACAAACAATCTGACTTCTGCCGTAACAAAATACGCACAGGCAAAAGCCAAAGCGGCTAACATCGATCTGACAGCCTCGTCCATGGCAGAAAAACTTTCCGATATGGAACAGCATATGGGAAAACTGAACTCTGTCTATCAAGAATTTTCAGAATATGGAAGAGAAGGAATTTCCAGTGATTCGCTTTCCGGCATCATAGACGCCTTTTCTGAAGTGGAAAATCTGGACATGGATGACTTTATTTCAACCCTCTACGATTCCTCCTCCTCAGCCAGTGATGTTGAAAATGCGTTCCAGTCCCTGGCTTCCCAATACCTAGACTCCACCGGCATACTGGATTCCCTGACGGAAGAAAACAAAGATCTGATTGCCGTACAGCTTGAGAGCATGGGATTTGCCAATGCAAGTGAATTGGTGAACCAGCGACTGGCAGCGTCAGTCAACGGCCTGTCGGTCAGTGAAGAAATATTAAAATACCAAAACTTTGCACTTTCTGCCGCTTCTGCTGACATGACTGCGCAAAATGCCTGCGCAAGCGCCGCCTTCCTGGAGCAGGCAGTCATGTCAGACTATGCAAAAGCGGCCCTTGCAGAACTGGTGGCCCAAGAGCTGATTTTCTCCAGTACTACTCTCGACTCCTCCGGCAAATGCCAGGCGTTGTATGACTTAACCGGCGCATACTTTGGCGCTACAGCCGCCGCTTCCTACTACAACAAGGTAAACGGAGGACTGAACAGCGCTTACCGCCTTACTCCGGAAGAGGCATTTGAAAGCATCGTCAACGAATATAAAGATAACACTAAAATAGATTTGCGGAAAGACCGCTCCAAAACCACCCCCGCCAGCCCTGCCAAATATACTGGTGCATCCTCTGCTTCTGCCCCTGCCCCCACTCCCCAGACCTACGACTGGATTGAGAAAAAGCTCTCCGCCATTGCAGACCAGACTGATCGGGCCGGCAGAGCATTTGACAAAGCTTTCTTCCTAAGCTCCTCCAGGAAAAAGTTCCATGCGTACCTCTCCCAGATCAGCGCAGTTCTTAACGCCAACCAGACTGCCGCTGCTGTCTATCAGGAGAAAATGAACGCCGCCGGCCTGTCAGACACATGGATTGACAAAATCCAGAACGGCAGCTACTCCATTGAGGACATTTCAGACGAAACACTCAAAAACCAGATTTCAGAATATGAAAACTACTACGATAAAAAGAAGAAATGCGGGGAAGCCATTACCGCATTGGAAGAAAAACGGGCCCAGGCCCAGAAATCCTCTCTTACCACACAGTTAAAATCCCCTCAATCCCTTATAAAACCTGGTTTCCAGCCTGTTTTTATGACTA
>CATNCF010000069.1 GCA_950097145.1 uncultured Lachnospiraceae bacterium
AAACGCTATAAAAGCGGATATTGACAGGCATGCGGTAAAAGCAATAAAAGACAAAGAAAAATTCATAAACAATGTACTTCTAAGCATGAACGAGAGCAGTGCGGAACGGTCGGAAAAGATAAAGGCGGAGATTGATAAACTCAAAAAGAGGAATGCCGAACTTGACCAGATGTATATTCGTCTGTATGAAGATTATTCCTGCGGAAAGCTGTCGGAAAAGAAATTCACCATGATGTCAGCGCATTACGAGCAGGAACAGGACGCAAACGAGGAAAAGCTGTCAGAACTGGAAAGGCAGCATAAAGCAAAGTCCGCCGCTGTCACCAATGCGGAGCAGTTTACGGAGAGCCTTGCACAGTGTGCAGGCATGAAGAAGCTGACGGCAACGGTATTGAATACACTGATAGAGAAGATAGAAGTACACAATCCAGTTATGGTCAACGGAGTGAAAGAACAGAAGTTGACTGTCTATTACAAATTCGTAGGTCAAATCGACTAAAGTACCTATAACTGTAACGCAATAGAACTTGCACCCGAAGGGACAGGCTACCGGGTGAGAACCCGCTTCGCTAAGTTCTTTAATTTACCGGAGCTGATGAACATCTTCAAAGAAGTCGCGGACATTAAGACTGCTGATATGCTTAACCTTCCTACGCCGGAAGTGGAATACCATAACATTGTTTCTGAGCCTACGGAATTCCAGCAGGCTATGGTGAAAGAACTGTCCAAACGTGCAGAAAAAGTCCATGCTGGCATCGACCCTCATATTGATAACATGTGTGAGCGATACGTTACAGCTATAAACCACGAGGAAAACGTGACAAAAGCTGTGGCTGATGTGTATTAATTAAAAAAAATAGAGCACATCAGGATAACTGATAATCTGAGAAGTGGAATGATGGAGTAACGCCCAGAAACGCTTCCCTTAATACCCCGTTGGGCGAGTGGATAAAGTTCACGGCCTACAGCACGGAGAGGACGGCTGAAGTATACCCAAACAGGCAGAGCTGTGGAAAGGCCGGCAGAGGTGCCGGCTGTATATGACAGGTCGGAGGTCTATATATAGTCATGGTTAGAATGTCTGAAAAGACTGACATATCTGCGAACGTACAAGTCTATATGTCGCATAGATAGAAATGTCTATTCCACGGGCGTGGAGCCAGTGAGGTAAAGTAAAAGTGCATGTTATGAAATACCTTATGCCGTTACAGGCGGCATCAAGCTGGCAGGCTTAAAGCAGAACCTAAAACTATATTGAAATCCTTGAAGTTTTTTTTTCAGGGATTGGGATAAGATTATCGGAACGTAGTAAGTTACCCGACACCTGCCCATTTGCAGGTGGTGATGACGAATCATATAAGCGTCTTTGCGGGTGATGAAAGTGGAGGCACAGTACTGATGATACACGCAATAATAAGGCGTGAGGAGGGATAGCCTCCAGTCAGTAGTCAGATTTGTAAAAGGAATTATCACCATAGGTTCGAGCAAGACAAAAAGTTTGCTCCGAAAGGAGTGATGTTCTATGACAAAGAAACTGAAAAACAAGAAGCTAAGGCACAACGAATACTACGATATGCAGGATATTTATGACGGGCTGTACCAAAAGAGCAAAGACGGCGGGAAATTCAGGAACCTAATGCAGTATATCACTTGTGAAAACAATATAAAACTTGCGTATAGGAACATCAAAGACAATGCCGGGAGTAAAACGTATGGTACAGACGATATGAATATCAAAGATATTGAGCGAATCGAAGTAAGCGAGTTCGTGCAGATTATCCAGCGTAAATTTAAGGATTACCAGCCAAAAGCAGTAAAAAGGGTAGAAATCCCAAAAGAAGGGAGCGACAAAACAAGGCCGCTTGGAATCCCCACAATGTATGACCGCCTGATACAGCAATGTATCTTGCAGGTTTTGGAGCCAATCTGTGAAGCAAAGTTTTATGAACACAGCTATGGGTTCCGCCCAAACCGGAGCGTGGAACATGCTATCGCCCAGACGCACAGGAATATGCAGTTATCCAACCTGCATTACTGTGTGGATATAGACATACAGGGATTTTTCGATAACGTCAACCACTCAAAGCTGTTAAAGCAGATTTGGACAATGGGAATACAGGACAGGCAGTTATTAGTGATTATAAGGAAGATGTTAAAAGCCCCGGTCAAAATGCCGGACAAGACCGTCTGTTATCCAACGAAAGGAACACCGCAGGGCGGCATTTTGTCGCCGCTGCTGTCCAATATTGTGCTGAATGAGCTGGACTGGTGGGTCAGCAGCAACTGGGAAAACATGCCGACAAGGTATGAATACTACACAACCACCACCAAAAACGGCACGGTCAGCAGGAGCGGCGCAATGGAAGCATTAAAGAAAACCAATGTAAAGGAAATGCGGATTGTGCGGTATGCGGATGACTTCAAAATCTTTTGCAGGAGTTATGACGCCGCCGTCAGGACATTCCATGCGGTGAAAGGCTGGCTGAAAGAACGGCTGAAACTGGACATCTCACCCGAAAAATCAAAGATAGTAAACTTGCGGAAACACTATTCGGACTTTCTTGGATTTAAGTTAAAGGTTCATCGGAAAAGGAATAAATACACTGTTGTCAGCAGTATGAGCGACAAAGCTGTGAAAAAGGCGGCAAAGAAGCTGGTGGAGCAGATAAAGCGCATACAGAAGCCGGACAGTGGCAAAGAGCAGTATAAGATGATACAAAACTACAATTCAAAAGTCATGGGTATACACAATTATTATAAAATAGCTACCCGGATATGCCTTGACTGCCGAAAGATAGCATTCCAGGCAACGGCTGTATTCAAAAACCGTATGAGGAAAAATTTTAAATCCGTTAAGTATTATAAAAAGCGGAAAAAGAGAGTGCCGAACATATCAAAAGCTGTGAAAATGAATTATGGGAAAAGCGAGCAAATCCGTTTTATAAGCGGCTATGCAGTAGCCCCGATAGGATATGTGCAGAACAAAATCCCAAAATGCAAGAAAAAGTCTGTCAATAAATATACAGCGGAAGGGCGGGCTGAAATCCACAATAACTTGGGGATAGATACTTTTACGCTGTTGAAACTTATGCAGAACCCAATCAGCAACAGGAGCATACAGTATGCGGACAACAGGATTTCACTTTATGCCGGGCAGTATGGGAAATGTGCAGTAACAGGGATAAAACTGGAATACAGCGACATCCACTGCCACCATAAAACCCCACGCTGTCAAGGCGGTACAGATGAATATAGAAATCTGGTAATCGTGCATGAGGACATCCACAGGCTAATCCATGCGACAAAGCAGGACACAATATCACAGTATATTTCCGAATACAAAGACACCATAGATTTACGCAAACTGAATGAGTTGAGAAACTTAGCTGGAAACACAGAAATAAGTTCTTTGGATAATACTATTGCAATCTAATTATTGATGGAGCGCCGTGTGATGGGAAACTGTCATGCACGGTGCGAACCGGGGGAAAGCGGCGAGAACTGTAAAGCCAGTTCAGACCGTTACCTATCGGTATTCTGTACTCCTGATATAACTCTCCTGACTTCTGCTCCAAGCCGTCCTTAATATCACAGCAGTCTTCCATGAACTGACTAAGTCAATCATTCATGCCACGACATTCTGCAATAGCATCTGCAACAACCTTCGGAGGCTTAATCTTGTACTCGTGAGCGATTACCTTTCTGGCTCCCTCAATAATCCAGCTCATTACAGCTGAACCTGCATGCTCGTAAAGATAATCAGCATAGTTCTTAATATCAGAAGATCCCTCAATCTTTGCATGGAAGGGAATCACAATAAGTCTGCGCCAGATACCATCGTCCGAAGCTCCCACTTTAGGCAAATGGTTCGTATAAAGGACGACTGTATGAGAAGGTGTGAAATCGAATGGATCCTTGAACTTCTTCTCACCACGAATCTGGTCTGTAGAACAGAGCTGCTTCAATATAGAAGTAGAAAGTCTCATTCCCTCTTCAAGTTCTGCTGCAATAACAAGACGCTTACCTTTAAGCTCTGCAATTTCAGGCTTTACATTTCTACGGCAACCTGCAGTAAGTGCATCCGCTGACATTGCACCTGAGTAAGTACCCATAACTCTCGAAATGGTATTCCAAAAAGTAGACTTACCATTGTGACCTTCTCCATATGCAATGATGAGAGATTCCACATATACCTTTCCGCTAGCTGCAAGTCCAACCGTTTCCTGCACATAATCAATCAAATCCTGATCACCACAGAAAAACAGATTAAGCGCATCATCCCAGAGCTGTTTACCTGCATCACCAGGCGCACAGTTCGTAATCTTTGTAAGTAAGTCCGATGATCTGTGTGGTCTTGCGCCAGCCATGCCTTTTTCAAGGTCATAGGTTGCATCCGGTGTATTAAGGAAGTTTTCCTGAGCATCAAACTTATTGATATCTGTCGCAACCATTGGCTTTGCAGCACTTTGGGTATTCACGATATTTTTGTAATTTCTGTATTTCATTACAAATGCGTAATATGCCTTTGCTGCCAGATATGCCTTGTAAGCATCTTCAAGTTCTGGTGTAATCAGCTTTTCTAAAGCCTTACCACCTGCTCTTACAACCTTTTCAGGAATACCAGTGAGAGCATTCATTAAACTGCCCCTTAGAATCCACAAGCTGCATATCAAGGAACTCCTCGACAGCACCCACGGCCTTCTGTCTGTTTTCTCTCCAGAAGATACCGTCATAACTTAAGAACTCTGTTGCATCTGTATAAAGAAGCTCGCCCTTATACTCTTCAACCAAGGCTCTCGCCTCACCCATATCTGAATAATCATCAGGCTTGATGGAACCAAACTCTGCATTGTACTGATCCGGTGCCACATATCCTTCCTGGGTAACGATTGTCTTCTTATAAAACTTCACTGCACTGTTCCATATGGTATGGAGTTCTTCCTCTTCAAGTGGCGGATCGCATCTCTGCGCATGAATCTCAAAGGCTTCTCTCGCCTTATCAGTAACCCCGTACTTCTTAAGAACCCTGCTGGCAAATCTGCTCATTGTGTTGTTGCGGCTACCCTCTAAAATCGGACCACTTGCAGAAGGTGTTTCTTCATTAGCAATCTCAACCACAATGTCTTCATCAATGGTTGTCCATTCTTCGTGCCATACCACTTCGCCTCTATCAGCACCGAAAATAAATCTCGCCGCATCCAGAGCATTACTGTCAAAAAATGGATATGCATTATGGATTGCCGCCTTCAATGCTGCATACGCTGAGGAATCCGTAATCTCTTCGATTTCAAAGTAAACATGGTATTTAGGTCTTGCGGCCTTACCATTCTTAGCAACCATATGATTTCTGCTTGGAGCCGCTACATATGAAATATCAGGAAGAAGTTCTTCCAGCTTCTCTGCCGTGATCCATTCATCCGGATCATCTGTGTGGTCGTTATCAAGATCCATGACAACCACATTTGACTTAATGAAATTATCAATGCTGCGGTAATTGTTCTTATATTCCGCACACACATGATCCATCTTTACCGCTTCCTGTAGCTCCGATGCATTAGTAACCGTTACCTTATTGGGATAACTACAATTCTTTGCATCAGCAGTTACATTCGCTGTCTGTAAAATCAATTGCATGTCTTTCCTCCTGTTAAATTTTTCCACTTATTATTCCTGGTCTTTTCATACTTCCTATCCCATTGGAATCACCCCTTTCGCCATGCTTGGGGCTCTTATCAAGCTCCCTCTACTGGTCAAAGGAGATTCAGACCGATATTTTCCGAACTTTTTTCAAATAACTTTGCAGTTATCCTGCACCGTCAGAATCGCTTCCTCATACAAGAAAGTGCCTACGGCACATCAACTCCCCTAGCCCCTCATTCATGAGGGGAATTAGGGGGTTCCATTTTTTCCCATTCTAGTTCATAATAGTCTCATGAACATACTAAAGAAAATATTCACA
>CATNCF010000070.1 GCA_950097145.1 uncultured Lachnospiraceae bacterium
AATATTTGTGGATGAAACAGTTAATAAATATAATATACAAACCAGACTGCATATCTCTGCTAATCATGATGTAACACTATATCAAGAAATTTCCTATAATAAAAACTGGAATATGGAAATAATGTTTGCAGAATGGGACTGTAGACATGGACAAGAACGAATTGAAGATAAAAAAGAAGGATATTCTATTTATGAAAGTTTTACACAAGTTGAAAAAGAAGATATTTTACAAACTGGATATGAAAACATGTTAAATATTTTTCAGATGAAGGAAGCAAACGGCACTGTTGAACAGCTACAAAAATATGTTCAGTGTTATGATAAACAAGCAAAAGAAAAGGTTGTGTTGATTGGAGAAATTTATCCCAAGACTGAGGATATAAATTGGATATCAGAATAGTAATATTGAAACAAAACAGAAAGGAGTACCAATGAAGAAAAAAATATCAGACATGCAGTTACATATCAAGTGCAGGTTCCACATTTTAAACATACACACCTGCACAATCCATGCCCGCTATGGGCAGCATACCTGTGCAGAAGCCACTGTGGTTGTGGAAAGTGATAGGGCAGAGAACGCCCTCATGGATACAGAAAATGACAGTATCAGGATCACAGGCAGGGATGATGACAGTGCCACAGAGCAGGTTCTGTTTTCCGGTGTCATACAGACTGTGGAGCTTGCCAGACAGGACAGGTATTCAATCTTGTCTTTGAAAGCAGTCTCCCATACATGGAAAATGGACATTCAGAAAAAGTCCAGATCCTTTCAGGATGTATCCATGACATACCATGATGTCGCTCAGATCGTTGCACGTGAGTATGGCGCAGCGATGATCTGGAATGCGCAGGACAGGCAGCTTGGACATCCGCTGATTCAGTATAAGGAGACAGATTATCAGTTTATGGCAAGACTGCTCAGCCACTTGCAGGAGGGAATCACAGCCGGGGATTTCTCCGCAGAAAGCTGTATTCATGCAGGGATGCGCGATGGCGAAGATCAGGGTGAACTGCTGCTAGAACAGTACGAGCACACGCTGAAAGTATTTTGTAGGGAAAAGGAATACAGCACGCTGTCTGCAAAATTTAAAGGGTATCGTATTGCCGAAACAACGTTTACAAGAGTCGGGGATCGTGCCCGTATTCATGGCATGCCGTTTTATGTGATGGAGGCTGATACACATTTTGCAAAAGGTTGTCTGAAATGCAGCGCACTCCTGTTTCCAAAGGAATGTTTCAGAACAGAAAAAATACCGGCAAAAACGCTTGAGGGTGCAGTCATTACAGGAAGAATACTGGAAACAAGGCAGGAGTTTGTCAAAGTGCATCTGGGTATAGACAGGGCACAAGATGCTGACAGCGGATATGAATTTCAGTGGACGCCTGCAACGGGAAATCTGCTGTACTGTATGCCGGAGAAAGGGACAAAGGCGGCAGTGTATTTTGGTAGTGCCGATGAAGCGTCAGGCAGCGTAATTTATGCGGTAAGGGAGAATGGTTTGCTGTGCGGAGAGTTTACAGACCCTCAGAACCGGTATTTTACAACAGACAGCCAGAAAAGGATGCATATGGAACCGGCAGCGATGGGGCTGCTCAGCATGACAGAGAACGCTGCGGAGATTTCCATAGAGGACGACAGAGGGCTGGGGCTTCATACAGCCGGTAAGATCTCCCTGCTGGCAGAAGGGCAGGTGGAGTTAAAAGGAAAGAATGTCAGCATGATGGCGCCAAAGGAGGCAACGTTTGTCAGGAAGGACATTCTGTCACCTGCTGTTATCAATCTCTGCAATGCCTTTGATTCCATTGGGCGGGTGGGCAGTTTTGCTTCCAATGCAGAACAGGTCACAGAGAAAAAGAGAAAGAATACATCGCCTGCCAAGGCAGCAGAAAAATATGCGATTGATGATATTGTCTGTGATCTCCTGTCCAGTATCCCAGCAGGAGATATGGGAAGCCCGGCGATGGAAACAGTAGCAGCAGGAATGCCTGTCTTTAGCAGGATAGGACATAAAAATTAATCAGGAAAAGGAAGGTGACAAGATGAGTGAGAGCGTAAAGATTGGAGGCATTGGCAAGAATCCGGCAATCGACAGAATCAGTAAGCTGAATGCCATGGACATAAAAAAACAGGCGGTAAAGAGGATGGAACAGATTCTGCTGGAACCAGAGCTACCGCAGGCGGGAAAGTATCATAGAGCAGTTTCAATTGATTTTGACAGTGTAGACTGGAAAGGAAGTTCAAAAAACAAGCAGATCAGGGAGGTAAATTCACATGGAAACAAGAGAGGAAGAAACTTTATGTCAGGTGTTAGACTGCACTCAGGGGAGGATCTGCATCACACTTCCGCAGGGGTGGCAGAGACTATCAGACGAAATACTGGCAAGAAAATTCCCATACAGGACAACACCGCAGGAAGTGTTTTCCAACACACAGGCAGAACAGATAATCACATTCAGCCTGCTGGAAAAGCAGTTGCAGGAAAATCAGGTATATACAGCAGCTCGAGAGATTCAGCGGGTCATCAGCCATATCTATCCAGAGAGCATTAGGGAGCAGGCGCGGATGATCAGAATACAAGCGGGGGCGGCAGGTATTTTTGCGTTTATCACAGGCGGTATCAGGGAGGATGCATATCACAGCATATTTATACTGCCTGTGGATGAAAAAATGCTGCTGGGCAGCTTTCATCTGCCGGAAGGACAGGCAGAAAGCGGCAGAAAAACACTTATGGATATCATGAGGAGCATACAGATTCTGAATACACAGAAAAATACAGAAGCATATAAAAATTTATAAGAAAGGCGGATGATAGAAATGAGAGAAAACCAGATCAAAATAGAACCATTTGAATTTGTGTCACTACAGATGATGAAAATTACGAGGACAGTAAATGACCATGCAAGAGCGGCCGTGTCGGTGCAGATTAAAGACGCGTGGGAAGAACGATACATTGGGATATTATCAGGAGAAACATGGGTAAAAATAACAGGCATAAACAAAGAAACACATACCGTGCTCTTTTATGGCATTGTTACAGATTTTGCCTTCTCCCATGACAGACAGGGAACGATGCTGTCGCTGTCGCTGGCAAGCGGAAGTATCTTAATGGATTTGAAGCCGCATTTCAGAGTATTTCAAAATAGAAATACGTTGTGTACAGCAGTCCATGAACAGATAACAGGTACATATCCTGACGGGCGCGTGATTATTACGGAGGGAGACAGCGATAACACTGGAGGTGTTTTGGTTCAGCATCATGAGACAGACTGGGATTTTCTCAGACGGACTGCGGCGCGAACCGGGAGCTTTATGGTGGCAGATGCTCCGAGAAAGGGTGTGCGGTATATCTTAGGCATGCCAGAGGGCATCCAGAGGGAGCTGCCCATAGACCAGCTTCGTATAAGGCTTGATATGCGAGAATACATGGAAAAAACGCACGGAGGCATGGTTTGGCTGCGTGCTGTGGACATGACAGAGCTGATCGTCATGGATAGAGAAATCTGCCAGATTGGCGACTGGATGTCATACAATGGGAACAATTACTATATTTATCAGATTTTTACAGACTATCTCAATGGAGAGTGTATCCATACCTATCATTTTAGGAAAAAGGAGGCAGTCCGCCCACTGCCCATATCGCACGAAAGTGTGACAGGCTGTTCCTTTGATGCGGTTGTGACCGGCGTGCAGCGCGACAGGGTTCAGGTAAGAATTGCAGGGGACGAATGGAATGCACAGGACGGAAAGAAATGGTTCCTATATTCGACCGTATACTCTTCACCTGATGGGACAGGATGGTACTGCATGCCGGAGGAGGGTGACAGTGTGCGTCTATATGTGCCGGACCATGAGGAGAATAGTTTTGTGATGAGTGCAGTCCACAGGGAGACAGATACTGCGAGACAGAATCCCGAATACAAATCCTTTAAGACAAAGTACGGAAAGGAGATTCTGTTCACCCCGGATTCCATACTGATGACAAACAATCAGGGCATGATGGTGGAGATGAATGATAACGAGGGAATTATAATTACCAGTGACAAGGATATCGTGGTTGCGGCGAAAGAGGATCTCACCATAGCCAGCGGCAGTGCATCCCTGCTGATTGCAGCCGATAATGTCCTACAGGTGCGGCAGGGAGGAACCAGCATGACACTCAATAAGGATATCTCGTTTACTGGCGGGGAGTTCAGGATACAATAGATGGTTTCTAATAACGAGGAGGGATACTATGGCAGATGAAAAGAAATATTTAGAAGGAAACTATGACGGAGAACCAGTACAGCAGGCAGTCCAGATGACGGCAGATGTGGTAAGGGCAAATAAAGCGCAAAAGGAAATCAGGGAAACACAGAAAAGAGCTTATGAAATTTTTGAAGACGAATGTATTGATTTGGAAGGGATTACCAGTGAGGAGTTCGAAAGAAAAATGGAGACTGTTGATAAGAATGACTCACTTCATCAATATCTTGTAGATGGTGCATTATTGACATGTACAATGGCAACTCTGGATGATTTTGAAGTAGATAATGAAACATCAGTTAAATAAGAAATAGAGACATTAGAAGAAGGGGAAAAGCGCCGCCAGACATTTCTAAGTGTTATGGAAAATGCAATGTATATAGGTGAATCATGTTATGCAACGTTGAAAGATACCATAATATACAGAAATATTTTTCCGTTTCGTTGTAATTGCAGGCATAAGGCTGACAGGAAGTCAGAAATAGAGAGAATAAAAAATAATATAGCCGACTGCAGGGAAAACGGTGTATGCCAATATCTGATATGTCTCAATGAAGAATGGGATAACATGCTGTTGAGTGACGGAAAGACATATCAGATGCATAGAAATATAAAAGCAGTTGACAGCGTATCCGGTGCTGGCTGGATATTAGGCGGTATAGATACAGAAATTGAAGATGTGGAAGGAATAACAAGGACTTCAGTGCTGTTCTGTAAGCATGGCGGGCTGATTGTACCGCTTACGTCTGGGCAAGAGAACAACGGGGGTGAAGATGGGGAGGAGCAATATAAGAATGATGTTCGCTATCAAAGATTATTAATTGAAGCAGAACGAAGAAAAGGAAATATTGAGGAGTATAAAATAGAATTTGTTTTAGAAGTATTTCTACCTGTGCGGTTAGATTTTATAACTATACCACAAAATTAGGCGCACAGATCCAATGAATCCGTTTCTTTTTTGGGCATTACAAAAGAAATCTGCCCATGTTGGAACCAGATATCCTCATAT
>CATNCF010000071.1 GCA_950097145.1 uncultured Lachnospiraceae bacterium
ATTGTACCAAACCGCTAGCGCGGTGGCTAGCCCTAGGTACGTGATTCCACTACTTTTTCAAAATTTTTTCGTTTTCTCAAAATAAAAGTAGCAGTTTTTTGGTTTATGTTGTATTGTTGAGTTACCACACACAACTGCAAACATAACCCCAAAAACTGCTATGTTTATATTATCATGGATTTTCAAACTCAACAACTCTATATTTCATTTTTTTGCCCGCCCGCCCCCTCTTTTGTGATTTTTCCTGTTCACTCTATCTAAATCACACCAAGGAGGTTCCATTATGGACAATTATTTAGATTCTTTCAGGGAAATGATCTCCCTTCGCGGCCTTACCGCCCACACACTTAAAAATTACTGCACTTATATCCGTGCCTACCTTGATTATCTCTCCAGCGTACTCCGCAAGCTTCCGGAGGATGTTTCCTGGGATGAACTCCGTGTTTATATCCGCTGGCTAAAGCGTTCCAGAAATCTTTCTGACCGCACGGTCAACTGTGCCATTTCACAGTTGCGTTTTTTTACCCTTTATGTCCTTCATAAGCCATGGGACGATACCCAGCTTCCCATGCGTAAGTTTGATGAATACCTCCCCTCTGTCCCTTCCAAAGAGGAAGTTTCCATCCTGATCAACGCCATGCCCGACCTCAAGCAGAAGGCTATGGTCTCCCTCATATATTCCTCCGGTCTGCGCATCGGCGAAGTCTGCCATTTACGGTATGAGGACATTGAACGCAAAAATATGCGTATCCATATCCGTCACGGAAAGAACCGTTCCGACCGTTATGCCATCCTTTCTAAAAGGGCTCTGGATATCCTCACTTCCTACTGGTTTGCCTTTGGCAGGCCAAGAGGCTGGCTTTTCCCAAAGCAGACCTGCCCGGATAAACCCATTGATACATTTTACCTTTCCCGGCATATCCATGCTGTGGAGCGCTCACTCGGCTGGGAAGAACGGATCACCTGCCATTCCCTGCGCCACGCCTTTGGCACCCATCTGTATGAGGACGGTACAGACCTGCTTACCATAAAAGCCCTGCTCGGACATAAATCTTTAAATTCCACTACGATTTATGTCCACCTGGCTTCTAACGGTACACATACTGCCGTAAGCCCCTTTGACCGGATGGAGGGTGTTTCCCATGAGTAATTCCCAAATCCAGAGGATCTGGCAGCTCTCTTACGGGGAGTACACTTCTTCCGGGAGTTTCCAGTCTGATGTCCAGCGTAAGGCATCCTATGCTATTTTAAACTGTAAATCCGGCAGACTCGGCGTAAATATTTCACAGTGTCCGGATTGCGGCCATATAGAGGTCCGCAATAATTCCTGCCGGAACAGAAACTGTCCGAGCTGCCAGGCTGTTAATAAGGAAATCTGGGTGGATAAGCGCAGGGCTGAGGTGATCGACGCGCCCTATTTCCATGTGGTGTTTACCACTCCCCACGAATTAAACAGCCTCTTTTATTGCAACCAGCAGCTCCTTTATGGGCTGCTCCACAAATGCTGCGCCGAAACACTCCTGGAACTGTCCGCAGATCAAAAATACCTAGGTGCAGTCCCCGGCATCATCCAGGTACTCCATACCTGGGATCAGGAGATGCTTTACCATGTACATATGCATTGCATTATCTCTGGCGGCGGGCTCACCCAGGACCATAAAATACGGAAAACAAAGAAAAGCTTCTTTCTCCCCGTAAAAGTCCTCAGGAATAAATTCAAGGGAAAATTCCTTGCAGCACTTGATGCCCTTTATCAAAGCGCCAGCCTGGAGTTTTCCGCTTCCTGCGAAGAACTGCGCAGTTCCTATGAATGGGCCGCATTCCGCAATTCCCTTTACGAAAAGGACTGGTGCCCATACATTAAGGAAACCTTTAACAGATTTGGCAATGCCCTGGAATATCTTGGACGATACACCCATAAAATTGCCATTTCAAACAGCCGTATCCTGGATGTGGATGAACAGGAAACCACTTTTTCTGCCAGAGGAAAAAGGCCCGGCGATCCGCGTAGGGCCATCACCCTGGAAAACACGGAATTCATCCGGCGTTACCTGATGCATGTGCTCCCTCCCGGTTTTCAGAAGATCCGCTATTACGGCTTTTTAAATAACCGATATAAAAGCAGGAACCTGAAACTGATCTTCAAAATCCAGGGAGGACAGCGGTTTAAAGAAAGGTATGCCGGACTATCCATAGGAGATCTGCTGGCTGTGGTCTGGAAGATTGATATACGCATTTGTCCGGAATGCGGGTGCCACAGGATGCAACAGGCCGGAAGGACATATGGTTCATCCTGATACAAACTTTTTCTTACTGAATAAATTTTTTAAAAGCCTCCGCAAGAAGGCTTGCAAAGCATGCCTTTTTATCGGATATATTTGTAAATCTACACAAAAAACAGATGCTTATGCCAGGAAGTACCTGCAAAATCTGTGCAGTTTCACTAACTGTGAAAAATACTTCCTCCATACACATATTGGCTAAAGGTCCGCGGTCTGGTACAATCGGAAAGAATCACATTCAGGGCAGTTTTATCTTTTGTATAAAGCTGCTCTTTTCGTCTGCCCTGAATCTGATACTTTCCTAAAGAATTATACCATATCTGACATAGAAAGGGAAATAAAATCTTTAAAAGGCGGCAGCAATAAGACAACAGCAAACAGCAGCAATAAAGGCGGCAGCAAACAACATCAATAAAGGCAACAGCAATCACAGCAGAAATGGAAAAACAATAACAAAAAGCAGAGCACCAACCACAATCCAATGCAGTCCGTTCTCTGCTTTTCTTTTTCTCAGCCTTTCACCAAAAACCTTTGGCTGCTGGTGAAAGCTTATCTTTTTCCGTTTTTTTGCTTTAGCTTTCTATTTTTCGCTTTTGCTTTCTGTTTTCCACTTTTGCTTCCTGTGTTTCACTTTGGATTCTTATAATTTGCTTTTACTTCCTATGATTCCATTCAGCAATAAAACTCCATCGGATAAGTCATATATTCAATCTCATCCAACTCATCCATGGTAATCAGTCCGGCTGGTGCACGCAGCACGCTGGGAATCCGGTTGACAATGGTTGCGCAGGTGTGCTCCACGGTTGCCGGTTTTACAACATGGAACTCGGTATCCGGCTCACCGGTAATCTTCCAGTCGCACATATCCCCGTCGTCCGGGCCGTAAACCTTGCCGATACACTTGGTTTCAATCACCGGTCCCTGGAAGGTTTCCGTCGTTACCACGGCTGCCATGCCGATGCAGTTGCCCTTCTTAATATCCTTGCCCATGGTGGAGGAATAGATATCGCTGTCATGGAAATACGGAACGCATTTCTGCGTCTGGCTCTTAATCGTCCAGCCCATCTTTGCCGCCAGGGCTTCGTTGGAATTCCATACATAGGAAGGCTCTAACACTTCCGGATGCGCAATCTGCTTTTCAAACTCTTCCGGCGTTAAATCTACACCGTGCGCTTTTGCCAGGGCAAGTCCGTATTCTTCGACATTGTAGCTTACTTCGCCCTCAATCTTTTTAATCGTGTGACAGCTTCCGGCAACCACACCGACCATATTTACCCAGAAAGTATCTTCCATGCCGCTTCCCACAAAGGTACAATTATTTTCCTTCGCCAGCACGTCCAACTGATTTGCCCGCACCGGATCGGTAGTCCAGCAGTAGGTCGCTTCCTCGCAGGTCGTAATCACGCTGATTCCGCGGCTTAAACATTTTACATAGTGATCATAGCAATCGCTTACCAGACTGAATAAGGTGACAACCGCGATATCGGGATCGGTGTTGTCTAAAACTTCATCGGCATTGTCACTGATCAGAACTCCGGTTTTCACCCCCAGTTCCGCATAATCTCCCACATCCATACCGACAATTTCCGGGTTTACATCAATCGCCCCTACAATCTGTGCTCCCTTTTCATACAGATAACGCAGCGTATATTTGCTCATCTTGCCGCATCCGTACTGTACAACTTTAATCTTGCCCATAAGTAAAACCTCCTTTGCCAAAAGCATTTATTTTGTTTCTTCCTTCTGTACTAATAGTATAATCCTCTTCTATCATGAAAATCAAGGAAATCTTTGCCACATTGTCAAGTGAAGAATTCATTCTTTTTGGCTTTTCGTGTATAGAATCTTGTAGACACCCTATAAATGTGCTAAACTAAACTCAGCAACAATCGAAATTTGGAGGAAACCTATATGGTTGATTTTATTGTTAATCTATTTGCGGCGATTGCTGATTTTTTTCACTTTTTGGGTAGACAATGTTATTGATAAGTTTGCCAAAAGAAATAAGTAAATCGAAATTTACGGAGGTTAATGCTATGGGAAATATAGTTGGAGCGATTGTATTAGGTGTAATAGCAATTATATGTTTTGTATTTAGTTACTTGCAGTTTAATGAAAAAGGGTTCTTGTTTAACAATGCATATATTTATGCATCAAAGCAGGAGAGAAAAAACATGGATAAGAAACCACACTACAAACAATCGGGGATTGTCTTTCTTTTAATTGGAATTATATTTTTGATTAATACAATTAATATAATTTTACAAACGGTCTGGCTGGTTTATTTAGTAATAGGAGTTGTAATAGTTGCGATTGTATATGCGATTGTGTCATCGGTTATGATAGAGAAAAGAAAAAAGTAAAATTCCGATTGTTGGGCAAAAGAAATTGATGGAGGCATAGTATGAAGATAACTGATAGAGATATAGATAACGGAAAACCTTTTGATTGGGGGAAAACCTCTTTAGATTATGCAAAGTTCCGTGATATTTATCCAAAAGAA
>CATNCF010000072.1 GCA_950097145.1 uncultured Lachnospiraceae bacterium
CCCCGATAAGAAATTTCTTCCGCTGCCACTTTACAATATGTATCATACACCAGATCAAAATCTGTAAATTCGTCCAGCAATGTTCCGACATCGTACATCTGCTTCATCACTTCCATATCTTTTTTTACATTTAATGGAATCCCTGTTGTATGTGGCGCAAATGCCGTCAGTTTATCACCAAGAATACAGTTGATATCCGGCGTTTTTACCAATAGATATTCTGGCTCGGTTAATAATAAATCATTCCTTATTTCACAGTCCACCACTTTTGTATAAGGGTTTTCAGCAAATAAAATATCCAAAAGAATATAGATATCTTTTCCGGTGATCGGAGACTGGTAAGTAAATTTAAAATGCCTCTTTTCCATGCTGTTTTTACCAATGCGTACCTGTTCCTCACATTGTTTAAATGGAAATATCGTTGATGCTTTAGAAATATATGTGTCCACATCCGTATCCGGAGCAACAATAATATCTATATCCGTAGACAGTCTCATAGGATGCTTTAACAAAAGAATCAGGCAGGTGCCTCCTTTAAAAATAAACGGCATTTCTACCCGCCTGATTGCCTCTAATAAGCCAAATGCAAATACTGCCCTTTCTAAAAGCGCAGGATCTTTTTTGCTCTGTTTCTGTAACATCCGGATATGTGATTCATTAAAGTTTTCTTTTGTGAGCATATATTTATTTCTCCGTTCTGAGTTTTATTCCTGTCTGATTCTGGATAATTTTCAAAATATCGTCTTTTACATGTCGTCGCTTTGCATAACGGAACATCTGGCTTTCATCAATAATATATTTTTGAAACGCCTGCTCCAGTACACCTGGATATTCCGCCTCGCTGAAGGTTGTCTTTATCACTTTCTCTGCAGTCATATCAACGAGCATTTTTTCAAGACAGGTATGCCATACCGCTTTCTTTCCTTTTGGCGCTTCTGTCGGCAGCTTTCCTATGATGATAAGATCATCCTGCCAATACAGATGATACTCCTTTACAGAAGGATTTAACAAAATCTTCCCTGGGAATTTTTCTTTCAATGTTTCAAACACAAAATCACCCAGGTCTGCCTCAACAAAGACAAAGACTGCATTATGAGCAATCTGGTGGTTTAAAAATTCATTCATCTGTACCAGTTCAAAAATCCGGTATTCTAAAAAAGGATGTCTCTCATAAACCAATTTTTGAATGATTACTGCAAGCTCCGAATACTCATAATCATATACCGGCGCCTGGTTATCCGGAATACAATACAGATTCCTTCCAACCCTTGCAATTTTCCCCGATTCCAACAAGCACTGCATTTTCAATTTATAAGACGCCAGGCTCAGCCCTTTGTACTGCTCTTCTAAAACCCGAAAAATCTCCTGCCTGTCAAAAGGCTCCTTATTTTTTAATAGAAATATACCGCTGTCATTGATCATAAAATCATCTCCATTAGCACATCGGCACTTTTTGTTTGAAAATGCCGATTTTCTATTCATATTCTAAATCTTTCCTTTTCATTTGTCAATTAGCATATCGGCATTTTTTTAATTAAGTGCCGATATGCTAAACCTGTATTTACTATCTTCCTTTCCTATATCATGCCGATTATCCATTTGATTATGCACTATGAAACAAAAACGGCAACCTCATCATTCCTTACCGGAACCCTCATTCCCCATTGGAAAAATAATCCCTTACATTACAACATTTCGCAAATTATCGTTCTCCATCCAGCCGGTCATATCTTAGATGCCCTTGTGACACTCTTGCATGGTTCAGAATCTGGATGAAGGATCTGTCCTGATTCTCCAAAGCTTTTTTATAACCGGCTTCGGTCAGAAACAGCCTCATCCGTTCACCTTTATCTCCTATAGGAGATTCTCTCGAAAGCACATCAAACACAATCATATGCGCCACTTCTGGGTCAAAGCGTTCCAGTGCCATAATATCATGCCCTTCCAGTTTCCGGGCACCGGACTCCTGCCGGACCACAGCGATCATCTCCCCAACAGTCCTTGCTTTCCAGGGCAGGTGATAATTTCTCTGAATGTCACAGATCAGCTCCCTGCAGTCATCCTCTGAAAGATTACGGAATTTCTTTAACAGATTTTCTGCAGTGGCCCTTTTATCGTGGTCACGGGTATACTGGCAGAATACAGCTATCTCCTGTACTGCATCATACCTGTGGCAGCCCTCCAGCTGGAACACCATCCTCTTTTCATCCTCAGTCAATGTTATCATATATTTCCTCCATTCCGGCTTGATCGCCTGTAAATATCATATAGCTGCTTATTTCTGTTCACCGGCATCCTTATCGTCCGGAAAGAACTTCTCCAGAATGTCGATACTGTCTTTGGATGTATACCCCCACAGGATAGAGCTGAGTGCGTCAATCGCCTCCCGCCTCCTGCGGTAATAGGTGCGGAAACTAATATCCCGGATATGGGGGTGCAGTTTCTCTATGATCTCCTCCACATTTCGGAGTTGCTGCGGAGAGAGGAAGGAGTAATACAGCAGCCAGTAATAGCTTTCCCCATTTTTATGCTTGGTACGGAGCAGGTCGATGGAGGTATCCAGAAGTTTCAGCATCCGGTGGCTCCGCTCGATACATTTGGCGTGGTGTTCAATGCTGCGGTCTGACAGGTCTATCCCGGCCACATAGACAGACTCCAGAAAATCCTCGATAGAACTCCCATACTCGATCTCAAACCGGCTCCGCACCTGCTGGACGGACAGCTCCAGGCTCCACACCACATCCCTGTATTTCTTCAACAGTTTCCAGGTATCATGGTACAGCGGGTTATCGGCAATGTTCATTTCTTCCTGATCCTTTTTCATGCCCTGGCACCTCCTTCCCTGTCTTTTTCAGTGGGAGAGAGCGTCAGCTCAAAGGTGTAGACCGGCTTGTCCTCCCCACAGGATACGGTCATCCCGAACCGTACAACCCCCTTCTGTATGTGGGATATATACTCTTCCCTGCAGGCGTCAGATAAAGGATATAACTTATATATGGATTTCGGGCACCGGAAACAGGAAATGCCCTGTGCATCAAGGATCTGCGCCACTTTTGTGATGACAGCTTCCATGTTCGATTTTGAAACGCTGGATAATTCCTCTGAAACGCATATCTCATGCTCTTTAACAGCGGAATCTGCCTGCGGATCTGTTTCATCCATTTCATCCGGCAGTGTAAGATTGATCTTCAGGACCATGGCAACCTCCTCCTTGTCAACAAGGACATCTGATATCTGGAACATGGTGGAAAGATAGCTGTGCAGATAGATCACGCTACCTGTTCTTCCGGGGAATGACATTAAGGAGATATAATCCATGTCAGCGAGTTTTTTCAGCACACGCCCTGTTGTGGCTTTGGAGATGCCCCAGCGGACAGCCATTTCACTGTAAGCTGCCAGCGGAGAGCCGGTGCCGTTGCGGAAATAGACCACCGGGCCAATCTCCGAACCCTGCACCTGGCTGTCATTGTAAACAGCAGACATCCACAGATCCAGCAGGATATCCATTTCGGAGCAGCGGCCGGCGCTGACCAGTTCTGTCGCAACCACAATAGGCATAAAGAAAAAGCCCGTATCTTTTTGACAGGGGCAGTTGTAGTCCAGCACGGTATTATGTTTTTTCCAGTCCCGGACCTTATATTTAACCACCTTTCCCCGGTCAAGGAAAAGATAGGAGATCAGATGGCGTTTCTGCAGTTCATCCAGGATGGAGACTGCCTGGCACTGGAAACGGGTACGGAACCATGCAGTCAGTTCCTTCACGGTACAGATCCACTCACCGGGGTATACGGTATAGCCGATACCGTCTATGCGGAGATAAGAAGTGCGGAAATTTGCATAGTTGCAAAGCACCGTGTAATAAAAAAGACCAGAACCCCCGCTTGCGCGAATGCTCCGGTCTGCCATTAAGTTCTGGATAAAGTGCCGGTAGATCCGGCAACGTGGATAGTCCACAATCTGTTTGATCTCTAATTGATATTCTGACATAATGTTTTCCTCATTTCTAGTTTTCTGTAAAAAAATCTACAAGACAAATTTCCTATGCCTTGTAGATCATCATTTAGCTCCTATATTCTTCTTTTAAATACTTTCCACGACGAATTTTGTTCACAATTCCTATGATTCCACCCTGTTTTTCCTATCCATACAGTCCATTTGGTCCACAATATATGGTATAAATGAAACTAAATAATACTAGATGTAGTTTCAAAAACCCATTCGCTTAGTAGGACACAAAATATTCTACCGCGTTACTCGGAAAATACTCTTTGAACTCACCATAGAGCTGTGCCGCTAATGTCTTATTGTGCGCTATTACCAAAGTCGGCTTGTTCAGCTGTGCGATCACGT
>CATNCF010000073.1 GCA_950097145.1 uncultured Lachnospiraceae bacterium
ATAAACTCATATTTGAAATAACTCTTCTGGTGGATTTATCCTTTTTTATTTTGGCAACTTATAGGATACCATAAAACCATATGGAAGGGTTATTTTTTTATTGATAACTTACAACTCACAAGTATATATCCACATTTAAAATAATTCGAGTCAATTCTTCTTTTTTTATTTTAAAATATCGACTCACATTGGTGTTTTCCAGTGTCTCCTGATCGAACTCACACGCCATAGCATTAATATACTGTTTTATTTTGTATTTGCCTTGTAATTGAGAATACTTATTCATGTTTTTATAATTGTTTCTTCCTGTTTTTTCTCGTTCTTTTTTCCTCACGCCCTCATTCTCCTTCAATTCAAATCACAATTCTCTTTATATGCTGCAATATCCATAGACGCGTTTGCCAGACTATAACCTTGTGTTTGTATATAAAAAATCCTGATATTTCGGTCTCATATCAGGATTTCTTTTTTTGATTCAATTTCATAAAGTAAGCTTGCCTGTGGAAGCAAATCTGTCATAGTAATGCACTGCCCTGTCCTCCGTAAGCCTGAATCTCCTTTGCAGTTTTTCAACTACACGTTCTCTTGGTATTCCTTCCTCCTCGTTATCTAAAATGAATACTTCTATCCCTTGTTCAATTCCTTGCTCAATTCCTTGTTCGATTCCCTGTTCAATTCCCTGTTCAATTCCCGTTTCCAGCATGATCTGTCCGATACCCATCACCTTCTTCACCTCCTCACTCAGTTCGCTGTTCTGTGAAAAGTCAATATAATCTGATACGATCTCCATAAAATCATCTCCGTGTGGATACATGATTGTATTCAGAAAACGCAGAAGATCGTAACCTTCGTCTTTCTCTTCTCCATTATACTCCTTTTTGCCCAGTCTGATAATCACCAATGTCAACAAATCGTAATCTTCTTTCTTGGTGATGCAGGTTCCGATATTTTTTGTGTTCGTCATCTCATAAAAAGATACGCTGTTTTGCTCACCTTTTGGGATATCGTCCAGACAAATCCATATACTGTAACATTTTTCTAGTTGTCCATAATCTGTACTGTCTGTGACAAGCGACAACTGGGAGGACAGCTCCCGCGACAGATAATACATTCCCCGCTTCTCGATAGGATAGCCGGGATAGTAGGATTTCTGTGGTTCTACGTCTATGTGGAGTTTGATAACGATGTTTTCCTTTGACAGTCTTGGATTTTTTGCCCTCAGACGGATATCGAATCGGGACACTTTCTCATTCAGGGCCGCAAATTCCTGCGTATCTCCCTGTATCTGTGAGTTTGTCCGCCCCGGTGATACCTCCCTGTCCGACTCGATGGAATCCGGCTCGATGAAGCCTATAATCTCCTCTCTGCTATAATCCTTGTATTCGTCAATCGTTTCCTTTAGAATCACAGCCAGTATTTCCCGGTTGCTTAGAAGTAACTTGCACTCTGCATCCAATCCTTCCATTCTGGCTGTAAGCTGCATACTGCTTAATGTGTCCATCTGTCCCTGTATTTTATCCATGTCTCCTCCTGTTCGAATGGGTGTTTTTATTTTATTATAAAGTGCAAACATATTTTCGTCAAGATTAAGAAAATATTTTCCTGAATGGATTTGATTAAATAAGGTTCTCTTTCAAATATGTATATGAAGTTATCAAGGTTGTTCCTATGCCGGCTGTGGCGGCATAAATGATACTAAAAGCTTTTATACTTTCATAATTTTCCACGGTTTTCTATCTACTTTCTGCCTGTATTGTTGTCAGTATCTTTATTATCACGGGTTTCCAGATATCATATATTTGAAAACTGCAATGAAAGTTCCCCAGTACTGACTGTGCCTGTGTCTGAAACATAAAAAGAAAGCTGTAAAGATTTCCGTCAAGACAGTATGCCCTGAAATCCATCCATGCAACAGGCGTGTTCTCTGCCATCACTTCCCCTGTATCATAGAATACATTCTGTTTCCAGATTTTCTTCATATCGTTTCGTATCGCAGCCATCTGTTCTGACATCTGCCGCTGCTCTTCTTCACCAGTCTGCGGAAGCATACTGAATGCTATGGTCGCACCACTGTCCCTGTCTGCCTTTATGATCTGGGGGCGGTTCCTGTTCTGATAGATTACCGCCCGGTCTGTACTGTCCATATCCGTCATAGTCTCCGGCAGCATGATAGAGCATGCACCGTCAAACAAATCTGCTTTATACAGCCTAGCCCTGTCTGTCCCGATCTGGATCTCATTCCCGACAGGATGATTCTCTGATTGTATTTCATGATACTTTGACCGCAGTGCAAGTATCTGTGTATCTATATACTCACTTTCTCTTGTCATTGTCACTTTCCTTTCTGTTTCACTTTCCAGCAGTCTTTCTGCTGTTTCTTTCTGCCTTTTCACTGCCTTTTTTCTCAATTTCCTTTTCATGAGGGCAGACACACAGCGGAAATGTGCCAGCGGCGCAGGCAGCATCTACACCCAGTTATCAGACAAGCTGCACCTCTTCTAGTGTGATTCCCTGTACTCCGCGCCGCAGGAGGCTCTCCACGACATCAAGTCTGACCACAATGCAGCTTTTGTCACAGCCCTTTATCCGAAAGACAGCATTGGAGCCAATCTTTTCCTCGTCTAGCACCAGCCTTATAATTCTGTTTCCCATGGCGCTGCGCTGTGTCTCCTTTGACATACAGTCCAGTTCCTCTATTATGGCAAGAAAATAAGTCCTGTTGACGCCACTGTCACTCTCCCACAATTTTACACCCTTATATACTATATCTGGCTGATACATTGTCACAGCTCTGATGCATTCTCTCGACATCAGGATATACGGGCTACAGATCAGATCCGAGAAAAATCCTTCATCTGGCAGGTCCATACTGATGATATTCCACCGTGGCAGCGTGTCAATGCCTTCCCTCGTCAGCTTTCTGATATCAAGCGCCCTGTTTTTATTGATGTTGTAGGGATTCCTGTTTTTTTCGTCGGTTCCGATCAGAAAGTATTTCATCACTTTGACACCTCCTCTCCTTATAAAATGACCGCATGATCCATGTAGTCTCCGCAAATTATCCTGAGACTGCCTGCGGCATGGACTTCGCTCTCTTCTACTGTTTCTAGTATCAAACCAGTCAGTGCCTTTATCATCTGAAACAACAAAGCGTCGTAATACTCTGCGTAATTCTGTCTGATCTGGATCTGTTCAAAGTACTGTATTCTGATAAATTTTTCTGCCGCTTTCTCATACAAAAATGCCAAATCCTGTAGAAATCTGTCCTGTAAAAAATCCGCATGATAATGCGCCGATGCCTCCTGTGTATCCAGATAAAATCCATCATCAAGAGCATCTATCCGCAGTTCCAGCCTGTCCAGAAAGGGCGCATACTGCATCGGACTGAATGCCAGATAGTGCAGGATTCCTTTTTGCTTCTGCT
>CATNCF010000074.1 GCA_950097145.1 uncultured Lachnospiraceae bacterium
CGGGTAAAACCGGGAAAGGAGGGATTGCTTATGAGTGACTATGAACTGTTGACGGTTGTTCTGATGATTCTTGGAATTATCGTATCAATCCTGATTGCATACATAAACACAAAAAAGTAACCGCCCTTTTGACCGAGGATCGCGGTTACTTTTTTGGTAACTAATTTCTAAGGACTGACCGTCTATCGGCAGTATTCCCTTTTGTGCTTTTATTGTAGCAGATTCCCCCGCATCTGTCAAACGCTGCGGAGCGTTCCGCTGAAATCATTTTATGCCGGATTCCGCATAAAAGCAAGGAAATTTTGTCGAATCCCGTTTGTCGAATGTCGAATTGGGTGGGGTAAATGGGGTAAAGAGGGGTAAAAGTCATCAAACTCTCACAGCGGCACAGGCGGCAATTCAGAAATAATGCCATAGGATTTTTGGTACTTACAGGCAAAAGTATTGAAGAATGGCTTAAAATCAAGGTTTTTTAGGCTTGGTGGGGTTCATCACGGTGGATGGTGGGCCCCTATTTTTTGGTTTTTGGATGCCGCTGATAGGATGGCGATAGGGGATAAAATCGTACTATCAGGCAAAAGTATACTTTCACGCAAAAGTCCGGGGTTTCTGTGATAGTATATGGCAGAAAGGTAAAAGGGTGTAGGATATTGTTGGTTTTTGCGGAAAAGGGTATTAGTTTGGCAAAAAATGCTGTTGAAATACGGGAGATATAATACAAACACGGAAACTGCATGGAGTTTCCGTGATAGTATGGAGTTTTGCGTGATAGTATGCAGAGTTTCCGTGTTTGATATGAGCAAAGCGGTAAAAATTTAATGGATAAATGATAACGATGAAAAAGGGCTGTTTTAGCATTTCATTTTTATATAATAGTTTCAGTCCACTCATCTACTCTTTCATGGTATAAAAACAGTTCCGCAGGAATTTTGATGGTATCCGGAGGAACTGGTGTCTGTATCACACAGCCTTTCAGCGGAAGTCCGTGCGTTCCTGTTTCCTGATCGGGTTTTAAGCGCATCATGAGAAAATGGGAACTTCCCTGATGTGTTTCCGGGCGGGATTTCAAATATTGTTTGGAGTAGAAGGTAAGGTCATAATTTTTACTGCATTCATATTCTATGCCTATATAGCACATCCCTTTAGGACAGCATTGCTCCAATGCATCATAACTATGTTTTGCCGCCTCTTTCAACTGTTCCGGGGAAAACCTTTCTGCCAGTTTGGGATTGTTCAATTCTTCTTCCGTATTTTTCCACACATCTATCAAGACAACAGAATTTATATGGCAAAGCACCTCATCTCCATGATTATCCACGAAACAGAAAGAACGGGATTTCCCGACATTCAGGGTAACTGTCTTTTCTATTATATGCTGGATGGGATTTGGCCTGTGCGTTATCGTGATGGGTGTTTGAGGTGTAAGGTGGGGCAGCTTCGAAACCTCCGCTATGTTCAGCGTCAACAGAATGAGATTCTCCCAATCTATATCTTTCAGCCATTCGGGAACTGTCCAGCCAGCACCCATCATATCGAAAAACAACTGGATCATTCCATAATTATCAGAATCCATAGGGCTGCCCATGCCGCCCTGTATCTTGAGATGCACACCACCGAGGCAGAGATCACTGCAATGCAGATAACTGTATCCGTGCCTTTCATGCTCTTTCAGCATCCTCCTGTGATTACGGATGCCTTTCCTGTTCCGGCTTTCCGGTTCCATGTATGGTTCTATAATGTATAGTTTTGCTTCATCGGATAAGGTCATGCCGACAATATGGTATTTTATGCCATTCCGTTCTGTGGTTTTCCCAATCACAAGGATATCCTGCCATTTTGAGTGGAAACCTCCTAATAATGAAAAATTCATCAACCACACCTCCGTAAAATCTAATATGGCAAGTATACCATGTATGCCAAAATAATTCCATAAAATGCGGAAGGACGCCATAGTAAATCTGTGCTTTCCATTCCCGAAAAATAGTTGTTTCGTGCAATCGGGTGAAAAACAGAAAATTTTTATGCTATAATTCCGAGGACACTTTTACTTTAGCGGGAACAATATTATGTCAAAGTAATAGGAAACAGTCCTGGAGGTATACAGGCAAAGTACGGAAAATCTGAAATCTTATATGCAGCGCCAGTGGAGTCTTGTGGGTGGAATGGCTGGCACGTTCAGGGAGATGGCATAAATGGGCTGACTCTTTCATTTTGTCCTTCTATATGTTATAATATATTTTGTTTAATAAAACATATTCAAGGAGGAGTCATGGAGCAGGTTTCATTGAAGATAGGAGAGCGACTGAAAGAAATTCGGAATACAAGGCAGCTCACGCTGGATGATGTTGCGGAACTGACGGGTGTCAGCAAGCCCATGTTGGGGCAGATCGAGCGCGGGCAGTCCTCACCCACCATCAACATATTATGGAAGATTTCAACAGGGCTGAAAATCCCATTGTCCTTTTTCTGCAAACAGGAAGAAGCGGAATACATGGTCGCCGGGCTTGATGGGGAAAATGTGATCACGGAGGAAAACGGAGGGATGCAGGCTTACCCGCTGTTCCCCTTTGACCCGGTGCGGAATGTGGAGGTATTCCATATTGAGTTTGATGCAGGAGTGCACCATGAATCGCTCCCTCATGTGGCGGGCGTGGAGGAATATGTTTTTCTGGTGCAGGGGACGCTGAAAATGGTAATAGGCGGGGAAGAAGTGCTGCTGCAGGAAAAGCAGTCAATACGCTTCCGGGCGGATGTTTCCCACGCATACCACAATGCTTCAGATAAAGCCTGCGCCGCCTATAACGTGATATTTTATCCGAACAATTAAAGGAGGAAACGTAAAATGTATGAATTGGTACAGGTCAGTGAGAAATGCTATTACATAAACTGTCCGGCGAAGATAGGCGTCTATGTGGCAGATGGGGAGAATGTCTATCTGGTTGACAGCGGGAATGATAAGGATGCAGGGCGGAAGGTCAGGCAGATACTGGATAAGAACGGCTGGCATTTGGCGGCAATCTTGAATACCCATTCCAATGCAGACCATATTGGCGGGAACAGATACCTGCAGGGGCAGACGGGATGTAAGATTTATTCTAGCGGCATAGAGGCGGCTTTCACGAAATACCCGGTACTGGAGCCGTCCTTCCTTTACGGCGGTTATCCGTGTAAGGACTTGCGGCATAAGTTCCTGATGGCGCAGGAAAGCGATGTGGCGGATTTCTCAGAT
>CATNCF010000075.1 GCA_950097145.1 uncultured Lachnospiraceae bacterium
CCCCTCTCCACGTCCTGCCCACCCGCCGCCATACAGATCATGTTGTACCTCTTGCTGGTAATAGTGGCTCATGGTTGAAGGAGCATTGTAGAGCGCTGTGATCAGATATGACTTGATATTCGTGATTTTTGTTGTAGTCCTCCTCATACAATCCATGACATACTCCACATGGCCGCTGTTAAGCTTCAGGAAACGGGATTTTACAAGCTCATAGGGATAATCTTCCCCATTGATGCGGACCGCACTACGCTTTACGCACACAATATCACAGATGATCTCATAAATCTCTTCAAATATCTCCCTGTCATTATATTCATCATACTTCATATGGTGGTCATACTCCAGATGATCCCGGATTAACCCCATGTATGTATTTGTCTCATCAATCACAGTATATTTCGGCAAATTCTTTCCACCTCCGGCACACTCATCCTCTGATTGATTGACAGGATTGATAGAACTCATGTCAGTATGACTCCGATTGTTATAGTTAATATTGTTATAATTAGGGGAAAAATCTTTAACTTCTTGAAATTCAGTTTCTTTACTTCCGGAAGTTAAAATTCTTTCCCTCTTGAAATCAAAATCTTTTGCTTCTTGAAATTCAATTTCTTTATTTCCAGAAGTTAAATTTTTTGGTTTCTTGAAATTAAAATCTTTAACTTCTGTGGAATCATCAGTGTTTGTGGACTCTTCTTCTGTTTCTTTTTTCGGCAATGAGGCAAAATTCTTTACATAGATGATATCAGGCTTTCCCAATCCCCTCCGTTTCTTCTCAATCAAGCCGATACCATTATCTGAATCCAGTTCCTTAATAACTTTGGTGCAGGTCGGTTTAGAACATCCCAAATCTTCTGACATGGTCTCTACAGCATAAATGATATATGCCCTGTTTTCTTCGTCTAGCCACCCATTTTTCATAGACAGCGCCATCCGGTCTAACATCAGCCCGTAAAGGAGCTTTGCATCACTGGACAGACATTTGAAACGCTTGTCCTTGATCAGTAATCTCGGTACTCTGTAAAATGAAAACTGTTCCGCTTCCATACCATAATAATAATCAAATTTCATGCTTTCGTCCAACCTATTTGCCTCCCTGTCCTTCCTTCCACTCATCCAACAATCTCAAGATAATATTTTCTATTTCTTCACTGCTGCAGTCTTCTGTAAAATACCTGCTGATTTTATCCGCCTTCAGCAGAATCTTTCGTTCCTTTGGTTTCTTTTCTGTTAATATCAACTCCACCATAGCAGAAGTCAATTCTCCGCTTTTTCCATATTCCTTAATTTTAGCAGATTGTACTGTGCTTACTGTACATCCCTGTTCTTTTACAAAGGCATGTACCCACCGCTGTGCTTCTTCTGTCAAAAAAGAAATATCTACTCCCTGCGAAAAGCCAAGTTTCTTATGATCTACCATATCAAGTAACTCTTTAGAAAGCCGGGAGAGCCAGATATACCTTTGAACTTTTTTCGCATTCTCCCCGACAATGCCTCCTATTTCATCAAGCGTATTTTTCCCCGATTTCTTTCCTTGGTGACGCATTGCTTCATATTTCATCCGGTATGCCTTTGCCTTCTCGCTTGGCAGAATATCTTCCCGTTGAATATTAGAATCAACCATAATCACTACTGCAGTATCATCATCCATATTCCTAACGATAACAGGCATTTCTTCCAGTCCGGCAAGCTCACATGCCCGCCATCTCCTATGCCCTGCCACCACTTCATAACCACCTTCTGGATACGGACGAACAATCCCCGGTATCAGTACACCATATTTTTTTACGCTGTCTACCGTTTCCTGCATTTTTTCATCATCCAATACTCGAAACGGATGTCCTTTAAATATACGCAATTGCTTTATGGGAACGGAAGTGACCGTTTCCCCTGTTAATATTTCATTTGTGCCAAATAAATCATCAAAGGATTTTAGTTTTACTTTATCCGCGCTCTTACTCTTCATCAGCAAGCACCTCCTGTGACAGCGAAAAATAACCTTCTGCTACAATCCCTTTCGGATCATGAAGATAGATACTTTTTCCCTCTGCGGTAGTTTCTGCTGCCTTCACAGACAATGGAATACAGTTTCTCAAAATATGCACCCGATTTCCATATACTTCCCGGATCTGCGCTGAAATATCTCTTGCAAAGTTTGTCCTGCGGTCTACCTTTGTCAGCAGAATCCCCATAATGTCAAGCGCCGGGTTCAGCTTTCTGTGTACTCTTCCTATTGTCTTGATCAATTGCTGTAATCCCTTGACCGGGAGATAGGCTGCTTCCACTGGTATTAGAACGCTGTCAGCCGCTACAAGGGCATTTATCGTTATCATACCAAGAGACGGCATACAATC
>CATNCF010000076.1 GCA_950097145.1 uncultured Lachnospiraceae bacterium
TCAATCAGGAACTCTTCCCCACTGTCAAAATCTGTCTGTGGAAGCGGGAATAAAGCCGGATCTGTAACCTGATACTTATTTTTTATCTTTGCTGCCCTAATTGATATGATATATGCACCATTATTCTGACCTGCTGTAATCTCAACTTCTCCATTGGGCAGGTTGTTGATTAAATCGAACGCTTTTAACGGTATAACAAAGGATTCCTTCTCTGCCTCCTCCGTCTTTGCCTTTACAGTCAGTTCTGTGTTGCTGGCGGTCATATAGCCATTTTGTACCAATATACCCTGTATTTCTGTCTTGTATGTTTTTACCGGAACGATATTTTTTAACTTTTTAATTTTTTGGGACAACTCTGCCTTATCAATTTTCATTCCCCGGCTCCTTCCTGTGATCTTTTAAACGGCATATCTGCATCAAGTTCCCTGCAAAATGGTCCAAAGCAGTCCCAGCACACGAATCCAAACTGCTTCGGCTGTTCTCCCCGCTTTTGCCTTGCCAGAAGTGCAATCATATCACTTTTCCTCAATTTTGTGCTGCATCTTGCACATACACCATAAAGTTTTTCAGCCATCTTCGGGCTCAACCTGTTCTTTTGGAGCTGCTTTGGAAAATCCCGGCGCATGTTTTCTTCCCCAATCACAGAAATCAAACTATCTTTCATAAATACCGGGACACCATACTTGTCCGCTTCCGCAGCAATCTCCCTGACCCAATCCGCCTCTGGAATAACCTTATTTTTTTGGCGCCCTGTCTCTGCCCCAATGATTACCCATTTGACCTGCTGGAACATCACAGTATTTTCTGCTGGTTTCAGAGCTTCCAGCAGGGGTTCAATACTTATAAATGTGTTGCAGAACGCCGAAAGATAATGAAACAGACTCGTTTCTGTTTCTCCTGTAATGGTGGTTCCATACCACATGTTATCTAAAACAGGAACACCATATTCACAATACCTCGCTGGATTCTTTGTGAGAAACAAGTAATTATGTATTGGTCTTTTTACACATTCTGCAAACACTTCTTTGATCCACTGGTCTGGTACCCATGCACCAAACATGTCCGTCATTGCCCCCACAAAGATATTGTTCCCCATTTTAAGTTTGTCCAGTGTATCCAGCCTGTAGCGGTGGTATGTAGGCTCAAAACCAAAAGGATATCTTAATGGTTTTCCTGTTTCATTCAGCATCGGACCATCAAGAGAATATACCTCACCTGAACCGTCCGCTGCACTTTCCATACAATAATCCATTTTTGCCATCCTGTTCAGTCTTGCGTCTCCTGAGAATCTGGCAATATTTTTTCTGGCGTAACAGTATGGACAATTATGCCGGCACCCAGTGATGGGATTCCAAGTATGGTCACACCATTCAATTTTAGAGCGGTTCATACCCTATACCTCCTCTCCACGTATCCGATTGTCTCCGGCTCTTTCCAGATAACCTTGTCAAATACAACCCGCTGCCCGCACTGGTCACAATATCTTGGCTGGTAATCTGGACCGGCGTTCAATAAATGCCTGCATCTGGGACAGTAATAACTTTCAATCCTTGTATTTGCAAATCCATATTTTAGATAGGTTCTAATTTTTGCTACTGGTTCCCTTGCTTTCCGCTTCTTTGCCATCTATTGCCCTCCTTTAATGCTCACTGGCTACCATGAGATCTGCTTCAAGCACATCTGCCAGCAGCTTTCCGGCAAGCATGCCATGCCACACCTTTGTCTGATTCTTCCGCAGCTCTTTAAATTCCTCTTCCCGCAGTTTTGCAGACTGTACAGCCAGATTCTTGTCATTCCTGTCAAGGCGCTTTTTGACTTCCCCCTGCCATTTCCGAATGAACGATACTGCTTCCTGAAAATCTTTATCCTGTCTGTCCCCTGTCGTTCTTTTCTGCCTTGTTGTGCCATCTGGTTCAATTTCCATTGTATAATATGGTTTTTTAATATCATCCATCCTGCGAAGAAAGACAATGAACGATTCCCGCCTCTGGATGCGGTCAAAATAGATGTCACTCTTATCAAGACAATGCCCAAGCGTCCTTCCCTCATATATGATATCTTCAATCTTCTTTGGAACTACGACTGCGTATTTGTCATCGCTGTACTCATATTTCTCTCTTATGGACCACAGGATATCATCTACATCTGGATACTTCTGGACAATCTCG
>CATNCF010000077.1 GCA_950097145.1 uncultured Lachnospiraceae bacterium
GCTTCCTGTTCCTAGAAAATATCTGTTCTGCAATGAAACATTGGACGAACTGACCTGCATTATTTCACCCTCCTCTGTAAATCTATTATAACTGCTCCAGCCTCTCCAAAAACGCCCTGTAAAATTCCCCCTCTTTGCTGCGGGCCTGCTGGACCTCTATGCTCCTGGGCGTATATACCCTTGGATGCTCCAGATCGTACAGCGCCTCTTTCGCTGCCTTGATTGCAGATTCCACCGTGCTTCCAAGGATGTCAAAATTCTCCGTTTCACCCTTAAGCTGTTTATTAAGCCGCTGCACCATCATCTGCGATATGTGGCTCATCATCCCGTTGCCCCGGATTCCCATGCCATTCGCATTTACTTCTTTCGCCGCATCCATCCACGCATCCTTCACTTCCTGTGGGGCATTGGGACCGACCATCTCAAAAGCTTTCCCGCCCTGGTCGGCTGCCTTTCCCTGCGCCGCCTTTTCTTCCACCGTTTCCATGAATCCCACCGTTCCGGACTCTGCACTTCTTCCCATTTTCCTTGCCGTGTATCCTGTCAGCGGATATCCCGCTGTCCCTATTCCATTTACACTCATCTCCAAATGTCCTCCATTATTTTTATTATTGCAGCCCCTCTGTCGGTCAGAGCCACATACGCTCATTCATTACCTCATAATTACATTTTGCCTATGTTCCCCAGCCAAATCCCATACCGGCCTCACCTCCTCTCCTTGCTCTCCGGTTTCCCAATCTGCCAAAAAACCTACCCTTGCTTCTTATTAAAAATATGGAACCTTAGAATTATCTCCACCTCAATCTACTTGAAAAGTTTTTGCGTATTCGCCACAAAACTTGTATGCTCATTCAGTATATCCGCAAATATGCCTATCGCTGTTCCTTTTTTGTAACCAAAACTCTTGAATGCCGCCAAAAACTTTTCTCTTGTCTGCTCCATTATTGATACTGCCGAATCCCGATATTCTGTGTCGAAAAGCTGAATCCTGTCTTGTATTTTTCCTTCATTTTGGGGATCGCTTCTATTGAAAAACCATGAACTGTCCGGATTTTCAAAGGCTTTGTTTGTCTGTTGACAGGTAATATATCCTTCCAGATTTGCCAGACGCATCTTAAAAGCCTCATCCAGTCCCGCCAAATCTTCTTCAAGCGTAAGAGACCTCTTCCCCGTAAGTTCATAAGAAACTTCACGTTCTCCATTTTCACGTTCTCCATTTTCATGTTCTTTCACGATTTCATGATACCGGGACTCATATGTATCCATGATTGATTTCATTACATCTTCCACATTATAGTTTCCATCTTTTAATGTCTGGCTGCTGATTCCCCTCATTGCTGTATAATGTTCCCATGCTACCTCATTTGTATTTTGTATTGTCATCTCCCTTGCGTTGACATAATCCGAATCAGTCCCAAATTTGTTTACCATTTCCCGCAGCATATTTCGTCCCTCATCAGAAATGGAGAGATTAACTGGCTGCTGCGTCACTTTTCTGCCTGCATTTGTTTCAGATACCTTTTCCTGCACATGATTTGCAACAGCCCCCATATAACAATAATTACTTCCAATTCCATTCACACTCATTTTTAAATATCCTCCATCTTTGATACAGCGGCCCATCTGTCGGTCAGAGCCGC
>CATNCF010000078.1 GCA_950097145.1 uncultured Lachnospiraceae bacterium
GTAGGACTTCAAAATATGTTTTAAATGCCGCAGTAAATTTGCTCTGGCTGTCATAGCCGACAGCCTGTGCGATTTCAGCTATGCTCTTATTCGTTTCTTTTAACAGTTTTGCAGCCTGTCGCATTCGATGTTCCTTGATATGTGCCGCAATGGAAGTTCCATAGACTGACTTAAAAGCATTTTTCAAAGTTGTTGGATTGATGAGATATTGTCTTGAAAGTTCCTCTATGGTAATTCTCTGCTCCATGTGCTGCAAAAGCTGGTCATGGATTTTCCGAATCGTTTCAGTCAGCTCGAATTGATATTCAGCCAGTTTGTTTTGGGGCGTAAACTCCATTTTGGCAAGGTAAAGCAGCAATTCCAAAATCTTGATCTTTTGGAATGGAAGCATAAGCGTTTCAGGCTGGTTATAAAATGCAGAAAAAATACTTTCTGTCTGTTCATTTCCAGCAAGAAAGATAGGTCTGTCATCTTTGCAGAATTTTTCGGGTAATATGGTTTCAAAAATACCAAAGTTTTTTAACAATTCGGGAGGAGTGTCAGAGGCTTCCTGCAGATCAATATAGATGCCAAGTCCCTGATACGTACCGTTTGGAAAGGTAAGTACGGAATCCGTACAGGCTTTCATGGTATGCAGGGAGAAATCTCCCGGATTCAAATAAATTCGGTTTCCGTTTTTCATCTCCCACATCATCTGTCCGGCTTTGCAGTAGTTAATCTGAATGATGTGTGATAGAGCCTTATGTTGCACAGAAAAAGAATCGGTTGAAAAAGTAAGATAACATAACTCTATACCGGGATAAAGCGGAATGACAGCATTTGCTACCTTTTGATGAAATCTTTCCATTTCTTTTTGTATTTTTACCAATTCACCATTCATAAGACAGACCTCACAATTCAGGGCAGGTGATTTCCATAACCTGCTCAATCATCTGATGCAGCAGACGTCCTTGTTCTGTATCTGCGGCTCGATAATATACTTCTTTTCCTTCACGCCGGCAAATGATCAGACCGCTGTTTTTCAATGGTCTGAGATGATGTGAAACTGCCGGGCTTGACATATGGAGCATGTCTGAAATATTGAGGACACATTCCTCACAATGGCATAGGAGCCAGAAAATCCGGATTCTGGTGGTATCGCCAAGCTGTTTGAAAACTTCAGCTACAGTTTGGAAATAGTCTACATGGTCTAATTGTTTCTGGATTAGTGCGGTCTGCGGTCCTTCTCCATGTTGGTGTGGTAATTTTATATTGTCCATATTATTTTCCTTTCCTTTCGTTTCGTTTGCATTTCGCCCAAACGGAAATACTTTTCGCCCGTTTAGGAAGGAATGCTTTAGGGATATTGACGTGTGCCTTTCTCTGTATTATACTACGGCTATGATGATTAAACAAGTACTTAATCACTGAATTTAAAAATAACAAGGAGGACTTTACAATGAAAAAGACTTACAAAATCGAGGTAGACTGTGCCAACTGTGCAAATCTGATGGAGGATGCAGCCCGTAAAACAGCAGGAGTACAGAGCGCAACGGTCAATTTCATGACACAGAAGATGATCGTGGAATTTGACGAAGGGCAGGAGCCGAAAGA
>CATNCF010000079.1 GCA_950097145.1 uncultured Lachnospiraceae bacterium
ACCCACGGTCACTGTGGAATAAAGGCTTTGCATCTGGATGGTTTTCATGGGCAATGTCAAAGGTTTCAAAAACAAGGGCATTATTATTGGAATGTCCAATGACAAAGGAAACAATACTTTTATCTGCCAAGTCCAGAATGGCGCTCAGGTATGCCTTCCCACTGGCTCCATATTTCATCTCCGTTACATCTGTAAGCCATTTTTCCCCAAAACGTTCCGCATGGAACTCCCGGTTTAAGATGTTTTCGGCAGTAACCTCCGGCGTTGATTTTACATAGTTTCTTCTCCTGCGCCGGCACACAGATTTCAGATGTAAAATCCGCATAAGGCGCAAGATTCTCTTTGCGTTGACTTGAAATTCATTTTCACGGTTCAATTTAATCGTCATCTGCCTGTAACCCAGAATCCCGCTTTTTTCCTCGTACGCATCTCTGATAAGGACACATAATTTCTGGTTGAATTTCTCATTTTCACTTGGTTTTCGGTTCAGCCATTTATAATAAGCAGAACGCGAAATTCCCGCAAATCTGCAGAGTTCTGATATTGAGCATCCCTGCTCGTCATATATTTCCTGTATCGCCAGATAAACCGTTTCATTTTGTGTCTGGCTTAGAACCGCCTCCTTTCGATTTCGTCGAGTTTTTTTAAGAAAGCAACCTCCAGCTGGGCTCTGCGCTTTTCCGCTTGAAGAATCTTATTTTCCGCACGCAGCTTCTCCAGTTCCGACATTTCTGTTTCAGATTTTCTTTTCCCTCTTTTGTCAATAAGCCCTTCTACGCCGTTTGACTGGTATTTCCTTGTCCATTGGTAAATCTGTTGGTAGGATACCTGGTATTTTTCTGCTGCCTGGGCATAATCCATTCCATGCTCTATGCAGTATGTTACAATTTCCACCCGTTCCTCATATGAGGTTTTTCTTCCTTTGGTCATGACGCTGGTTCCTCCTGTTCCAGAAGCCTTTAACTTCTCATGACCATTATACTTCATAATCCAGTTGCGAAGCTGCTTATCTGAGCGGATTCCATACTTTTTCTGGATTTCCCTTAATGTTCCTTTGCCGGAAAGGTAATCGGCAACAGCATTTTGTTTTGTTTCGGCGGAATAGACACGGAGTTTTGGAGTTGTTTTTAACCCCTCTATTCCTAAAGACTGATACAAGGTCACCCACTCGACGATACGTGTTCCATTTGTTCCCAGGCTTCGGGCGATACTTTCTGTTGAACAGCTTCCCTCCAAATATTTTGTAACGGCATCTAATTTCATTTCAAAAGAGTATTTTGAATGTTGTCCCATAAAATATGCTCCTCCTTATAGTGACAGTTTTATTATTTCATCTGTCTGCCATAAGGGGAGCATATCAAAAATCAATAAGAATAAGCGGCTCTGTGATGTGCCTTAGACATATTCAATTTTCATTCTCTTTACTGGTGCGTTTACGACCTTATATATTAGTTCGTCAACGCAGTCCGTATATCTGCCCTGCTGAATGAGCTGGTTTTTCAGCTCCACAAGGCTATGTAATAAAATGCTCC
>CATNCF010000080.1 GCA_950097145.1 uncultured Lachnospiraceae bacterium
ATGAAATCGTTGCAGGGCACAGAAGAAAAGCAGCCAGCGAATGGGCAGGTATAGACACGGTTCCTGTGATGATTGTGCAGATGGATGATGCAGAAGCGACGATAGCGATGGTGGACAGTAATTTACAGCGGGAGCATATCAAGCCCAGTGAGAAAGCTTATGCCTATAAAATGAAGCTGGAAGCCATGAAGCAGCAGGGAAAGAAGCTTACTGAGCCTATGTCCCAAGCTGGGACAAAGCTGTCAAAGGATGTTGGAGAAAACGGAAAACCCATACTTCGTTCGGATGAACTTCTGGCAAAACAGGTTGGAGAGAGCCGGAATCAGATTGCAAGGTATATCCGTCTGACAAATCTTATTCCCAAAATCCTTGATATGGTGGATGAAGGGAAAATAGCGTTTACTATAGCGGTGGAACTTTCTTATTTGAAGGAAGAGGAGCAGTATGAGCTTCATGTGGTAATGGATTTGGAGCAGTGTACGCCGTCTCTTTCACAGGCAAACAGGATGAAACGCCTGAGTCAGTCAGAGGGGATTGATATGGATAAAATGTATGATATTTTGGGAGAGGAAAAAGCAAATCAGAGGGAACAGATTAAGATTAGGGCGGATTCGTTATCGCAGTATTTTCCCTCAGATTTCACACCAAAGCAGAAAGTGGAACTGATAGAAAAATTGGTCAGGGATTGGCATGAAAAACAAACAGGTATTCATAATCGTTCAGCTAAAAGAGTGGAAAAATCACGATAGAAACAGATGATTGGAGGATAAAGTTATGGGTAGGCAGAAAGAAGAATTATCAATATTTGAACAAATGGGTAGCACTTACACAGAGAAAGACGGTATTTTATATCCTAATATCTTTATTGGCGAAGAAGAAACAGAAACAATGCAAAATGTTTTTTTAGGAAAATACGGAGATTTATGGAAAAAGTATCTGAAAGAAAACCAGCCGGAGAGATATTATGATTTAGTTTGTACAGGGCAGTTGAAGCAAAAGGAAGCGGAAGTAAATGAGGAAGCTAACGAACTGTTGGACAGGATTATGCAGCAGTATTTACAGAAACATAAACCGGAGAATCCGGACTCTACAATGGAAATGTGGCAGCTTCGGGAACAGGCTAAAGCAACGGCAGAGGAAGTGGTTCTTCATGATATTGTCTACTGCTATCATTAAATCAAAACGAAAAGAGAGGGAAGAACTATGGCGAATATAAGAGAATATAACATGAATGGAACATTGATTTTAGGAATTGATCATGGATATGGGAATATCAAAACAACACACAGGGTATTTCCAACAGCGCTGATCAAGAGTGAGAAAGCGTCAACTTTCAGTAAAGATTATTTGGAGTATGATGGATATTTCTATATTATTGGGGAAGGTCATAAGAGCTTTATCGCTGAAAAGCAGTCGGATGATGATAATTATATCCTGACGCTTGCGGCAATCGCAAAAGAACTGAACGCAAGGGAATTAACCTCTGCCAGAGTGCATCTTGCAG